>NZ_CP085136.1:3617500-4231322 GCF_020616535.1 Lichenihabitans sp. PAMC28606
CCCGATCACGGTGAAGTCGAGCCGCTCGGCGCTCCCGATATTCCCATAGAACACGTCGCCGATATGCAGGCCAAGATAGGCATTGGTTATGGGGCGCTGTTCTGCGGCGCGTCTTTCGTTCAGCTTGGCTAGACGATAGCGCAGCTTGGCTTCGGCTTTCAACGCAGACGCACAAGCATCTTCCGGGCGATCGGCCTTGAAAATCGCCAGAACGCCATCGCCGATCAGCTTGAGGACGTCGCCGCCCGCGTCGTGGATCGAGGAAATCACGGCGTCCGCATAGTCGTTCAGCATCGGCAGAATTTCTTCCGGCGCGACCGATTCTGAAATCGCCGTATAGCCGCGAAGATCCGAAAACCAGAGGACCGCATTGATCCGGTCGGTCGTCCCCCGCCTGATCTTGCCTTGCAGCACCATTTGACCCGCGTCACGCCCGAGATAGACCCCGACGAGGGTCTCGGCGATCCGCGCCAGAGAGGTACATTTCACCGCCAGCGCCAAGGTCGGAACGAGGTGCCTCAGAGCCTCCAATTTGCTGTCGTCGAAGCCGGCAGCCTCGCGGGTACACCAATAGGAATAGACGCAATCCATCTCACCGATGACGCCGCGGCTGGCAAACCGATGCACAGTTGCGACGAAATCCGTATGGCCTTCGGTCCGCATCGTCTCGAGCGCCGGAAAGGGGAGCGGCTCGTTGCCGGTCAGGCGAATGCGGTATTCCGACTGATCGGTCTGCAGCATCGTATAGAAGATGCTCTGTTGCCAGGTGACCGCCGCATCGCCGTCGGAACTGAACCCGTATTCGACCACGGCTTCTTCAACGACACCATCATTGCGCCAGCGAAACGCCCGGCCCTCGTAAACCGGATGCAGCGTGTCGATGATCAGCAGCGATCGCGACAGGGAGAGACCTGTGCAATGCGGACTGTTGCAGAAACCGTGCAGAAGTTCTTGTTCGGTCGCGCCCGCCAGCCCTTGTTCGGTCAGCCAGGACGAGAGGGCGCGGCGTTGTGCATCGTCCATGCGGTTTCATCCGATCGTGTCGGCGGTGCTGCTCTTTGCAGAGGCAGCTCCGCTCCTGGTTGTAGCGACAGCCGTCAAGCGAGGAGGTGGTCGAGGGCTCGGGAGGCCCCTTCGGCGTCGATCATCCCGACGGCGGCCGAATAGAGTCGCACGAATTCAGGATGATCGGCGAGGCCGAGCTTTTCGAACGGGCTCGTCCGCAGCAAAGCAAGCGGATCGTGGCTCTTCAGCAAAGCGTGATCCGCCGGAGTGAGACGGGGTTCGTTGACCGGGAAGCTGTCGCCCTTGTCGTCGCGCCCGCGGAGATATCGCTCGAAACACGCTAAGAAATAAGCCTCGCGCCGCAGATCTCCGTCGCGGCTCATTAACATTTCGATTGTCTTGGAATGAAAGACCGGGATCTTGGCGGCGCCATCATGCGCGATGCGAAGCAATTGGTCGTTCACGGCCGGGTTGGCGAAACGCTCTAGTACGGCGCTCTTATAGGCCTCGAGCGACACCCCCTGCGGCCCCTCCAGATTCGGGATCACGTCGCGGTCGAGAAAGGTTTCCAGAAGGCGGCGCAGACGGTCGTCGCCCATCGCGTTGTGGACGATGCGATAGCCGCAAAGCAGACCCGGATACGACAAAAGCATATGGCATGCGTTCAGCATACGCCCCTTCATGAATTCGAAGGCCACGACGTCGTCGCGGATTTCCACGCCGACGGTGTCCAGTGGAGGACGCCCGGCCGCAAAGCGATCCTCGATGACCCATTGCATGAAGCTTTCCGACATCGCCGGCACCGCATCCTCAATGCCGCTCCGGCGGTTGAGCTCGTCTCGCATCGCGGCCGGCACCTGGGGAGCAATGCGATCCACCATGCTGTTGGGGAACGTCACGGTCGTGTCGATCCAAGCCGCGAGCTCGTCATCGAGAGCCTTGGCGAAAGAGACAACAGCGAGCCGCGCCGTATCGCCATTGTGCCTGAGATTGTCGCAGGACATGACCGTGAACGGACCCGTGCCGGATGCCCGGCGGCGCCGCAGGGCTTCGACGATGAAGCCAAACGCCGTCGACGTCGCTCCGCCCGCAAGATCCTGCGCGACTGCCGGGGACGTCAGGTCGAACGCGCCCGTCGTTTCGTCGATATTATAGCCCCCTTCCGTGATGGTCAGCGAGATGATCCGGGTCTGCGGCGAAACCATGATGGCCAACACGGCCTCGGCATCCGCCGGCGCATGGCGATAGTCCACCATCGCTCCAATGACATGCGTCACCGCCGATCCGTCCGGCGCAAATTCAGTGACCGTGAACAAACGATCCTGCGCCAGATAGGCGTCAGCCTTGGCGCGATTGGCCTCACTGTCGATCAATTCAACGCCGCAGATGCCCCAGCCGCGTGCCTGAGGGTCGCGAAGACAACGGTCGATATAGACGGCCTGGTGCACGCGGTGAAAGTTGCCGACGCCGAAATGGACGATCCCGACGTCCACCAATGCCCGGTCGTAAGGCGGCAGCTCGATGCTCTCGCCGAGCCGATCCAGCGTCGTTTGCGACAGCCTGTTCAAGGCGTTTCTCCATCTATCAGGCGATCCACAGTCTGGGCTCAACGGCCATCAGTGGATCCTTTGTTGGGACGAGCCGCACGGCTCACGGGTCATACCGTGCCCGTCATGGCTCCATTAGGCCAGGGGTCGCAATTGCTCAACCGGTTCGGCGATCCACGTCAGCAGGCGACGGCTCGCACCTGTTTGTCTCGCCGCCGTTCGACCGAGGAGGGAATACGCAGGCTCTCTCGATATTTGGCCACGGTGCGACGGGCGATGACGATGCCGATGGTCTTTAACCGCACCACGATGGCGTCGTCGGACAGGACGTCATCGGCTCGTTCGGCGTCGATCATCTGCTTGATGCGAAAGCGGACCGCTTCGGCCGAATGTGCGTCGCCACCGGCAGTCGCCGCGATCGAGGCCGTGAAGAAATATTTCAGCTCAAAGAGACCGCGCGGGCTGGCCATATATTTGTTGGAGGTCACGCGCGACACGGTCGACTCGTGCATGCCGATCGCATCGGCAATCGTTTTCAGGTTGAGCGGCCGAAGATGTTCGACGCCATGCGCGAAAAACGCGTCCTGCTGGCGGACGATCTCGCTCGAGACCTTCAGGATGGTTCTGGCACGCTGCTCCAGGCTCTTCGTCAACCAGTTTGCGGTTTGCAGGCACTCGGTCACGAACGAGCGATCCCCCTCGCTCGGGCCGCCTCGGGTCACCCGGGTGTGATAACTCTGGTTGACGAGGACCCTCGGCAACACGTCGGTGTTGAGTTCGACATTCCAACTGCCATTCGCGGCCGGCCAAACATAGACGTCTGGGATCACGGTCTGGACCGGCGCGCCTCCAAAAGCCCGGCCTGGCTTTGGATCGAGGCTCCGAATTTCGGCGATCATCTCGTGCAGATCGTCGTCGTCGACCCCACAGAGCCGGCGCAGGCTGGAATAGTCGCGCTTGGCCACGAGCGCCAGATTTGCCAGAAGGGCTGCGATCGCCGGATCGAAACGATTGTTCTCCCGCAATTGCAACTCGAGGCATTCGGCCAAGGAACGTGCTCCGATCCCGGTCGGCTCGAAGGTATGAACGATCCGGAGCACGGCTTCCACGCGCTTCGGACTTGCGCCGAGACGATCCGCGACGCTCGCGATATCCTCCGTCAGATAGCCGGCCTCATCGATGAGGTCGATCAGACTGTGGCCGATCATTAAATCGGTCGGATCGTGAACCGCCAGGGCCAATTGCTCGCTCAGCCGGTCATGCAGCGTCATGGCGGCGGCCACATAGGTGTCGAAACTCGACAATTCGCCATCGCCGGTTCCGGGGCTCCCCGTCCAGGAGGTGGCCGATAAGCCGTGAAGGTCGGCCGATGTCGCAAAATCGTCCGGTTTCACACTGCGGTCCACGTCGAACGTGTTGTCGAGCTCCGTTCCGAGTGCCGCCTCTAGCGAGCGATGGTCGGTTTCGAGATCGGTCGAGTCCCAGTTTCGATCACTCATATCCTCGGCATCGCGCGAATCGAGACGATCGTTGGTCGCGGGCTCGATCAGGTCGGGGCGATCTTCGGCGCGCTCGAGGAGTGGGTTGCGTTCCAGTTCCTCTTCGACGAAAGACGCAAGCTCGAGATTGGAGAGTTGAAGGAGCTTGATGGCCTGCAGAAGTTGCGGCGTCATCACCAGGGACTGGCCCTGCCGCATCACGAGTTTGGCCGACAGTGCCATCTCACCTACTCAACGCAAACGACTAACGGTCACGGCTCTCGCAGCCGATCGCTCAAGTTGTAGCACAAAAAATCGGCAGCGCATGCGCGGAATGATTTTTGCTTAGGGTGTGGTTTGGGTCTCGACAGCCCAATCGCGAAGCCCGTATGTTCAAGCATCTCTGGATTAGACATGCCGAATATGATCCCGAGACGGGGGAGACGCCGGGCCGTCGGCCAGGACTAAAGCCGGAAATCCTCACCGAGATAAAACCGCCTGACATCCGGATCGTTGACGATGTCGTCGGGACTTCCTTCCGTCAGAACGCGGCCGGAATGGATGATATAGGCGCGGTCGATCAGTCCCAATGTCTCACGCACATTGTGATCGGTGATCAGCACGCCGATGCCTCGCCCCTTCAAATGGATCACGAGATCCTGAATGTCGCCGATCGCGATTGGGTCGATGCCCGCGAAAGGTTCGTCGAGCAGCATGAAGGACGGGTGTCCCGCCAGTGCACGCGCGATCTCGCAGCGGCGGCGTTCCCCGCCCGACAAAGCCACCGACGGTGACTTGCGAAGCCGCCCGATGTTGAACTCATCCAGCAACGAGTCGAGTTCGGCCTCCCGCTCGTCACGGTCGCGAACCGTGAGTTCGAGAACCGCGCGGATGTTGTCCTCGACGCTCAACCCCCGAAAGATCGACGCTTCCTGCGGCAGGTAACCGATGCCGAGACGGGCTCGGCGATACATCGGCAAGCCAGTCACGTCATGACCGTCGAGTTCGATCATGCCTTTATCAGGTCCGACGAGGCCGGTGATCATGTAGAAAACGGTCGTCTTGCCGGCGCCGTTGGGGCCGAGCAACCCGACGGCCTCGCCTCGCCGCACCGTGAGGCTGACGTCTTGGACGACCTGCCGGCCGCCATAGGCTTTGCCGATATTGTAGACCCCGAGCTGCGATTGGGGATCGGCCGCCGGGTGCGGCGCCGCAGCCGCATCAGCGAGAGCGGACCCGACCGGATGATCCGCGTAGAGCGGAGGCTCGGCCCAGGTCGCGACCGGCGCCGAGCGTCGACCCGGCAACAACCCCATCAGCTGCCGCATCATGCCACGCCCCGCTGGTTTCGACGCCACGTCGCGGCTCATGGTGATCGACGGTCTGGCGATCGACGATCCGCCAAGCGACGGCTCATCACTTATCGGCCTTGGCGGGTGCCGTCTTCGGGGTCACGTGTTTCGGTTTCTTCGCGTCTCCCGGCGCGCCCGAACCAGGCGTGAACACGCTTTTGACGCGACCGAGCGTCTGGCCGGACGAGACTTGCGCCTGACCGGAGGTCATGTCGTAGACCAACTTATCGCCCTTGATCACATTCGTGGCTTGGCTGAGCGTGACATTGCCCACCAGAGTGATCTTGTTTTCAGCTTTGTCATAGACGCCGTTATCACCGGTGCCGACCTGATCCTTCGAGATGATCGTGACCGGGCCCTTGGCCTCCATGCGGCGGACTGAGTTGCTCGACGCCAAGGGTGATGCCGCGGTCGCGGCATCTTGAGGCACGGGCGTCGCCGGAGCTGCTGCTGGCTTTTCCTCGGCCGAACCGGCCGCGGTGGTCGATTTGGCCGAGCGGTTGAGGAAGATCGTCAACACGGAAGCCCGAAGGGTCGAGTCGCCTTGTTTGGCCACGACCTCGCCGGTGTAGACGAGCTTCTGCTCCTTATCGAAATAATCGAGCTTCCCGGCATCGACACTGACCGGATCCTTGGAATTGGCACCGGGCAGCAGCGATCCCGAGGATGCTGTCGCCTTCTTGGCCGGCGCCGCAATCGCGGTCGGGACCTGCGCCAGGGCGCTACCCGACGAGACCTCGAACGAGATCGCAATGAGAGTTGGGATCGCCACAAGGGCGAGGAGACGCGCAAACACGCGATGCAGGGGCGTCATGGCGTTTGGGCGGGCTTGACGTCAGGTGTCTTGTCCGACCCCGGCAGAAACATCGTGTGCACGTGGCCTTCGAACGTCACTTGCTTGCCCCCGTCGACCATCTGCATGCTGTCGGCATCGATCGTATTGCCACGCATCGCAACCGTCACGGGGTTCTTGGTCACCACCGAACCCGTCTTGAATTCGATATGGGCATCGCGGGCCTTCATCTCCAAGCCGCCATCGTTGGTGATATGCACATCGCTGGTCAGCGACATCGTGTCCAAGGTGCTGTCGTAGATGCCGGTCAGTGCCGTCACATGGGTCAGCGTCTTGTCCTGCATGGTGAGATGCGCATCCATGTCGCGCAATTCGAAAATGTTGGGGACCTTGATGTCCTGAACGGCGGATGACGCCGAGATCACGTAAGGACGCCCATCGTTATGATAGCCCGCCAGCTTCGGCCGGGACATGGTCACCTTGGTGCCGTCAAGCGACGTTTTCTCGACCGACAGGCCGGGCAGGATCTTATGGAACGGATCGAAAATCGCGAAGACAATCACCAGGAGCGTGACCACGAGGGCGCCGCCGAACAGCACCGAGCGCATCAGCTTCACATGCCGGCTATGCCGACGCGCCGCGCGAAACGCGTGCGTCTTGTCGGAGGCCGCGGGCATCGAAAAGGGGAAAGCCAGGGGCGGGCTGACGCTATCGGTCATCGATTATCTGTCATCGAGCACAGAGCGAGAGGCTCGATGCAAAGGCCATGAACACAGGTCGCCGGCTTTGGAGGTCGGCTTGAGCGTGGGTGATCACCCCACGCCGTGGCCAAGTTATGGCGCAGTGCACCAATCATGTCGATGCGGCGTCGCGAGCCCTCACGCATGGGCAAACATATCGGTTTCGGGCCATCCGAGAAGATCGAGACGCGCGCGGGTCGGCAGAAACGAAAAACACGCCTGCGCCAGATCGGCCCTGTTTTCACGGGCCAGCAACAGGTCGAGCCGCTCACGCAGTTGATGGAGATATAAGACGTCCGAGGCCGCATAAGCGACCTGCGCCTCGGAGAGCGACGAGGCGCCCCAATCGGATGATTGCTGTTGCTTGGACAGGTCGATCCCGAGCAATTCACGACAGAGATCCTTCAGGCCATGGCGATCCGTGTAGGTCCGCACCAGCTTCGAGGCGATCTTGGTACAATAGAGGTTTTGCGTCATCGTGCCAAAGGCGTGGAACAGGACGGCAACGTCGAACCGACCATAGTGGAACAGCTTCACGACCGCGCGATCATCCAGCAGCTGCTGCAGGTTTGGTGCACTTGTTTGGCCGATCCCGATCTGCACCACGTCGGCGTCGCCGTCGCCCCGCGACAGCTGCACCACGCAGAGGCGATCCCGATGTGGATTCAGTCCCAGCGTCTCCGTATCGATCGCAACGCTCGATCCCGCAGCCCAGTCGGAGGGGAGGTCGCCGATATGCAGGCGTATCGTCATGGATGTGTCCCGGGGCCGACGAGGTCGGCACAAGCCGCTTTCGGTTTTGGCCAGTCGATCTCGCTGCGATCCCCCGCCGACCGATCCGGCCAGGGCCGCACATGCTCTAGACGACTTTCGCCCACATCGAAAGCCTGAACTCCAATCCGCTGGTGCAACGGATTATTCGGTTCGGCGGCGTGTCCTCGCCGCCGCTCGAACGCTGCCGAAATCATGGATAATTCATCAACAAACACTTAGGATGACGGCGTGCTCAGACGCAGCCCACATCGAGCGATCATGTTTAAAAGCGACCAACAGCCTAACGTCTCCCGCAGCGCCACAGAACATCTTGAGGCAGATATGTTCGATCTCGCTCCGGTGTCGCTCTGGCTTGAAGATTATGGCGCGCTCCGGTTGTTGTTCGAGCGATGGCGTGGCCTCGGCATCACGGATCTTCGCCGGCATCTGACGGAGGACCGCACTCGCATCGAAGAATGTTCGGCCGTTCTCCGCGTCATCAAAGTCAACCAGCGAACCTTATCGCTGTTCGATGCCCGCGATCTTGCTCACCTCGTCGACAATCTCGGCCTTGTGTTTCGCGACGACATGCTCGATTCGCATCTCGAGGAACTCATAAGGCTGTGGGACGGCAACACCGACTTCTTCAGCAACACGGTCAATTATACGTTGGCGGGGCGTCGCCTGGATATCCAGCTGAGTGGCTCGATCCTGCCGGGCTATGAGGCGAGCTGGTCCCGCGTGCTGATCGCGATCGAGGACGTGACCGATCGCGAGGTCGCTCGCGCGAAGCTCGCAGCCAGCGAGGCATATGCGCGTGGCTTGTTCGAGCATTCTCCCGTGTCGCTTTGGGCGGAAGACTTTCGAGGCGTCAAGCGCCTTCTCGACGAAGCCCGGCGGCAAGGCATCCAAGACTTTCCTGTCTTTACCGACGTTCATCCCGTCTTCGTGCAGCAATGCCTGAGTGAAGTCCATGTTCTCGACGTCAATCGGCGGACGCTCGACCTCTTCGCAGCACCCGACAAGGCCACATTGCTACGCCGACTCGATGATGTGTTTCGCGCCAACATGCTCGATCACTTCCGCGAGCAACTGATCGATCTTTGGAACGGCAAGTTGTTTCAGCAGCGCGAGGTGGTGAACTACACGCTCGACGGCAGCGAGCTTCACCTGTTGATGCAATTCTCGGTTCTGCCCGGCCATGAAGCGGATTGGGGCTTGGTTCAGGTCGCGTTGACCGACATCACGGCGCGCAAGCGGGCCGAAGCCTATCTCGAATTCCTCGGCAAGCATGACGTGCTGACCAAACTCTACAACCGCTCCTTCTACAATGATGAGATCAACCGGATCGAGCGCAAGAACATCTATCCGGTTACCGTTATGATCGCCGATTTGAACGGTCTCAAAGCCGCCAACGACAGCCTTGGCCATGCGGCGGGAGACAGTCTGCTCAGCCGTATGGGTGAGGTGCTGCAAAAGGCGGTCGATCGGCAGAGCTATGCTGCTCGCATTGGCGGAGACGAGTTCGCAATTCTGATGCCGGGGGCCGACGAACGCGATGGTGCCGCCATGATCGACACCATCAATCAGATGATCGACATCAACAACCAGTTCCACTCCGAATCGATTCTGAGTTTCTCGATGGGTGTGGCGACCAGCCGTCCGGGAGAGCGGCTCGAAGCGCTCGTCAAACGAGCCGACGAAGAGATGTATAAGGCTAAACGGGCGTTCCAGGCCCTCGAAAGCGAGTGACGACAGCCGCGTCGTCGATCAAGCCTGACGGTCGTTCAGCATCGACTTGACCAAAGCGCTGGCTTTGCCGAAGTCGATCTGTCCGGCGTATTTTGCCTTCATGGCCGCAATCACCTTGCCCATGTCCCTCGGTCCGGCCGCGCCGGATTGCTCGATCGCGTCGGCGATGGCGGTGCGGACCTCGGCCTCCTCCATCTCCTTCGGCAAGAATTCTCCGATGATGGCGAGCTCTTCGCGCTCTTGGCTAGCAAGGTCGTCGCGGCCAGCCTGATCGTAGATCGCGATCGAATCCTGCCGTTGCTTGACCATCTTCCGGAGCACGGCCGAAATATCCTCCTCGCCAACCGTCTTGCCGGAGGGACGCAGCTCGATGTCCTTGTCCTTGAGCGCCGATTGAATGAGCCGAATGGTGCCGACGCGGGGCTTGTCTCCCGCCTTCATGGCGACCTTCAGCATGGTGGAGAGTTGGTCGCGCATGGCTCGTCGTCTCTGATCTAATCTGTGAAAAAGGGGCCGTGGCATGTGCCGGTCATCGGCCAATTGGCGTGTCTACTCCAAGCCATGCCGCTTCTCAAATCCGGCGCCGATTGGGCCGCCGACTAGCCTGCGGCGGCATCGCGCGCCAGGCGAAGATCGGCAACGAAGCGATCATATTCGACCCGTTGCTGGTCCTCGTCAGGCAGTCGCAACAGGAAGGACGGGTGCACCGTGACCAGCACGGGGCCGATTAGCGGCGAGTCGATCACTTGTCCTCGCAGGCTGAGGATCGAGGCGCTCTTGCCGGTCAGGCTCCGCACGGCCGTCGCGCCGAGCGCCACCGTCAGTTTCGGTTTGAGGGCGCCAAGTTCCTGTTCAATCCACCAGCGGCACGCATCGATCTCGGCGATCCCGGGCTTCTTGTGGATGCGACGCTTGCCCCGCGGCTCGAATTTGAAATGTTTGACCGCATTGGTGACATAGGCGCGTTGCCGATCGATGCCGGCCTCGGCGAGCGCCCGGTCAAACAGCGCGCCTGCCGGCCCAATGAACGGCTTGCCGGCCAGGTCCTCCCGATCGCCCGGCTGTTCGCCGACGAAGACGAGATCGGCGCTGGCGAGGCCTTCCCCGAACACCGTTTGGGTCGCGTCCCGATAGAGAGGACAGCGTTGACAGCTCCTGGCTTCGTCGCGCAACGCCTCCAGCGTCCCTGCCTCGTGACTTGGCCGCGGCTCCGCCTTCGCCACTCTCTGCTGCGCGATGATCTCGGCTCGCTTGGGGGGCGCGACTTGCGGGTTCTCCACCATGGCGTTCTCCTTGCCTTGGGCTGACCTGATCAGGGACGTGATCAGGCTGCTTTCCGGCAGGTTCTTCCAATATTTCACCGGCATTTCGCGCTTCATGGCCCCGATCTTCAGACGAGCTGGATTGAAGATGTTGGCGTAATAGGTTCGCCAGAGATCGTCGCCTGCCTCATCGTCGGGCACATCGGCCTTGCTGCCGCCCGGCTCGAACGTGAGCGCGAGCCCGTCCCAGCGCGCGCTTAACTGAGGCGTGATGATCGACCAGCGCATGTTGGCGAACCGGTCGACGAAGAAGGGGACCGTGAGGGCGACGATGTGATGTTCGGGCTCGAACCAAGCCACGTAAGCTGGCCCATCCGCCGCCTCTACTTTCTTGAAGCGCACAAAGGCCGTCATCTTATGGCGATCGCGGCGCACCGCCTTGGCCATTCCTTCTAGCCGAAAGACATCGTCGTCCGTCGCGATGTCGATCAGCCGGGGCTCGGATTGGAATCGTAACAACAGTCGATACAGCAGCGTAAAGCGCTCGGGATCGCGGTGGCAAACCGCCAGTTCGGCGAGCTCCAAAAACCGACGCGGCACGCTCAGCGGCTTGTGGCCGGGACTCGGCTCGGGTGGTTCATTGTTTTGGATGGCCTCCACGAAGAGATCGCCATCCTGCTCGCCGGTTCGCCATAGAATTTCGCTCGGGGGAATATCCGCCTCGGCCAATCGCCGGGCTGCGACACGCCATCCGTCGAGATCGACGTGACTGTCGAGATCGATCCGATAAATCAAAACAGGCTCAATTGTCGGGGCGGCGGTTTGAGCGCGGCCGTCAGATGAGGGCTGTCCAAGATCGCGCCCGGAGTCCAATCGCTGGCCTCGATGAATTTCGAAAGCGTCTTGGCCGATCCGGCAAGGCGGGCCACGCCCGACAGGTCGAGCCGCCCCCATCGTCGGATCCGCAAGATCTTATTGACGCTCTTGACCCCAAGGCCCGGAATCCGCAGCAGATCTTCGCGTGGCGCCCGATTGACGTCGATTGGAAACTTCTGCCGATGCTTCAAGGCCCAGGCAAGCTTCGGGTCAATGTCGAGATCGAGCATGCCGTCGTCGGTCGCGGCCAGAATGTCGTCGATCGAGAAGTCATAGAAGCGATAGAGCCAGTCGGCTTGATAAAGCCGATGTTCGCGCATCAACGGCGGCTTCTGCGCCGGCAGCAACTGGCTTGATCCGGGGATCGGGCTGAAGGCCGAGTAATACACCCGTTTCAATTTATAGCTGCTGTAGAGCGACACGCTCGATCGGACGATATCGCTATCGGTTTCTCCGTCGGCCCCGACGATCATCTGTGTGCTCTGCCCGGCCGGCGCGAAACTCGGCGCGTGGCGCGACCGGCGCTTTTCGTCCGTCGCTTCTTCGAGCCGCAGCCGAAGACCGCCCATGGCACGGCGGATCGAGCCTGCATTCTTCTCCGGCGCCAGCTTGACGAGGCTCGCCTCGCGCGGCACCTCGACATTGATTGAGAGCCGATCGGCGTAGAGGCCTGCCTTTTCGATCAGCAGCGGATCGGCGTCCGGGATCGTCTTAAGGTGGATATAGCCCCTGAACCGATGGGTCTCGCGGAGCGTCTGCGCCACCCGCACGATCTGCTCCATCGTGTAATTCGGTGACTGAATGATGCCGGAGGACAGAAACAACCCCTCGATCAGATTGCGCTTGTAGAAGTCGAGCGTGATATCGACGACTTCTTCAGGGGTGAACCGCGCCCGCTGCACATTGCTCGACAGACGATTGACGCAATACAGACAATCATACACGCAGTGGTTGGTCAGCAGCAGCTTCAGCAGCGAGATGCAGCGCCCATCGGGTGCATAGGAATGGCAGATTCCCGAGCCCGTGATAGACCCGATGCCCTTGTTGCGCGTGGTGGATTTGCGCGACTCGGATCCGCTCGAGGCGCAGGACGCATCGTATTTCGCCGCATCGGCCAAGACCGCCAGCTTTTCCGTGAGATCCAAACGACCCATGACCCACCCTGTTCCTGCTCTGTTCTAGAGCGCGGGTGCAGAGCCTTCAAGACCCCTCTGGCAAAAGTTGCGTTGCCCGGCCGGCCCCCAATGCCGCTCCACATGCCGACGAGCGTGATGCCGACGAAGAGAAATCCGGCGGCCGCGTAGGAGCCGGTGGTTCCACGCAGCACACCGACCAGAAGCGGGCCGAGGGAGGCCAGCGTATACCCGACACTTTGCGCCATGCTCGAAAGGCGCGCCGCCACCTGCGCGTCAGGCGAGCGAAGCACGATGGCGGTCATGGCGAGAGCGATTAACCCGCCTTGGCCGAAGCCCTGCAGGGTCGCCCAGAGCCAGATGCCGCCGAGAGGCGCGAACATGCAGGCCAGCAATCCAAGCAGCGCCACGGCGAAGAAGGCCGCATTGACGACGCGTTGATCGCGCTGGCGAACCGCGATGACCGGCGCGAGCATGCAGGCGATGCACTGGACGATGACTGAGAACGACACGACGAGCCCAGCCGTCGTGCCGCTCAAGCCGCGTTCGCGCAGGATCGGGGCGAGATAGCCGAAGACGCAATAAGCGAGGGCCGATTGCAACCCCATGAACAGCGTCACGCGCCAGGCTAAGCCGCTGCGCCAGAGCGAGGGGCCTCGCACGCTCGTGCGCGCTGGCCCATGCCGGACGGCCAACGCCTGGGGCGCCCAGAGCAGCAAGACGAGCCCGACCGGCGCGGCCCAGATGGCGAGCGCCGCCGACCAATCATTGCCGAGCCAGTGTTCGAGCGGCACCGTGAACCCGGCGGCGGCCGCGGCACCGGCGCTGAGCGACATGGTGAAAAGCCCCGTCATCAGGGCGAGACGGTCGGGAAAATCGCGTTTGACGAGGCCCGGCAGCAACACGTTGACGACCGCGATGCTGCCGCCCGCCAAAATCGCACCGGCCAGCAAAGCCGGAAACGTCCCGAGCCCGCGGAGAGCGGTGCCGATCCCGAGCACGAGCAACAGCATCATGATGGTGCGCTCCGCACCGAAACGCCGCGCGAGCCCGGGCGCAAAGGGCGCGAACAGGCCGAGGCAGAGGACCGGAAGCGTGGTCATCAAGCTGGCCGCACCCGGACGCAACCCGGTCGATTGCGTGATTTCCGGCAGGAGCGCCGCGACGCTGGAAAAGACGGGACGCAGGTTGAGAGCGATGAGGACCAAGCTGGCGCCGAGCAGAAGCCGTGACCCGGACGCTTGGATCGGTTCGGGCGAGAGGGGGTCGGCTTCGGCGTCGATCAACGGTTCGCCCATCAACTCCGCGTCGCTCGTTGCCACATGACCGATCGCCTTCTTCATCTTGGGGTCACTCGCGTTGGTCGTTGCCGCTGGCGGTTTGTTGATGGCTCGCTCTCCGACAAGGTCTTACGGGTCCTGTGCCGTCGAGACCAGCCGTCGCTGAGGCGAGCGCGGAGGCGAGCGGGAATTCAGCATCGGGATCGCATCCCGCGCTCGCTGAATCCAGGCAGGCCTGCTATTTTAGCCGGATGCGTTTTTCACCCACGTTCCTCGACGAATTGCGGAACCGGCTCGCCGTGTCCGACGTGGTCGGCCGCCGCGTCAAGCTGAAAAAGCAAGGGCGTGAATGGCGTGGCTTGTCGCCGTTCAACACCGAGAAGACGCCATCCTTCTACGTCAATGACCAGAAGATGGCCTGGTTTGATTTCTCCTCGGGGCGCAACGGCAACATCTTCGATTTCGTGATGGCGACCGAGGGCGTGAGCTTCCCCGAAGCCGTCGAGCGGCTGGCCGGGGAGGCGGGGCTCGCCTTGCCGAGCCGCAGCGCCGACGATGTGGTGCAGGAGGGTAAACGAGCAGGATTGATCGACGCCTGCGAGTGGGCCGCGCAATATTTCCAAAGCGCGCTGCAGGGCCGCGAGGGTGGCCGGGCACGAACCTATCTCACGGAGCGTGGCCTGGGTTCCGACGTGCAGGCCGAGTTCCGCCTCGGGTTTTCGCTGCGTGAAAAATTCGCCCTGCGCGATCATCTGGCCGCGCGGGGCGTTGGTGCAGATGTCATGATCGAGGCCGGGCTGCTGGTCCATGGCGAGGGGATCGCGGTGCCGTATGATCGCTTCCGCGATCGCGTGATGTTTCCGATCCAGGATCGGAACGGCCGGGTCATCGCCTTCGGCGGCCGGGCGCTCGACAAGGATGTGCCGGCCAAATATCTGAACTCGCCGGAGACGCCGCTCTTCCACAAAGGTGGCATTCTGTACAATCACCACCGCGCTCGAAAACCCGCGTCCGACAAAGGCACTGTAGTGGCGGTCGAGGGCTATATCGATGTCATCGCCATGACGATGGCGGGTGTCCCTCATGTCGTCGCGCCCCTCGGTACCGCGCTGACGGGGGACCAATGTGAAGTGATGTGGCGCATGGCGCCCGAACCATTGCTCTGTTTCGATGGCGATGCAGCCGGCCGCCGTGCCGCTTTCAAGGCGGTCGATACGGTGCTGCCCTTGATTGCGCCGGGCCGTAGCCTGCGCTTTGCCTTTCTGCCCGAAGGGCAGGATCCCGATGATTTGGCCCGGTCGGGTGGCGCCGGTGCGATCGAGACCGTGCTCGATCAAGCCAAGCCGCTGGTGGATGTGCTGTGGCTCCGCGAAACCGACCATCTCGTGTTGGATACGCCAGAGCGGCGCGCCGGGCTGGAGCGGCGGCTCGGCGACCTCGTGCATGAAATCAAGGACGAGGCGCTGCGTCGGCATTACGGGTCGGAACTGCAGGCGCGTTTGCGACAGGTCATCGATGCCGGCCGGCGCGGTGCTGGCGGGACGCGCGGCTCGGCCGACAAGAGAGCGCCATGGCGGCCCAACCGACCGCGGGGCGGCCCGGAGCCCTTGCGAGGCTATGTGGCGTCGCCGCTCAACCTCAATCCCGGGACGTCGCTCGCCCGGGCCGTGATGCCGCCGCGCGAAACCCTGATCGCGGCATTGATCCTCAACCACCCCGCGCTCCTCGAATGGCATGCCGAGGATCTGGCCCACACCGAATTCACGAATGCCGATGTGGCTCGTCTCATGGATGGGCTGTTGCAATGTCTCGGAGACCATCCGCGCGACCACGACGCGCTCCGAGATGCGCTGATTGCCAACGGGCATGGTGGATTACGCGAAAAAATCATGGCGGCTGCCGAACGTTTGCCGCATTGGTGTCTCAAGCCTGAAACTGCCGACGTCGATGCCGATCAGGTTTTGCGACAAGCTTTGGCCTTGCACCGGAAGGCCGGCACCTTACATAGGGACCTTAAGGCGGCAGAGCACGCGCTCGGCCGTGACGCGAGCGATCAAAATTTCGCCGCGTTACAGGATGTTCAGGCGCGTCTATCCGCTCTTGAGGGGACCGAGGCGTCCGTCGAAGGCTTTGGCGCATCCTCGGGTCGGGAAGCGACAGACGTCTAGCAGATGTTAGATTTCGGTGGCGGCGATTGCCATGGTTAACGGTGACTTCATGCCTTCCGTTTAATCACGATCAGGGCCGTCTTAGGTTGAGTTGCGTGTCGTGCGTTAGAACGACACCGTCGTTTCACCGGACCGAGGCGTGGTGCGGTCGACGGGAATGGAGCGATTGAGAATGGCGAAAAAGGACGACGACAAGACCGAGGGCGACGCAACGGCGACAGAAGCTGCGACCGATAGCCCCCTGCTGGATTTGTCGGATGCCGCCGTCAAGCGAATGATCAAGCTCGCCAAGCGGCGAGGCTTCGTGACCCACGACGAATTAAATGCCGTTCTGCCGTCCGAGGAAGTGACCTCCGACCAGATCGAGGACATCTACGCCATGTTGAGCGAGATGGGGATCAGCGTCGTCGAGAGCGAAGAGGCCGACGAAGCGGGTGAGAAGCCGGAGGAGGCCGCAGCCGGCGAAGAGGAAGAGGCCGAGGGCGGGGAAGTCGTCGAGGCGGCGCGTCCGACCGCCGTTGCGACCCGCACCAGCGAGCCGACCGACCGGACCGATGACCCGGTCCGCATGTATTTGCGCGAGATGGGGTCGGTCGAACTCTTGTCGCGCGAGGGCGAAATCGCCATCGCCAAGCGGATCGAGGCCGGTCGAGAAGCCATGATCGCTGGCCTGTGCGAGAGCCCGCTGACCTTCCAGGCCATTATCATCTGGCGCGACGAATTGAATGACGCGAAGGTGCTGTTGCGCGAGATTATCGATCTTGAAGCAACCTACGCGGGGCCGGACGGTAAGAACACGCCGAAAATCGACATGACGGCGCCGGACGCGGCCGAACTCGTGGCGGCACGCGCTGCTGCGGCGCCCGCGACGGCGCCGCGTAATCCGCCACCCGGCCTTGATGGCGGAATGCCGATTCAGGAAGACTCGTTCGACGACGAGGACGACATGGAAAATTCCGTGTCGCTTTCGGCGATGGAATCCGAACTGAAGCCCAAGGTTCTTGAAACGTTTGATCGCATTGCCGACGCCTATAAGAAGCTTCGTCGGCTGCAGGATCAGGATATCGAGAATCGGCTCGGCGGAGAGTCGCTGTCACCCGCCCAAGAGCGCAAATATCGCGAGTTGAAGAAGGCCGTTGTGGCCGACGTCAAATCGTTGTCGTTGAACCAGAACCGCATCGATGCGCTGGTCGAGCAACTCTATGACATCAACAAGAAGCTCATCGGACACGAGCTGCGCCTGATGCGCCTTGCCGAAAGCTCCGGCGTGGCCCGCGATGACTTTCTTCGCAACTATCAAAATTCCGAACTCGACCCGAAGTGGGTGCTGCGCGTGTCCAAGCTCGGCAGCCGCGGCTGGAAAGAGTTCGTGGCGCGCGAGAAGGACGGGATCCACGATCTCCGGGGTGAAATCCATGCTTTGTCGAGCGAGACGGGCCTGGAGATTCAGGAATTCCGCAAGATCGTGCATATGGTCCAGAAGGGCGAACGCGAAGCCCGTCAGGCCAAAAAAGAGATGGTCGAGGCCAACCTTCGTCTCGTGATCTCGATCGCCAAGAAATACACCAATCGCGGACTGCAATTTCTGGATTTGATTCAGGAAGGCAACATCGGTCTGATGAAGGCGGTCGATAAATTCGAATATCGCCGCGGTTATAAGTTCTCCACTTACGCGACATGGTGGATCCGGCAGGCCATCACCCGGTCGATCGCCGATCAGGCCCGCACGATCCGCATCCCGGTCCATATGATCGAGACGATCAACAAGATCGTTCGCACATCGCGCCAGATGTTGAACGAGATCGGCCGTGAGCCGACGCCGGAGGAATTGGCCGAAAAGCTCGCCATGCCGCTCGAAAAAGTGCGGAAGGTGTTGAAGATCGCCAAGGAGCCGATCAGCCTCGAGACGCCGATCGGCGATGAGGAGGATTCGCATCTTGGTGATTTCATCGAGGATAAGAATGCGATCCTGCCGATCGATGCGGCGATCCAATCGAATCTCCGTGAAACGACGACTCGCGTTCTGGCGTCCCTCACACCGCGTGAGGAGCGCGTGCTTCGCATGCGGTTCGGGATCGGCATGAACACCGATCACACACTCGAAGAAGTCGGCCAGCAGTTTTCCGTAACGCGCGAGCGCATTCGGCAGATCGAGGCCAAGGCGCTGCGGAAGCTGAAGCATCCGAGCCGATCGCGTAAGCTGCGGAGCTTCCTCGACAATTGAGCGCGTCACACGGGTCGAAGCCCATCAAGTCGGTGGATTCGGCATGGACCGACGTCGTTCTGGTCTGTCGAAAATGCTCGAAGAAGCTCGATGGCGGCTTCGGGCCTAAACAGAAGCAGGCTTTCGGAACGGCCTTGAGCGAAGCGCTGTCGGCTGCACAGCAGGACGTCGGCGGCCGGAAGCAAAAGTCGCGGCGCCGCCGAACCGGTGTCGTCGAAGTCGAGTGCCTCGACTTATGCCCCAAGGGTGCGGTGGTGGCGCTGCGGGCCGGCGCACCCGGCGATTGGCTGGTGATCCCGCGTGGCACCTCCATGATGGACAGTATGCGGCAGCTCGGTTTAAACCAGCGAGTGAGCACGAATGAGCACGTGGGATCCGGTCAAGCGACGGCCGACCCCGCAGACGCGCCTCGACTCAACCCTTGAGGAGGGTCGGCCATGTCGTTCCTGAAATCTCTGTTTGGTGGCGGCGTCCCGAAGGCGACCGTTCCTCCCGCGCCTGACAAGACGACGGGTCAGATCGAACACAAGGGCTTCGTGATCCGCGCCGTTCCATTCAAGAGCGAAGGGCAGTATCAAACCGCCGGCATCATCGAGAAAGAGATCGGGGGGACCATGAGGTCCTACCGCTTCGTCCGGGCCGATCGAAGCACGATGGTCGAGGACGTGACCGAACTGGCGTTGAGCAAAGGCCAGAAAATTATCGACGAGCAGGGTGACGCGCTGTTCGACTAGAGAATGATCGGGCGCGATCGAGAGGACGTGCTGCCTGATCGCGATACGACGGTCGCGACGGAGAGCCTGGGGAATGGTGTCCCAGGCGAAGGCGCTGGAGGCGATATCCCATGAATGACTGGAACCCCGCCCTCTATCGTCAATTCGAGGACGAGAGAACCCGACCCGCACGAGATTTGCTTGCGCGCGTCGACGGCACGTTCCACAGGATCGTCGACCTTGGCTGCGGCCCAGGCAATTCGACCGAGTTGCTGGCCCGCCGCTTTGCGGGCGCCGACATTCTCGGCATCGATACCTCGGCCGCAATGCTGAATGAGGCCCGGTCACGGCTTCCAGCGTGCCGTTTCGAACTGGCCGATATCGAGACATGGTCACCTGTGACGCCGCCCGATCTGATCTACGCCAATGCCTCGCTGCAATGGCTCGGGGATCACGCGACGCTCGTCCGGCGCCTGTTCGCGGCCTTGGCGCCCGGCGGCGTCCTTGCGGTGCAGATGCCGGACAACCGGGATGAGCCGTCTCACCGCTCGATGCGCGAGGTCGCGGCCGAACCGCCGTTCGCGGCACATCTCGAGGACGGCGCAAGCAGCCGTGTGAAGA
Organism: Lichenihabitans sp. PAMC28606; assembly: GCF_020616535.1. Classification (GTDB taxonomy): domain Bacteria; phylum Pseudomonadota; class Alphaproteobacteria; order Rhizobiales; family Beijerinckiaceae; genus Lichenihabitans; species Lichenihabitans psoromatis. Next base: position 3,637,198 of record NZ_CP085136.1, read on the forward strand.
TCCTGCCTTTGACGGCCTATTATGATCTCGTCTGCGGCGAGGCCGACACGGTGGATGTGTGGCGAACCATCTATCACCATCCGATGACAGATGCGGCGGCGATCGTCTCTTGGGTGCGGTCGACCGGCCTCAGGCCGTTCGTCGATCCGCTTCCTGACGACCTCCGGCTCTCGTTTCTGACCCGCTATCAAGCCCGAATCGATGAGGCTTATCGGCCGCGGCCCGATGGCCGCCGGTTACTCGCTTTTCCGCGACTTTTCCTCGTCGCGGTTCGGCCACCCGCGTGAGCCAGCAGCCCTAGGCGCGAGCCAGACGAGCCATCGCGTAGGTGTCCATGTCGGCGGCGCGGGGCGGCTCGCTGAAACGCTCCGTCTTATCGCGACTATCGATGTTCTCGGCTTTCTTGAGTTCATCCATGGCGGTCTCATAATGCGACCGCGCCTCCTCGATCTGGCCGCGTAGTTCATCGGCCGATCGCTTGAGATTGTCACGCCGAACAACCGCTGCCCGCGCATAGGTCGGATAGGCGAAATGCGCCGGATCGGTGATGCCCGACCGCTGCTCTTCGGTCGCGATTTCGCGATCAAGGTCGGCTGCCATGCGATGGAAATCTGCAATCATGGAGTCGATCTGCGCCACGCGACGGCGCCGCTCTTCGACCTGAAAGCGTTTCAATCTGAGTAGGTGATCCCGCGACTTCATGACGCGTAACTCCAAACGACGCGAGGGTGGACCCAAACCGCGGAGCGGCTGGGCGGCGACAATCCGCGAGACGGTGGAACTATCGCGCATGTTAGTTGCACCTTCCTTACTCTCCGATCTAAAAGCAGGTTAATGCATCGCGTTGATGTGAGTCGCTGTCCCGACCGTCGGATGCACGAAGTTCGAGTCTCATTGTGATCGGCCGATATCGGTCATTCTAAGCGACAGGCTCGTTGTCGCTTTGAATGAGCGCGTCGTTAAGGTCCTGCAGTGCTTATGGTCAAATTTCCTCAGAAAGATAAAATGCTTAGCCCGATCCCTTAATAAGACGGTGGAACAAGGCGAACGGATAAATTTCGTTAACCATTCCCGGTTACCTTTAACTTACTGCCAAGTATTGGCGACGGCCTTTTCGCCCAGCAACGTCCGCGAGCCTGCCTCTCGGGGACGGCGTCGCAGCCAGGTCAATCGAGGCTAGGGTGGGGATCTCATATGCGCGTTCTATTGATCGAAGACGACGGCGCTACGGCCCAAAGCATCGAGCTGATGCTGAAATCCGAGAACTTCAACGTGTACACGACCGACCTCGGCGAAGAGGGGATCGATCTCGGCAAGCTCTATGATTACGACATCATCCTGCTCGACCTGAACCTGCCCGACATGTCGGGCTATGAAGTCCTGCGCACATTGCGGGTCGCCAAGGTTAAAACGCCGATCCTGATTCTGTCCGGTCTCGCCGGCATCGAGGATAAGGTGAAGGGTCTTGGTTTCGGGGCCGACGATTACCTGACCAAGCCGTTCCACAAGGACGAGCTCGTGGCCCGCATCCATGCCATCGTGCGCCGCTCCAAGGGGCACGCCCAGTCGGTCATCACCACGGGCGATCTGATCGTCAATCTCGATCAGAAGACGGTCGAGGTCTCCGGCTCGCGCGTGCATCTGACCGGCAAGGAATATCAGATGCTGGAGCTGCTCTCGCTCCGCAAGGGCACGACGCTGACCAAGGAAATGTTCCTCAATCATCTTTACGGCGGCATGGACGAGCCGGAATTGAAGATCATCGACGTCTTCATCTGCAAGCTTCGCAAGAAGCTCGCCAACGCGAGCCACGGCCGCAACTTCATCGAGACGGTTTGGGGTCGCGGTTATGTGCTGCGCGAGCCGAATGAAGCGGAAGATCGCATCACCGCCTGACGGCTGCGACGCCGCCAAGAATATGTTCAAGCGCCAGGCCTCGTGCCTGGCGTTTTGCGTTGCGGATCGTGACGCTTTCTTACATTCACAGCAAACCGAGAGCGACGACCTTGGCGCGCAGGATCTCGCCATCGAACGGCTTCATTACATAATCGTCGACGCCAGCCTGGAGCGCGCGCTCGATATGTGCCACGTCGTTTTCCGTCGTACAAAGCACGAGCTTTGGTGCGAGGCCACCGGGAAGCGTCCGGAGTTTCCGCGCGAAAGCGAAGCCATCCATGACGGGCATGTTCCAGTCGAGCAGAATCACGTCCGGCATACGCGCCAGACACGCGCCGAGAGCCTGCTGGCCGTCCGCGGCTTCGAGCGTGTCGAACCGGAGATCTTGGAAAATCCGGCAAGCGACTTTGCGGATCACTGCCGAATCGTCGACCACGAGCGCCTGAACCATAAGAATCTCCGCAGCGACCGGGCCCGTCGTTCGTTCGGAGAGCAGTATGACGGCCGACGCTTAACCGCGACTGAAAGTGCCGCGCGGTGACGAGCCTCTAGAGATCGAATACGTCGTTTGGGTCCCGCTCGATCGACGTCGCTGCGCCGGGGACCGTATCGGCATGCACCGGGGCCGCAACCGGCTTGGCTTCGATCAGCACGACGTCGTCCAGCGTGCCGATGCTGATCTCATAATCGATCTGCCGAGCCACCAGCCCGGTGAAAAACGGCTGGATCGCGTGAGCGTCGATCGTATCATTCTCCGGCTTGCCGGCGAGCAGACCCGCCAGCGCATGATTGACCCGCGGATTAACGCCGCGTGCGACGAGCCGGATGTCCGGGGCCTCGCTGGGGCCGGAGGTCGAGACCGTGACGACGCCGCCACGAGGGATGGTGCCGGCCGCGATCACGCAGAGATTCAGGATCAGTTTGACTTTGTTCTTGGGCATCAGCACGCGCGGTGCGGTCCAGTCGAGCTTGACCTTGTCGTCGCCGAAGAGGCCACGCGTCACACTTTCGGCGTCGCCCGTGTCGATCGAGGCTCCGGCGGAACCAGCCGCGCCGAAAGCCAGCCGGCAGAATTGAAGTTTGGCCGAGGCGGTGTTGGCGCTCTTTTTGATGAGGTCGAGCGCGAAAACGCGTGTGTCTGCGTCGTTATCGTCTTCGAGCACCTCAAGGCCGTTGACGATAGCGCCGACCGGGCTAATCACGTCGTGGCAAACGCGGGAGCAAAGCAGGGCCGCGAGGTCCAGAGCGTCGAGCGCGAAGGTCGTCATGGCGGGTCCCGGATCTGGCGCCAATGCGCCGCAAGATACAACCGCCGCCCAGGGCGGCCGTGCTAACGGGCCCACACCATCAGAGCGTCGATACCCGGTTGCGCCGGAGCATCGCCGAATCAAAGGTTTGCGACCGAGGCGACTTTTTGATAGCGTAACCGTTGTCGGTTTGAAAGCCGATCCGCCCTTAACGCAGGGGGGCGACGGTCCGTAGAAGCGTTTCCCGGGCGTCTGATGCCATGAAGCGCGGACAAGGTATGACATCTCAGTGACATATCCTCCTAGAGAGGCGGGCCTCTCCGACGATGCCAGCCTTGAGACCGACCCTCCCGGCGCGATCGATCGCGTCAGATTGGCTGATGATTTCGCTCAATTGGCGCTCGATGCCGCCGTTGCGATCATGCGGGTCTACACGACACGGGGATGCGCGTTTCACCTGAAAGCGGATCAGAGCCCCGTGAGCGAGGCAGACGAACAGGCCGAGGTCGTGATCCTGGCGGGGCTGAAACATTGCGCGCCGGGCATTCCGGTGCTGGCCGAAGAGGCAGCGGCGCGGGGGTCCAAGCCGGCCCTCGACGGTCAGTTTATCCTGGTCGATCCCGTCGACGGCACAAAGGAATTCATAGGCGGAAGCGGCGAGTTTACGGTCAATATCGCCTTGATCGAAGCAGGTCGCCCGGTTGTCGGCGTCGTTTATGCGCCGGTCTTGAAACGCCTCTGGTCAGCTGCCGGGGGCGTCGCCACGGTCTGTCGCGTCGAGCCAGGCCAGAGATTGGCCGATGCCACGGAGCGGCGGTCGATCCACGCACGCACGGCGCCGAACGGGGCCTATGTGGCCCTTGCCAGCCGTTCGCATTCGGATGCGCCGACCGAAGCGTTCTTGGCTAACCTTCCGGTTCGCGAGCGGCGGGAAGCGGGATCGTCGCTGAAATTCTGCGCCATTGCGGAAGGCGATGCCGACCTCTACCCGCGTTTCGGGCCGACGATGGAATGGGATACCGCGGCGGGTGATGCGGTGCTGCGCGCCGCGGGCGGCGTGGTTCTGTCGCTCGCTGGCGGTCCGCTCCTTTATGGGAAGACTGGCGAGGATTATCGCAACGGCGGTTTCGTGGCTTGGGGCGATCCGATCGCGGGTGAGCGCGAAGAGCAGGATCGGCTCGCCGACGCGCCTTGATCGATCGCAACCGATGGATTCGTTGTGATCCATTAACCAAGACGGCACATCATCGCTCGGAACGCCGGTTTTTAGCTTTGACGTTGCCATGTCGCCGACATGTTCACGTCCCAAGAGCGTTCTCGCCAGTCTGGATCGATGTAAGCTGTGCCTTTGGAGACCAACATGGTTGGATTGTCGCGGCGTGAGGTGATGATCGGTTCGGCCTCGGTGCTGATGAGTGCAGGCCTGGGGCCGGCCTTCGCCTATCAAGGCGACGAGCGCCCGCAGCGTTTTTCAACCGGTGAATTGGTCGAGAGCGGCCATAAGTTTTTTGGATCCGTGTCGCGAGGCTTGGCACAAGCGGTCGAGGAAGCCGGCCGTCGCTGGGGTCAGCCGAACGGCTATATCTTGGGGCAGGAGGCGTCAGGCGCCTTCATCGGCGGCGTTCGCTACGGCGAAGGTGTCATGTATACCCGCAATGCCGGCGACCAGCGAGTTTACTGGCAGGGTCCCTCCATCGGGTTCGATGTCGGCGGCGATGGCGATCGCACGATGATGCTGGTTTATAATCTGCCAGCGACGCGTGCGATTTTTCGCCGATTTCCTGGCCTTGATGGATCGGCTTATTTCGTCGGCGGTTTCGGCTTTACGGCTCTGACGGACCAGAACATCGTCGTCGTCCCGATCCGCTCCGGCGTCGGCGCACGGCTCGGCATCAATCTCTCCTATTTGAAGTTCACGACGCAATCGACGTGGAACCCCTTCTAGCCGTCGCCGTCGCGTGCCATGAAGACGGCTCGACCCAAGACCGGTCCACGGTCTCGGGCGTTGCGGCTTGGCGAGGCGTGAGGTTAAATCGGGCGTGATCGAACAGGCGATGATCTTCGCGCTTGGCTTTCTGATCGCCAGCTTGTTGTCTTTGCTGATGCTGCCCATCGTGTCGCGTCGCGCGGTTCGCTTGGCGACACGGCGGCTGCAGATGCTGGTGCCGCTCTCGATGGATGAGATTGCGGCCGATCGCGACCAGATTAGAGCCGCTCACGCTGTCACCTCGCGTCGGCTCGAGCAGCGGATTGAACGTCTGGTCGGCGACAAGGCCAAGGCGATGAGCGAAGCCGGTCGGTTCTCGGTCCAGTTGAAGACGCTGAACGAGGAGCATGCGCGCGTGTTGGCGCGGGCCGAGGTCCTGCAGCGAAATCTAGTTACGACGACCCTCGATGCTCACGAGGCACGCGCGACGCTTGGGCTTGAAATGCAGATGCTCCATGATGCGCTGGGCGTCGGCGAACGGCGTCTCGCGATCCTCCGGGGCATCGAGGCGCGGTTGGCGGCCGCTGAGGCGCTGATCGACCAGCAGCGCGGCATTATCGAGGGGCTCGAGATGCGCGGCACGGGACATGATCTCCGCATGAGAGCTTTGATGGCCAAAAATGTTACAGCGGCCCGGCAGTTCAGTGATGCGCGAACCCAGATTGCAGCCGTGACGCTCGATCTCGGTGCCGCGCGGGCCGAGATCGCGATGCTAAGCGGCAAGCGCGACGAGCTTCACGCCGATCTCGACATCGCGCGCACCAGCGCCCTCGACGGTGAGCGGCGGTTCGCGGCTCAAGCCGCGCAGATGGCTGAGCTTGCGTCCCGATTGGCCAACCAAAGTCACGAGCTTGCGATTGTGCAGGACGCGCTGGTCGAGGCGAAGAGGCGGGTGCAAGCGCTCGAGCAGGAGCGCGACGCCAAGCTGGAAGACATCGCTCCTTTGTCAGACCGCGTCGATGATCTTGCGGCGCTTCGCGAGACGATCAAGACTCTGGCGTCCGAGATGCTGCTGATGACGCAGAAGGTCGGATCGCAGGAGGGCGTTGCGCCGCCGCTATCGTCCGATCCTGTGGCTAGCTTTCAGAACAACGCTCCGGTCTGATCGCTGCCGTTGCGAGGGTCTTTGCGCCATCCCGTGACGAGCGTCGGAACCCGCCCTACACGGCGAAAGACGTGCCTTTGTTGATCGGTCGTCCGGCGCAGGAGGGACCTTGCCGCTCCAGCCCTCCGGTAGAACCAGGCTGACGCCGAATAACGGCAGCTTGATCCGTTCGGCCGCTCGTGCGCTCGTGCGCTCGTCGCCAGTGTCAGCAGCAAAACCACGGAGATCAGGCCGCGCCGGATCGAGGCTCCCTCCCAAGACATGGCACACCCTCAGGCTCCAAAGCAGTTTCGGCTCGATAACCGGCGCGCGTGACCAAGTCGCGACGCAAGTGAGAGGCACCGGCTCGGCTCAGAGCCGAGCTTCGGTCATCTCTTGCGGCTTCACCCACTCGTCGAATTGCGCGTCCGTCACGAAACCGAGCGTCAGCGCCGCCTCGCGAAGGCTGATATCCTCCTTATAGGCCAGCATCGAGATTTTGGCGGCCTTCTCGTAACCGATATGCGGGTTGAGTGCCGTCACGAGCATCAGCGAGTTTTCGAGGTTGCTGGCAATCTTCTTGCGGTTCGGCTCGATGCCCCGCGCGCAATGCTCGTCGAAGGCGCGGCAGGCGTCGGATAGCAGCATGATCGATTCGAGCAGGTTGTGCAGCATCACCGGCTTGAACACGTTGAGCTGGAAATTGCCCTGCGAGCCCGCGAATGCCACCGCATGATCGTTGCCAAACACCTGCACGGCCACCATCGTGAGGGCTTCGCATTGGGTCGGGTTGATCTTGCCCGGCATGATCGACGAGCCGGGCTCATTCTCGGGGATCGTCAATTCGTTGAAGCCGGCGCGCGGTCCGCAGGCGTACCACCGAACGTCGTTGGCGATCTTCATACAGGCCCCGGCGAGCGTGCGGAGCGTGGCGCTTGCGGCCACCACCGCGTCGTGCGCCGAGAGGGCCGCAAATTTGTTGGGCGCGGAACAGAAGGGTTGGCCGGTCTCCGTCGCGATCTTGGCGGCTGCGGCATCGCCGAACTTGGGATGCGCGTTGAGGCCGGTGCCGACTGCGGTGCCGCCGATCGCCAGGGCATAGAGGCCGGGCAGGGTGCGACGCACGCCCTCGATGGCGTCATCAAGTTGCGACACCCAGCCCGACATGACCTGCTGCAAGGTGAGAGGCGTCGCATCTTGCAGATGGGTTCGACCAACCATGACGACGTCGGCAAATTCAGCGGCCTTGCCGGCCAGTGTCTCACGCAGCGCCGTCACGGCGGGGATCAGGTCGCGCTCGATCTCTTCGACGGCGGCGATATGCATCACAGTCGGGAAGGCGTCGTTCGAGGACTGGCCGTGATTCACGTCGTCGTTCGGATGGATCGGCGTCTTGGAGCCGAGCACCCCACCCGCGATCGCGATCGCGCGGTTGGCGATCACTTCATTGGCGTTCATATTGGTTTGCGTGCCTGAACCCGTTTGAAATACGACGAGCGGGAATTCCGCGTCCCAGCGACCATCGATCACCTCCTGAGCGGCCTGGACGATCAGCTTGACCTTTGAGTCCGGCAATTGCCCGAGGTCGAGATTGGCGAGTGCGGCGCATTTCTTCAGGATGCCGAGCGCGCGGACGACAGGACGCCGCCACTGGAAGCGCTCGACGCCAATCGGAAAATAAGTGAGCGAGCGCTGTGTCTGCGCCCCCCAGAGATGATCGGCCGGGACTTGGACCTCGCCGAGCGAGTCTTTTTCGATGCGGTTCGCGTTGTGGCTGGTGTCGGTCATGATTCTGAAGTCCTGGTCCGAACGGATATGGTGCGGACATAGACCCAAAAGCCGCAGCGTTCAAAAGGCTTCGTACGGATCTCGTTTCGCTCGGCGCCATTGTGCGACGCAAGGCTTCTTCGGTAGATTGCGGCGCAAGCCGGTCCGGCGGTGGGATGGGACGTTCATATGAGGCGGTTCATGGGTAAGACGACAACACTGCAGGCTGCTCGGCTGCTCACGTCCCTGATCCTGGCGGCGACGCCGATCGCTCCTGCCCTGGCGCAGTCGGTCGCGACGCCAGCGCCCGCAAGCCAGGACACGACCTCCGCGCCGCCTGCTCAAGCTCAGGCACCCGCGACGCCAGCCGTGACGCCGCCTGTCGCTCCTACAGCCTCGACGCCGGTCGCGCCTCCGGCAGCCGCGGCCCCTGTTTCACCCACAACGGCCGCGCCAGCGTCGCCTGCACCCAAGACGGAGGCGACCTCCCCCGACAAGACCCCGCCCGACACGTCCATCAGCCAAACCATGACGTTACCGGCACGGCCCGCCGTGGTGATCTCCGGCAAAGCCACATGGGACGAGGGCTTCAAATCGATCACCGAGGCTTTCGCAACCCTCAACGCGACTTTGGCCCAGAACAAGATCACCGGCGCGGGACGCCCGCTCGCCGTCTTCACCGAAACGGATGATTCGGGGTTCAAATTCTCGGCCATGATCCCGATCGACAAAGCGCCGGAGGGCAAGACCGAGCTGAGCCCGACCGTGTCGATCGGTGAAACGCCGTCCGGCAAGGCGATGCGGTTCCAGCATCGCGGCTCCTATGACGACATCGATTCGACCTACGAGGCCATCACGGCCTATCTCGACGAGAAGGGTCTCGAGGCAAAAAACATGTTTGCCGAGGAATATCTCGATCAGGTCAAGACGTCCGACGACAATTCCCTCGAGGTCGACATCTACGTGTTCCTGAAGTGAGATCCTGCGTTTGAACGTGATGAGGGTCAGCCGCCTCGCGCTGTTGAGTGCGACGGTCGGCCTTCTGGCGGGGTGTTCGAGTGGCGTGCTGCCCTCGCTCGGGTCTATCGAGCATGGGTCGACCGCCGTCCTGCCGGTCGATCAGGCGGCAGCGAGTACGCTCGTCTCCGACTATCGACGGCAGCATGGGCTCACGAGCGTCGGCACCGACACGGCTCTGCAACGCGTCGCTCAGGCACAGGCCGATGCGATGGCCTCGGCCAATCAGCTCAGCCATACGGTGGCAGGGTCCCTGCCGACCCGGCTTGCGGTCTTCGGACGCTCGCGCGGAGCCTCGGTCGAGAATGTCTCGGCCGGCTATGCCAGCCTATCGGCCGCGCTCGCCGGTTGGCGGCGGTCGGCGCCTCATAACGCCAACCTGCTTTATGCCCCGATGCGGCGCATCGGGGTTGCGGCCGCCAACGCGCCGGGGACGCGTTATAAGACGTTCTGGGCGCTGGTCATGACCGACTGAGGCCGCGCGTTTTGACGACGGCGGGTCACCCCATCGGCTAGATCGTCGAGAACCCTCACCGTTGTGGTCCAGTCGATACAGCCGTCCGTGATGCTCTGGCCGTAGACGAGCGGTTGACCGGGCACGAGCTCCTGCCGACCGGCGACGAGATGGCTTTCGACCATGGCGCCCATGATGCGCCGATCGCCCGACGCGATTTGTGCCGCCACATCGGCGATCACGAGTGGTTGGTTCTCGGGTTTCTTGGCGCTGTTGGCATGGCTCGCGTCGATCATGATGCGGACCGGCAAGCCGCATTGCGCCGCGACCTGTGCTGCGGCCGCGACGCTCGCGGCATCGAAATTCGGTCCGCGCCCGCCGCGCAGGATGATGTGGCAATCCGGATTGCCAGTCGTGGCCGCGACGGCCGCGCGTCCATCCTTCGTGACCGCCAGAAAATGGTGCGGGTCGGCGGCTGCGCGCATCGCGTCGAGCGCGATGCGGACATTCCCATCCGTGCCATTCTTGAACCCGACCGGGCATGACAAGCCCGAGCTCAGCTCCCGGTGGACCTGGCTCTCGGTCGTGCGGGCGCCGATCGCGCCCCAACCGACGAGATCGGCCAGATATTGCGGTGTCGTCATATCGAGAAACTCGCAACCGGCCGCCAGCCCCATGCTGTTGATATCGACCAGCAGGCTTCGGGCGAGCCTGAGCCCCTTCTCGACATTGAAGCTGCCGTCGAGATCGGGATCGTTGATCAGTCCCTTCCAGCCGACGGTGGTGCGCGGCTTCTCGAAATAGACCCGCATGACCAGAACGAGCCGATCGTCAAAGCGCTGCTGTTCGTCGTTGAGCCGGGCCGCATAATCGAGCGCCGCATGAGGATCGTGGATCGAGCAGGGACCGACGATCACGGCGAGGCGGTCATCGCGACCGTGCAGAATGTCATGCAGAGCGTCGCGGGTCCGCAACACCGTTGCGGTTGCGGCAGGCGTGCGGGGAAATTCGCGCATCACCTCGGCGGGGGTCGAGAGCGCCTGAATGGAACGAATGCGGGTATCGTCGGGCGAGGGAAGCATGGCCGGGATCCTGTTGGGTGAGGCATCCGGCGGGCATAAAAAAAGCCGCCAAATGGTCTGGCGGCTGTTTGGGATGGTGGTTTTGGCTTTTGTCTAAAGCACGCGCACCCCTACCTCCGCCTGTGGCCTCGGATAGCCATAAAACCAGGTTGAGGACAAAAACTGCGCCATGGCCTCGTGCTTAGACCAACCTCGCGGCCTTGTCACGTTCCATCGCGCAGCCGATAGCGGTGTTACACGCTCAACGAGATCGTGACCGGAATCGATTTTGCAGCCGGTACCTTGCTGTGCTCGGCATGGTGCCAGAGCGGGATCAACGGGTTGCATTCGGGGTAGTAGCCGCCGCAGCAGCCTTCCGGGATGTCATAGGCGATGATCCGAAGGCCGGACACTTCGCGCTTCATATCGGCCGCGACCGTCGTGAGCGTCACGATATCGCCGTCCTTGAGGGCGAGGCGATCGATGTCATGCTGGTTCATGAACACGATCTTGCGCGTTCCCTTCACGCCGCGAAAACGATCGTCGTATCCATAGATCGTCGTATTGAACTGGTCGTTGCTGCGAAGCGTCATCAACCGCAACACATCGATGCTGTCGGACGGCATGTCCGGGTTTTCGTCGAGACCACGCGGGACGATAAAATTGGCTTTGCCGGTCTTTGTCTTCCAGACCCGATTACGCGCCGGCACCGGACGCGGGAAACCGCCGGGCTTGAACATCCGCGCGTTGAAGTCTTTGAACTGCTCGGGGTAGGTCGCCTCGATCTTGTCGCGAACAAGCGAATAGTCGTCGCACCAGGCATCCCAATCGATGTGGGGATTGGGTGGCAGCGTCGCCTTGGCCATTTCCGCAACGATACGCGGCTCGGACAGGAGATCCTTGGACACCGGGGTGCGGACGCCCCGAGAGCCATGGATGAAGGCTGTACTGTCCTCGATCGCGACCGCCTGTTTGCCAGTTTTCTGCAAGTCGATGTCGGTTCGGGCGAGACACGGAAGAATGTAAGAGACCTCGCCCCGGATCAGGTGGGCCCGGTTCAGCTTGGTCGAGATCTGCACACTCAGCCGAATGCGGCTCCACGCCGCTTCGATCGCGTCTGTCTCAGGAACGGCGCGGATGAAGTTGCCGCCAAGCCCGATGAACGCTTTGACGTCGCCCTTGAGAATGCTCTCGCAGGCCTCCACGGTGTTGAGACCCTTGTCGTGCGGGGGCTCGAATTTATACAGCTCGCGCAGCTTATCCATCGGGACGAGTTCAGGCTTTTCGGTGATGCCGACGGTGCGCTGGCCTTGGACGTTGGAATGGCCGCGCACGGGGCAGATGCCGGCCCCGGCCTTGCCGATGTTCCCCCGCAACAGCAGGAGGTTGACGAGCATCTGGCAGTTTTCGACGCCGGTCCGATGTTGCGTCAGTCCCATGCCATAGACGCTCATCACGGCAGACGAGCGCATGTAGACGGCGGCTGCTGCCTCCAGGTTCTTCCGCGTGAGGCCGGACTGCCGCTCGAGGTCGGCCCAGTCATGACGCCGCGTCTCGGCCGCGAAGTCCTCGAAGCCATGCGTGTGGGTCGCGATGAAATCGACGTCCAAAATGCGCGGATCACCCGAAGCGATGGCCGCATCGTCTGCCGCCACGATGGCTTTGCACAGGCCCATGACGGCCGCGAGATCGCCGCCGGCTTTGACCTGATGATATTGCGTGCTGATGCGGGTGGATTCGCCGCTGAGCATCTCGGTTGGCGATTGCGGATTGGTGAAGGTGAGCAGCCCACGTTCTTTCAGCGGGTTGAAGGTGATGATCGGCACGCCGCGCTTCCGGGCATCCTGCAATTGGTGCAGCATGCGCGGGCTGCTGGTCCCCACATTTTGACCGAAGAACATGATGCAATCGGTCTTCTCGAAATCCTCGAGATCGACGGTGCCGACCGGTGAGCCGATGCTGGCCGGAAGCGCGACCGACGTGCTCTCGTGGCACATGTTCGAACTATCCGGGAAATTGTTGGTGCCCATCAGGCGGCCGAACAGAGCGTACATGTAGGACGCTTCGAGCGAGGCGCGGCCGGAGAGATACAGCACGACCGCTTTCGGATCGCAGGCGCGCAGTTCACGTCCAATTTCGGCGAAAGCATCGCCCCACGACACGGGTCGATAGCGGTCGGTTTCGGGGTCGTAGCGCATCGGATGCGTGAGGCGACCGGCTTCTTCGAGGTTATAGTCCGGCCACGTCAGCAACTCGCTGACCGTATGCTGCCGGAAGAAGGCCGGCGTGACCGTCTTCGGCGTCATCTCCCAGGCGGTCGCCTTCGCGCCGTTCTCGCAAAACTCGAACGTGTTGGGCTTTTCGGGCTTGGCCCAGGCGCAACTCGGGCAAACGAAGCCATTCGGCTTATTCTGCAGCAGCAGGGCGGTGCCGCTCCGCAACAGCGAGCCTTCGCGAGGCAGGATGTCGACGAGCGACTTGACCGATCCCCACCCCCCGGATGGCGCCTCATACGGCTTGATCGTGACGGGTTCGCCGGTATCCGGATCTTTGCTCATGCTCACGCTGCCCGTCGTTTCCGGTGGCGGCGCGGATCGGTCCTCACCGAGCCACCCCCAACCGGTCATCTGTTACGGCTAAGATCGGCGCGCTCATGCAGCGTGCCGACTTATGTCGCGAACGCTTCGGGTTTTGAACGGTTCCAGAGACGTTCGCGTGGCAAGCTGTAGCAAGGGCTCGCTGAGACGTTGGGCTGGTGGTGCTTCAGCGCGGAGCGACGTCGCCGAATGCGACCCGCGCTTCAGTCGTGTGGATGATGATGATCGTGATCATGACCGCCGTGATCGTGGTCGTGGTGCTTGTGGTCGTCAGCCTTATGGCCGTGCGCCTCGTGTCCGTGACCTGCGTGGTCATGCCCGTGATGATCGTGGTCGTGATGATCATGGTCGTGAGCCGACGCCGCATAGGCGCCGCCCTCGGGATCGAACGACGTCTCGATCGACGTGATCTTGACCCCGAGCGCCGCCAGCACCGTCTCGATGGCGGCATCGGGGCGGAGGCGGATCCCGTTCGGCAGCACCTGCGCCGCAAGATGCCGACTGCCGATCTGCAAGGCGGCCCGAACGAGATCGCCCGGCGTGCGACTGCGAAGTTCGATGAGCTGTTCCGGTGCGGCGACGACGTCCACAAGGCGTCCGTCATCAAGCACGAGGGCATCGCCGCCGCGCAGCATGATGGCCTCCGGAAGGTCAAATTCAATCGCGAGGCCGCGCACGCCGCTCGTCTTCAGTCCGGGTCGGTTTCGGTCGGCAAAATCCAACACCACCGTATCGGCCGGCATGGCGGCCCCAAACTCATGCTGCGCCTTCACGGCTATCGCACGCGCCATCACTGTCGTTCCCTCAACATCGCGGCTCATGTCAAAGCGTTTCGACATGATCGGGCGAAATAATTTCGACCTTGACCTTCTCGACGAAGTCGGCCGACACGCGCTGCCAGGCCTTGAGGTGAGGGGTCTCGAAATGCTGGGCGAGAGCCTCGCGCGAGCCCCAACGCTCCACGAACACGAAACAGTTCGGCTCGGTGATGCTGCTGAGAAGATCGTAGGAGTGGCACTCTGCCTCTTTCACGCTGGCGCCGATCACGGTCCGGGCATTCTCGAGAAAGTCGGCGCGGTGTTCCGACCGCACCGTTATGGTTGCGACGACATAGATCATGACCATCTCCCAATTCGTCCCGCGCGGCCCTGCGGGTGTCGTGTTGTAAGCCGCAGGTGCGGAGCGTCAATGAGCCGGAACGTTACCGGCAATGCCATATTGCGCGTCATGCAACCTGCGATAACTGCTGTTGCGCGCCAGAAGCTCAGCATGTCGGCCCTGCTCGTCGATGCCGGCGCCATCGATCACCACGATCCGGTCGGCATTCTGGATCGTGGCGAGCCGATGCGCGATCACCAGCGTCGTCCGCCCCTGCGACAACTCCGCAAGCGAGCGCTGGATGGCGCGTTCGGTTTCGGTATCGAGCGCCGAGGTGGCTTCGTCGAGGATCAGGATGGGCGGGTTTTTCAGGAACATGCGCGCGATCGCGATCCGCTGCTTCTGGCCGCCCGACAGCTTGACACCGCGCTCTCCCACGATCGTGTCGAGACCCGCTGGCATGCCGGTGATCATGGTGTCGAGCCGAGCCCGACGGGCCGCATCGAGGATCTCCGCGTCGCTGGCGCCGAGGCGGCCGTAGGCGATGTTGTCGCGGATGGTACCGCCGAACAGGAACACGTCCTGTTGCACGATGCCGATATGTCGGCGGAGCGACGCCAGCGTCATGGCCCGGATGTTGATCCCATCGATCGTGATGCGCCCGCCGGTCGCATCGTAAAACCGTGGCAACAGCGAGCAGATCGTGGTCTTGCCCGCGCCGGACGGACCCACGAACGCGACCGTTTCGCCCGCCGCGATCGACAGGTCGACGTGCTGCAGGATGGGCCGGCCTGCCGTGTAGCCGAAGCTCACATCCTCGAAGCGGACGTCGCCGCGCAAATGATCGATATCGCGAGCGCCGGGCGCGTCGGCGACATCGGGTTCGGTGTCGAGCAACTCCGTGTAGCGACGGAACCCGGCGATGCCTTTGGGGTAGCTTTCGATCACGGCGTTGATCTTGTCGATCGGCCGCAGAAACACGCCGACCAGAAGCAGAAAGCCGACGAAGCCGCCGTTGGACAATTGGCCATGCAGAACGAACCAGGTGCCGGCCACCATCACGGCCATCTGGATGATCCGCATGCCGAGGTAGGACAGCGACTGGTTGGCCGCCATGATGCGATAGGCTTCGAGCTTGGTGTCGCGATAGCGCGCGTTGTCGGCCGAGAAGAGGCTGCGCTCGTGATCCTCGTTGGCGAAAGCCTGGACGACCCGCATACCGCCGACGTTTTCCTCGATACGGACGTTGAAGGCCGCCACGCTTCCATAAAGCCGGCGCCAGTTATGGGTCATCTTGGCCCCGTAATGGCTGGTGATCCAGGCGATCGGAGGCACGACGGCTGCGGTGATGAGCGCTAGGTCGAGATTGACCCAGGCCATCAGCACGAAAGCGCCCGCAAAGGTCATGACGGCGATGAACAGGTCTTCCGGCCCGTGATGCGCGACCTCGCCGATCTCCTCGAGATCCTTGGTGACGCGGGCCACGAGATGGCCGGTCTTCTCGTTGTCATAGAATCGGAACGAGAGCTTCTGCAGGTGATCGAAGCTCTTTCGCCGCATCTCGGTCTCGATGTTGATGCCGAGCTTGTGGCCCCAATAGGTCACGATGGCCATGAGGCCCGTGTTGAGCAGGTAAACTGCGACGAGACCCGCGGAGGCGAGCAGGATCAGACCCCAGTCCCGGCCCGGCAGCAACGTATCGACGAAGACCTTCACGGCGATCGGAAAGCCAAGCTCCAACAGACCGGAGAGGACCGCGCATGAAAAGTCGGCCAGGAACAGGCTGCGATAAGGCCCGTAATAGGCAAAGAAGCGCTTCAGCATGCCGGCTTTGTGGACCACACCCGTGCCGGGATCAAGCCGGCGATCGGTCACGATCGCGGCCACGTGAGATCGCTCTGGCGACGGCTCTCTACACGATATGTGCCTCGACCAGCGTTTCGCCTCGGGCGACGCGGCCGGGGTCGAAGCCGGAGAGATCGAGTGTGGTGTAGCGTCCGGCTGCGATGAGTTCGGCGACGCCGCGCCCCACCGCCGGCGATTGCTGCAGGCCGTGGCCCGAAAATCCGGCCGCAAGAATCATATTATCGAGGCCGGGCAGGGGACCGACAAGCGCGTTGTGATCATGCAGATTCATGTCGTAATGGCCCGCCCAGGAGCGACCGGGACGAATGCGCTCGAAAGCGGGCACGCGGGCCGCGAGGCCGGGCCAGATCACATCCTCGAACAAGGGCCAGTCGACATCGAAATCCGTCGCCTCCGGATCGCGGTCGGCGTTCGGCTGCACGCCGCAGAGAAAGCCTTGACCTTCCGGCCTGACGTAAAGGCCGGTCGGGTCGATCAGCAACGGACAATTGTCGATTTTATCCTCGGCCACGAAGGTGAAGATGCACCGCTTGCGCGCTTCGATCGGCAGTGAAACGCCGGCCGCGGCCGCAAGATCGCGGGCGCCCACCGCGCCGCCCGCATTCACCAAGGTGCCGCATGCCACGGTTTCGCCGCTCGCCAGCGTGACGGCGGTGATCCGCTGGCCCTCCCGCGTGATTGCGACGACGCGATCCTGCACATAGGTCACGCCGAGCGAGCGGGCTTTTCGCCGAAACGCCTGCATCAATCCATATCCGTCGTACCACCCTTCTCCCGTGCGGCCCCAGGTGCCGGCCGCGAGGTCGTCGGTGGCCAGCCAGGGAAAGCGCCGTTGCAGCGCCTCCGAGTCGAGCAGCAGAATGTCGGCCCCGTCTTCCACTTGGCGCCGATGATTGTCCTGCAGAGCGGATGCGCCGGCCGCCGTGGCGAGCGTGAGATAGCCGCCTTCCCTCAGGCCGATGTCGGGTCGCTCTCCCTCCACCTCGAGGATGGTGCCGATGTCGCGCATGAATTGAATGCCGAACAGCGACGCCCGGATGTTGATCGGGCTGGAGAACTGCTGGCGGATGCCGCTCGCCGAGAGCGCACTGGCGGCAGTCGCGTATGTCGGGTCGCGTTCGACGACGAGAATGCTGCCGGCAAAATCCGCATGGCTCGCAAGGTGGAAGGCGATGGAACTCCCCACAGCAGCCCCGCCGGCGATCACCACATCGAACTTGGTCTGCATAGCCGCGATCCGTTGAACCAGAATGACGACCTCTTCCATGCCATGGCGAGCCCGCTTCGCCCAGCCTTCGTGCGACGTCGCACCGGGTCACGCCATAGATTGCGGCAGTGTCCGGGCCGCCTTACAAACGCGCGTTCCGACGTCGCCGACGTTGGGTGATTTGGAGAGCGACAGATGCGGCCGTCAAAACGGACCTTCGATGAATTGCGACCCGTTTCGATGGAACGCCAAGTGGCGCGCTATGCGGAAGGCTCGTGCCTGATCAAGTTCGGAGACACGCATGTGCTCTGCACGGCTTCGCTCGAAGACAAGCCGCCGCCATGGTTGCGCGGCCAGGGTCGCGGCTGGGTGACGGCCGAATATTCCATGTTGCCGCGCGCGACCGCAACGCGCACCCGCCGCGAATCGACGTCCGGCAAGCCCTCCGGCCGCACCCAGGAAATTCAACGCCTGATCGGCCGTAGCTTAAGGGCGGTGGTCGACCTGCAAGGGCTCGGCGAACGGCAGATCACGCTCGATTGCGACGTCATCCAGGCCGACGGTGGCACCCGGACGGCGGCGATCACCGGCGCTTGGGTCGCGCTGCATGATTGTCTCGCCTGGATGCGGAGCCGCAGCATGGTCAAGGAAAGCCCGATTCGCGACCATGTGGCTGCGATCTCATGCGGTATCGTCAAGGGGGAAGCTGTGCTCGATCTCGACTACATCGAGGATTCCAGCGCCGAGACGGATGCGAATTTCGTCATCACCGGGTCGGGCGGCCTGGTCGAGGTGCAGGCGACGGCAGAAGGCTTGCCCTTTTCTAAAGAGCAGCTGAACACGCTGCTGACCTTGGCCGAAGGCGGTATCGGGCAACTCGTCGCCCTTCAGAAGCAGGTGATCGGCAAGGCCTGACCCTGCGTTTCAAGGCGCAACCCTTCAATGAAACGGCCCGGCCTGGATGGTGATCCACGCCGGGCCGTTCTCGTTATGGGACGATGATGTCTTACGCGCCCGAGCCGCTGGCCGCCATACGGGCCTCCGGCATCGGATCGGCGTCGCTCTCGAGCTGCTTCGATACCATGCCGCGCAACGTATGCAGATCCTTGGTGAAGAGCCGGATGCCTTCGGCCAGTTTATCGGTCGCCATGGCGTCGTCGTTCATCAGCAACCGGAACGTCTTTTCGTCCAGGGTCATGCGGGCGGGCGCATCGACGAACGACGCGTTCGGATCGAGCTTGCGGGTCAGCGTGCCCTGATCCTCACTGAGCTTCTCGAGCCATTGCGGCGCGATCGTCAGGCGGTCGCAGCCGGCGAGCGCTTCGATCTCGTCGAGGTTGCGGAACGATGCGCCCATGACGACCGTCTTGATGCCGTGCGCCTTGAAGTAGGCATAGATCTGACGCACCGACTTGACACCCGGATCGGTCTCGCCCGTGTAGGTCTTGCCTTCCAGCTTGGCGTAGAAATCCATGATGCGGCCGACGAAGGGCGATACCAGAAAGACATTCGAGTCCGCGCAGGCGGCAGCCTGAGCCAGCGAGAACAGCAGCGTCAGATTGCAGTCGATCCCCTCGGCCTGCAGGACTTTGGCAGCCTGAATGCCTTCCCAGGTCGACGCGAGCTTGATGAGAATGCGGTCCCGCCCGATGCCGCGGCTTTCGTAATCGGCGATGAACGCGTGGGCTTTCTCGATCAAGGCGTCTTTGTCGAAGGAGAGGTCGGCATCGACTTCGGTCGACACGCGGCCGGGGACGATCTTGGTCAATTCCGTGCCGAAACTCACAGCGAGCCGATCGCAGATCTGGCTGGCGACGGCATTGTGGCTCCGACCCCAGACAATACCTTCCTTGATGATCTCGGCGCCGGCGGGGCTCTGAGCGGCCTTGAGGATCAGGCTCGGATTTGTGGTGCAATCGGTCGGGTGAAACTTGCGAACGGCTTCGAGGTCGCCCGTATCGGCCACCACGGTCGTCATCGTCTTCAATTGATCGAGCTTGGAGGGCATATGATTCTCCTATTCGTGAACCGCGCCGGACGCGCGCGATGTCGGCGCCGCAAGGCGCAGGCGTAGCCTCAGGCCGGGTGGGCGCGCCCGCCCACATACCTTTCGTCAAGGTTCATTGTCAGAGCCGCGAAGTTGGTTCAAGTTCGCCCCAAATCGCGCGTCCCAGGCGGGATGATCGCAGATCCCCGCGACGTCTCGTCCCACCGGGCGAGCTTATCAGATCAACACGCGCCGGTCGCCGGAAGATCGCGCAAGGAGACAGAAGATGCTCAAAGGCCTCGACCCGTTGCTGTCGCCCAACCTGTTGCATGCGTTGCGGGCCATGGGCCATGGCGACGATATCGTGATCGTCGATGCGAATTACCCAGCCGAGGCCTCGGGGCGGCCTGTCCATCGCCTCGATGGCCATTCCGCGACAGCGGTACTCGATGCGATCCTGTCGGTGCTGCCGCTCGATACCTTCGTGCCGGATCCGGCGATCGTCATGGAGGTCGTGGGCAACCCGGACGCCGAGGAACCGATTTTCGGTGAATTTCGCGCCGCCATCGACAAGCATGAGGGAAGCGGGTTTCTGCTCGGCAAGATCGAACGCTTCGCCTTCTATGCGCGCGCGCGCGCCGCTTTTGCTCTCGTTGCGACGGGCGAGCGGCGCCTCTATGGCAATATCATCCTGAAAAAAGGTGTGATTCGTCAGCAATAACCAGCCGGCGCCAGCGCGTCGGAGGCGAAGCGGCATCATCGCCTCGCGACCGAACGCGACATGGTTAACGTAACCTCAACTAGTTCGGACCGATCCTGAGGCTATACAGGCGCGGACCGTCTTGATTCGACTCACGATCGAGGACCGGCTTTTCATACGAACATTGGAGACCCGGCGCTGAACCGTTCACTCGTCTCAGAGCGTTTGAGGTTCGCCGCCTTCGTCGTGCTCCAGATCCTGGGCGCCGGTTGGCATCGAGCGCTCGCACCCTTGCTTTGGCTTCTCGACCGCCCGAGTCGCAGCCCGACGCGCCTGCTTATCGCCCCGCAGGACATCCATACGGCTGATCCGACTGTCGCGAGCGATATCTATGCGGGATATTTTTCGTTCGGTGGCAAGATCATCAACGCCCATGGCCAATCACCCTTCGACATCGAACCGCCATCGGCGGGATGGGACGAGACGCTGCATGGCTTTGGATGGCTGCGGCACATGCGTGCGGCCGATACCTCGCTGGCGCGAGCCAATGCGCGTGCTCTGGTCGAAGACTGGATGAGCCATGGCCAGCGCGGGCGCATCGCGTGGGAACCCCGCGTCGTGGCGCGCCGGCTTCTGTCCTGGCTGAGCCAGTCCCCCGTGATCCTCGATGGAGCCGACGGACCATTCTACCGCCGATTGATGAAGAGCCTCGGGCGGCAGACCGCCTTTTTGCAACGCCGTATGAACAACGGGCTCGTCGGCGACAGCCGGCTTTGGGCGGCGCTCTCGCTGGCCGAAATGGGCATCTGCGCCGATGGACTGCCGACCCTTCAAAGACTCGGCTCGCGCATGCTGCTCGAGGAATTGGGCCGGCAGATCCTGACCGACGGGGGACATGTCAGCCGAAATCCTCAGGTTCTCGGCGATCTCCTGCTCGATCTCTTGCCTCTCCGCCAAGCCTATGCGGCACGCGGCGCGGAAGTGCCGGTCGCACTCCTGAACGCCATCGATCGCATGATGCCGATGCTGCGGATGTTTCGGCATCCGGATGGCTCGCTCGCCTTGTTCAACGGCATGGGCGTCACCCGGCCCGAAACTCTGGCGACCGTGCTGGCCTATGACGACGCCCATGCGATGCCGCTCGGCAATGCACCGTATTCCGGGTACCAGCGCGTCGAAGCTGGCGAGGCTGTGCTGATCTGCGACATGGGCCGTCTGCCGCCGCCGATCTTTTCGAAGCGGTCGCATGCCGGAACCTTGTCGTTCGAGCTCTCGGTCGGTGGACAGCGGCTCGTCGTCAATTGTGGGAGTCCGGATCCGGATCGCCGCGATCTGTCTCAGGCGGCACGCGTCACCGCGGCGCATTCGACGCTGACGCTCGCGGATATGTCGTCGAGCCGGTTTGCCGGATCGCACGGCTGGGTCCGGGCGCTGGACGGAATGGTCTTCGCGCCGCCACAGGCCGTCACCGTCGCTCGCTCCGACGTGGCTGAGGGCGTCTGGCTCGATGCGCTGCACGATGGCTACGCGCGGCTCGGCTTCGCTCATCGGCGTCAGTTGTGGCTGTCCCATGCGGGCACGCGGCTATCCGGCGAGGATCACCTCGTGCCCATCGCGGGCCGACCGAATGCGGCGGCTTTGCCGTTCGCGGTCCGCTTCCATCTGCATCCCCTCGTCCGCGCCGCTTTCGCGGCTGATGGCACGACGATCACGATCGGCATGCCGAATGGCGACGAATGGCTGTTCGAGGCGGGCGGTCTCGCGATCGAGATCGAGGAAAGCATCTTCTTCGCGAGCGCCGAGGGGCCTCGCCGCACGGAGCAACTCGTCGTGCAAGGCGAGACCGCGACGGTGAGGCAGGTGGCTTGGTCGTTCACGCAGCGGCTCGAGACACCGCCACCGGAGCTTTGACGACGGCCCTCTGGTGCGCGCCGACCGATCCATGATAGATCGCGCGCTTGCAGCCTGACATGACTGCTGGATTTTGACGGCAGCGGCGTCGATCGCCTGATGAGGCGGCTCTGCCAGTGGTTCAAGAATTGGAACGCATGGCCAACACTCGTCCCATCACGCGGGCTCTCCTTTCCGTTTCGGATAAGACCGGACTCGCCGATTTCGCCGCCGCGCTCCATGCGCGAGGCATCGAGCTCGTTTCGACCGGAGGAACCCGGAAGGAGCTTCTCGGTCACGGCTTGCCGGTTCGCGACGTCGCGGATTTGACCGGCTTCCCCGAGCTGATGGATGGCCGCCTGAAGACGCTGCACCCGAACGTGCATGGCGGACTTTTGGCGATCCGCGAGAACCCCGCTCACGAGGCCGCGATGCTGGCCCATGACATCGCGCCGATCGATCTTCTCGTGGTCAACCTCTACCCGTTCGAGGAGACCGTCGCGACAGGCGGCACCTTCGAGGATTGTATCGAAACCATCGACATCGGCGGCCCGGCCATGATCCGCGGCGCCTCTAAGAATCATGGCGATGTCGCCGTGCTGGTCGATGTGGCCGATTATGCCAAACTGATTGAGCAGCTCGACGCCTATGCGGGCGGCACGAGCCCCGAATTTCGTCGCTGGCTGGCCCAAAAGGCCTTTGCCCGAACCGCAAGCTACGACGCAGCGATCTCGAACTGGTTTTCCCGGTCGCTGGCCGGCAACGTTCCGACCTATCGCGCGCTCGGCGGGACGTTGGCCGAGAGCCTGCGTTACGGCGAAAATCCACATCAGTCGGCCGCCTTCTACAGAACGGCCGAGCAACGGATCGGGGTCGCGACGGCGCGACAAGTGCAAGGCAAGCCGCTTTCCTACAATAATCTTGGCGATACGGATGCGGCTTTCGAGCTCGTGGCCGAATTCGACCCGGCCGTGAGTGCCGCGGTCGCGATCATCAAACACGCCAACCCCTGCGGCAGCGCGGAAGCCAAGACGCTCGCCGAAGCCTATCGCCTGGCCCTTCGCTGCGATCCCGTATCGGCCTTCGGGGGCATCGTGGCCCTGAATCGGCCGCTCGACGCGGAAGCCGCGACCGAGATCGTCAAGATCTTCACCGAAGTCATCATCGCACCCGAAGCCAGCTCCGAGGCGATCGCGATCGTGGCCGCGAAGAAGAACCTTCGTCTCCTGCTCACCGGCGGTCTGCCCGACCCCCATGCGCCGGGCAGCATGGTCCGAACGGTCGCGGGCGGGTTCCTGGTGCAGGACCGCGATGCGGCCGATGTCGAGGCGATGGACTTGCGTGTCGTGACCAAACGAGCTCCGAGCGAGGCGGAATTGGCCGATCTGAAATTCGCCTATCGGATCTGCAAACATGTGAAGTCGAACGCCATCGTATACGCCAAGGCAGGCGCGACGGTGGGCATCGGCGCGGGCCAGATGAGCCGCGTCGACTCGGCCCGTATCGCGGCATGGAAATCAGGCGAGGCCGCAAAGGCCGCAGGTTTCAGCGACCCGCTGACGCATGGCGCTGTTCTGGCCTCCGACGCTTTCTTCCCCTTCGCGGACGGCATCGACGCTGCCATTCAGGCGGGCGCGACAGCCATCATTCAGCCCGGCGGATCGGTGCGCGACGACGAAGTGATCGCGGCGGCCGACGCGGCCGGCCTTGCGATGGTGTTCACAGGCATCCGCCACTTCAAGCATTGAAAACGGCCGGCGGCTGCCGAACCGCACGCGGATTGGGCCATCAGACCATATGCTGGCCGCCGTTGATCGTCAGGGTCGAGCCGGTGACGAAGCTGGCGTCCTCCGACGCGAGATAGGCAACAGCCTTGGCGACCTCGTCGGGGAGACCGAGGCGGCCCATCGGGATCTGCGGAAGCACACGCTTCTTCAAAACCTCGGGGTCGATCGCCTGCACCATCTCGGTCGCGATATAACCGGGGCAGATGGCGTTGACCGTGATGTTCTTGCTCGCGCTTTCGAGCGCCAGGGATTTGACGAAGCCGATATCGCCGGCTTTTGCGGACGAATAATTGACCTGGCCGAGTTGGCCTTTCTGACCGTTGATCGACGAGATCACGATGACGCGGCCCCAGGCGCGCGCCCGCATGCCTTCGATCACCGGGCGCGTCATGTTGAACAGGCTGTGAAGGTTGGTGTCGAGCACAAGGCTCCACTGGTCCTTCGTCATTTTATGGAAGAAGCCGTCTCGCGTGATGCCCGCGTTGTTGACGAGCACGTCAATGGGACCGATCTCACTCTCGACCTGACGCACGCCGCGCTCGCAGGCTTCGAAATCGGTCACGTCCCATTTGAAAACCGGAATACCCGTCTCGTGCCGAAAGGTCGCCGCGGCCTCGTCATTTCCCGCATAGGTCGCGGCGACACTCAGGCCCTTGTCCTTCAAGCATCGTGAAATGGCGCCGCCGATGCCGCGCGTTCCGCCCGTGACCAATGCCACACGTGCCATGTGCGCACTCCTTGTTCGGCTCCGGATCGACCGGAGACCTTCGTGTCGACGCTAGCCGGAGCATCGTTGACGTTTCACGACAATGCCCTGCCGCCCCGCTTCCGAAAAGCTGATTTTTCTTGGATGGTGCAGGTCTCGATCGCAACGTTGCGCCACGTCCCGCAAGTTATCACCAGCCTTGCGCGAGTGATCGGCCATGTTCCTCTTTTGATCAAGATCTATGTTGACGTTTATGGCCTGTTCTGTTCTTTATTTGTTCCTATCGAGGGGAGCGGACCAATGATCGGGACGAATCAGAGCCGACAGGCCGGGCAGAGATGCGACACGGGTCCGATCGGTAGTCAGATTGGGACTGTCAGGCGATTGTTTCACGCGACGCCGGGTATGGCATATCAACCCGCTGCGTGGGATGGCGACGATCTGGCCGCGACCCTTGCGGGCTCCGACGCACCCTTGCTCGGATTGGCGGGCAGTAGCGTGGCGGATCGATTTCGCTCGTGGACCGGTCGCTCGGGGAAGCGTTACGTCTTTTCGGTGTTTCGGCTCGACGACACCGCTCGATTTGCCGATTGGTTGCCGACCGATGGTGGAGCGGTCGTCATCGCGGCGCGGCGTGATGCGGCCTCGACGCTGACATCGCTTCTCATCGAATCGATCGGCCCGTGCCCGCAAGCCTTCGCCCGAAGCGAGCACATCAGGGCGTTGCTGTCGAAAGGCGGATGCGAAATCCACGTCCATCTCTTGGCCAGCAACGCGACGGAGCGGCAGGCGATCGTCGATGATCTTCGACGCGGCGCTCCCCAGGCGCGGTAGGCCCAAATCTGGGCCTGCGACGTCAAGCCCGAAGACGGTCGCCGGTCGCTGGTGAGAACAGCAACACGTCCGTGGGTTTGACCGTCAGCCCCACCGTGTCGCCCACCGTGAGGGTCAGTCGATCGGTTGTGAAAAGTTTGAGGGCCTGACCCCCGATCAGGAGATGCACCACCATGCCGAGTCCGGTGGGCTCGACGAGATCAATCGTCGCCTTGGTGCTGTTTGAGCTTCCGGGCGCCACGAGAGTGATCCGCTCGGGTCGAAGCCCGACCGTTACGATGGCATCGGCCGGGAGTGCCGCTGGCCGTGCGGTGTCGCATAATTTGGCCTCGCCGATCGTAATCGTGACGCCGCCTCCGGCCGGCACGGCTCTCGCTTGGACAAAGTTCATTGCGGGCGAGCCGATGAAGCCGGCCACGAAGATATTGGTCGGATCGTTGTAGAGGTCCGCCGGCGGGCCAATCTGCTGGGCGACGCCATCGTTCATGGCCACGATCCTGTCGGCCATCGTCATCGCCTCGATCTGGTCATGCGTCACATAGATCGACGTTGCGCCGAGGTCGCGATGCAGCTTGCGGATTTCGTAGCGCATCTGTTCTCGCAGGCGCGCGTCGAGGTTCGACAGCGGCTCGTCGAACAGGAACGCCTTCGGATCGCGGACGATGGCGCGGCCCATGGCGACGCGCTGGCGTTGCCCGCCCGAGAGCGCGCGTGGCTTGCGTTCGATCAGGGGCCCGAGACCAAGCTTGCGGCTGGCGCTGTCGACCGCCGTGGCGATGCGCTCCTTGGCGACGCGGCGCAGCTTGAGGCTGAAGCTCATATTGTCCCGCACGGTCATATGCGGATAGAGCGCATAGGATTGGAACACCATGGCGATGTCGCGGTCCTTCGGCGGAAGGTCGTTGACGATCGTGTCGCCGATCCGGATTTCGCCATCGGTGATGTCTTCAAGTCCGGCGATCAGGCGCAGCAGGGTGGATTTTCCGCAGCCCGAGGGGCCGACCAGAACCACGAACTCACCATTCTCGATGTCGAGATCGATGCCGCGCAGAACCGGAACGTCGCCGTAGCTCTTTCGCACAGCGTTGATGGAGATCGACGCCATGGATCAGCCTTTCACGGCGCCGGCCGTCAGGCCCTGCACCAGATACCGTTGGATCAGAAAAAAGAAGCCGCAGACCGGGATGAGAGCCAGGACGCCGGCCGCCATCATCTGGCCGAAATCGACCGAAAACTTCGACACGAAAGCCAGCAGGCCGACCGGGAAGGTGCTGGCGGCGTTGGATGAGTTCAACATCAGCGCAAAGAGCAATTCGCTCCATGCCGCCGTGAAGACGAAGCCGATCGTGGCCGCGAGACCCGGGAGCGTCAGCGGCAGGATGATTTTGCAGAGCGCTTCGAAGCGCGTCGCGCCATCGATCATGGCGGCTTCCTCAAGGTCCTTCGGGATACCGTCGAAGAAGCTCTGCATCAGGAAGCTGGCAAACGGCACGTTGAAGGCCGTGTAGACGATGATCAGGCCGGTGAGGCTATTGGTCAGCCCAAGCGGGGCTAGCAGGCGGAAGATCGGTGCGACGATCATGACCAGCGGAAACATCTGGGTGACCAGCATGATGCCGACGATCCAGAACTTGCCGCGAAACTGGAACCGCGAGAAGCCGTAACCGGCCCCAGCCGCAATCAGCGTCGAGACGACGGCCGTGCAACCCGAGACGATCACGCTGTTGCGGAAGAACAGCGGAAATTGCGTGTGTTGCAGCACCGACACGTAATGGTCGAGAGTCGTGCGGGACGGCCACATGCGAACGCCCTCGCTGTACAGCAGGTCGTTTGGCGTGATCGAGACCTTCAGCAGCCAGAACAGCGGAAAGAGTGCAAAAGCCAGGAAGGCCGCCAGCATGGCATAGTGAAAGACCCAGTAGGAGGTGCGGCGGAGGCTAGAGGCTCGCATGGGTCAGTTCCGCGCCATGAGTGTCTGCCGCAGCACCACCAGGGCAAACGCATAGGCGAGCAGAAGAACGAGCAAAACGGCCGCGATCGCCGACGCGTAACCGAAGTCGAGCCGCTGAAACGCCTGGGTGAAGATATAGCTCGAGAGAATCTGGGTGGAATCGGCCGGGCCGCCCTTCGTCATAACGACAATCAGATCGGCGAAATTGGCGACCCACACGGTCCGGAGCAGAACCGTAATCGCGATGGTGGGCGCGAGGAACGGCAGGGTGATGCTGCGGAACCGCTCGAACGGCCCGGCGCCGTCGATCGCCGCGGCTTCGTAGATATCCTTCGGGATTGCCTGCAACGCGGCCAGCAGCGTGATGGCGAAAAACGGAATGCCCCACCAGACATTGGCGACGATCGGTCCCCAGATGGCGTGATCTGGGTCGGACAAGATGTTGTCGGGCGCGGACATGAGCCCGATGTCGTGCATCCAATAGGGGAGCGGCCCGACCACGGGGTTGAACAGCCAGGCCCAATTCAGGCCGGACAGGAAGCTCGGGACCGCCCAGGGGAGGAAGACAAGCGCCTGGATCAGCGAGCGACCCGGAAATGGCCGGTCGAGCAGCATCGCGAGGATCAGCCCCAGACCGAACTGCAAGACGACGGATGTCACGGTCCAGGTCACGGTATTGTGAAGGGCGTTCCAGAAGCTCGCATCCGCATAGATCTCGCGAAAATGATCGAGCCCCACGAAGCCGCCGCTGAACGGATCCAGCAGCGTGATGTCGCGAAACGCATAAGATAGTCCGATCACCAGCGGCACCAGCATGATGATGGTGATCAGGAACACCGACGGAATCGTGTAGAGATAGGGCTCCGCCGCAAGCGCCATCCGGCGGAGAAGGGGGCGGCGACGCCGCGTCGTCGCACCCGTCGTGATCGTCGTCATCTTGGCTTGCCGCTGCTGATCGTCACGATCACGGCGCGCTCATCTGTTTCTGCTTCGCCTTGGTCAGATAGGCGGCCCATTGCGTGTTCATCTGCTCGGCCGTGATCTGGCCGAGCAAGGCCTGCTGGCTGGTCTTCACCGCGAGCGAATCGGCGAAGAACGCGAAGCCCGGCAGGTTGGTCGGCATGATGGTCGGCACCTCGTCCTTGTCGGCGAGTTCGGCGAACCAGCCTTTGAACTGATCGCCCGAATAAAACGGGTCTTTGGCGGCGGCCGTATAGACTGGCAGGGCGCCCGTGCGTTTATTCCAGGCCAAGTTTCCGACCGGGCCATCGAGCGCTTGGATCAACTTCCAGGAGAGGTCCTTGTGTTCGCTGCTCGAAAACATTGACCAGCCCGTATAGCCGAGGGTCGGGAAGGCCTTGCCGGCGGGGCCCTTCGGCATCGGGGTCACGCCGAAGTCGTCCGGCTTCATGCGCTCGGCGACGGCGATCAACGCGTCGGGGTCCTGGTCCAGCATCGCGCAGGTGCCGGAATAGAAGCCGGCCACGATTTCATTGAAGCCCCAGTTGACGCTGTCCTTCGGGGCGAGACCATCCTTGTAGAGATCGATCAACCAAGCCGAGCCTTTGACCCAGTCGGGATCACTCAGCGTGGAAGTGCCGTCCGGTTTGAAAAAGTCATTGTTACCGGCCATCGTGGCGCCGAACATCATCCATCCGTTCAGGCCACCCGGCCCGCCGCGAAGGCAGTAGCCAGACTTGCCCGGGATGGCCGAGATTTTCCTGGCGTCGTCGTGGAACTCGTCCATCGTTTTCGGCGGCTCGGCGATGCCGGCCTGCTTGAACAAGACCTTGTTGTAGAACATGGCCCGCAGATAGAAGCCGTACGGCAGCATATAGGCTTTTTTGTCGACCGCGCGGGCCACCTCGAGCGCGCGGACATTGAGGCCGGCCGTCTCGCTCCAGGTCGCGAGATACGGATCGAGGTTTTCGAGCTTGCCGTTCCCGGCATAGAGCGACAGCCATCGATCGGGCATCTCGACGACATCGGGCGAGTCCCCGGCCGACACCATGGTGGCGAATTTTTCGAAGGCCGAGCTCCAGGCCAGCGAGGTGATCTCGACGTGAGTGCCGGGGTTGGCCTTCTCGAACGTATCGACCAAACCCTTGAGGGTCTCGGTCCTTTCCGGGCTCGTCAGGACCTCGACCAGCTTGATCGTGGTGTCGGCATAAGCATGCGATCCGAGCAACAGGCAGGCGGTGGCGGTCAACAGCAGGCGTTTCAACATCGTGGTCTCCCTCGCGTTCGGTGCGTCGACGGCGTCGAGGCCGCCAACGGGGTTCAGTGACGTGCCTTGTTCAAGGCTCTGGTCAGGTCGTCCCAGAGCGCATCGGTGCCTTCAAGCCCGACATGCAGGCGGATCATCCTGTCGGACACACCGAAATCGAGAGCCGAATTCGGGCCGGCGGCTTGCACCCGGGTGATGAGTGCCGGCACGACGAGACTCTCATGCCCACCCCAGCTGACGCCAAGCTGGAAGAGGTGAAGCGCGTCGCAGAAAGCCGGGATGTCGATCGTGTCGTCGACCACGAAGGAGAACAGGCCGGAGGTTCCGGTCAGCCCCGGCGGTAGCGGGCCCGCAAGCGCCGGATGGTGCATCGCTGTCACGTTCTTGTGGTCGGAGAGGCGCTGCGCCAAGGTCACGGCGGAAGCTTCGTGCGCCTTGAGGCGCGCCGGCAACGTGCGAAGGCCGCGCAGCAATAGCCACGCCTCGAAGGGCGCGAGTTTCGCGCCGATGTAGGGGCAGATCGTGCGGCGGATGTGGGACACGAGCTCGGCACGACCCGCGACGACACCCGCGACCGTATCGCTGTGGCCGCCGATATATTTAGAGGCGGAGTGAATCACGAGATCGACCCCGAGCGTCACCGGCTGCTGAAACAGCGGCGTCGCATAGGAATTGTCGATCATGCTCATCGCGCCGTGCTGGCGGGCGAGCGCCGCCAAAGCGCCGACGTCATGCGCTTCCATGGTCCAACTGGTGGGGCTTTCGAGGTAGAGCAGCTTGGCGCCCGGCAACACCGCCGCGACTGCCGCATGGTCGGCGCCATCGACATAGTCGGTCGTAACGCCCCAGTCTTTCAGCAGCGTCTCGAACAGCCGATAAGCGTCGGGATAGACATGGCGCACGCTGACGATCCGGTCGCCCGGCTTGACGAAGGCCAGAACGGCGCCCGAAATCGCCGCCATGCCGCTTGGAAATCCGATCGCGTCATCGGTCGCTTCGAGCGCCGCGATCTTTTGCTCGAACAGCGTGACGGTGGGGTTCGTGGTGCGGGAATAGACGTTGCGGCTCTTCTTGCCCGCATAAGTGTCGGACATCTCCTGAAAGCTCGAGAAGGTGAAGAGCGAGGTCTGCACGATCGCCGGCACCACGGCGTCGAAAGCGTGAGGCTCGTCATGCGCCAGAATAAGGCGGGCCCGCGCCAGAACGTCGGCGCCGGTGGATCGGTCGGATGTGCTCATAGCAAACGTCTCACGGGAACTCGCTCATTGCGACATGGCCTTGATGTCTTCCTCGACGATCGCCAAAATCGCGATCGTCTTGTCGCGAGCCAGGGCGGTGTTTCGGCTGCGGATCGCGTCGAATAATTCGCGGTGGAACGGAAAGGAGCGGCGCGCGAAATCGGGCCGATCGAACGGTTTTTCGAAAAAATGCTCGAACGCCTCGCGGATTTGCTCCAGCAACTGGCGGAACAAGGGGTTGTGGGTCGCATCGTAAATCGCGAGGTGGAAGGCGAGGTCCTCCCGGCCGGCGGTTCCCTTGTCGAAATGAACACGTTCCATCTCGATGAGCTTCTGCTCCATAGCGGCGATATCGGCGTCTCCGGCGCGGCAGGTCGCCACAGCACTGGCTTCGACCTCGAGACCGCGCCGCACTTCGAGCGTTTGCAAAAGGCGATCGCGCAATGCGCCCGTGTCGATCGTCATCGGAAACGATACGCTGCCGGCCGTGAGAGCGCGCAGCAGATAGGTACCGCTCCCCTTGCGGGACTCGACGATGCCGCGCGCCTGAAACTGCCGGATCACCTCGCGCACCGTCGACCGTCCGACCGCGAGCGCTTCCATCAAGGCCCGCTCGGTGGGAAGGCGGTCGCCTGGCCGTAGCGCCGACCGCACGATGAAATCCGCCAAAGCGCGTGAGACGCTCTCCGCACGATCAAGCGCGGGCAGAGGCGTCAAGGTCGCGATCGCGGACTCATGGGCGCGGGCAGCGTGCAAGCAAATATCCGGTCGACGAAAACGAGATCAGTTGAGACCTCAAAATTGGTCTGATGTCTGATTGAATGTGTCTGTCGCAATCCTGTCAAGGTTTTAGTTCTCGCGATCGATTGCTGCGACGATCCACGCGAGATTGGCGTCCTGCAGTCCCATCTGCTGCAAATGCAGATGGGTGTTCCGTACGTAGTCGGCGTTCGGACCGGCGCTTCCGGCGCACTGGCGGATCCGGGCCGCCATCTGTTCGCGCGGCAGTTTGCCGGCATATTGGACATGCGCGCGATCGGCCACATAGGTCACCGCCGACACACGGCTGCCATCCGCGAGCAGTATCGGAGCCTGCACTTCCCGATAGACGCCGGTCACAAGTTCGCGTGTCCGCACGGCATCGAGGGTCGCGGCCCGATGTGTCTCGGCGATGCGAAACCCGATGCCGACACACGAGCCGCCTCGGTCGAGGCCCAGAACAAGGCCGGGATTGGCGGGCGTGCCGCGATAAAGGTGAGAAAAGATGCAGAGGCTGCGGTGGTAGCCGGAAAGCCGCGCCTTCTGCCTCTCGACGAAGTCGAAATCCGGCCGCCACATCAGCGACCCATAGGCAAAGATCCAGAGATCGTCGATATTTGCCATGCCTCCGCCTCGCCGCTGTTTCGCCCGATCGGCTTCGTAACAGCTTCGCGAGCCTTCTCCAGCACCCTTGCTGCATATGCTGGCGCACCAGTGGATTCCCTCCGGTGCCATCCTGCATTATGGGGTGGGGTCTGCACGTCGAGCCAGCGCGGATCGATGGGCGTGGCGCTGCGGTACGGTAGAGCAGAACCAGCAGGGTGGCCGACCGCCGGTCTGCCGCAAGACGAAAGAGCGTTTGGATGTCCGCACCACAGAATGGCGTTCGGCAGCGGCGGTCGCGGACGATCCCGATTGCGATCGCAAGCGTTGTCGGCGTCGTCGCGGTCTGGTCGGGATTGTGGGGCCTGGCCGCCAACAGGGCAGGGGCGGCTTTCGACGATTGGCTTGCACAGCAGGGTCATGCGGGGCGCAATTGGAGCTGTCCGGAGCGCCATATCGGCGGCTACCCGTTCGCCTTGCGGATCCGATGCGACAAGCCGACGTTTCAAGGCGAGATCGCGGGTCGTCAAAGTACCGGTAACGTCGAGGGTCTTCTGGCACGCCTCGGGCTCGATGCACCCCGGACCATTCGGGTCGACCTCATGGGCCCGATGCATCTCCGAGCCGATAATGGCGATTACGATTTGATGGTCTCCTGGGCGGGGCTTCGGGTCGCCGCCTCCGGGTTGCCGGACATGCCGCGCGGCGGCGAGATCGAAGCGACGCGCCTCGCCGTGACGCTGAGCCAGCCCGACGCGACCGATCTCAATGCACGGGCGGCGCAACTGTCGGCTCTGGCGACGCCGAATGTATCCGACGCGGCGGACGCGGATTTCGACGTCAAGGCGCTCGGTGTCAGTCTACCGACGCTCGATGGCTTCACGGGCGGCAACGATCTGATCGAAGCCTCGCTGAATGGAACATTGACGCATTCGGACCTGCTCAGTGCACCGACCGTCGCACGGTTGGAAGCTTGGCGACAGGCCGACGGGCAGTTGCGGGTTACCGGTTTGAGTGTGAGGAAAGGCGATTTCGTGGGTCAGGCCAGTGGTGTGCTGGCCCTGGACGAGGCTCATCGCACGACCGGCAAACTCGACACGGCGCTGACAGGCTTCGAGCCGATCGCCGAGCGCTTCGGAATACCGATCTCGAGCGTGAAGCTTGGCGGTCTCCTGTCGAGCCTGCTCGGCGGCAAGAAGGCTGCGCCGACACCGCAGGCCGGCAATGCCCTCCGCCTGCCGGTCATCTTCTCCGGCGGGCGGCTTCGTCTCGGTCCGATCGCGCTGCCGGTACGGCTCGACCCGATCTACTGATCGGGCCGCGTCGCCGGATCACGCCTTGGCGGCGGGATCGCTCGTGGGTCCGCGTCGCCCGAAATCCGGAGCTTGCGTTTCCTGTCCTTGCGCGATGATGCCGCGCCGGATCGCCCGTGTTCGCGTGAAGAGATCGAAGAGACCGTCGCCATCGCCCCAGCGCACCATTTTGGCGAGCGCCGCGAGATCCTCGTTGAAGCGGCCAAGCATTTCCAGCACGGCCTCTTTGTTGTGGAGGAACACGTCGCGCCACATGGTGGGATCCGAGGAGGCGATGCGGGTAAAGTCACGAAAGCCACCGGCCGAAAATTTCATGACCTCGGATTGAGTCACGGCTTCGAGATGGGCCGCCGTCCCGACGATATTATAGGCGATGAGATGCGGCACGTGGCTGGTGATGGCGAGCACCAGATCATGGTGGGTTGGCGTCATGGTTTCGACGTTGGACCCAAACGCGCGCCACAATGCCGTGACCGCTGCCACCGCATCGTCGCTCGACCGGTCGCAGGGCGTCAGGATGCACCAGCGGTTCTCGAACAAAACCGCAAAGCCGGCGTCCGGCCCTGAATATTCCGTGCCGGCGACCGGATGAGCCGGCACCAGCCAGACACCCTCGGCGAGATGCGGCGACAGGGCCTCGACGACTGCGTTCTTGACCGAGCCGACGTCGCTGACGATCGCGCCCGGTTTAAGGTAAGCCCCGATTTCGGCCGCGACATCGCCCATGACGCCGACCGGAACGCAGAGGATCACGAGGTCGGCCTCCGCGACCGCCTCGACTGCAGAATGGGTCACGACGTCGGCGAAGCCGAGGTCGCGGACGCGTCGACAGACAGCCTCGTCGCGATCACCCGCCACCACGATCGACGCGGCGCCATAATGTTTGGCCGCGCGCGCGATCGAGGAGCCGATCAACCCCATGCCGATGATCGCGACACGCTCAAACAGGGGTGCCGACAAAGCGTCAGCCATGCGCGGCATCGCCCTGGCGCGCTGCCTGTCCCAGAAACTCCCGAAGCGTGTCGACCACCAGCCGGTTGGCGTCTTCGGGGCCGACCGTCAGCCGCAGGCAGTCAGGCAGGCCATAAGCGCCGACCGCGCGCAGGATCAATCCGCGGCTAGACAAGAACGCATCGGCCTCGGCCGCGGTGTGACCCGGCTCGCGCGGGAAATGCAACAGCAGGAAGTTACCGGCGCTGGGCGAGACTTTCAGGCCGAGCTCTCCTAACCGATTGGTCAACCAGCCGCGCCAAAGATCGTTATGCGCGACCGCTTTGTCGACATGCGCCGTATCCTGAATGGCCGCGATGCCGGCCTCGATCGCCGGCCCGTTCAGGTTGAACGGGCTGCGAATGCGGTTGATCGCATCACAGATCGACTCCGGTCCATAAAGCCAGCCGATCCGCAGGCTCGCCAATCCGTAGATCTTTGAAAAGGTGCGGGTCATGACGACGTTCTCGAACGTCGAGACGAGCTCCATGCCGGACGAGTAATCGTTCTGCCGCGCATATTCGGCATAGGCCGCGTCGAGCACCAGCATGACGTGGGGCGGCAGCGCGGCATGGAGCCGCTTGACCTCGTCGAACGACAAATATGTCCCGGTCGGGTTGTTGGGATTGGCCAGGAACACGATCGTCGTGTTCGGGGTCACGCAGGCCAGGATCGCATCGACATCGGCCGTGCAATCGCTCTCCCGCGCCACGACGACCGTGCCGCCCGCCGCCTTGACCACGATCGTATAGACCACGAAGCCGTGCTCGGTGACGATGGCCTCGCGTCCCGGGCCGACATAGGCCTGCGCCAGCAGATGCAGCAGATCGTCCGAGCCGCAGCCGCAGACGATGCGGGCGGGATCGAGACCGTAGCGAGCCGCGATGGCCTGCCGCAGCCGTGTCGCTGCCCCGTCCGGGTAAAGCTCGAGACGACCGACGCTCTGCTGATACGCTTCGATCGCGGCTGGCGATGGCCCGAGCGGCGTTTCGTTCGCGGAGAGCTTATGGACCTTGCCGCCGCTGGTTCCAGCGCTCTTGCCCGGAACGTAGATCGCGATGTCGAGGATGTGCGGGAGCGGGGTCGGGCGCACGGCGGCAACAGGATTTGACATGGATCAGCAGCTCTTCAGCGAGAATGTCAGGACGGAAAGATGAAAGAGGCCGGAAGCGGTTGCGTATCGAAATCGAAACGAGCGGCATGGCTTCCAATTTCGGCGATCCTGGCTTCTCCGACAATGGGCCGCAGCGTATCGGCGAGCGTGTCGGGCGGCAGCGCTCCGGGTGTCGCGACCAACAGCACCAGACCGATCTGATCGCCGACGTTTCCAATGATCGAGCCGCCGATCGCCCCGATCGCGGCCGGTAGCCCATCACGCCAGCGCTCGACCGATACCGAGTGAAGCACGACATCGCGAACGGCCGCGACGCTGGTCGACCGGGCGATGACGAACACGGGGAGCCCCGCCGGATGATCGCTGCGTTCGACGAACGGAAGCCGCGCGATAATTTTCGGGGCGTCGGGTTCAGTCAGGCGTGCCCACCACGCGCCGCCCGAGGCTTCTGCGTCGATGCCGATCATGCCGAGGTCGCCATTGGCCCGATTGACCGCCTCGATGACGCCCGTCGCGCCGAGGTGGGATACAAGCGGCACCGTGAAGCCGAAGTGGAACCGCGCCGAGTCACGCATCGCCGCATCGCCGGCCGTCATGTCGGCATGCACCGAATAAGCCGCCTGGACGAACGTGAAGGTTGCGATGATGACGCGCCAGATGCTCTCGACCGTGTCGAGCGGCAACGGGCCGCGATGTCGCTCGGCGATGCGCCGCATCATCTCGGCCTCGCGGCCGGGACGAAACGCCGATCCGCCGCCCTGCCTGAACTTGACGGCGATCAGACGTTCGATGATGCCGCCTCGCTCGATCAGAAGATTATGCATGGCCGCATCGATGCGGTCGATATCGACGCGCAATTCGTTGAGGACGTCGGCCGGGCTTTGTTCGGTCATGATCAGACAGGCGAAGGCGGCCCAGGCCCTGTGCCCGTGCCTGATGGATGTGTATCTAGTCGGCTAGCGCCGGCTTGGCAAAGTTTGACATGGCTGGCCGCATGGGCCTGCCGGAGGGAGGCTTGCGCCTGGCTCCACCGCCACAAATGAAAAGGGGCCGCCCGTTAGAGCAGCCCCTCGACATTGTTCGGCTCGGGTACGAACCGTAGGCGACTAGGCGATCTCAGCTTTCACCGAGAAATCGATCGTCCAGGCTCGGGTACCAAGCATGAAACAATGAGACACTGGATCACCTCCTTTCGCTAGATCAAAGACATAGGAATGATACCGATTCAGAGATCAGGCGCAAGCGCCTTTTATGACAGCCGCGCGTCATCCACAGATCCAGGTCGTCGCGTGATATTCTTGCACCGTCAAAGCGGTGCGACGCCGCCACATGTTCGTTCGAATGTCAGCCTGTTCGCAGCAAGACCGTGGCCACAATGTAACCTTGTTGCTCATCGCGCGTAACTGTCAGGTCAGGTGGGTTCGAGGCGAACGCGCCGACATGCTTTGTGGAGGCAGTTTTGACGAAGACCAAGAGCCTGATTTGTGCGTGCACCATCCTGATCGCATCGCTCGGGGCCGCTGCGGCTCCCGCCAGCGCCGAAATGATGCACCATCGGAGCATGATGATGCATCACGAGCGGATGATGCACCACCATGGTATGATGCATCATCGCGGCATGATGATGCATCACCGTCGCATGATGCGTCACCACGCGATGTGATGATTTAAAACGCAAATCCTTCCGGGATGGTCAATCCGCCCGGGAGGAGTCTCGCAAGACGGGCCAGGCCGGCACCGAGCCCGCGATCTGAGGTCGACGCCTTCCCGCCGCTGACCAGATCGAGCAAGGGTGGCTGTGGTAGTGCCAGCCTCTTCACGAGCGGCGGAGGCAAGCCCGATGTGGCGGCCAGCGATCTCCGCCCAGGGGTCTTGCTCGGCGGACCCGCTTAGGTCCATGCCCGATCCTTCAACCACCCGCAGGCGCATCATCGAAAAAATAGTCCTTCTGGACGGGCGGCTATTCAACTCGCGGTCGAGTATGGCGGGCCTTGCTGGGTGTAGAAACAACGCCTTGCCCTAGTTAGCGAGATCATTAAACGTCACTGCAACCTCACGTTGCGTGAACGGGTGCCTTGATCACCCTCGATACTTGACAGTCGATTGCCACATGGCCCATCCCGCTTGGGAAGCATGTGGCGTTGTCTTAAAGGTCGATCGTGCACGTCATCTTGAAACGCTTAGCATCGATGGCGGCCAGAGCGGTTGTCGCAGCGTCGACGTCGACGAAAAATTCGGCTTCCCTGATCGCTTTGGCCAATGGCTTCCGGGATGCGGGAGCGACAGAAAAAGCGGCGGAGCTCTACGGTTCCGTTCTCCAACTTCTTCCGGAGCGGAACGACATCCGCCTGCAATACGGCAATATGTCGAAAGACAGCGGTGAGCTCTGCGAGGCCGAGGCGGCTTATCGGCAGATCATTATGAGCGACCCGCAGGATGCCGAAGCCCATCTTCAACTCGGCCATGCCTATAAGCTGATGGGGCGTCGCGGTCAGGCGTTGGACTCGTATCGGTCCGCCGTCGCGGCCGATCCGACGTTATTTGCGGCCGCGAACGAACTTGCGGCTGCGGGCGAGAGGGCACAGCAGGACCGCTTATTCGACGCGCAACTCCGCGCTGGCGCGCTCGATCCGTTGCTGGCCATGAGCCACCAATTGGAAGGCATGCGCGACGCGATCGACCGGACGATCGCGGCGCTGCCTGATCCGATGTCCCAGCTTGCCTTCCCGATCGCGTCCTACCGCGATTTTCGCAATCTCTTCACAATCCCGGCCCCTCCGGTCGCGTCACGACAGACATTCACGCTCTTGCTGCTGGCGGATCGCGAGCCCTTAGACCGGCTTTATGCTCAAGTTGCAGCCATTCGCGACCAGTCACTCCAGGATTGGCGCTTGATCGGTCTCGGGCGGGACGCCGCGCGGGCCAGCATCTTCGCAGCTGCAGCCATCGTCGATCCTCGCGTCGCGTGGATCGAGGCACAAGACACTTGGACCGAACTCGAAGCAGAGCTGCGCGGCGCGGTCACCGTCTCGACGGGTTGGCTCGTCTTTTTCCAAGAGGGCGCAACGCTCCATCCCCATGCGCTCGCATGGTTCGCCGCCTCCGCGGAACTCGGACCCGCCACGGCTTTCATTGCGGATCACGATCTCGCAACGACCATCGACGATCATGTGGTGCATTCAGATCCGGTTCTACGTCAGGTCGTTGATTACGACACGTTGCTGGACGCGAACGTCTTTGGTGAAACCCTCGCGATCAAGGCGGCGACATTCCGGTCGATGCTTTCGCCTTTGCACGGCGGTTCTTCCGACCTCGGCTCGGGCGATGCGTCACCACAGTCGACCAGTTGGGGTCGGAGTTCCTGGCTGTTGGAACTCGCGATGGCCGGTCAGGTTGGCCATGTGCCATTTGGCCTGACCTCGAGCACCGAGCCGCTACCCGACCGTTCCGCCGACCATCGTGCCGCCGTCGCGGCTCACCTCGCCCGTCATGGCCTTGAGGCCCGACTCGACCTGACGGGACCGGATGGCGACATGGTGACGTGGCGCCCTGTTCGACCAGAAGCGGGGCTGACCGTCATTATCCCGACGCGCGACAATGCGGCCGATGTTGCGACAATGGTCGACAGTCTTGTCGCCAAGGCCGCAAACCCGGACGCGTTGCGGCTGCTTATTTTGGACAATGGAACAACTCGCTCGACCGACCTGGCCCTCCTCGAAAAGCTGGCCGCATCCGGCCGCATCGAGCGACGGGTCATCGACGAGCCCTTCAACTGGTCGCGATTGAACAATCAGGCGGCCGCATCGGTCGACACGCCCCATCTGGTTTTCGCCAATGACGATATGCGGATGCTGACAAGCGGGTGGGATCGTCGGATTCGCGGTCTCCTCGAGCGAGACGATGTGGGTGCTGTTGGCGTCAAGCTGCTTTACGACGACGACACGCTCCAGCATGCCGGCGTTCTTTTTGGCTGGAAAGGGTCCGCCATTCACGATGGCGTCTATGAACCTGCCGACAGCCCAGGTCCTTTGCGGCGCTGGCAGGTCACTCGAAGCGCCAGCGCTGTCACGGGTGCATTTTTGGCCACGCGCCGCGATGTTTTTCTGGCCCACCAAGGCTTCGATGACGTCACTCTTCCGGTCGGCTATAGCGATCTCGACTATGCCTTGAAGCTTCGCTCATCTGGTCTCAAGGTCATATGGACACCCGCGATCAGCCTGTATCACCACGAATCGAAGTCTCGCGGGCTCGATCATCTGCAGGTCGACAAGGCCGCTCGAAACCAGGCGGAGCGGGCGCTGATGCGTCGACGCTGGGGCGGCGCGCTCGATCATGATCCGAGCGTTCATCCTCTGTGGTATCCCGCAACCCTGCCGTTTCATCTGATCTCGATGCCGTCCGCGGACAGGATCCGTCGTCATATCCGGGCGACATCAAAGGTCTGCCCTTGGGAAGTGACGCTAATGGTAAGAGGTTAGGATCGGACGGAGGGGATGATGCGGAGGGACGGGGCAGACTTATCATGATCGTCCCTGGTATGGGTGGAAACCTTTAATGCGCTGGGTTGAGCCTGAAAGGTGTTTGGATAAGCAAGACGAGGCAGGATTTCGCTCCTGAGTTTAAACGGGAGGCAGTCGCGCTGCTCGAGAGTAGCGTTCGGTCGTCGATGCAGATTGCCACCAAGGGTAAGCATCTCGCCTTCGATGCTGCGAAAGTGGCGAGTGGCCCCTACTCCGGCGTTGCTCGTTTATACGCGGTCGCCGCCAACGTGCCGCCTCTGCATTACCCGGCCGAGATTGCGCGGCTGAAGGGGATCTTGATCGCGCCCGTACGGAGCGCGACGTCCTGAAAAAACCATCGGCGAGGCCGCGGAGGTGTTCCGATAAGGTTCAGGCTCATCCGCGATCACACCGGTACGTGGCCGATCCGCTTCATATGCCACGTGC
The DNA here is from genome assembly GCF_020616535.1 of Lichenihabitans sp. PAMC28606. Classification (GTDB taxonomy): domain Bacteria; phylum Pseudomonadota; class Alphaproteobacteria; order Rhizobiales; family Beijerinckiaceae; genus Lichenihabitans; species Lichenihabitans psoromatis. The sequence goes on from NZ_CP085136.1 coordinate 3,677,524, forward strand.
TGCAGGTGTCAGACAGCGGCTACGATGCACGGCGGGTTCTGACGTGATACCCGTTTCTCATCCAGGCAAAACTGGAGGCGGCGTGTGATCTGATCCCGTGCTCGGGGCCCTGGCCGGCGTTTCCGGACAGGGCTCCGGCATATGCGCTCGGCGTCAGCCAGCCGAGCTTGGAGTGTGGCCTTTGCTCGTTGTAGTCGCGCCGCCAGGCAGCCAGCACGACCCGGCCGTGGGCCAGGGAGCGGAACAGGGTTTCATTGAGCACCTCGCCCCGCATCCGGCCGTTGAAGCTCTCGATGAAGCCGTTCTACTGCGGCTTGCCCGGAGCGATGTGATGCCATCTGACGCTGTTGCGGTCCGCCCAGCCCAGGATGGCGTTCGAGGTGAACTCCGTTCCGTTGTCGCTGACAATGCCCGTCGGTCGGCCGCGCTGGCCGACGATGGTGTCGAGTTCCCGGGCGACGCGGGCTCCTGACAGGGAGGTGTCGGGCACCAGTGCCAGGCACTCGCGCGTACAATCGTCGACCACCGCCAGGATGCGGAACCGGCGGCCGTCGGTCATCTGGTTCGAGACGAAGTCCAGGCTCCAGCGCTCGTTGAGCTGCAGCGGCACGCCGATCGGCTGGCGCGTGCCGACCGCCCGCTTGCGTCCGCCACGCCGCGGCACCATCAGCTTCTCCTCGCGATAGAGCCGCTGCACGCGCTTCTTGTTGACCGCCCGCCCTTCCCGCCGGAGCAGGACGTGCAGGCGCCGGTAGCCAAAACGCCGCCGTTCCTGCGCCAGCGCCGTCAGCCGCGCGCGCAGCGCGCCATCGTCCGGCTTGCTCGTCCGGTAGCGGACGCTGCTCCGATCGACCCCAATCACCCGGCACGCCTGCCGCTTGCTCATCGAAAAGGCCGCCTGCACATACGCTGCGGCCTCCCGTCGCGCGGCAGGCGTCACCACTTTTTTCCCAGCAGATCCTTCAGCGCCACGTTGTCCAGCATGGCCTACGCCAGGAGCCGTTTCAGCTTGGCCTTCTCGGCCTCGAGGCCACGCAACCGCTTGGTCTCCGACACGTCCAGCTCGCCATCCCTAGCCTTCCAGGTGTAGAAGCTTGCGTCGCTCATCCCGTGCTTGCGGCACAGCTCGGCCACCGGCACGCCGGCTTCCTGCTCCTTTAGGATGCCGATGATCTGCTCTTCCGAAAACCTCGACTTCTTCATCCGTCCGTCCCTTCAATGGGCCGGACTCTAGCTCCGCGTGGAGGAGATTTCGGGGGTCACGTCACCCCGACCTAGCCAAGAGCTTAGCGGGGTAACCCTCGTGGCAGCCAAAAACGGGGCACCATCACTCCGAAAAAAATTGGTATTGTGCTGACACAAAAGCCTGACGCACAGAGGATGAAATAGCTAAGTGCTTAGATCGATGGTGGAGCCAGACGGAATCGAACCGACGACCTCTTCAATGCCATTGAAGCGCTCTCCCAACTGAGCTATGGCCCCACGTTCCGCACCAACGCTGCTTGGGAGCAACGATCCAGTCGATGGCAGGGACGGTCAGATCAAATATGATCGGAACCGAAGCCTGCCGCCGCTCAGCGGAGCGGCTGTATAGACTTGATTCGATGCCTTTCACAAGCCCCGGAGATGCACTTTTTTGCACCCCGGGTCGGTCACCCTCAGGCTTCCTCGTCGTCCTCGATATCGCCGTCGATAAGATCGGCCACATCGTCGTTTTCTTCTTCTTCCTCTTCGAGGAACGTGTCGTCCGCGGGGACATCATCGACCTCAATGTCATCCTCGGCGGCCGCTTCGACCTTTTCGCCGGCTTCCACGTCTTCCAGCGACACGATCTCGGCGCCTGCGGCTTCCGCCTCGACATCGCCTTCATCGCGCGCGGCGGGTGCGGCTCTCGCCACCCGCGCCACAGGAAGAGCCTGGAACACCGTCCCGCAATTCGGGCAGACGATCGGATCCTTGTTCAGATCGAAAAATTTAGTGCTGCAGTTTTGACACTGGCGCTTGGCGCCAAGTTCCGGTTTTGCCACGTTCAAGAAATCCTTAGGCGACGCCGGGGACGGGACGCGTCCGTTTTGATCGAGCGCACCCCGTTAGTCGGCTCCGACACGCCTGTCAAATGCGAAGTGTCCCCAGCGACGGACCGAGCAGGCCTGGATGCGCCCACACGAGGGCTTTGCGGGTCGCGATCGATCGATCGAAACCGCTGCTTGGCTTGTGGATGACAGCTCTGACGCCCCATGTTACGAGCGCAGCGGTCCGTCGAGCGTCGCCTCGCACGCGGCCGTCTGTCTCATGCCGGCCTTTGCACAGCCTTGCCAGGGTGTGTCGGTGCGGTTCGTCTTTCACGCGATGCTCGATCAGTGATCCAGCGTCGGACTATTAGGACCGGGTAGCACGTGGCGTCGGAACAATCGCAGGATGGTGAAGCGAGCAACGGGGGCGGCACGGCCGCTCATGGGCAGAACCCGCGTCCTTTGACGGCCCGGAAGAGCGTCGCCTTGCGCGGGCGCTTCAAACCGCCGGGCGATAAGTCGATCTCGCACCGTTGCTTCATCTTCGGGCTCCTCAGCGTGGGGACGACGCAGATCACCGGTCTGCTCGAAGGCGACGACGTGATGCGGACCGGCGAGGCCTGCAAAGCGCTCGGCGCGCGAATCGAGCGACATGGACCGGGACAGTGGACGGTCGATGGTGTCGGCATCGGCTCGTTGCTCCCCCCGCGCGAGACGCTGGATTTCGGCAATGCCGGGACGGGGTCGCGCCTCATGATGGGCGTCGTCGGGGGTGGCGGCGTCAGCGCCGTGTTCGATGGCGATGCCAGCCTGCGGAAGCGGCCGATGCGGCGGATCCTCGATCCGCTGGAACAGATGGGAGCCGAGGTTCTCCACCAGGGGGAGGGTGGGCGTTGCCCCATCACCCTGAGAGGAACATCGGAGCCGCTGCCGATCACCTATCAGACGCCGGTCGCCTCGGCGCAGATCAAGTCGGCCATTCTGCTAGCCGGCTTGAACGCGCGAGGCACCACCACGGTGATCGAAGCCGAGGCGACGCGTGATCACACCGAGAAGATGCTGACGCATTTCGGCGCCGACGTTCGTGTCGAGCCTTTCGGCGAGACCGGCCGCCGGATCACGCTTGCGGGGCGCCCCGCGTTGCGGCCCTCGCCCATCGCGGTTCCGGCTGACCCGTCGTCAGCCGCTTTTGCGCTCGTGGCGGCCCTGATCGTACCGGGCTCCGATATCATTCTCGAAGGCGTGATGATGAACCCGTTGCGAACGGGGCTGATCACGACCCTGATCGAGATGGGCGGATCGATCGATATTCTCGATCAGCGGCTCGAAGGGGGCGAGACGGTGGCGGATCTCCGCATTCGCGCATCCGACCTCACGGGCGTCGATGTGCCGGCCCCACGCGCGCCCTCGATGATCGACGAATATCCGGTCCTCGCGGTTGCGGCGGCCTTTGCCAGGGGTACGACGCGGATGCGCGGGCTGCATGAGTTGCGGGTCAAGGAATCCGATCGGCTGGCCGCGGTCGCGGCGGGGCTTGGCGAAGTCGGCGTGTCGTATCAGATCGAGGGCGACGATCTCCTGGTCGAGGGCGGCGAGGGGCGTGTGCGTGGCGGCGGCACCATCGCGACCCATCTCGATCACCGCATCGCCATGAGCTTCCTCTGTCTCGGGCTCGCGGCCGAGACGCCCGTGACGATCGACGACGAGAGCATGATCGCGACCAGCTTTCCGACCTTCAAGTCCAGCATGACGATGCTTGGCGCGGTCTTCGCGTGACGGCCCGGTGATTATCGCCATCGACGGTCCGGCCGCGTCCGGCAAAGGCACTCTGGCGCGCAGGCTCGCGCGGCATTTCGGACTGCCGCATCTCGACACCGGCCTGCTTTATCGGGCGACGGCGCGCGCCTTGATGGAAGCGGATCGCCCGCTGGTGGACGAGATGGCGGCGGTGGCGGCGGCCCGCAGCCTGGGCTTGATCGACTTCGACGAGACTGTGCTGCGCGGGCGGGAGATGGGTGAAGCCGCCAGCGTGGTGGCGGCGATTCCCGATGTGCGCGCCACCTTGATCGAGACGCAGCGCGCCTTCGCGCGTCGGCCGGAGGGAGCGGTGCTCGATGGCCGCGACATCGGCACGGTCATCTGCCCCGACGCTGACGTCAAAATTTTCGTCACCGCCACGGCGCGGGTGCGGGCGCAACGGCGCGCGCTGGAACTCGCCGGGCGCGGCGAGCCGGTCGATTTCGAGGCCGTGCTGGCCGACATCATCCGCCGTGACGATCGGGATTCGTCACGCGGCGTGGCTCCGTTGCGCGCGGCCAGCGACGCCGTCACGCTCGACACGTCGGTGCTCGATATCGACGCCGCGTTTCGGGCCGCCCTTGCGGTCGTTGAATCTCCGAAAATCGCGCGGAGTTAGACAAGAGGGCGCTCGAGCGGCTGTCAGGTCCCGGTGGGGTCGATCATCCGCACAATGTCGAGGACGCGCCGTTGTCGTTCGTCCGACAGGGGCAGCACAGGGCGGGGCGGCAAGCTGGACGTGAGCCCAAGCCCCTTGGCGATCGCATAGGCGACCCGTAATCCACTATGTTCGACGCAAAGATCCCACAGCGGCCGCAAAGCCGCGTCGATCCGTCGAGCCTCCGCCGCATCGCCGGCGCGAACGGCTTTGACGGCCGCGACGCAGGGCGAGGGAAGAATTCCCGCGATCACGCTGTACCAGGCGGCACCCCCGGCCAGCATGGCCTCGATGGCGCGTGCGTCGACGCTGCTGCCGAGCGAAAAGCGCGCCGGTACGTGCTGCCTGAGATCGGCGAAGTGCTCCGCCATCATGTCCAGGGGTGGTGCGGGATTCTTGACCGCGACGACGCGCGGTAGCGCGCTTAGCCGGCCCACCAGGGCGGCCGAAAAGGTGAAATGCGTCGTCGCGGGATTGTTATAGATGCAGATCGGTAGGGTGATCGATCGCGCGACCGTCGCGAAATGCGTGAAGACCTCGTCGTCGGTCAGCGGCGCGTAGGAAACCGGGGCCAGCAGCGCCGCCGCAGCGCCAGCCGCCTCGGCATCTTGCCCGAGCCGTATGGTCTCGTCGGTCCGCAATGCCCCGATGCCGACGATCACAGGCGTTCGGCCGGCGAGTTGATCGAGCGCAGCATCGATCGCGCGCTTCCGCTCGTCGCGAGAGAGATAGACCGCCGTGCCGGTCGATCCGAGCAGTCCGATCGAATCGACACCCGCCGTCGCCAGTCGCTCGATCAACCCGCGCAGCGCCGCCGTATCGACGCGGCCTGAGGGGTCGGCCGGCGTGATCGGAAAGGCCGAGAGCCCTTCGAACGGAGCCATGTCAGGCGCCATGGCGAGGGCTCTGCGCCTGCGGCGAGGTTCCGGCGGCTTGTCCGATGAGCCGACGTTTCAGGCCGGGCGAGCGATCCACCAAGCCGAGCCCGAAGTCGCGCAACAGTCGCAGCGGGGTGATGTCATTGGAAAACAGGCGGTTGATGATGTCGGTGGCGGCCGCCATGGCGGTCGCGTCAGCGCGCCTTGCACGCTGGTAGGGTTCGAGCACGTCCGGAGCGCCGGGGTCGAGGCCGAGCCGCATGGTCTCAGCGATGCGGATCGAAAGAGCGTCGACGTCGCGGAGACCGAGGTTCAGGCCTTGGCCCGCCAGCGGATGAATCGTGCGTGCCGCGTCTCCGATGAGAGCGAAGCGGGGCGCCATCAAGGTGCGGGCGAGGTTGACCCGCAGCGGATAGGCGCGCGGCTTGTCTTCCAGCCGCAAGTCGCCGTAGCCATGGCCGATCAAGTCACGCAACTCGCTCAGAAAGGCCGCATCGTCGAGGGTCAGCAGACGCGCCGCTTCCTCGCTTCGCTCCGTCCAGACCAGCGAAAACCGACGGCGAGACCCATCGGGCGCACACATCGGCAGAATTGCGAGCGGTCCGCCTGGCAAAAAATGTTGTGTCGCCCGGCCGCCGTGGTCTTCTTCGTGCGCGATGGTGGCCACCACCGAGCTTTGATCATAGTCCCATCCGGTCGTCTTGATGCCGGCTTTGTCGCGCAGGCGCGAGCGTCGCCCATCGGCCGCGATCAGCAGGCGCGCCACCAGCGAGGGCTCATCAATCCCGAGATCGATCCGGACGCTGTTCCGATCGGCCGTGAAGTCGACCACCACCTGCGGCATCAAAGCGATGCCGGCCTCCTCGCAGGCGAGACGGAGCGCCGCGCGCAAGTCGTCCAGCAGCACCATATGGGCGAAGGGCTCGCCGGGAGCGGCGTCGCCGGTAAAGTCGAGAAAGACAGGCGGCGGCACCGCACCCGGTCGGGCGTCGGTCAGCACCATCTCGGTCATCGGCTGGGCCTTCTCGGCCACCGCCGCCCAAACGCCGAGCCGCTCGAGCAGGCGGCGCGAGTCGGCCGCAATCGAAACGGCGCGGAACGTGTGCGCTGGGTCGGCCTCGAGCCCCGCATCGCAGACCGCGACCCGCGCGCGGGTGCCCTGGCGAGCCGCCAAGGCCATGCTCAACCCGGCAACGCCAGACCCCGCCACCACGATATCGAACCGGCCGGGCTTTGGCGCGAGCATGTTACATCTCCATCGACGTTGATCGTGCGTCGGGCGGACATTCGGCATCGCTCGGGGCCGGGTCAAGCCTGCCGTTCGACGCGTCGGACCGGGATTGACCGAGAAGGCCGTTGTTAAGGCGGCGTCGCCAGTATGTGTCGCAGCTTAACGTCCCATGGAGCGCCCGCCGCATGAGCCTCGTCTTCCCCGGAGCCGCCCCGGATCTCGTCGCCGAAGCAGAGGCCTGGATCGTCGCGCTCGAGACCGAGCGGCGGCTTTCACCCAAGACCTCTGAAGCCTATCGTCGCGATCTGCGGCAGTGTCTGTCGTTCCTCTGCGAGCATTTTGGGGAAAGCGTCACCCTCAAGCGGTTCGAGGGTCTGACGCCGCCGGATCTCCGCGCCTTCATGGCGGCCCGCCGACGGGAGGGAATCGAAGGCCGCTCGCTGATGCGTGCGCTGGCGGCCTTACGGTCCTTTGCGCGTCATCTCGAACGCGCCGGTGTCGGCAAGGCGGCGGTGTTCGCGGCGGCGCGCAGCCCGAAGCTCAGCCGCCGGTTGCCCAAACCGATCCCCGTGGCAGAGGCACGCCAGATGGCGACAGCCGAGGCCCTAGCCGAAGAGGGACGGCCCCCCTGGGTGGCGGCGCGGGATGCCGCCGTGCTGGCTCTCCTCTATGGGTCGGGTCTCCGCATTTCCGAGGCGCTGGGTCTTCGTCGCGATCAGGCTCCGCTCGGCAAGGGGCATGTCGTTGTCCTCGGCAAGGGCAACAAGACCCGGATGACGCCGGTGCTGCCGGTGGTGGCCGAAGCGATCGAGCTCTATTTGTCGCTCTGTCCGCTGCCTCTTCCGCCGGCTGGCCCGCTCTTCGTAGGGACGCGGGGCGGCCCGCTTTCGGCGCGCGTGGTGCAACTCACGGTCGAGCGGTTGCGCGGCACGCTTGGGCTGCCGGCCAGCGCGACGCCGCATGCGCTGCGCCATTCCTTCGCGACCCACCTGCTCAGCCGTGGCGGCGATCTTCGCAGCATCCAGGAACTGCTCGGCCATGCGTCTCTCTCGACGACGCAGATTTATACCGCGGTCGATAGCGCACGGCTCATGCAGGCGTATCGCGACGCCCATCCACGCGCCTGACCCTCGGCGGCATGGTCCAGACACGCAAAAGCCGCCTCGGTTGGGTCGAGACGGCTTTCGCTTTCACCCTTGCGGGTGGGTCCGGTGTTGAAGGAATGCCTGCGGCCCGGAAAAGTTCACATGACGAAAACTTTTGTGCCGACCCGGACGCGGCTGAACAGGTCGGTCACGTCGTCGTTGGTCAGGCGGATGCAGCCGGACGAGACATTGGTGCCGATCGTGTCGGGTTCATTGGTGCCGTGGATGCGATAGAGCGTCGAGCCGAGATACATGGCGCGGGCGCCGAGCGGGTTGGCAATGCCGCCGACCATATGGGACGGCAGGTCCGGGCGACGCTTGATCATCTCGACCGGCGGCGTCCAATCCGGCCATTCGGCCTTGCGCGTGATGGTCTTTTCGCCGTGCCAAAGAAAGCCGGGTCGACCGACACCGATGCCGTAACGAAGCGCCCGGCCGGGCGATTCGACGAGGTAGAGAAACTTGTTCGATGTGTCGATCACGATCGAGCCGGCCGCCTGCTGCCCGTCGAAAGAGACCTCCTGCTTCACGAAGGCGGGATCGACCGCTTTGTGAGGCATCTCGTAGCCGGCTGGTCCCGACGAAAAGGCCTGCGGCTCGGCTTCCCCGGTCGCGGCGCTGGCTATGTTACGCGGGGCGCGGGGCAGCGCGCGAGCAGACGGCTGGGGGGAGCGGCCGGTCATCATAAATTCGATGAGGCCGCCACCATAATTGGACGACTGCGCTTGCGGCGCGACCTCCGGGGCTTGTCGATCGGAGCCTGCGATCGCCGGGCTCAACGCGCTCGAAAGCCACAGAACCGCGATCGCGGACGCCAGCTTGGAATGAAACATGTCGGGTGGTCCGATACACTGATCCGGACGGCAGGACGCCACCGTCCCATCAGCCTGGCCTCGATGTTTGAATCGATTGGCATCGTCACGACCCCGTCGCGGGAAACTTCAGCGACGTGGTTACGAGATCTTTCAAAGTGTCGACGAAACCGAAGCTTTCGTTAGGCTTGACGGTGCCTTAACGCGTTTCCTGACAGGCAGATCACAAACCGTCGACCAACTGCCACCCGAGGCAGGGCTGGACGCCACAGTCGCGCGTGGCGCGTGCATTGTCGGACGCGATCACGGCGAGAAAGACGCTTCCGATCAGCACGACGAGGCGTTTGCGAAGGCTCATACGAAAGGGTCTCGGCGAATCGGTCGATCCGTTCGTCCCGAGGTTTATCGCCCGACACTGGAGAGCGACAGCGCCAGCGGGTCGGTTGTCGCCACTGTCCACAGGCAAGCCGAGCGCGCCCGCAGCGGCTCATGCCGGTCTACGTCAGCGCGACAGGCGGGGCCCGACGCGCGCCATCACGGCCTCGCGGAGGCCGAAGAGATTGAACCCCATAGCGAGACCCGCATAGACGACGGCTCCAGCGACGACCTGGACCATGAGAGCCAAAACCCCCGGCTCCATGCCGCGCAACGGACCGACCACTGCCACCATGAGGGCGGTCGCCAGCGTCGCCAAGCCGAGGTTGCGGGGAGCGGGCCAAACTGGCGCCAGTCTCGTGGCAAAGAGCAGCAGCGCCACGAGCCCGACCAGCAAGGCGCCGGATTGGGCGATCGCATAGGTCGACGCATCTGACGAGGCGGGCAGCACCAGCAGAAGGAAGCCGTTGGCGAGGCTCGCGATCAGCGCGACGGCGATCAGCGACCGGGTCTGTTTGCGAATTTGAAACATCGGGTTCACGGCCCAATGGATCATCGCGTAGCAGAACAGCCCGGGTAGCAGCAGCGTGAAATAATGCGCGAAGGGACCGCGAAATTCCTCCGGCACGACGAGACGCTCGAAGCTCGGCATCACGACCCAGCATCCGGCACAGGCGGGTGCCAAGATCGCAAAGACGACGCCCAAATTGCGCGCGATCGCTTCGCTGGCTCGTTCCGCGCCATGATGTTCGTCGAGCCGGACCGCCATCTGAAACAAGAGGACGTCCATGGTCGAGCCGATCGCGGCGGCGATGCGGAAGCCGATATCGTAGGCGAGCGAGAATTGGCCCGAGACCGCGAAGCCGTGCTGGCTGGCCGCCATGGCCCGATCGGTCAGAGGGATGATCTGGTAGAGCATATTGGCGAGGACGATCGGCGCCGCATAGCCGAGCACGCTGGTGACGAACCGCCGGGTCGCCAGCCGAGGCCGAGCGTCGACGTCGCTGAGCGCGCTACGGCTGAGCAGCAGCGATCCGATCATGCTGGCGCAAAGCCCGACAATGGCCATTTCGGCGGATCCGAACAGGATCGCGGCCCCAACTGTCAGCGACACCGACAGGAGGTTCTTGCCAATGATGAGCCGCGCGTAGGTGCGATCGTGAAAGCGCGCCCGAACCAGGGCCGTATGATAATCGAAGAGGCCGTTGGCGATCGACGCCGCGATGGCCAGGCCAATCAGCGCGTGCGACAGGCCGACGTCGACCCCTGACACCAGCACCCCGATGCCGACGACGCAGACGACCGCGATCAGGGCTGCGAAACTGGCGTCGAGGGTGGCGCGCACATGCGGTTCGGTGCGGCGGGTCCGCTCCGAATAGAACCGGATCGCGGCGAGGCGGAGCCAGTCGAACCCCAGCGTCTGGATCGCCATGCCGACCGCCAGCGTCAGCGCGAGGCGGCCGTATTCGGCCGGGCCGAGAAATTTCGCCAGCAACAATCCGGTGATGAAATTCAGCAGCGTGTTGCAGAGGAACGGAACGATTACGCGCAAGGGACGGTGACCCTGGGCAGGGGACCACAAGGATGGCCCGACCAGGGCTTGCCTCGCCCAGGGTTTGCGACGGAGGCGCGCCGACGCAATCGATTTGTCGTTCGGATGATCATCGAAGCCCCATGGCGCAATCCTAGTCGAAACGATGTCGGTTGCCACGTCGTTTGGCGCGAAGGAAGCCGACATGGTAGAGCGCCCTCGGCGATCGATGCGCGGCGGTGCTGTCGTTCGGCGACACGGTAACTTCTGGGCAAATTCATGTGGTTCACGCGTAAACCGGTTCCAGTCGAGAAGCCCGTCAGCGGCTATCTTGGCGTCGAGGCTCTGTTGAAGGAGGCCGACCGGCTCCGCGACGAGGGGGACGCTCCCGCGGCGGCCGCTGTCTACCGCAAGGCGCTCGCGTTGGCGCCTGACCGCGTGGACGTGAAGGTTCAGCTCGGCAACATGCTGAAGGATTCAGGGCTGCTCCGGGACGCCGAAGCGGTGTATCGCGAAGCGGAGGCGGCCGACCCGACCGATGCCGACGTCTGCATCCAGCTTGGTCACGTTTTGAAACTGATGGGTCAGCGTCCGGAGGCTCTGCGTCTCTATCGTCGCGCCGCCTCCCTCAATCCCAATTCCTGGGCCGCTGCCGAAGAGCTTGCCGAGGCGGGCTCCTCCTGGCAGCAGCAGCAACGGTTCGAGGTGCATTTCCGCGCCGGCGGCGCCGAGGCCGTCATGGCGGTCAGCCGGCAACTGGCAGACATGCGGCAGACTCTCGATCGTCTGGCCGCGACGCTGCCCGACGTGTTGGCGCAGACGGCCTATCCGGTCGACCTCTACGGCATTTTTCGCGACGCCTTTCAGATCACGCCGCCGCCAGTGGGCGCTGCCCTTCGCTTCGCGGTGCTCCTGCTCGCCGACCGCGAACCGATCGACGGTCTCTATGCTCAAATCGCTGCGATCCGCGATCAGACCGCCGATGCCTGGAGCTTGACGGTCTTGGGTCGCGATCCGGAACGGCGCCGCATCGTCGAGAGCGCCGCATCGGGCGACACGCGGATCGCCTGGACCGAGATCGAGCCTGATCGCATGCCGTGGGTCGCGGAATGGGACGCGGCGCGATCGCATGAGGCCGGATGGCTGTTGCTTCTGGCGCAGGGCGCCGTTCTGTCGCGCTATGCCCTGGCCTGGTTCGCGGCCGCGAGCCGGCTCGGCGCCGCGACGGCCTTCGTCAGCGATCAGGACGAGAGCCGGACGGATGGCTTTGCCCTGACGCGGTCGCGGCCGATCTTCCGGCAGGTGGTCGATCATGACACGTTGCTCGATCTCAACACCTTTGGGGAAACCATCGCGGTCGAAGCCTCGACCTATCGGCGTGCGGTGCCGGATGCCCCCGAGGGGTCAGTCACGCGCGCCCGGAGCGCGCTTTTGCTTGAGTTTTCGGCCGACAGGACGGTCGGGCACGTGCCGTTCCCGCTGGTGTCGATGCGCGACACGCCGCGCTTGTCCCTGCCGGAACATCGGCTCGCGATCGCGGCGCATCTGAAACGTCGCGGTCTCGATGAGCGTGTCGCCGTCGCCAAGGGCGAGAGCGGTCATACCACCTGGCGTCCCGCCCGCGCCGATACGCCGATCGTCGTCATCCTCACCACGGCCGGGGACGCTCATGCGCTTCAAGCCTGCATCCGGAGCTTGCGCGAGATGGCGGACGTGCCAGATGCTCTGCGCTTCGTCGTGGTCGAAAACGTCGATGTCGGAGACGAGCATCGGGCGATCCTCGAGGATCTCGCAGCCAAGCGCTATCTCACGCTCTTAAGTCGTGAGGGCGCCCCGAACTGGTCCGCCTGCTGCAACCGCGCCGCGCAGGCGAGCGACGCGCCGCTCCTGTTGTTTGCTCACGAAACGATGCGGATGACGACCGATGGGTGGGATCGTCGCCTTCGCGGGACGCTCGAACGGGACGATGTCGGGGTGCTCGGCGCACGGTTGCTCTATGGCGACGATACCGTGCAGCATGCCGGCATTCTGTTCGGATGGCGGGACGGAACCGTCAATGATGGGTTGTATGAAGCGGCCGACGCGCCTGGACCGGCCCACCGCTGGCAGGTCAATCGGGCGACCGGCGCCGTCACGAGCCAGTTCCTGGCGACCCGCCGCGATCTCTTCGCCGCGCTCGGCGGCTTCGACGCCGCCGCCTTGCCGGCCCACGGCTCCGATGTCGATTATTGCCTGAAGGTCCGTGAAGCCGGGCTGATCGTAGCCTGGACCCCATCGATCACGCTGCGCAATCATCAAGCCAAAACGGAGGATTTTCGCCTCCATGCGGAACGGATGCCGCCCGGTGACATCGCCGCCAAGGCCGTGCTGGACGCCCGGTGGGGCGCCGCGATGCGGGCCGACCCGAGCCTGCATCCCGTGTGGTATCCGGCAACCCTGCCGTTTCGCCTTCTTGCGGCGCCCTCGACCTCGCATGTGCTCGACCATATCGGGCGAACGGCTGGAACGGAGCCGTGGCGCGTGCGGCGGGCGAGTGCCGGGTCCGCCTGAGGTGGGCCCTGCCTGCCACGATCGTCAGCCCGGTGCCAGAACGCGAACCCCTGAACCAGAAGGTCAAACGCTTGGTTAGTCTCAATCGGCCCATCCCGCGCGGCGCTTACGAAGTCCTGGCCCCGATCGAAATCGCGGGCGGCGATCGCTTCGCGCTCGAGCATGTGTGTCGGGCGCAAGTGCAGCCCGTCTATCTCGGGGACCACACAGCGGTCTGTCGCATCCTCGGACGCTACAAGTTCTTCGTAGACACGCGTGACCACGGCTTTGGAGTGAACCTGCTGCTCGACGGGTTCTGGGAGATGTGGCTCACCATGGTGATGACCCGTATCCTGAAACCCGGCATGACGGTCGTCGATATCGGGGCGAACTTTGGCTATTACGCCGTCCTGTTCGGCGACATGATCGGCCCCTCCGGCCGCCTCATCGCGGTCGAGCCCAACCCGGCGGCGCGGACGCTGTTGGAACAGTCACTCGGATTGAACGGGCTTCTCGCGCGCACCACCGTGGTGGCGGCTGCCGCATCGTCCACCGATGTCGGGAGCGCCTTGTTCTACGTGCCCACGAACGAACCGAAGAACGCCCTGGTTCTCGCCGACCGCAGCCAGGCCAATCTCGAGCTCGGGACGTTGAGCGAGGTGCCGCTCTGGTGTCTCGATAAGGCCGTCGATCCGAAGCAGCGTATCGATCTGATCAAGATCGATGCCGAGGGGGCCGAAGAGTCGATTTTGGAGGGGATGCGACTGACGTTGCAGCGTCATAAGCCCATTCTGGTGCTCGAATATAACCCGCTGCGTTATACCGATCCGGGCGCACTGCTCGATCTGCTGATCTCGATCTACGGCTTCTTTCACGCCATCACGTTCGAGGGAACGTTGCAGCCGATCAGCAAGGCCGAGGTGATGGCCGACCATGGCGGCGAGGACTGGCTGTTATACTTCAGCGTCGATCCCAAGCCTGCCATGCAGGGACAGAGCGAGATCAAGCTCCGGAGTCTGCGCTAAGGGGAAGCGGCGAGATCGAGCGTCGTGAAAGCCGAGCCGAGAGCGTGAAGCCAGGTTTTGGCATCATAGGTTTTGCGACGACCGTCACGTTTCGGAACCGCGCCGGAATCATGCTGCTTTCGCCGTAGCCGGTCGCGAGGCGCCATCCGGTAAGCGGCACATGGGAATGAGCTCCCGCGGGACACAGAGCCTCTCGAGATCGGCCAGCACGAAGTTGCCGCGTCGCCGCACACCCCAATCGGCGATAAACCGATCGACTCCGTTTTGCTGGACCGCATCCGCGAGCGGCAGCAACGCCCCCGCTTGTGCCAGCAGGAACGCCACATAGCCCTCCCGATGGCGGAGATCGAACTGCTCGAATGCGCGTTCGGTGGAGGCATGCCACGGCGCCGTCGCGTCCCTCAGACCAAGGTGGGGTTGATCGCGCTGCGTACGGTCGAGACGTCGTTCTCCATCGGGTTCCAAGGATAGGATGTTCCTCGCCAAAATCGGACGGCCATGCGACGCGGGTGGAGTTTGACGCCGCGCGACGGCAGAAGAGCCTTGACGGACGCGCTACGAACCGGAAGGCAGGACCAGGGCTCGCGACAAGCGATTGGCAGAGGCGTCGTTGAATGAAGACAGCAGTGGTGGTCCGACTCGCGATCGCTTGGATCACGGTCGGGGTCGCGTTCGTGTTTGGCGATGCGATCTATGCCGCGTCCGCCTCGCTGATCGGTTCCTGTATGGTCTTCGCGGCGCTGCTCGCGATCATCATGTGGTCGGCTTTCGGGGTCGTCGAGGAGGCGGATCATCTCGCCGACCGATTGGGTGAGCCCTATGGCACGCTGTTGCTGACGCTCTCGATCGTCTTGATCGAGGTGGCGCTCATCGGAGCGGTGATGCTCGGCTCGGCCGACCCGACGCTCGGCCGCGACACGATGTTCGCGGTTCTCATGATCGTGCTCAATGGCGTGGTCGGCCTCGGGCTGCTGGTGGGCGGGTGGCGATACGGCGCGCAGGTCTATAATCTCGAAGGCGCAAGCGCTTATCTGGCCGTCATCATGCCGCTGACCGTCATCGCGCTGGTCCTGCCAAACTTTACCGTGTCGACGTCGGCCGGGACGCTCAGCACCGAACAGGCCATCTCACTGATGGTCTTCACGGTGCTGCTCTACGGCACGTTCCTGGCGCTGCAGACCGGGCGGCATCAAGACTTCTTCACCATGCCGGAAGGCGTACCGCACGGCGACCTCGAACCCGCGCCGTCCGACTACGCGGGCGGCAGCTCGATCCTGCCGCGGATGGTGTTGCTGATCCTGTCGCTGCTCCCGGTCGTGCTGCTGGCCAAACGGCTCGCCAAGGTTCTCGACCGGACGATCGAGACGCTGCATGCCCCGACGGCTCTCGGCGGCGTCATCATCGCCATCATCGTGTTCACGCCCGAAGGTCTTGCGGCGCTGCGCGCGGTGTCGCTCAACCGCCTGCAACGCACCATCAATCTCTGCCTGGGCGCGGCGGCCTCGACCATCGGACTGACGGTCCCGGCCGTGCTGGTGCTCGGCTTGCTGACGGGCCAGAATATCGTGCTTGGCCTCTCGCCGTCCAACATGGTGCTTTTGGCCCTGACGCTGATCTTGTCGACGCTGACGTTTTCGGGCCCGCGGACGACGGCGCTGAACGGCGCCATGCATCTCGTCGTGTTCTTCGTCTACATCACGCTCATCTTCAGCCCATAATGTCGCGGCATCTCGGACGCGTGGCGGGGAGACCGCAAGAATGACGAGGCGGGATCGTGATCCAGGCACGGTCGACCAGTCCACACGGACGCCGACTGTCGTCGAAGCGGCAGAAGCCGCGATCGTCGACGTCGATCGGTTTATCGCGCGAGGCACGCGCGAGTTTCGCTTGACCAACGTGGCGCTGTTCGCGTCTGGGTTCACCACCTTCGCGCTGATCTATTGCGTGCAGCCGATCATGCCGGTGTTCTCGCAGGAGTTCGGGATCGGCGCGGCCGCCGCGAGCCTGTCGCTCTCGATCACGACACAGTGTCTCGCCGTGTCAATGCTGATCGCGAGTTCCCTCTCCGAGGTCTTCGGGCGCAAGCCCGTGATGGTGACATCCCTCTGCGCCTCGTCGCTGCTCGTCTTGGCCTCTGCTTTCGCGCCGAACTGGCAGGTGTTTCTGGTACTGCGCGCCCTCGCCGGTATCGCGTTCAGCGGCTTGCCCGCGACCGCCATGGCTTATGTCGGCGAAGAAATGGAGACCCGCTCCCTCGGCTTGGCGATGGGCCTCTATATCGGCGGGACCGGCCTTGGTGCGCTTGGCGGCCGTCTGATCGTCGGCATTCTGACCGATGTGGTGAGTTGGCGGGCCGGGATGCTGACGATCGGCCTGTTGGCCTTGGGATCGAGCCTGGTCTTCACGGCTTATCTGCCGCGATCCCGGCATTTCGTCGCACGGCCGTTCAATATCGCGGCGCTGGGACGGTCCTTCGCGGCCCATCTGCGGGATCCGATCCAGCTTCTCCTCTATCTCGAGGGATTTCTCCTGCTCGGCATCTTCGTGGCGCTGTATAATTACATCGGTTATCGTTTGATGGCGCCCCCTTATGGGTTCAGCCAGACGACCGTCGGGCTCATCTTCCTGCTGTCGCTGGTCGGCATCGTGAGTTCGGCCTGGGTCGGGGATCTGGCGGGTCGACTCGGGAGAGGGCGTGTCTTTTGGGTCTTCGTGGCGATCATGCTTGGCGGAATGGGGCTGACGCTGTTCGATCATCTCGCCGCGATCCTGGTTGGGCTGGCGATCGTCACCTTCGCGTTCTACGCGGCCCATTCGGTCGCTTCCTCCTGGGTTGGCGTCAGGGCCAAGCATGCCAAGGCGCAAGCTTCCTCGCTCTATCTGTTCAGCTATTACAGCGGATCGAGCGTCATCGGCTCGCTCGGCGGCCTCGCCTGGCAGCACGCCGGTTGGTCCGGGGTCGTGTTGTTGGGGAGCATCGTCCTGCTGATCGCCTTGGTGGCCGCTCTCGTCTTGGCACGGTCCGAACCGCCGCGGGTCAGCGGCTGAAATGCGAGCCGCCTGTGTGCTGCGGCATTGCGACGGCCTGCCATGAGACCCGCCCCCTTCTCGCCAAAGCATAAAAAATCTATAAACAAGCCATTCCGTGCGGCATCCGCACGCTGGTGAGTAAAGAATCGATGCCCCAGGATACGGTGCAGGATCTGCCCGTCGCGGAAGCGGCGAGGCCGGTGGTCCACGACCATGGCCACCCGGTCGGCGGTTTCCCCATGATCTTGGGGTCGATCGGCGTGGTCTATGGCGACATCGGCACGAGTCCGCTTTACGCCCTGAAGACGGCGTTGGCGCATGCCTCGACGACCGGCGCGACCGTGGAGGAAGTGGTCGGCATCGTGTCGCTTCTGATCTACGCCCTGTTCTTCACCGTCACGGTGAAATACGTGCTGTTTCTCATGCGGGCCGACAATAAAGGCGAGGGCGGCACGCTGTCGTTGATGGCACTCGCCCAGAAGGCGCTCGGCCATCGTGCCCAGACGGTGTTCCTGCTCGGGGTCGCGGGCGCGGCGCTATTCTCGGGCGACGCGATCATCACCCCGGCGATTTCTGTGCTGTCGGCGGTCGAGGGGCTCGGTATCGCGGAGCAAGGGCTGATCCCCTACGTGATCCCGATCACGGTCGTAATTCTCATCTCGCTGTTCACGGTGCAGAGTTTCGGAACCGCCAAGGTGGCGGCTTTCTTTGGTCCGATCATGGTGGTGTTCTTTTCGGTGATCGGCGCCATGGGGCTGGTTCACATCTTCGATGCCCCGATCATTCTCACGGCCTTCAATCCCCTGAATGGTCTGGCGTTTCTCTTCGGCAATGGCGCCACGGGCTTCGTCACGCTCGGTCTGGTGTTCCTCGCCGTCACCGGTGCCGAAGCCCTTTATGCCGATATGGGCCACTTCGGCCGGATGCCGATCCAACTCGCCTGGTTGTTTTTCGTGCTGCCGGCGCTGCTGCTGAACTACCTCGGCCAGGGCGCCCTTGTGCTGCGCTATCCCGAGACCATCACGCAGCCGTTCTTTCTCATGGTGCCGAATTGGGCGTTGATCCCGCTCGTGATCCTGTCGACGGTCGCGACCGTGATCGCCAGCCAGGCCGTCATCACCGGAGCTTATTCGCTGATCCGGCAGGCCATCCAGCTTGGTCTCCTGCCCCGCATGGAGATCCAGCACACGTCGGAGACGACCGAAGGGCAGATCTACGTTCCGCGCGCCAACCGGTTGATGCTGATCGGCGTGCTGGTTCTGGTGTTCCTGTTTAAGAGCTCGGACAATCTCGCCAATGCCTATGGAATCGCGGTGACCGGCACGATGGTGGTCACCACCTCGCTGTCGTTCTTTGTGGTGTGGAAGCTGTGGCGCTGGCCGCTTTATTGGGCGGTCCCGTTCGTGGCGTTCTTCTTGGTGATCGATCTCGCGTTCCTGTTCGCCAACATGGTCAAGGTGCTGGATGGCGGCTGGGTGCCGCTGCTGATGGCGGCCTGCTCGATGTTGCTGATGTGGACCTGGGTGCGGGGCACCGCCTTTCTGTCGGAGAAGACGCATCGCGACTCCATCTCGACGCGCGACCTCATCCGCATGCTGCAAAAGAGCAAGCCGATCCGCGTTCCCGGCACCGCCATCTTCCTGACGAGCGATCCTGAGGTGGCGCCCTCGGCGCTGATGCACAACCTCAAGCACAACAAGGTCATCCACGAGCGGGTCATCATCCTGTCGGTCAAGACGGCCGATCAACCGCGCGTCGCGCAAGCGAATCGCTATCAGCTCGAGAAGCTGTCGGACGATTTCACCAAGATCATCCTGAATTACGGCTATATGGAACATCCGCGGATGCCGAGCGCCCTCGCCAGCCTGAAGAAGGCCGGTCTTCGCTTCGACATCATGACGACGTCCTATTTCCTCGGGCGACGCTCGCTGAAGGCATCGCCAAATTCCGGCATGCCAGTGTGGCAGGACAGGCTCTATATCGCGCTGTCGAAACAAGCCGCCACCGCGCCGGACTTCTTCTCGATCCCGTCTGACCGCGTGGTCGAACTCGGTGCCCAAGTCACCATCTAAGGCTAGACCGACGTGTCGATCTCGGACACGGTCCGAGGGCCGTCCCGCGCGACGCGGGAGGGTTAATTGTCGCGGCTTAGTTTTGCGCCGGGGTCGCCGGAGCAACCGGGGCCGGAACTGCCGGGATCGCCGACAGCTTGTCGATCAACTGCGACGCGATATCGCCGCAGGCCTTCACGGGTTCATCGTCGGCGCATTTCACATCCACGACGGTGTCGCCGCGCTGGAGGTGGAAGTGTGCGGCCTTGGAGGGCGGCGGCGGGGGCGGCGGCGGGAAGCCGAAGCCGCCAGGGCCTCGCATGCCAGGACCACCCGGTCCACCGGGTCCATGCAGACCGGGGCCGCCGGGCGGCGGCGGAGGCGGCGGTGCACCAACGCCGGGTTGATTGTTTTCTCCTGGCGGCACCTGCGCCAAAACGGCCGGGGTCAAGAGAGCCAAGCAGGCTCCCGCGAGCAGCAAACGCTTGATCATCGTTCATCCTCATGGTTGCGAAGCGACGCTTCGTCCGGTCGGGCCTGGACGGGCCGGTCTCGACCGATGACGTGTTTCTAATCGATGGGCCTGGAACCCGGGCTGAACCAAGCGGTTCAGCTTCGGTTCAACCGATCAGCATAGTGTTTCCACGACACCCACCCGGCACGTCGCCGCAAGAGAGACCGATGCGTATTCTGCTGGTCGAGGATGACGAGACGTTGGCGCATGGAATCGCAGACGTGCTTCGACGTGAAAAATTCGCAGTCGATGTCGCACGGAATGGCGAGGACGGCCTCCATCTCGGCGAGACGGAAGCCTTCGATGCGGCGGTGCTGGACCTTGGCCTGCCGAAGATCGAGGGGACCGCCGTGCTGCGTGAATGGCGCCGCAAGGGCCGCACGATGCCGGTGTTGATCCTCACGGCTCGGGATGGATGGTCCGACAAGGTCGAAGGCTTCAAGGCCGGCGCCGATGATTTTCTGACCAAGCCGTTTCGGATCGAAGAGGTCGTGATGCGGCTCCGGGCCTTGATCCGCCGCTCGCGCGGGCATGCCGAAACCCGCATCCAATGCGGACCGCTGGTGTTCGACTCGCAACTTGGCGTCTTCGAACTCGACGGGTTGCCGCTTCGCTTGACGGCGCTCGAATGGCGCATTCTGGCCGGGCTGACGCTCCGAAAAGAGCATGTGGTTGAACGGCGCGACATCGTCGAGCGTGCCTATGAAGGCGATGCCGAGGTCGATTCGAACTCGCTCGAGGTCATCGTGGCGCGCCTGCGCCGAAAGATCGGCCATGGCATGATTGAGACGGTGCGGGGGCGCGGCTATCGCCTGACGGCCGACGGCCATGATTCGAGCGGCGCATGATGCCAACCTCGCTCGCCGGGCGCCTCGTCGGCGGGGCCGCGATCTTTATCATGCTGGCTTTACTGATCGCCGGCGGGGTGATCGGCGCGGTGCTGGAGCATTTCGTCCGTGGTCAGATCGATCAGCGGCTCGACGGACAATTGCATGCGGTTGCGGATGCGCTGGTCGCGCCAGGCGGGCGGCTGGATCTAACGCGGAACGTCGATGCGCCCCCCTTCGATCTTCCCGGCTCGGGTTGGGCATGGCAGGTCGGGCACGACGGCATCCCCGTGTTGCGCTCGCGCTCCCTCGGGCCAGCGTCGCTCGGGCAACCCGCCGGTCCGGTGCCGGCGCTCGGGCTGCCGCCGCCGTTCGCACCCCTTGATCCCCAGGGGCGGGAGCCAGCACGCGACAGACCAAAGCCCGCGCCGCCGCTGTCGCAGGAGATGGCTGCCCCCGATTGGGGGCGAGCCATGCCTGACGGGGGTGGTCCGTGGACCGACACGCTTCTGACGCGCTCGGTCCAGACCACGATCGATGCTGTGCCGGTCGTCATCACCGCAACGGCGCCGCAGCGCGCATTGCGCGGTCCGCTGCGGGGCGCGCTTTTGACGGTCGGGGCATCGCTGCTGGTTTTGGCGGCGGCGTTTCTGGCCGCTGTCCTGCTGCAGGTGCGGGTGGGGCTGCGTCCCCTCACGGCGCTGCGGTCCAGATTGGCGGAGGTTCGTCACGGTCGGACGGATCGGATCGTAGGATCTTACCCGCAGGAGTTGCAACCGCTGGTCGATGAACTCAACGCGCTTCTCGAGCAGAATGCCGAAAGTCTGGTGCGGGCGCGGCGCCACGTCAGCAATCTCGCGCACGGCCTCAAGACGCCACTCGCCAGCCTCGCGGTCGCCTTGGATGGGCCGGGCCATGATCCGCAGGGACGCTATCACGCGCTGCTCGATCTGATGGATCGGCAGATTCGTCATCATCTGCGACGCGCACGGGCCGCGGCGCTCGGCAGCCCGGCCCGGTCGCAGGTCGCGCTGGCGCCGCGTGTGGCGGATCTCGCAACTGCTCTCGTCAAGATCTACGCCGACAAGGCTCTGCGGTTCGACAATCATGTGCCGCCCGGCATCGCGGTCGCGTGCGATCAGCAGGATGTCGATGAGATGCTCGGCAATCTGCTCGACAATGCGTGCAAATGGGCCAGGGGCGTCGTCATCATCACGGCTGTCGAAGCGGGGCGTCTGGTGGCGCTGTCGATCGCCGACGACGGCCCGGGCCTCGCGCCGGATCGGTTGCCCGACGTGCTTCGGCCGGGGCGGCGGCTCGACGAAAGCACGCCCGGCTATGGTTTCGGCTTGCCGATCACCCGCGAGCTTGCCGAACTTTACGGCGGGGCGCTGTCACTCGGCTCATCCTCAAGCGGCGGATTATCGGCCGTGTTGACGCTCCCGGCTGCCGCCGCGCTCTGACGGCCAAGGATCCAGCCCTCCCATTGGAGCACATCCGCCGAGAGGTCGGGCGCGGCCGCCCGCTCGCCCTCGACCACTGCAATCATCGCCAGCAGTCCGACCACCGCATCGAAGCCGTTGTCGATGCCATGCTTGGCCGCAAAGCCTTTCTGGATGGCTTTGTCGAGATGCGGTGACAGGCGCAGGTTGTGGCTCGTCGCCCAGTGGAGCAAGGCGGGCGCCAGCGTCCGCCGATCTTCCCGGTTGGTCTTGGACTTTCCGGCCATCGACAGGCCGATCTGGCCATAGGCATCGCCTGGATAGCTTTCGGCTAAGACCAGCCCGCCTTTGGTCGCAAGATCATCGAGGTCGCCGTCGAATGGCCAGAGCCGGGCGCCTCTTTGTCTCGCCGGGGCGATCACATCCCGCCATCCAGAGATCGTCGCTTTGCCGACGGCCGCTGCTCCAAGCGTCCAGAACAGAGGCGAGGCCGTCTTCGTGCCGGGACCGCCGATCTCGCATTGACGGTAGGTCTGCTTCTTGGTCAGGCCGAGCCCGTGCAGCAATTGAGCGTGGCTCTGGGTGCCGCTCGGGCCGGATTTCGCCGGATAGAACGGCCGCATCGGGCTGATGTCGGCAGGGGTTTCGGCCACGTCGTAGAACGTCGCCCAATCCCCGGTTCCGAACAGACGGAGCGCCTCGGAAAAGTCGGTGCAGCCGGTCTTCTGCCCAAAGGCCAGCGGCAGGCCGATCGGAAAATCGAACCCGGCCAACACCGCGCCATCGGCCGAGGCGGTCAAGAGGTCGCTCACATAATGGTCGAGGTCCGGCACGCGGGTCGGTCCGGAGAGCAGCCAGCTGCCGGTCTCCCAGACGGCGCTGGCAAACCAGCGCCCATGCGGATGCATGCTCCAATCCGCGTGGAACAGCTTGTGAAACCGCGGGCTCGATTCAACCACCGATATTGAACGCCGCGAGAGCCGCCATATTGACGATATCGCTGTCTTTGGCGCCGAGCGACACGATCTGCACCGGGCGGTCGAGGCCGACGATCAATGGGCCGATCAGCGTCGCGCCGCCGAGCTCCTGCAGCATGTGGGTTGAGATCGAGGCGGAATGGAACGCCGGCATGATCAAGACATTCGCGGTGTCGGACAGGCGGCAGAACGGGTAAGAGGCCATCCGCTCCTTGCTGAGCGCGACATCGACCGCCATTTCGCCGTCATATTCGAAATCGACATGCTGGGCGTCGAGAATGCGGACGGCTTCCTGAACGCGCAGCGACCGCTCGCCGGGCGGATGGCCGAAGGTCGAGAAGGCCAGCATCGCCACGCGGGGCTCATAGCCGAGCCGTCGCGCCACCCCGGCCGCTTCGATCGCGATGGCGGCCAGTTCCTGAGCATCCGGCATTTCCGTAATGGCCGTATCGGCCACCAGCACGGTCCTGCCGCGCGCCAGCACGAGCGACACGCCCATGACGCGATGGCCCGGTTTGGCATCCACGACGCGTCGCACCTCCTGCAGCGCGATCGAAAAATTGCGGGTCACGCCGGTCACCATGGCGTCGGCATCGCCATTGGCGATCATGGCGGCGCCGAAATGGTTCCGGTCCTGGTTGATCAGGCGCTGGCAGTCGCGCAGCAGATAGCCTTGCCGCTGCAGCCTCTCGTAGAGGAATTGCGCGTAGACGGCGTTTCGATCCGACAAGGCCGCATTATGGATTTCGATGTTCTTGTCGCCGAGATCGACACCGGCCGCCGTCGCCGACGCCTTGATCCGATCCTCGCGGCCGACCAAGATGGCGGTGCCGAGCCCTTGGTTGACGAACGACAAGGCGGCCCGGATGACCTGCTCTTCCTCGCCCTCGGCGAAGACGACGCGCTTGGGGAAGCGCCGCACCCGCTCGACGATGCGCTGCAACGCGCCCGCCACGGGGTCGCGCCGCGCCGAGAGTTGCGCCTGATAGGCCGGCATGTCGGTGATCGGCCGACGCGCCACGCCGGTTTCCATCGCGGCGCGCGCCACGGCGGCCGGAATCTTGGTGATGAGGCGCGGGTCGAAAGGCACCGGAATGATGTAGTCGCGGCCAAAGCGCGGGCGAGCGCCCTGGTAGGCGGCCGCGACTTCATCCGGCACGTCCTCCCGCGCGAGATCGGCCAGCGCATGGGTGGCCGCGATCTTCATCTCCATGTTGATCGTGGTGGCCCGCACATCGAGTGCGCCACGGAAGATGTAGGGGAACCCGAGCACGTTGTTGACCTGGTTCGGATAATCCGACCGACCCGTCGCGATGATGACGTCGCTCCGCACCGCCATGGCTTCCTCAGGCGTGATTTCCGGATCCGGATTGGCCATCGCGAAGATGATCGGGTTCGGGGCCATGCTCCGGACCATGTCGGCCGTCAACGCGCCCTTGGCCGAGAGACCGAAGAAGATGTCGGCGTCTTCCATCGCGTCGGCGAGGCTGCGCTTGTTGGTCTCGACCGCATGGGCCGACTTCCACTGATTCATGCCCTCGGTGCGGCCGTGGTAGACCACGCCCTTGGTGTCGCAGAGCAGGATGTTGTGGGGCGCGAACCCCATCGCCTTGATGAGATCGAGGCAGGCGATGCCGGCCGCACCGGCGCCGTTGCACACCAGCTTGGTTTCGCGGATGTCGCGGTCGGTCAGCCGAATGGCGTTGAGCATGCCGGCGGCCGCGATGATGGCGGTGCCGTGCTGGTCGTCATGGAACACCGGAATGTCCATCAATTCGCGCAGGCGTTCCTCGATGATGAAACACTCGGGTGCTTTGATGTCCTCGAGGTTGATGCCGCCGAAGGAGGGGCCGAGATAGCGCACCGCGTTGATGAACTGATCCGGGTCCTCGGTATCGACCTCGAGATCGATCGAATCGATGTCGGCGAATCGTTTGAACAGCACCGCCTTGCCCTCCATCACGGGCTTGCTGGCGAGTGCACCGAGGTTGCCGAGGCCGAGGATCGCGGTGCCGTTGGTGATGACCGCGACCATGTTGCCGCGCGTCGTGTAATCGAAAGCGAGCGAGGGATCCTTGTGGATCGCCAGAACCGGCACGGCGACGCCGGGCGAATAAGCGAGCGCGAGGTCGCGCTGCGTCGCCATCGGCTTGGTGGCGATGATTTCGAGCTTGCCGGGACGACCCTTGGAATGAAACGACAGCGCTTCCTGGTCGGTGATGGTCTGCCGCTTGGGGCGCTTCGGTGTCAGGTCGTTCATGGCGTCCTCGGTACCGGCTCTTTAGCGGCCGGGTGGCCCATAAAACATGCCCGGCCGGAGGCGACAAGCACTGGTGGCGGCGCGCGCTGAAAACGCGCGGCGGACCGCTTGCGCTCGCGCGCCTGACCCGGTCGGCGGTTTGCGCTTGCCAAGGCCCCCGCACCGGACTAGAAGCGCCTTCCGGAACGGCTTTCCGTGACGCGCTCCGCGCGTGCATGTCACTTGCTGTTTTCCGACCCTGGATTTCGATCCGGTGGGGGATAGTTCAACGGTAGAACAGCGGACTCTGACTCCGTCAATCTTGGTTCGAATCCAGGTCCCCCAGCCACTTGAAACGCTTGCTATGTGGTCGTTTCGTCGACCTTCAACATGACGTCCGTCGACACGGCAGTTTCAAACGGCTCGGGGAACGCTCGCCTCGTGTGCTGCCGACATCGCGGTCCTTGTATTGGACGTCGGCCAGAAATTCTTGACCTCCCGGAACAGACCGGCGGAGACCGCGCGGGATCGCCGCCTCCGCCCTGTCAGCCGATCGGTGTCGCTTCACCGACCGCCAAGCCGACCCGACCGCCAAGCCGACCCTCTGATCACGGAGCAGAAGTTGCCGCGATGGACATGCGGGTTCTTGTCGGCGATCACGTCAGCCTTGACGTTGCCGAATGTCGTGACGGGCTTGTGCTTGATGCCATCGTAGAAGGCTTGGATGATCTCCTCCTTGAAGTCCGAGGGGCGAGGAAAAGCCGTCACCACGCTCGAGCGCTCGGCCTCGGAATACTCCTTGTAGGTCAGGCCCAGCACGTCCATCTCGACGCCGGCCGTCACAAGGGCGACCACCGGGTGCATGTGGACCGGGACGCCCGGCGTGGTGTGCAGCGCGATCGCGGTCCAGACCGTGTAGGCATCCTCTTCCGAGATTCCATGTTCGCGAAGAAAGCCACGGGCGGCGTGAGCGCCGTCGACCTCGAATCGCTCGTTCACGCTCGCATGTGCGGGCATCAGGCCGAGGTCGTGAAACATCGCTCCCGCATAGAGCAATTCGCGGTCGAACGTCAGCCCGCGATGTACGCCGGCGAGCGCGCCGAAATAATACACGCGGCTCGAATGGTTGAAGAGCAATTCGGTCTCGCGATCACGGACAAATTCCGTGATCTTGCGCGCGAGAACGCTGTCGGGAATGGCGGCATCGGTCGTGATCACGGTCGGGGCTCCTCTTGTCGATGGCGACAATCTAGAGCTGTTCGGCTATGTCTTATTTCGTCATATACGGGCGATTCCTGCCAAAGGTTGGCGATGTCGGACGTGGAGGCGATGTGGCCCGGACAATAGGCATCCTCGCGATCGAAGGCACTCAACTCCTTGACGTCTCGGGACCCTTGGACGTGTTCGCCGAAGCCAACGTTCAGAGCGGAGGCGCCGCCTACCTCCTGTCTGTGATCGCGACGGCGCCGGGGCCGATCACCTGTTCGTCGGGCGTCCGACTCCTTCCGGATGTAGTCTACGGCGACGAGAGCGCCGGCGCGTTCGATACCCTGCTGGTCGCCGGCGGCCCGCATTTGGCGCGGCGCGCGCATGACGATAAGTTGATGCAATGGCTTCGCCGGGCGACCGCCGCGGCGAGACGCTACGGGTCGGTCTGCACGGGCGCCTTCCTGCTCGCCGATGCCGGTCTCCTCGACGGGCGACGAGCCACCACCCACTGGGCGGTGGCCGACAGCCTCGCCAAGCGTTTTCCAAAGGTGATCCTGGAGATTGACGCGATCCATATCAGGGATGGCCGTTTGCGGACGGCAGCGGGGGTCACGGCCGGGTTGGATTTAGCCCTTGCGCTCGTCGAAGAGGATCTCGGAGCCGAAATCGCCCGTCGGGTCGCCGCCCAACTCGTCATGTTCTTTCGACGCGGCGGCGGCCAATTGCAATATAGCCGGCGCGGCCTTGGCAGCCCGGCAGGTCGTTCGGCGTTGCAATCCGTGCAGCGCGCGGTGATCGCTGATCCTGCCGGCGACCACGGTAACACTGAGCTGGCGCGGCGCGCTGGCCTGAGCCCGCGTCATTTCGCGAGACTCTTCCGGTCCGAGGTCGGCACCACGCCGGCCGCCTTTGTGGAGACAGTCCGGATCGAAGCTGCGAAGCGTCTGCTCCAATCAGGCGCGCCCCCCAAGCTGGCGGCGGATCAATGCGGTTTCGCCGATGCCGACACGCTTCGCCGCGCCTTCCTTCGCCAGGTCGGCGTCACACCAGCCGCGTATCGGCGCCGTCATACATAAGGCGGCGTATGGCCCGCTCTGATCCGTGCCGCTTCCGGCTGGGCCTGTGCCGGCAATGTCGACCTGCCGCACCCGACCAGAACACGGATCGGCGGCCGATGTGATCCCCGCCGATCACCCCCTCCGATCGGCACGGCTGCCGTGATGGTCCGCCTCAGATGTCGATCAGAGCCTTGATGACGCCCGTCTCCGGCCGTGACCACACCGGGATCTGCCCGGGTGCCTCGTCCAACGGGGCCCGATGCGTCACAAGCGCGTCTGTCGGCACATGGCCGTCGCGCATGGCCGTCAGCACCGTCTCAAAATCGATCCGCGTTGCATTGCGGCTTCCCAGCAGCGAGGTTTCCCGTTTGTGGAACTCCGGATCGTCGAAGGTGATGGCGGATCGGACGATCGAGAGCAGCACATAAGTGCCGCCATGCCCCACATAGCCAAAACCCTGCTGCATGGCGGCCGGGCTGCCTGTCGCGTCGATCACCACATCGAAAAAGTCACCGGCGGTGATCGCGTCGAGCCGGTCCTTGATGTCGGGTGATCCCTGAAAGACCTGATCGACGCCGAGCTTATCCTGACAAAAGGCGAGCCTGCGGTCGTTGACGTCGAGCACTGTGACCTCCGCGCCTCGTGCCTTCGCGAAAATGGCGGCCGAGATGCCGATCGGCCCCGCGCCGACGACGATCACCCGGCTATGCGGGCCCAGGCCGGATCGCCTCACCCCATGCGCGCCGATCGCGAGAAATTCCACCATCGCGGCTTGATCGAGGCTCAGTCCGTCGGCCGGGATGACGTTGCGGGCCGGGACTGCGATGAAGCCGCAGGCGCCGCCGTCCCGGTGCACCCCGAGCACCTGGAGGTTGCGACAACAATTCGTCGTGCCGTTTCGGCAGGCGCGACACTCGCCGCAAAAGAGATAGGGCTCGATACTGACGATCTGACCCGGCGATAATCCGCTGCCGGCCGGTGCTGCGACGACTTCGCCGCCGAGTTCGTGGCCGATGACGCGCGGATAGGCGAAATAAGGCTGGTTGCCGTGGAAGATATGGTAATCCGTGCCGCAGACGCCGACCCGCATGATGCGGATCAAGACATCGTCGGTGTCTCGCTTCGGCTCATCGCGATCGATGAGGGAGAGCCGCCCAGGCTCGTCGCAGCGCAGCGCTTTCATGGTGTCATCCTCCTCGTGCCGCCTAAACCGTTGGCTTGGAGCCGGGATAGTCGGGTTTGAGAGACTGACGCAAGTGCCAAGTGCCGATACCGCCGTGGCGACGACCGTGGATCGCCAGCGGGACGGTCATGACGATGCCGCAAGCGGCGATCGTCCTAAAGGCGCAGTCGCTTGCGGAGGCGCCGGATCACGAAGGGAACGAAGGCTTCCTCGTTATGGTCGCTCGGTGTCTTGAGGACGAGCTCCCGATCGATCAGCATCTGCAGGCCCGTCGCTGCGGCGACCCGCCGATTGAAGGTCAGATGTTCGCACCGTCGCGACGCCGCATCGATGTAGGACCCGAGCGCATAGGCCTCGTTTGGATAGAGGCACAACCCGTTGAAGGCCGAGGTGCATTGGCGGTCGGTGGGCGATGTCAGCAGGCGGCGCTGCTCGTCGATGTGGTCTCTAAAGAAGCGATAATAGGCAAAGAGGTTGGTCTGATGCGATTCGATCTCATCCAGCAGAAATTCGAACGAGATCGAGCCATCCTCAAAGGCAAGAAGATCGTAATAGAGCGGCCGTGACGTCGCCGATACGGCGAAGACGCCTCGATGCTCCAGCTTTGCGATGGCGTTGCTGAACGAGGCGGGGGTCGGCGGCTGCTCGAACGCATTATCGAGATCGACGATGCAAACGAAGCGCGGCGTCCAACTCGATTTCTCGAGCTGTTCCTTCAGATGTTGTCGACCCACCGCCATCCGCTGAAGGCGATCCGGGATCTGCGCCATGAAATCGGTCGAAACCGCCACAAGCCCTCCGGCTTGAGCGGTCCTGAGAAGATCTTTCGTTGCGTCGCGAGAGCCGTTTTCGCCGATGATGGCGGCGCACTGCATGCCGCTGTCCCTCAGCGACGCCATAAAATCGAAGAAGATCGGCAAGGTCTGGGCACAATCCCGCGCCAAAGACAAGAAGACGACGTTCGCTTCCAAAGCTCACCTCGATCGGCCGTTCCATGACCCTCAACGACACGCCGCCCGATGGCGTGAGCGACGTCCGTCCGCACCACCTCAAGCGTTTCGATACAAGGTCGCGCGGCCGCATGCCCATTGGTCATGCGGGTTACCTCTGACGCAACGGGTGGCTGCGCCGCGGTGCAGATTCGAGACTGACGCCACCTGCGGCTCTTTGGAAGCGCGCCTCGTCGGGTCCCACCGATCAGGGCGACGAGGCGGTCGTCTTCCCATGCGCGACGGGATGGTATGCGGACGCGAGCGGGTTCAGACGACGGAACACCCCGGACGGACAGGTGGGGGCGCCGGTCCGATCGATGAGGTGCCAATCCGCCTCGTCGGAACCTCTCAGTTGAATGGCGTAAGCACAGGAGAATGCGCCATTGCCGAAAGCAAAGTTCACGCCCGCGTGGACCGGCATCGCGGCTCCCTGCAGTCCGCCCCGGTCGGACCAGACGTCGCCGCGACGGGTCACGATGAGAAGCGTTGGATCGCTCGCGCTCTTCCAATCACCCGCCAAAGCGCTTGGGTCGAGCCCCGCGACTCCGCCTGCGGGTTCAGCCGCAGAATGAGTTGCGGCCGCAATTCGCAAGCCTGCGCTTCCCGCGGCGCGAATCTCGCGAACTCCGAAGACGGCCGCAGCGACCAGAATGACGCTCGCGAGCGCAACCCGCAGAACGGTGCCGCTTCGAACGCCACGCTTGATCGCGCGCAGGTGACGATCCTCCGGAGGCATCATGACCCGATCGGCTTCAGGGCTTCGATGTCCGGCGCCGTTCGCGCGGCGCGTCGAACGGTGTCGGTGTTGATCGAAGCCAGGGTTGCCGGCGTCTCAGGCTGAACCTTATCCGGCTGGGCTTGGCGTTCGGCCGCGAGCGTGACGATGAAGCGACTTCCGAGCCCCTCATGACTGTCACAGATCACCGAACCCGCGTGATGTCCCGCGATCTGGCGCACGAGCGACAAGCCAAGGCCCCAGCCGCCACCCGCTTCGCTGCGTCCACCGGGACGATAGAACGGCTCGAAAATGCGCTCCCGCTCTTCCGGCGGAACGCCGTCGCCCCGATCGTCGACGACGATCCGGGCCTCGGTGTCGCCGTGGCGCGAGATGACGATGCTGACCGGCGGACGTCCATGTTCCAGCCCATTCTCCAACAGGTTCCGAACCAGACGTCGGAGCAGCGTCTCATTGCCGATGACGTCGACTGGCTCTCCGTCGAGGGTCGCGCCGACCCGTGCGGCCTCTTCGGCCGCGAGGCCGAGAAGATCGATCCGATCCATGGCCCCGATTGTCGCGCCGGAATGATCGAGACGACTGCACAGCAGGATCTCTTCGACCAACTGATCCAATTCGGCAAGGTTTCGGATGATTTCGTCGCGACGAAATTGCTCAGGGTTTCCGACCCAGAGATCGACCGCCATGCGGAGCCGCGTGAGCGGCGAGCGCAACTCGTGGCTCGCATTGGCCAATAAGGCCTTCTGCGATAGCAGCACCGTGTTGAGCCGGGTTGCGGTCGTGTTGAAGGTCCGGGCAACCGACGCGACCTCGTCGCATCCCCGATCGTCGACCCGCACCCAGATATCGCCCTGTCCCCAACGCTCCATGCCGGCCCGGAGATCCTCGAGCCGCCGGGTCAGGCGCGCCGTCAGCGGAAAGGCACCGAGCCCGACCCCCCCGGCCACCACGAGAATGGCCAGCGCGATGCCCCAGATCCGGCTTTGGGCGAAATGCTGCAGGCGAACCAGGACGACGCGGCCGTCCGGTAGATCGATCCGCGTGAAGAGATTCGGACGCCAGTCTGCGTCTTTGCTGGTTTGGGGCGCGGTGATCGGCGTACCACGAGACGCCAACAGCGTCCGGTCGACATCGTAGAGGGACATATCGGACCCGATGTCGTCGCCGAGCCGCTGGATGGTGTCGGCGAGCGCGCCGGCTGGATGGTCCTGCTTGGTCACGAGTTGATCGACGATATGGATCCGAAAGGCGCCCCACCGCTCCTGGGATAGGGGCCCGAGCCACCACCACAAGCCGCCCATCAGCACCGCCACGATGGTCAAGCTGGTCAGCAGCGTCAGGTAGAGTTTCCAGAACAGGCGCTGGTTGATGCGGGTCATGGGGCCACGTCCTGCTTTTTGGCGAAGACATAGCCGCTGCCGCGAACCGTGATGATACGGCGCGGATGTTTCGGATCATCCTCGATGGCCGATCGGATCCGCGAGATGTGGACGTCGATGGAGCGATCGAACGCATCCAACTCCTCGCCTTTCACGAGATCGAGGAGGCGTTCGCGGTTGAGCACCCGGCCCGCGTGGGTCGCCAAGGTTGATAAGAGATCGAATTGATAGCTCGTCAGTGACTTCAGAGTGCCGTCGATGCGAACCGTCCGGGATCCCTGGTCGATCAGAAGGCGACCGAACCGCACATGGGTGTCGGGCTCTTCCGGCTTTCTCTGTCGGCGAAGGATTGCGCCGAGCCGCGCCTGGAGTTCACGAGGATTGAACGGCTTCGGCAGATAATCGTCGGCGCCGATTTCGAGGCCGATAATGCGATCCGTTTCCTCTCCTTTCGCGGTTAGCATCAGGACAGGCACCTGCGACGACATGCGGATGCGGCGCAGTGCCTCGAAGCCGTCGATGTCGGGCAGCATGACGTCGAGGATCACCGCATCGTAAACCGAGTCCGCGATGGCCTCGATCCCATCGAGACCCGTGGCGCGCCCCTCGACGAGATAGCCGGCTTGTGCCAGATAATCCGCCACCATGGCGGCCAAGCGAAGATCGTCGTCGATGATCAGAAGCCGCTCGGCCATGGTGCTCGTCAGTCCCTGAATGAAGCTGAAGAGCATATAAGGGCGGCTAGGTTTCTACGAGGCTGGAGCAAAGTGAAGTTTCGTGAAGCGGGCGCGACGCTTTGAAGGCAAAAGCCGAACGGCTCACTTACCGCGCGGTCGCCAAATGGTCTTCAACCCGCAAGGCTTCTTTACAAAGAGATGGTCGGACCGACACGCAGCGACGCTAGCCTCTCCGGGTAGCCTGCCTTGGGAGACATCACATGCATGCGAGTTTGAGCGACCTCATCATTTGCCTCGCCATGTGGCTTGGCCCGTTTGCAGGCGTCGCTCTCTTTTGGCTTCACGACCAGCGACGGCAGCGTTCCGACCCGGCAGGCGACGACGCGGCAAACAGGCGATCGAGAGATAAATCGTCCGTGTTTCCGTCTCGAAGCGGCTCCCGCATGACGGTTTTGACGAACGGTCAGGCCTTCGATCCTCATTGAAGGGCGGTTGGGATGTCGTCTGTCAGACCGCCTCTGCGGCTCTCTCAGCAACAAGTACCGCGGGCAATCTCGACGGGAGGCCATTCGGTCGCTCCTCGTCGCTCATGCCGAATGGTTGGCTAGCGATCGTTTCGGGCACAACCTCAACAGCGCCAGCCTTTGTCGCGCTGCAGACACCGCCGAGCGTCATGGTGGATATCGCGGAAGCCACGCGGTTCAGGCCAGTCTTTCGATACAGCACCGCCCTAACGGGTCTTGGACACATCACGAGGCCGGTCGATCGCTCAACCGTCACGGTTTTCGTCGGCGCTGTGGATAGGGGCGCGTGGCCGTTGTCATATCGCGGGTCTGACGCTCGACTGCCAGCAGGGTGCCCCGATCCTTAAACTCGAAGCTGACGGCGGCGGCCGTCACCCCCGCGAGCGCTGCGATCTCCTCGCGTGTTTCTGTGACCGTCCCGTTGGCAGCGACGAGCTGTCGAGCGACCTTGAGGATGCGAGCGCGGTCACTGCACAGGTTTGTCCAGAGGTCGTCAGCCGCGGTGCATGATGATGTTTCGGTCAATAGCTTCATTCCCCTCACTTGCACGACAGTAGAGAAGACCTGAACCCCCGATCGTTATTCGATACCCCGACCAATTCAGGTTTCGAGTGCTGTGACACTCCCAATCGCAGCACCACTGACACGATATTAAATAAATTAGTAATTAATTATTATTGCCGTTTTTTCTCAACAATCTATAAAGACGTCGTTTCTGTTAAATGCACAACCCATAATGTTGCAGGCCTTGATCGGTTCCACCGACTTGAAAAAGTCTGCAACGACCTCGGTACAGGTTCGATCTAACAGTTCATACGACAGTGAACTGCGTTGAACGATAGGGGACGTTTGTTGAACAATCCATCGGTCGTGCTCTACCAACCATCGCCCTAAATGCGATGCTGCCGTTAGGTCATCTCGGGGATGAAGTGATAGGAAATATCGGCGAAACAACCCGTTGGGAAAATGTAGAAGAGGCGAAGATCACGGCCCGATTCATTACGAAGGCCATGTTCTGCATTGCCCGGAATAAAAACTGCAGCCCCTGCACTGACGGTCGTCTCGCGCCCCTCGATCGTCAATATTCCGGTCCCCTCGATGATAAAATAAATCTCCGGCTCGGTATGGCGGTGGCACTGTAGACTGCCGCCTCCCGGTAGGATCTCAGCGATGCCAGCGCTCATGCTGTCGGTCGGCGTGATATCGCTGCTGAACAGGGTAAACCACGAGACACTGCCGCGAACGGGATCGTCCCACGACTCGCGAGTCCGGTCCTCGATGCGGGCGATGGTCGGTTGCGACGGATTTTGCATGCTGTGTCCCCCCTGTTGGGATGCGGCAGAGACGGCTTGCGGCTCTCGACCGGGTCCGTGCGGCAGCCTACCGTTGGTGTTTGTAGAAGGGGAGGTTCAATGATGGCGATCGATAAAGTCTGGTCTAGGCTTGCGCTCGCGCTTGTCGTCGGCCTTCTGCTTGCCTCAACGCCGGTTGAAGCCCGCACCATGCAGCAGCGCATGCGGGAGGCTTGTGCCGCGGATGTCGCAATCCTGTGTCCCGACGTGACAAACGATCCCGATCGTCTGAAAGCCTGCATGTTGAACAAGCGGGTGAAGGTGACGCCGGACTGTATGCGTTTGATCGATGCTTCTGAATGAGGCCGGAGAGGAACGAGGTCGAACGTCTGGCAGCATCAGCTCATCGTGGCCAACATGCCGACCGCCGCGAGCCCCATCACCAGCGTCGCGAGCCAACCGACACCTTTCAGGAGCGGCGGCAGGGCGAAGCGCCCCATGATGTCGGCGCGGCTGGCCAGCAACATCATCATGATCATGATCGGCACGGCCACGATGCCGTTGATGACAGCGCTCCAGAACAGAGCCTTGATAGGGTCGATGGGTGTGAAGTTGAGAGCCGCGCCCACCAGCGTCGCCGCCGCGATGACACCATAGAACCCACGCGCTCGTCCCGGCTTGCGGGCGAGCCCCACATGCCAGCCGAGGGTCTCGCCGAGCGCATAGGCCGCGGAACCCGCCAAGACAGGGAGAGCCAACATCCCGGTGCCGATGATGCCGGCCGCGAAGATCACGAAAACAAAAGGACCGGCGATCGGCCTTAGCGCTTCGGCCGCTTGAGCGGAGGTCTGGATATCGGTGACGCCGCTCTGATTCAGCGTCGCGGCCGTTGTGATGATGATGAACAAGGCGACGATGTTCGACAACGCCATGCCGACATAGGTGTCGGTCCGGATCCGGCGGAACTCCGCCTCGGCCTGTTCGGGCGCGCGTTCCAGCGGGCGCGCTCCCGTCCGCTCCTTGACGTCCTCGACCTCCTCCTCGGCTTGCCAGAAGAAGAGATAAGGGCTGATCGTGGTGCCAAGGACCGCAACGATACCGGTCAGATAAGTCGCATTATATTTGATCTCGGGGAGCACCAGCGCATGCGCCACGGTCAGCCACGGCACATGCACCACGAAGGCGACACCCACATAGGCGAAGAGCGACACCGTCAGCCATTTGAGGACCGACACATAGCGCGAATAGCGGACGAACACCTCCAAGAGGACCGACACGACGCCGAAGAGCAGCACGTAGACGAGAGCCGGGCCGCCGATCAGCAGTTGGAGGGCCGCCGCCATCGCGCCGAGGTCGGCTCCGATGTTGATCGTGTTGGCGACGACCAGAAGTGCCACGAGACCATAGAGCACCGGGGCGGGATAGTGGATCCGCAGGACACCCGCGATGCCGCGCCCCGTCACCCGGCCGATGCGCGCGCTGATCTCCTGAATGGCGCACATCAAGGGATAGCTGAACAGCATCGTCCAGCCGATCTGATAGCCGAATTGCGCGCCGACCTGCGAATAAGTCGCGATGCCGCTCGGGTCGTCGTCGGAGGCGCCGGTGATGAGGCCGGGACCCAGGACCTCGATGAGCTTCGGCCGTCGCGGTTGCTTGACGGCGTCCGGAGCATTTGGAGCCGCCGCCTGCACGGTCTCGATCATCGGGCGTCGTTCATCGGGCGTCGTTCATGGGGTATCGTTCATGGGGTCTCGATCATCGGCTTAACTTGCCCACTCCGAGCGTTTCGGTTGCCGGGCGACCAGCGCCGCATGATGCTGCCACGCTCAAGCCAGGGTGTCACGCGCGACGGCCTTTCCGTGCCGTGTCATTTGCCCGTATCCTTCCCGATCGGTCCGCCTTGAGCGGCCCACAGACATCGATAACCGGATGGAACCACCATGACGGATGCGGTTCGGCTCGAACACGATCTATTGGGCGACCGGGAGGTCGCGATGGACGCGCTCTATGGCATCCACACGCTCCGGGCGCTCGAGAACTTCCCCATCACGGGTCTCCCGATCAGCATCTACCCTGATTTTATCGCGGCGCTGGCCAGCATCAAACACGCGGCGGCCGCCGCGAATGCCGAACTCGGGCTCCTCGATCCCGAGCGAGCCACGGCGATCCAAGCCGCCTGCGCCGAGATCCGCGCCGGGCAATGGCACCAACATTTCGTCGTCGATGTGCTGCAGGGCGGCGCCGGCACGTCGACCAACATGAATGCCAACGAGGTGATCGCCAATCGTGCCCTGATGCTGATGGGGCATCGGGCGGGCGATTATGCCACGCTCGATCCGAACGAACAGGTCAACCTCAGCCAAAGCACCAACGACGTCTATCCGACCGCAATCAAATTGGCGGTTCACGCCGGAGTGTTCCGGCTGATCGACGCCATGGCGCTGCTTCGCGCAGCCTTCGACGCCAAGGCGACCGAATTCGCCGACGTGCTGAAGATGGGGCGGACGCAGCTGCAGGATGCCGTTCCGATGACGCTGGGGCAGGAATTCCGCACCTATGCGGTCATGGTGGCTGAGGACGAGGAGCGGCTCCGCGAGGCGGCGGCGTTGGTCTGCGAGATTAATCTCGGTGCGACCGCGATCGGCACCGGCATCAACACGCATCCGGCCTATTCGGCCGTCGTCTGCCAACGGTTGCGGGACCTGACCGGCATTCCGGTCGTGACGGCCGGAAATCTCATCGAGGCGACGCAGGATGCGGGCGTCTTCGTGCAACTCTCCGGCGTTCTGAAGCGCGTCGCCGTCAAGCTGTCGAAGATCTGCAACGATCTCCGTCTCCTGGCGAGCGGCCCCCGCGCCGGCCTTGGCGAGATCAATCTGCCACCCGTGCAGGCCGGATCGAGCATCATGCCGGGTAAGATCAATCCCGTGATCCCGGAAGCCGTGAACCAGGTTGCCTTCGAGGTGATCGGCAACGACACGACGATCACGTTCGCGGCCGCCTCCGGTCAATTGCAGCTCAATGCTTTCGAGCCGGTGATCGCCCATAGCCTCTTCAAGAGCCTGACGCATCTTCGCAACGGTTGCCTGATCCTGCAGCATCGCTGTGTCAGCGGCATCACGGCCAACAAGGACCATCTGCGCCAAAGCGTCGAACGGTCGATCGGGCTGGTGACGGCGCTCAACCCCTATATCGGCTACGCCAATGCGAGTTCCGTGGCCCAGGAAGCCTATCAGACAGGTCGCCTTGTGGCCGATGTGGTGCTGGAGCGTGGACTGCTGACACGCGAGGCCCTCGACGATCTGCTCAACCCCGCCGTGCTGACGCAGCCGCGTGCCGTACAGGCTGCCTACCGATCCGGACCGCCCTGTGCCGCGCCGGCCTCGGGGACGGTCGCGCCGACCGTGCCCGAGGTGCTGGTGGGCGACGGGTCTGAACCGGGCACCGCCGCACCGACCGAGACACACTGAGGCGGCGCCTTCACCGGGTGCGTTCAGGAGCGCGTCATCCGATTCCACGCATCGAGACCCGCGATTTTATAGGCTTCGGCAAGCGTCGGGTAGTTGAATGAATTCTCGATGAAATAGTCGATCGTGCCTTTCAGGTTGAGGACCGCCTGGCCGATATGGATCAACTCGGTCGCGCCCTCGCCAACAATATGAACGCCGAGGAGACGCCGGGTCTTGAGCGAGAAGATCATTTTCATCATGCCGGTTTCGAGCCCCATGATGTGACCGCGCGAGGTTTCCCGAAACCGGGCGATGCCGCATTCGTAAGGGATGCCGCGCTTGCGGATCTCCTCCTCGTTGAGGCCGACCGTTGAAATTTCCGGCACCGAATAGATCCCGTAGGGGAAGAACTCGGGCGGGGGCGGGGGCTCGAGCCCGAAGGCGTGGCAGGCAGCAAGGCGCCCTTGCTCCATCGAGGTCGAGGCGAGGCTCGGGAAACCGATGACGTCCCCGGCCGCATAGATATGCGGCACGATCGTCTGCAGCGTCCGTGGCTCCACCGCGATGCGGCCGCGATGGTCCGTCGCCAGCCCGGCGGCTTCGAGGTTGAGCGTGTCGGTCGCGCCCACGCGCCCGGCCGCGAAGAGCAGCATGTCGCTGATCACGGTGCGGCCGTCGCTCAGCTTGGTCGCGATCGTCGTATCGTCCCGCAGTTCGATCGTGGTCACGGCCGAGCCGAGCCGGAGCGCCACGTTGCGGTCGCGCAGATCATGCACGAACTCCTCGATCAATTCCTTGTCGATAAAGTCGAGAAAGGTCGGGCGTGGCTCGATCAGCGTCACGGCGACATCGAGGGCGCTCATGATCGTCGCATATTCGACCCCGATGACGCCGGCCCCGATGACCGTGAGGCTGCGCGGCAAGCGCTTCATCTCGATGATCTCGTCGCTGTCGAAGACGCTGACGCCGTTGAACGGCACATAATCGGGACGAAACGGTCGCGTGCCGCAGGCGATGAGGATGTGTTGGGCGAAATGCACGCTTTTCTCACCCGCGTCGGTCGTCACCTCGACACTATGCGGATCGACGAAACGCGCCGCACCCCGGACGGTCTTGACGCCATTGCGGCTGAATTGATGCTCGAGGACCTCGACCTCGTGATCGAGCGTCTTGTGAAGGCGCGCCATGAGGTCGGTCGCGTCGATGTCGTGTTTGACCCGATAGGACCGGCCATAAAAGCCGCGCTCCCGCCAGCCCGACAGATTCAACACCGTCTCGCGTAGCGTCTTGGACGGGATGGTGCCGGTATGTACCGACACGCCGCCGACCCGGCGCCCCTTCTCGATAACCAAGACGGATTTGCCGAGTTTGGCGGTTTGCACGGCGGCCCGCCGCCCCGAGGGGCCACTCCCGATCACGATCATGTCGAATTCGTACATGCGGGTCATTCTCGTCGGTCGGAGCGGAGCGGAGTCTTGTCGGACTTGCAAGATCCGATCCCATCCCACTCCATCTGCGGGCTTCATTGCAAGTTGACGACGGTCCGGGCGGATCGAGCGGCAATTTCGGCTTGCCTTGCGGGCCGGCTCGGTTCATCGCCTGCCGTGATGACGCGACAGACCTCTCTCGAAACAGCCTTGCGGCGCTTGGCGCCAGCTCTTCCGGCGCATGAATTTGCGGTGGTGGTCGACCATGCCTGCGGCAGCCCCGCTCTCAAGCGGGCCACGCCCGAAGAAGCCGCGTGGCTATCGCTCGTGGCCTATATCCGGCATCGGATGACGGATTACGACGAGTTGCTGGCCGACCATTATGATGTGGACAGCGCCCGTTATTTCGTCGCGGACGACATGCGCGAGTTTCTGCGTGACTGGGGCGTTCGCCGCGCCTTGGCGCCTGATGGCGGGGATGGCGGCGGCGCCTGATCGGGACCGTGACGGACGCGATTCGAGGCGCCGTCACAAGATCGTCAAAGACCGAAGCGTAGGACTAGTTTTTTTCTTCAGGATCGCGAGCCACATGGACTTCTTTCGTCGTTTCACCGTCCTGATCTGCGCGCCCAATTTCGATCCCGACGATCTCGAGGGCGTGCGGGTTCAGCAGATCATCTCCTCGGTCGAGAAACTCGGCTTCGAAGTGGTGCGTGCGCGACGGGTCGACGACGCGGCCATTGCGGTGCAGACCGATGCGGCGATCGGCTGCATGGTCGTGGATTGGGGCAAGCGCGGCCTCGACGGCAAGGCCGCGGCGCTGATCGACCTGATGCGGAAGCGCGGCCTCGAAATGCCGATCATCATCATGGTGCGCCGCAAGCGGCTCGAGGATATTCCGGTCGAGGTGCTGGACTTCATCGACGGCTACATCTTTCTCGCGGAAGAAACGCCGGATTTCATCGCTCGCAATCTCGTCAGCCGTCTGAAGCAATATGCCGAGACGCTGAAGACGCCCTTCTTCGGCGCGCTGGTGGATTATGCGGAGGAGGGGAACCAGCTTTGGACCTGTCCCGGCCATAACGGCGGCATCTTCTACAATCGTAGCCCGATCGGGCGCATCTTCGTCGAACATCTCGGCGAGGCGGTGTTCCGCGACGATCTCGACAATTCGGTGCTCGATCTCGGTGACCTGCTGGTCCACGAGGGGCCGGCCTTGCAGGCCCAAAAGGAAGCGGCTGTCATTTTCGGCGCCGAAAAAACCTATTTCGTGCTCAACGGCACCTCGGCCTCGAACAAGATCGTGCTGTCGGCTCTCGTCACGGACGGCGATCTCGTGCTGTTCGACCGCAACAACCACAAGGCGGCGGTGCATGGCGCGCTCTTCTTGGGCGGTGCCATCCCGGTGTTTCTCGAAACCGATCGCAACGCCTTCGGCCTGATCGGCCCGATCTATCACGAGGCGCTGGACGAAGCGGCCATTCGCGAGAAAATCCGGACCAATCCGCTGATCGAGGACAAGGACGCGTGGCAGCGCGAACGGCCGTTCCGCGTCGCCGTGATCGAGCAATGCACCTATGACGGCACGATCTATAACGCCGAGATGATCTTAGCCAAGATCGGCCACCTTTGCGACTACATCCTGTTCGACGAGGCCTGGGCCGGCTTCATGAAGTTCCATCCGCTATTTGCCGGAAGCTTCGCCATGGGCCTGAAATCTCTGGACGAAACCTCGCCTGGTATCATCGCGACTCAATCCACGCATAAACAGCTCGCGAGCTTTTCGCAGGCCTCGCAGATCCACACCAAGGATAGCCACATCCGCGGGCAGACCCGGCGCGTCGAGCATCGACGCTTCAACGAAAGCTTCCTGCTGCACGCGTCGACCTCGCCCTTCTATCCAATCTTCGCCTCGCTCGATGTCGGCGCACAGATGATGAAGGGCCGCTCCGGCGTCGTGCTGTGGGATGATACGATCCGGCTCGGCATCGAATTGCGGAAGAAGCTCCGCGCGATCCGGCGCGAGTTCGAGGAGAAGGAGCAAGAACCGCTGCGCCGTTGGTTCTTTGATCCCTTCGTGGCCGACAAGGTCAGCCTCCCGCCTCTCGTCGACGGCGACGAGCCGCGGGAAGCCACTTGGGAAAGCGTGCCGACAGACGAACTCGCGGCGGGCCGGCAATATTGGGAATATACGCCGGGCGCGGCCTGGCACGGGTTCACCCATGTGGCCGAGCATTACGCCATGACGGACCCGGCCAAGCTGACCATCCTGACGCCGGGCTTCGACCGGACGACCGGCGCCTATGCGGAGCATGGTGTTCCGGCCCCGATCGTGGCGCAATATCTGCGCGAAAACCGTGTGGTTGCCGAGAAGAACGATTTAAACTCTTTGCTGTTTCTGCTGACGCCGGGCGTCGAGTCCAGCAAGGCCGGTACGTTGATCAGTGCCCTCGTCGCCTTCAAGCGGCTGCATGACGAAAACGTGCCGCTGGAGGAGGCCATGCCGGAATTCGTCAATCGACGCCCCAAGCGGTATCGCGGCCTCCGCTTGCGCGACCTCTGTCACGATTTCCACGCCTTCCACCGCGAGGCCGGCACCAGCGCGATGCAGAAGGCGCAGTTTTCGCCAGCCCATCTGCCCGATATGGTGATGGAGCCGCATGAGGCCGTGAAGCAACTGACCCGCAACAAGGTCGACTATCTGCCGATCGACCAGATCGACGGCCGCATCGCCACCACGCTGATGCTGGTCTATCCGCCCGGCATCGGAACCCTTGTGCCGGGCGAGAGGATCAACGAACGCTCGAAGCCGATGCTGGATTACTTCAAGATGTTCGAGCGCAGCGCCAACCTGTTCCCCGGCTTCGAGGCTGAAATCCAGGGGCTGTATCGGGAAGTCGCCCCGGATGGCGCGATCCGGTTTTATACCTACGTGACGCGCGAGGGGCTTTAACCTTGGAGAGTCCAGGAGAGATCACGATCCGACCGTCGTCGGATGCGGACGTGCCGGCGATGCTGGCCATCTACGCGCACCATATCCAGCGCGGCGTCGGCGAACTCGGCGATTATGAGCCCGAGCCGCCGAATGCCGAGGATTTGAAACGCCGCCGCAAGACGATGCGGAAAAAGCGGCTCCCGCATCTTGTGGCCGAACGGGACGGCGTCGTGGCCGGCTATGCCTATGCGGTGCCGTTTCGCAAGCGCCCCGCTTACCGCTACACGTTGAAACACTCGATCTACGTGCATCACGAACATCTGCATGCCGGCATCGGCCGGCGGTTGCTGCCGGCCTTGATCGAGGCCTGCGCGGCGGGAGGCTATCGGCAGATTATTGGCTATATCGATGGAGCCAACGAGGCCTCGATCCGGCTGCATGAGTCATGCGGCTTCAAGCGCGTCGGCATCCTGCCGTCTGTCGGCTACAAATTCGGCCATTGGAGCGACAGCGTCATGGTCCAATGCGCGCTCGGCGACGGCGATACGACCCAGCCGAACACCTGGATCCACGCCCGCAACATCGCGGCGGATCGATCACATCGGGACCTTCACTGAGCTACACGCCAGTCCTGGCCTGAGGCGCGGTCGTCTGGTGAGTGGCCGACACCCGGAAGCGTCGGCCTTTGGCTTGCCTCAGTAGCGGGACGGCACGTGCATCTCGGCCGGAACCGGGTGACGCACGTAATCGGCATGGTGGATGCGTTCGGGCAGAACCACCGGGGCGCGGGGCACATCCTCGTAAGGGATCTGGCTGAGCAGATGCGCGATGCAATTGAGCCGCGCCTTCTTCTTATCGACCGCCTCGACGACCCACCAGGGCGCTTCCGGAATATGGGTCTTGGCCAGCATCGCTTCCTTGGCCTTGGTGTAATCCTCCCAGCGGCTGCGGGATTCGACATCCATCGGGCTCAGTTTCCACTGCTTGAGCGGATCGTGGATCCGCATGTTGAAGCGGAATTCCTGCTCTTCGTCGGTGATCGAGAACCAATATTTGATCAAGATGATGCCGGACCGGACCAGCATCCGTTCGAACTCTGGAACCGAACGGAAAAATTCTTCGACCTCGGCTTCGGTGCAGAAGCCCATGACGCGCTCGACCCCGGCGCGATTGTACCAGCTGCGATCGAGCAGCACCATTTCACCGGCGGCCGGCAGATGCGCCACATAGCGTTGAAAATACCATTGTGTCCGCTCGCGCTCGCTCGGCGCCGGCAGTGCCACGACGCGGCACACGCGCGGATTGAGCCGCTGGGTGATGCGCTTGATGACCCCGCCCTTGCCGGCGCTGTCCCGACCTTCGAAGACCACCACGACTTTCAGCTTCTGGTGCTGGACCCAATCCTGCAGACGGACGAGATCGCGCTGCAGGCGGAACAACTCCTTAAAATAGACCCGCCGATCGAGCGACTCGCGCTCGGGATGGTCGGAGAGCGAATCCAGCGCCTGTTCGAGGCGGTGATCGTCCATTTCGAGTTCGAGTTCCTCGTCGAAGCTGTCTGCGATCTCGTTCTGGATCCGTTGCACGTCCGACATCGGATTGGGGGTATGCTGGTCGTTCATTCGCGGCTCCAGGGTCTGTCTCATGGCAGTTTCGGATTTTCGGATGGCACGCATGTGACAAGGCCGCTGACAAGCTTGGCGCCACGATGCGGGGAGACGACGACGTCAAATGCACGAGGCCGTCATGGTGTTGATTCAGGTCCTGCTTCCGGTTTTCGACAATGATAGTCGCCTGTTTCCGAAATCGCATTACGAGACGATGGCGGCTGCCCTCACCGAGCGGTTCGGCGGCGTCACCGCCTATACGCGCTCGCCGGCCGAGGGGCATTGGAAACGCGGCGGCCAGCCGACCAGCCGTGACGAGATCGTCGTGATGGAGATCATGTGCGATGACCTCGACCGAGCATGGTGGTCCGACTATCGGCAACATCTCGAGACGATTTTCCGCCAGGAAGCCGTCATTGTCCGCGCGCAGGAGATGATGCTGCTTTAGGGACGGGCCTCAGGCTTTGCCAAAGGTTTCGTCGAAGGAATAGCCCGCGCCGCGCACGGTGCGCAGAGGATCACGTTCCCGCCCGCGCGAGAGTGATTTCCGCAGGCGCCCGACATGCACGTCGACCGTGCGCTCGTCGATCTCAACCGACATGCCCCAGACCCCATCCAACAATTGCGAGCGGGAGAAGACGCGGCCCGGCCGTTCCATCAGATATTCCAGCAAGCGAAATTCCGTCGGGCCAAGATGAACGTCACGTCCGGCTCGGCGCACCCTGCGGGTCTCGCGATCGAGATCGAGGTCGCCAGCCATGAGCCGATTGGCCAGACGCTCCGGCTTCGAGCGACGCAGCAGGGACCGGACCCGCGCCATCAATTCGGGCACCGAGAAGGGTTTCACGACGTAATCGTCGGCTCCGACCGACAGGCCACGCACGCGCTCGCCCTCTTCGCCGCGCGCCGTCAGCATGATGACCGGCAACGTCCGGGTCGATTCACGCGCACGCAGGCGACGGCAAATTTCGAGGCCCGAAACGCCCGGCAGCATCCAATCGAGAATGACGAGATCCGGCGGCATTTCGCTCAGGCGGAGTTCGGCCTCGTCACCGCGCTCCACACGTTCGACCGTGAAGCCTTCCGCCTCGAGATTGTAGGACAGCAGCAACCCCAGCGCCTGTTCGTCTTCGACCACGAGGATGTGCGGCGCCGTCCCGACGGAGCCGCTCTTGATCGTGGTCCGCATGCTATTCATGACGAATGCTCCTTTGCCCGGGCGTCAGGCGGCGTGTCCGCGCCATGAGCCGGGGGGCATGATCGTGATCGGCACATCCTGAACGGCTCGCCGTCGTCTCCGACATGGCCCGGATGATCGA
The DNA here is from genome assembly GCF_020616535.1 of Lichenihabitans sp. PAMC28606. Lineage (GTDB taxonomy): Bacteria > Pseudomonadota > Alphaproteobacteria > Rhizobiales > Beijerinckiaceae > Lichenihabitans > Lichenihabitans psoromatis. The sequence continues at coordinate 3,722,387 of NZ_CP085136.1, forward strand.
CGACACGAGGCGAGCCGATCCAGTCTCAGGCAACCTCATCGGCGGCGTCGGTCGGGATTAGGCTCGACATCCGGCCCTTGGGCCGATCCATCGGCAAGGTTTCGCCGGTGACAAGATAATAGACCGTCTCGGCGATGTTGGTCGTATGATCGCCGACCCGCTCGATATTCTTGGAGCAGAAGAGGAGATGGGCACAGAACGAAATATTGCGTGGATCTTCCATCATAAACGTGAGGAGATCGCGGAAGACCGAATCTTCCAGGGCATCGAGTTCGGCGTCGCGAGTCCAGACCGCCTGAACCTGTTCGACGTCGCGCTGGGCGTAAGCGTCGAGAACGTCCTTCAGCTGCGTCGCCGCCAATTCGTTCATATGCTTCAAACCGATAACGGCGCGAGGCAGGCGCTGCTCGGACGCGATCTTCATGGCGCGGGACGCGATGTTCTTGGCGAGGTCGCCAACCCGTTCGAGATCGCCTGACACTCGAATGGCCGCCACGATCTCGCGCAGATCCATCGCCATCGGCTGACGCTTGGCGATCGTCAGGATCGCGCTGTCTTCGATCTGCCGTTGCAGGATGTCGAGACGCGGGTCCATCGCCACGACCGAACGGGCGAGATCGACGTCGCTATTGGTCAGCGCATCCATCGCGTCGGACAGCATCTTTTCGGCGATGCCGCCCATTTCGGCGATCTTGCGGCCGAGGCTCTCGAGTTCCTTGTCGTAGGCGCTGACGATATGTTCGGGCATTTGAGGTCCTTCGCGGCTGGAGCGGATCATCCGCAAGAGGGTGGGAGGCGGTCGAGCGACTCGATCGTTGCGCGGTGCCGCGCCGTGCGACGATCGCCCGTCTGTCGAAAGCCTTAGCCGAAACGACCCGTGATGTAGTCTTGTGTCCGCGTCTGGGCCGGCGAGGTGAAGATCTTCTTGGTGTCGTCGAATTCGATCAATTCGCCGAGATACATGAAGGCGGTGCGGTCGGACACGCGGGCAGCCTGCTGCATGCTGTGCGTCACGATCACGATCGTGTAGCTCGCCTTCAACTCGTCGATCAGTTCCTCGACGCGTGCCGTCGAGATCGGGTCAAGTGCCGAACAGGGCTCATCGAGCAGGATCACCTCCGGGCTGATCGCCACCGTTCGGGCGATACAGAGGCGCTGTTGCTGACCGCCCGAGAGGCTCAGGCCGCTCGCGTTCAGCTTGTTGCTGACCTCGTTCCACAAGGCGGCGCCGCGCAACGCCTTTTCGACACGTCCGTCGAGCTCGCTTTTCGGCAGCTTCTCGAACAATTTGATGCCAAACGCGATGTTGTCGTAGATCGACATCGGGAACGGCGTCGGCTTTTGAAAAACCATGCCGACCCGCGCGCGGAGCTCGTTCAGATCCTGCTCGGGACGAAGGATGTTCTTCCCGTCGAGCATAACCTCGCCCTCGGCGCGCTGGCGCGGGTACAGATCATACATCCGGTTCAAGATTCGCAGGAGGGTCGATTTTCCGCAGCCCGATGGCCCGATGAAGGCCGTGACCGTGTTGGCGTAGAGCGGAAGCGACACGTCCTTCAGCGCGAGCGAGTCGCCATAGTAGAACTTGAGGTTCTTGATCGACACTTTAACGGGCAGCGTCTGCGTTTGCGGCGCGCTCGCCAATACCGTGTTCACGCTCATTGTAAGTTCCTCGTCCGGCTCGGTCTCGCATCTGCCGTCGACGCGGTGCCGGCCTGGGCCTGCGTGGTAAGTGCCATGTCGATCCCGTCCGTGCGTTCGTTTGCCCGAGCGTTTTCGCCGACCGGCTTCAGAGCGATCTCGATTACCCCGAGCGCACGGGATTTTTACGACAGTTGGATGACGATTTTATAACGCGCCGCTTTGCCCGGTGCTCGGCACGGAGGCAAAACCGTCACCGCGTCGGCTGTGGATAGAGCGGAATCGAAGCCGTGAAGACGCAGCCCTGGCCGACTTCGCTTTCGACCGTCATGCGTCCGCGATGGCGTGCCACGATATGTTTCACGATCGCCAATCCGAGTCCCGTGCCGCCCTTGGCGCGGCTCTGCCCCGCGTCCACGCGGTAGAAGCGCTCGGTCAGTCGCGGCAGATGCTCCGGCGCGATACCGGGGCCGTGATCGCGCACCGTCAGCACGCCGACGCGGCGGTGAATCACGATGCTGATTTCGACATGGCAGGATGCGGGCGCCGCCGCGGCGCCGTCGCGTGGTCGCGGAAGGCCGCCGTATTTGATGGCATTCTCGATCAGATTTTCGGCCACCCGGACGAGTTCGTCGCGATCGCCGGAGACGATGACCGGCTCGCTGCTCTCCACCTCGACGCGGGCGCCGTTCTCCTGAGCCAGAGGCGCGAGCGTGTCGACGACGTGCCTGACGACGGACCCGAGATCGACGGGCTTGTTGGGCTTGAGATGAAGATTTTGCTCGATCCGCGACAGCGACAAGAGATCGTCGACCAGTCGCGCCATACGCCGCGCTTGCTCACCCATGATGGCGAGAAATCGCTCCCTAGCCTTCGCGTCGTCCCGTGCGGGGCCTTGCAGCGTCTCGACGAAGCCGAGAAGGGAGGCAAGCGGCGTCCGCAATTCATGGCTGGCATTGGCCACGAAGTCGACGCGCATCCGCTCGACCCGATGTGTTTCGGTCAGATCGCGGATCGTCAGCACGATCAGGCGCTCCTCCTCCGGAGCGTCGAGCGGGGCGATCGTAACTTCATAGGAGCGTTCGACCGGAACGCGGTCGCGCCACGCGACCGTCTCGGCCAGGCCGGAGGCATGGACGCGATTGACGCCGTCGAGCACGTCAGGATCCCGCAAGCTGAGCGCGAGAAGGTCGCCGGGCCGCACCACCGGCAAAATATCGAGCGCCGGCCCATTCGCCGCGATGATCCGCATGTCCGCGGTGACGACGATGACGGGGCCTGGAAGGGCCGCGATGAGTGCTGAGAGCAGGCGTCGGTCGGATGTGAGCGGTGGATGATCGAGCATCATATGATTTAGCGATGTGGTCCTGTGTCTATCGGAAATGTCGCGCTCTTTTATTGACGGGCTGATGACAAAGGCGCCGTTCTCGTGCTTGTGCGGGTTGGACCTTGTGACGCGACCAGTCCAAGACCTCGTCGTTGCATTGGTCGTCTTACAGATCGCATACGTCTTCGGCGATGATCGACGTTACGACGTAGCCGCATCCAGCAGAATAAACTACAAGACGCTGGCGATCCCTTTATTTCCGCAGTTCAAGGCGTTCATCTTCCGTGCCGTTTCCACCCACCAAATCGACGATCTCTCGTGCTCTCGCCGAGAAGAACTATGAAGAGCCAACACCCGTGCAATCGGCTGTTCTCGCGCCCGAGACGGCCGGGCGCGATCTGCTCGTGTCGGCCCAAACGGGCTCCGGCAAGACCGTGGCCTACGGGCTGGGGCTCGTCGACACGCTGATGGACGCAGAGGCGGACACGTTTTCTCAACCGGGCGCTCCTCTCGCGCTCGTCGTCGCACCGACCCGAGAACTCGCGCTCCAGGTTCAGCGCGAACTGGAGTGGCTCTACCGCTACACCGAGGCCCGCATCGTGGCCTGCGTCGGCGGCATGGACCCACGCAGCGAAACGCGCCGTCTCGCCACGGGCGCCACCATTGTGGTCGGCACGCCCGGCCGTCTGCGCGACCATCTTGAACGCGGCAATCTCGACGTGTCGACCCTGCGGGCGCTAGTGCTCGACGAGGCCGACGAAATGCTCGATATGGGCTTCCGCGAAGATCTCGAGTTCATCCTGCAATCGACACCGCCCGAGCGGCGCACCCTGATGTTCTCGGCCACCATGCCGAAGACCATCAGCGCCATGGCGCGCCGCTACCAGCGTGAGGCTCTTCGGCTCGAGGTCGCGACCGGCGAGCGCGGCCACGCCGATATCGACTACCGCGCCGTCCGGGTCGCGCCGCACGATGTCGAACATGCGGTCGTCAACTTGCTGCGCTTCTATGATTCGCCCAGCACGATCGTGTTTTGCAACACGCGCGATGCGGTCCGCCATCTCGGCGCCACCTTGACCGAACGCGGCTTTGCCGCGGTGCTGCTCTCGGGCGAACTGTCCCAACACGAGCGGAACAGCGCGCTCCAGTCGCTGCGCGATGGCCGCGCTCGCGTTTGCGTCGCGACCGACGTGGCGGCGCGCGGCATCGACTTGCCGAGCCTCAATCTCGTGATCCATGCCGATCTGCCGAACGATCCGGAGGTGCTGCAGCACCGCAGTGGCCGCACCGGCCGCGCCGGCCGCAAGGGGACCAGCATCCTTCTCGTGCCGATGTCGCGCCGTCGTCGTGCCGAGAGCCTGTTGGCGGCTGCGCGCATCCGTTTCGAGTGGGACGGGCCGCCATCGGCGGAATCGATCCGCAAACTCGACGCGGAGCGACTGGTGAGCGACCCCATGATGCTGGAGGAGGGCACCGAGGAGGATCTCGTGCTCGCCAAGAGCCTGCTGTCCGAACGCTCGCCCGAGCAGATCGCTTCCGCTCTGGTGCGCTTATATCGATCGCGCCTGCCGTCTCCCGAGGATGTCTACGATCCGGGTCCCATGCGGGACGTGCGCGCCCCGCGCGACAAAACCGAACGCGCCCCGCGGCCGGAGCCGAGCCCCCGCTTCAAGACCGATCGTCCCGTTCGCCAGAATGACGGGGCGCCCTCTTCGCCGTCGTCGGGTCCGCGCAATGGCAAGAGCATCTGGTTCCGGATGGATATCGGTCGCCGCAACGAGGCTGATCCGCGCTGGCTTCTGCCGATGATCTGCCGCCGCGGCAAGATCACCAAGGCCGATATCGGAGCCATTCGCATTTTCGACAAGGAAACCAAGTTCGAAGTCGCCGAAGGCGCGGCCGACCGGTTGATCGCCGCCACCAAGAACAACGAGGGCGAGGAGATCCGGATCGAGCTTCTCGGGCCGGATGGCGCGCCAAGCGGCAAGCCGCCGAGCCGCGACGGACATCGCGCTCACGCGGCGCCGAACAGGACGATCGATCCGGGCGGCGAGCGGCCCCGCAAGGCACGCCCCCCTCGCGATTGACGGGACGGCCATGAGCCGGGACGACCCCGCCGTTAAGCCAGTTTTGAAGCCGGAAACACTGGTCAGGATGGCGACCTACTACCTTGCGCGGCATTCGGCGTCGGCCGATCGTCTGCGCGAGGTTCTGGCCCGCAAGATCACGCGTCGCCTTCAGGGTGACGATGGCGGACGGCCCGATGCCGAGGCGTTGCGGGCCATGATCGATCCGGTGGTCGAGCGATTGACCCGGATCGGTCTGCTGGACGATGCCGCTTTTGCGCGCGGCAGAGCCAACAGCCTCGCGGCCAAAGGTCGACCGGCCTGGCGCATCAAGGCCGATTTGGCGCAGGCCGGCGTCGATGCCGATGAGGCCGGGCTGAGCGAGGTTCTCGACAGCCTCGATCCGCTGTCACAGGCGGGCATCTGGGCGCGCCGGCGTCGGCTCGGCCCGTTTCGGATCCGTGATCGGGCAGCCCATCGAGAACGCGATATCGCGAGCCTCGCACGTGCTGGCTTTCCGGTCGGCGTGGCCAAACAAGTAATCGACGACGATGGCACCCTGACCGAGAGAGACGATCCGGGCATCGGTTTGAACCAGGACTGAGCGGCACCGGGAAGCGGCACGGCTCGACCGATCGCCGTTTCGCGGTCGATCGCATGATCAATCCTGTAGCCACGGCGCGTCCGATGGGTCAAAGCAGGCATCCGTTGACCTTCCTGCTGAGACGATGCCGCCGACCATGACCGATCCTGTTGCTTATCATCGCCGTGCCGGCCGACATGTTCGTCATGTCTGGTGGCCGATGTGGCGTCGTCGTGCCCTTTTCGTCGTCGGCGGACTTGCGGTCGGCGGTTTGGCTGTCGCGATGGCCAAAATGGCCGATGCGGCGCAGGGTCTTTTCCACGGCATGGTGACGATGTGGCCGTGGGCGCCGTTCGTGCTCGGGCCGGGCGGCTTCGCGCTCGCCGCGTGGCTCACCAGCGCCTTTTTCCCAGGCGCGCAGGGAAGCGGCATCCCGCAGGTGATCGCCGCCCATCACATGCAGGATATGCAACTCCGCTCAAAACTGGTGTCGCTCCGGATCGCTGGCGGCAAGATCGTGCTTCTGCTTCTCGGCTTGGTCTGCGGCGCCTCGGCCGGGCGCGAAGGGCCGACCGTCCAGGTCGGTGCGTCCACCATGTTCTTTTTCGGTCGCCTCGAGCCGCATCGACAACCGGGCCTGCTGCTGGCTGGATCCGCGGCCGGGATCGCGGCGGCTTTCAACGCGCCGCTCGCCGGCATCATCTTCGGGATCGAGGAGATGAGCCGCTCCTTCGAGGTTCGAGCCAGCGGTCTCGTGCTCGGCACGGTGATCGCTGCCGGACTGACCTCGCTGGCGGTCGTCGGCGACTACACGTATTTCGGCTCGACATCGGCAAGCTTGCCGATCGGGCCGCAATGGATCGCGGTGCTGGTCGCCGGCGTGATCTGCGGACTCGCGGGCGGCTTGTTCAGCCGTATTCTGATCGTCGTCGCGACCGGTTTCGTGCATCCGGCCGGACGATGGATCAAGACCAAGCCGATCCTGTTTGCGGCTTTATGCGGGCTTGGGTTGGCGTTGTGCGGGCTGGCCGGTGCGGGTTCGATCTTTGGCACGGGCTACGAACAGGCGCAGACCATCTTGCGTGGCAATGCGACGCTGACGCCTTTATTCGGGCCATTGAAGCTGTTCGCCACGGCCTTGTCGTCGGTGAGCGGCATTCCGGGTGGTATCTTTTCGCCCTCGTTGGCGGTCGGCGCCGGTCTGGCTCAGGATCTCGCGCCGCTCTTGCCGCAGGTCCCGCTCAGCGTGCTCGCCGTCCTCTGCATGACGGCCTATTTGACCGGCGTCGTGCAGGCGCCACTGACCTCCTTCGTGATCGTGTCGGAGATGACCGAGAACCACGCGCTGGTGATTCCGATCATGCTCGCCTCGCTTGTGGCGCAGGCGGCTTCCAAGCTCGTCTGCAAGGAGGGGGTGTATCACGCGCTGTCGACCCAATTCATGCCGATCCAAGCGCCGAAGGCGCTTGCAACCGACCATTAACGGTGATCGCCACGCATCGTCTTTCAGCAGGCTGTAAGCGAACCGAATGTGTCGGCCAGCATTGTAGCTTTGCTGCCGCTGAGACCAATCGAAACAAGGGTCGCGAGCCACTTGGGCTCTCAGGCGCCGACCGGATCAAAGGACTTTAACGATGCGTAGTCTAATTGTTGGATGTGCTCTTCTGATGATCGGCAGCTGCGGAGCTTTGGCTCAGCAGGATACCCCCACCGTGCAGGGCGGATCGCCGAACGCACCAGCGCCGGCCGTGCCGACGACCCCAACCCCCGCTCCGGCCCCGGTGGCTCCCGCACCTGTGGCACCGGCTCCCGCACCGGCGCCAGCCCCGATGGCTCCTGCGGCGGCCGCTCCCGCCCCGATGACCAAGCCCGATGCCGACATGACCATGAAGAAGCCGGCCATGAAGAAGCGGATGTCCCATAAGGGCATGATGATGCATCATCACAAGCGCATGATGCATCATCGTCGGATGATGCGGCACCATTATCGCATGATGCATCGCCATCACATTCCGGCGGCGCATAACCGTTACAACAAGGGCTTCTAAGCGGCTTTTGGTCGGGCGGTCCGTCGTGACCGCCCTATCTTGCTGGCTTCAGCCCGGTAGCGTGAGCAACCCTGCGGCGCCCTTGCGGGTGCCGAACAGCAACTGTTTCCCATCGCGGTCCCAAGCCAGCGCACTCACCGGGTCGGCCGTGCCTGGGTCGGTCTTACGAATGAGAATTTCGGACGCATCCGTCAACCGGCATAGGAGGACGAAACCGTCCTCGTAGCCCATCGCCAAGACCAGCGTCTTCGGATGAAACGCGACCTGCGACACCCGCGACGACCGAACGCCACATTCGCGCGGTGCCTTTCCCATCGGCCCCGTTTTCGAATCGAACGGCCAAACCACACAGGCGTCCGCGCCGGACGTCGCTAACCAATCGCCATCATGCGACCAGGCGAGCGACCGCGATTTTGACGGATAGCCCTGCATTCGCATGTGCTGGCCGTCGGCGAGCCGCCAACCGTGCAAAGAATTTTCCTGCATCGAGGTGACAAGGAAGCGGTTATCCGGCGACACCGTCACATCAAGATGCGAACCCTTCCACTCGAACACCTCCGGTATGCTCGCGGTGTTCGGGTACCAGAGCGTGGCGCCATTATAATGCGACACGGCGAGGCGATAGCCTTTGGGCGCAAATGCCAGGCCCCTTGCCGAAGTGGGTGCCAACCATGATTTCACCTCGCCCTTCGGGCTGCGCGATCGAACTTGCCGCCCGGCCGCCCACGCCACCGTGCCATCCTCCCGCACCGCTAGGGCGTCGATCCATTTCCCCGCTTCCTGCGCAATGTCCTGCGTCGATCCATCCGCGCTCGTCGCGACAAGCCGTCCGTCGTCACCGCCCGTGATCATTCGGGATCCCTGGACCGCTGCCGCCAGGATCGCGCCATCGGGGTGAGCCGATATGCGACGCTCCTCGCCGATGGGCGCCAGCACCACGGTTCCGTCGCCCAGCGCCAGCGCCGGCGTTCTCCCCAGGAAGGCGGCTGCCGTCACGTGAGCGCCAGCCTCGATCGGCTGAACGAGGCTGGTAAGCGAATCGGTGGGTTTGACGGACGGTGCGGTCATGTGTTCCGGCGAGGTTGCGGCGCGACCGAACGATAGTCCGCGCCAATGATAGACTGTATCATTGGCCCAATTCGTCCTCGAGATGAACCCGGATAATGCTGTCGAAGTCGCGCTCAGCCGTGAAGCCAAGCGCCTCGGCGCGGCTCGGCTCGAAACTTTGCGGCCAATTGGCCACGATCGCTTCGATGAAGGGATCGGGCTGGCGGCGGATCAGGGCGACGGCGCTCTCGCCGGCCACGCGCCGCATCGCCTCGATCTGTTCGCCGACCGTGACCGACACGCCGGGCATCGACAAGGTGCGGCGTTGGCCGACGCGTCCGCCATCGATCGTCGCGGCATGCAGGAGAAAACCGACGGCCGAGCGTGGCGAGGCATGCCAATGACGCACATCCTCGCCGACAGGGAGGACCGCTTCCTGCCCGGCGAGCGGCTCTCGGATGATGTTCGAGAAGAATCCGGATGCGGCCGCATTGGGTTTGCCGGGCCGAACCGAGATGGTGGGAAGCCGGATGCCGATGCCATCGACGAAGCCCTTGCGGGTGTAATCGGCGAGGAGCAGTTCGCAGATGGCTTTCTGCGTTCCGTAGCTGGTCATCGGCGCGCACAGGAACTCATCGTCGATTGTGGCGGGGAAGGGCGCGCCGAAGACCGCGATCGATGAGGTGAAGACGATGCGGGGCCGGTAGGGGCGGGGGCTGTCTGCAACGGACGATACGCCTTCGGTGCGGATCGCATCGAGCAAGAAGCGCAGGCCATCCATGTTGATCGCGTAGCCTTTGTCGAAGTCCTTTTCGGCCTCACCCGATACGATGGCGGCAAGCTGGAAGATCACGTCTGGGCGTTTGGCGATCAGCCGGGGCGCTGCCGCCGGATCGGCGACGTCGATGGTGCCCGTCTCGATCATGAAGGGCGCGTCGACGCGCGCCGGTTCGACAACGTCGACGAGATCCAGCGCGTCGATGGGGTGGGATCCGAGCGTCCCATCTCGAACGAGCCGAGCCGTAAGCTTCCGGCCGACCATGCCGGCCGCCCCGATGATGAGAATACGCATGATCGATCCTTTTATGAGGAAGTCAGAGCAAAAAGCCGTCGGCAGGGGATATCGAACGCAGTCGACGTGACGCGGCGCAACAGCCTCTCGGCGTGACGAGCCCCACGCCAAACCCGTGATGCGCTGCCATCAGAACCGCCGTCTCGCCGGCTGCTTGGTCTGCCATGGCCCTCTCTCCATCCCTTGCGGGCGGTCTTGGCCGCCTTCGCCGATCCTGAGCATGATCGCGGCCGAGCCGCAAGGTCAGGCGGTCGGCGGCCGCAGCGCCGCAAGTGACCGACGCTGGCGTCCATCGGCGTCGAAATTTTCGGAAGCGAGCCAGCCCTCGAAAGCCCTGCCGCAAGGGGGCCATTCTGTGTCGAGGATCGAGAACCAAGCCGTGTCGCGGTTGCGGCCCTTGACGATCATGTGCTGCCGGAAAACGCCTTCGAACGTGAAGCCGAGACGGTGGGCGGCCAGGCGCGAGGGCTCATTCATGGCGTTGCACTTCCACTCATAGCGTCGATAGCCGAGCGTCTCGAACACGTGGCGGGCCAGCAGCGCCATGCTCTCGGTCGCGCCGGGCGTCCGCTGAAGCGGCGCGCCGAACATGATGTTGCCGACCTCGATCACGCGATGAACCACGTCGATTCGCATCAGCGCCGCATGGCCGACCACCTTGCGGGAGCCATTGTCCACGATGGCGAAGAAGAGCGGATCGGTCGACGCGGCTTTTTGAGCGATGTTGGCCGCAAAAACGGCGCGGTCCGAGAACGGCCCGTCGAACATATAGGTCCAGAGATCGTCGCGGCCCGGGCCGCAAGCGGCATCGAACAGCGCATCGGCATGGTCGGCCTCGAGCGGAACGAGCGTGACGAAGCGCCCTGTCAAGGTGATACGCTCGGGGCGCAGGGCCGGATCGGGATCAACGAGCGGGCCGATGGGAAGAGCAGGCTGGGTCATGCTTGAACTCGACAGGACGATTAGCTAAGTTAGCTTAGCAATCTGGGCCGAGCCGATGCAAGTCACTGTCCACGCCGCCAAGACCAACCTCTCCAAACTGATCGAAGCGGCCTTAAAAGGCGAAGAGGTCATCATTGCACGCGGTGATCGCCCGGTTGTCCGACTGGTCCCGGTCGCGAAAAAGAACCCTTTCAAGTTCGACACGATGGCCGACCGTTTGACGGGACAGGGTCCCGATTTCTTCAAGCCATTGGATGAAAGCGACCTCAGCCTTTGGGAGGGCGGCGGAGCCGATCGCTTGTGAAAGCCGTCCTGATCGACACGCATGCATTGGCTTGGGGATTATACGCGAGTCATCGGCTCTCAAACGTCGCGAGAACGACGATCGGCGAAGCCGAGAGTGCCTTCGTCAGCCCCGCCTCACTTTACGAACTGGCGCAGAAGGTTCGGCTTGGCAAATGGCCGGAGATGGCGCCGTTTCTGCCGAACCTGATTGATGAACTTGTCGAGCAAGGCATCGAGATGGTTCAGCTTGACGCAAAAATCTGCGTTTTGGCGGGTTCGATGGCCTGGCCACACCGCGATCCGTTCGACCGCCTTCTGGCCGCTACCGCGCTTTCCCATGCCGTTCCAATCGTCTCGGCCGACTCGATTTTCGATGGGATTGTCAGCCGGATTTGGTGAGGGAGTTGAAGGTTGATCCGAGCGTCGTCGTGATCGTGTCACGGAGTTGCTCGAGTCTCCCTGTGTTAGCTTCATTCGGCCGCTCCGAGCTGGCGAGACCCGACCGCGTCGTAGCGCGATCCGGTTCGCGCCCGAACGTTTTCCTGCGTCGGATCCGCAAAGATTCACACTAGACACGGTGAACGAAGAGTATCGGATGATGACCGGCGACACGTGGGGGATCACGCGGAGCATCGCCATGACGGAAGAGGGGGTCATCATGAGCGGCACAAACACATCCGATATCATCGAAACCGTGTCGGCCCTCTCGTTCGAGGCGACGCTCCAGCGGCTGACCGACGTCATTAGCGGAGCCGGCCTGACCCTGTTCAGTCGGATCGACCATCACGACGGGGCGCGTCAGGTTGGGCTGGAGATGCCGCCCACGACGGTGCTGATCTATGGACATCCGAAAGGCGGAACGCCGCTTATGCTGGCCGCCCCATCGGCCGCGCTCGATTTGCCGCTCCGCGTCCTCGTGCGCCTGCGGGATGATGGGCTGACCGTGATCGCCTTCCACCCCATGGCCAAGGTCCTGCGGGACGCTGGTGTCCCCGAGGATCTCGCGGGTCGGTTGGATGCGGCGCAACAGCTTTTGGTAAAAGCGGTCACAGCATGAGCGAGGCCCAGACGATTCTTCCGCCCGGCGCGCCCTTGCTCGACTATCTGCCGGTGGGCCTTTTCGGCTCAGTGATGGGATTGACCGGCCTCTCCATCGCCTGGCGGCTCGCCCATACCCACTTCGGTGCGCCCGAATGGATCGCCTTGACGATCGCGGCGGTGGCGATCGTCGCCTTCGTGGTGGTGGCGATTGCCTATCTTGTGAAGCTGGTCACGGCCTTTGCGGTCGTCCGGACCGAGTTCAGGCACCCCATCGCGGGCAATCTGTTCGGCACGGTTCTGATCAGCCTTCTCTTGCTGCCGATCCCGCTAAACCCCTTCGCACACCAACTCGCCCAAGGTCTCTGGATGGTCGGCGCAGTGGGAATGGTGCTGTTCGCCGTGCTGATCGTCTCGCGTTGGATGAGCGACCGACAGCAGGTCGCCCACGCGACGCCGGCCTGGATCATACCGGTCGTCGGATTGCTGGACGTGCCGCTCGCGATCCCGACGCTCGATTTGCCTCCGCTGCACGGCCTGATGGTCTTTTCTCTCGCGGTCGGTCTGTTTTTTGCCGTCCCGCTCTTCACGCTCGTGTTTTCGCGGTTGCTTTTTGAGCCTCCGCTCCCCGACCCGCTGAAGCCGTCACTGCTGATCCTCGTTGCGCCTTTCGCGGTCGGCTATTCGACCTATACGGTCACGGTCGGGCAAACGGATCTCTTTTCCGAAGTGCTCTACATGTTGACGCTGTTCATGCTGGCGGTGCTGCTCGGGCAATTGCGGAACCTGCCCGTCTGCTGCCCGTTCCGCGTCTCCTGGTGGGCCGTGAGTTTTCCGCTCGCAGCGAGCAGCATTGCGGCGCTTCGCTTTGCGGTGAGCGAGCCCGGCCTGATCACGGACGGGATCGCCATCGCGCTGCTCGGTTTGGCGACGCTGGTCATCATCGGGCTTCTCGGTCGCACATTATTCGGCGTTGTGACCGGCGAGTTGCGAACCCTGAGCAGTTAAGCGTTCGTCGTCGTCGACCACCGACCCGACGGTCAGCGCGGCTTTTTCGCTCTCACGCCCTGAGGCGGGAACCCTTTGCTTGGGCCATCGAGTTGGCTTGCGTTCGGCGCATGTCGCTGGCGTACCGCGTGAGCGTCGGTGCTCCCGCCGGACGCATCGAGGTTTTGCGAAAGGGGCACATGCGTGGCCGAGGCCGATAACGATCAGGTAGATGACCAGGCGCATGCGCTCAGCGCCGCGTCCAACATGACGGACGTTTCAGACGCCGAGCGGGACATCATCGAAGCCCATAGCCGCCCCAATGCGGCGCTGATCCACGAGACGATCCGGGCCGAGGGTGAAAGCGAAATCGCCCGGCCCGTCAAAGCGCTCCTGTTTTCTGGGCTCGCGGCCGGTCTCGCGATGGGTTTTTCTCTCATCGCCGAGGGCGTTCTCCGCGCGCATCTACCCGACGCGCCCTGGCGGGATCTCGTCAGCAAACTCGGCTATTCGGTCGGATTTCTCATCGTGGTGCTCGGCCGCCAGCAGCTCTTTTCCGAGAATACGATCACGCCGATTCTGCCGCTTCTCTATAACCGCGATCTGCGAACGCTCGGCCTCGTGGCGCGGCTGTGGGGGCTGGTTCTCGTGGCCAACATCGTCGGGACCTGGATCGTTGCCGCAGTGCTCGCCAAAACAGATCTCTTCACCGCCGAGATCCGGACGGTTTTCGCAACCATCAGCCAGCATGCCATCGAGGCGTCGTTCGGCCTCACTCTCCTCAAAGCGATTTTCGCGGGCTGGCTGATTGCTCTGATGGTGTGGCTGATGCCGGGCGCCGGCGAGTCGCGATCCTCCCTGATCGTGCTGCTCACATGGTTGGTTTCGGTCGCGGGATTTGCCCACATTATCGCAGGCTCGGTCGAAGTGAGCTTTCTGGTCGTTTCGGATCAGGCCAGCCTTGCCGATTATGTGGGGCGCTTTTTCGTGCCAACCCTTCTCGGAAACGTGCTTGGCGGCGTGACCCTCGTGTCCGCCCTCAACTATGGGCAGGTCGTGAGCGATCTGAAGGAATGACGGACCGGAAGCGAAGGCGCGGTCGCGCGTGCTGGTGTGACTTGAGGGCTCGCCCGAGGCCGAAGTCGTGGCCGAAGGCGAGCCTTGATCGCGGCCTTAGTGGTTGTCGCGCGGAACCCCCATGGTCTGAGCGACGCGCTGATACTTCACGGCGGGCTTGAGCACCATGCCCTCGTCAAACTGATCGACCATCGAGCGCTGGATTTCCTGCCACGGCGTCTGGTTGCCGGCGTAGTGGAAGCCACCCTGGCCCTTGAGGTCGGCGCGACGCTGCGCGAGGTCCTCGTCGGTGATCATGATGTTGGCGCTGCGCTTGTTCAGGTCGATCCGGACCCGGTCGCCCGTCTTCAGGATCGCGAGCCCGCCGCCGGCCGCTGCTTCCGGCGAGGCATTGAGGATCGAGGGCGAGGCGGACGTGCCGGACTGGCGACCATCGCCGATGCAGGGCAGGGCGTGGATACCGCGCTTGATGAGGGCCGTCGGGGGCTGCATGTTGACGACTTCCGCGCCGCCCGGATAGCCGATCGGCCCGGTGCCGCGGATGAACAGCATGCAATGCTCGTCGATGTCGAGGCTCGGGTCGTCGATCCGGTGGTGGTAATCCTCCGGTCCTTCGAACACGATGGCGCGCCCCTCGAAAGCGCCGAGATCACCGGGCGTCGACAGGTAGCGGTCCTGGAACTCCTTCGAGATCACGCTCGTCTTCATGATCGCGTTGTCGAACAGGTTGCCCTTCAGCACGATGAAGCCGGCCTCTTCGCGCATCGGCGTTTCGATCGGCGTGATGACGTCCGGATCGCCGATCTTACGATCCTTGTTGTTATGGCCGATCGTCTTGCCGTTGGCCGTCATCGCATTCTCGCGAATGTGACCCTTCGACATCAATTGCGCGATCACGGTGGGGACGCCGCCGGCGCGGTGGAACTCTTCGCCGAGATATTTGCCGGCCGGCTGCATATTGACCAGCAGCGGGATCTTATGCCCGATCGTCTCCCATTCCTCGATCGCCAGCGGCACACCGATGTGGCGCGCGATGGCATTGATGTGGATGGTGGCGTTGGTCGAACCGCCGATGGCGCTGTTGACCACAATGGCATTTTCCAACGCGTCGCGCGTCATGATGTCGGACGGCTTGAGGTCTTCCCACACCATCTCGACGGCACGACGTCCGGTCTCGTAGGCGATCTGCCCGCGTTCGCGGTAGGGCGCCGGAATGGCGGCGCAGCCCGGCAGCGTCATACCGAGCGCTTCGGCCAGCGCGTTCATGGTCGAGGCCGTGCCCATCGTGTTGCAATGGCCGACTGAGGGAGCCGAGGAGGTGACGATCTCCATGAACTCTTCATAGTCGATGTTGCCAGCCGCCAATTCCTCGCGGCTCTTCCACACGATGGTGCCCGAGCCGGTCCGCTCGCCATTGTGCCAGCCGTTCAGCATCGGGCCGCCGCACAGCACGATGGCCGGAATGTTGACGGTCGCGGCCGCCATGATGCAGGCCGGAGTGGTCTTGTCGCAGCCCGTCGTCAGCACGACGCCATCGAGCGGATAGCCGTAAAGCGTCTCCACAAGGCCGAGATAGGCGAGGTTGCGATCGAGTGCGGCCGTCGGGCGCTTGCCGGTTTCCTGAATCGGATGGACCGGGAATTCCATCGGAACGCCGCCCATCGCGAGAATGCCGTCGCGCACGCGCTTGGCGAGCTCAAGGTGATGGCGGTTGCACGGCGACAGGTCGTTGCCGGTCTGGGCGATGCCGATGATCGGCTTGCCCGAGCGCAGTTCACCCGGTGTCAGGCCGAAATTCAGGTAGCGCTCGATATAGAGGGCCGTCATGCCCGGGTTGTCCGGGTTGTCGAACCAGAGTTGCGACCGCAGCTTGCGCTTGCCCGGTGTGGGCGCGGGCGGTTGGGTCGGATCCATTTCGTGTGACATCGTTTTCTCCCGGCGCGGGCTCCTCTGAGTCGGCCTGTCGCTCGACTGTTTCTAAACTGGTTTATCCCCGGTCGCACGACCGATGCAACGATTGGTCTGCTTTTTCATCGTCCCGCCCGTTCAGCAGCGGTTCAAAGCGGCTGTGACATAAGCGACACGTTGGGTCCGCCAATATGGAGATTGTTTGATGAAGATCGTTTCGAGCTTGGTTCTCGTCCTCGCACTCGGCCTGACGCCTGCGTTGGCTCAGACCGCTGCCGCGCCCGCCACCACTGCTCCCGCGGCTGCGGCCCCCGCTACGACCGCAGCGCCCGTCGCCTCCGATCTCACGAAGGACGGCAAGCCGCGCATGAAGGTCGTGCGCGCCCAATGCAAAGACGAGGTCCAGGGCCAGGGCCTCAAGGGTGCGGCCCGCAAGGACGCCATGGCGGCCTGCATCGTCAAGCAGCGTCCCGACAAGGCTGCAGCCATGAAGTGCCGCATGGACCCGCAGACCAAGGGTATGGACAAGACGGCCCGCAAGGCTTTCGTCAAGGATTGCGTCGCCAAAACCAAGGCTTGACGCCATCCATTACGCGCCGGCGTTATTCCGGTGGCAGCGGTTCCCACGCGGGGGCCGCTGCCGCGATCGTCTCGGCCCGATGGGCGTCGATCGATTGCAACAGCAGGCCGAGCACGTCCTTCACACCGATGCCGGCCACGGCCGACAGCTTGAGCGGCGTATGGCCACAAGCCCGCTTGAGCTTGGCCATCTGGCTCTTCAGCGTCTCCGGATCGACCGCGTCGACCTTTGACAAGGCGACGATCTCGCGCTTCTCGGCGAGGCCGTTGCCGTAGGCTTCGAGCTCGCTCCGGATTGTCTTATAGGCCTTGCCGGCATGCTCGTTCGTCGCCTCGATGAGATGCAAAACGACCTCGCAGCGTTCGATATGCCCGAGGAAACGATCACCCAGGCCAAGGCCCTCATGGGCGCCCTCGATCAAACCGGGGATGTCGGCCAGCACGAATTCGCGGTCGCCGACGCCGACGACGCCGAGGCCGGGCTTGAGCGTCGTGAACGGATAATCCGCGATCTTCGGCTTGGCGGCCGAAACCGTCGCCAGGAAGGTTGATTTCCCGGCATTCGGCAGGCCAACCAGCCCGGCATCGGCGATCAGCTTGAGCCGCAGCCAGATGGTCCGCTCGATACCGACCTGGCCGGGATTGGCGCGCCGCGGTGATTGATTGGTCGATGTTTGGAAATGGGCATTGCCGAAGCCGCCATTGCCGCCCTTGGCGATCCTCAGGCTCTGGCCGACTTTGGTCATGTCGGCGATCAGCGTTTCGCCATCCTCGTCCAGCACCTGCGTGCCCTCCGGCACGCGGAGAACCGCATCCAGCCCTTTGGCGCCGGAGCGGTTCTTGCCCATGCCATGCATGCCGGTTTTGCCTTTGAAATGCTGCTGGAAGCGATAGTCGATCAGTGTGTTGAGGCCCTGCACGCATTCGATCACGACATCGCCGCCCCGGCCGCCATCGCCACCATCCGGTCCACCAAATTCGATGAATTTCTCGCGGCGAAACGAGACGGCACCAGCGCCGCCGTCTCCCGAGCGGATATAGACTTTGGCTTCGTCGAGGAATTTCATAACGGTCGAGTCCAGAGGGCGAACGAGCGGCGCATCGCCGGACGTCGGGTGTGGCGGCTCACGTGCATCAATCGCGTGATGCGACGGGTTTGGCGGCCAGATCGAGCTCGAACCGACTTGAATGTCGGCCGATCAGCAGTGGATAGCCGAATTCCGGTATTTTTAAAAGCGTTGCGCGCAGGCACGCCGTCGCGGTGATCGACGCGTCTCGGAGATGTGGAGGGCGCGACCAGTCGACACTCGCTTTTATGGCCAAGCAGACTATGATTCAGGCATCGAGATGGACAAGACCGGGGCGCGGCATGCGCCTGGGCGCCGGGAGGATGAGCCAGCATGACCGCCATCGCGTTTCCGCTTCCGGACGCTGGGATCATGGCGCGCCGCGACGAGATCGTCGCGGGTCTCGCGACGTTGGTGCCGTTCGACTGCCTCATCACATCCATGAACGAGCGTCGTGCCTTCGAGACGGATGGGCTGACGGGGTACCGGAAAGTGCCGCTCGCGGTCGTGCTGCCCCGCAATACCGAGGAGGTGGCGGCCGTGATGCGGTATTGCCATCAGCAGGGCGTCAAGGTTGTGCCGCGTGGAGCCGGAACGTCGCTCAGCGGCGGCGCCATTCCGCAGGAGGACGCCGTGGTGATCGGCATCGCCAAGATGAACCGGATCCTCGACATCGATTATGCCAACCGAGCCGCAAGGGTCGAGGCCGGTGTCACTAACCTCAGCATCACCGGAGCGGTCGTGCACGAGGGCTTCTTCTACGCGCCCGACCCGTCCTCGCAACTCGCCTGCACCATCGCGGGCAATATCGGCATGAACTCGGGTGGAGCGCATTGCCTCAAATATGGGGTCACGGCCAATAACGTGCTCGGTGTTCGCATGGTGCTGGCGGACGGCGCCATCGTGGACATCGGAGGCGAGCATCTCGATGCCGAAGGGCTCGATCTCCTGTCGTTGGTGATCGGCTCGGAAGGGCAACTCGGCATGGTGACCGAGGCCACGGTGCGGATTTTGCGCTCGGCCGAGGGTGCCCAGCCGGTTTTATTCGGCTTCGCATCGACCGAAGAGGCGGGGGCGGCGGTCGCGGCCATCATCGGCGCGGGGATCATCCCGGTCGCCATGGAATATATGGACCGGCTGGCGATCCAGATTTGCGAGGATTTCGCCCATGCGGGCTATCCGCTCGATGCCGAGGCCATGCTGATCATCGAGGTCGAAGGCTCCGAGGACGAAATGGCGGCCCAACTCGGCCGCATCATCGCGATCGCCAAGCAGCATGGCGTCAAGACCGTCAAGGAAAGCCGCTCCGCCATGGAGACGGCCGCGATCTGGAAGGGGCGCAAATCTGCCTTTGGCGCGACCGGCAAGGTGGCGGATTACATTTGCATGGACGGCACTATTCCGACTGGCCGCTTGCCCGACGTGCTGGCCCGGATCACGGCGATCTGCGACGGGCATGGGCTGCGGGCCGCCAACGTGTTCCATGCCGGCGACGGCAATCTGCACCCGCTTGTGCTCTATAACATCAACGATCCGGCCGAGCAGGAGAAGGCGGAGGATGCAGGCAATCAGATCCTGAAACTCTGCGTCGAGGTGGGGGGCTGCCTGACCGGTGAGCATGGCGTCGGGATCGAAAAGCGCGATCTGATGACGTGCCAGTTCTCGACCATCGACCTCGATCAGCAGATGCGGGTCAGGGCCGTCTTCGACCCCGGCTGGCGGCTCAACCCCGCCAAGGTGTTCCCGCTTGAGGGGCGGTTCACCCCGTGAGCGACATCCTGTGTCCAACCGACGAGGCCGAGGCCGCCGACGCCATCCGCAACGCCGAGTCTCGCCGCATGACGCTTCGGATCGAAGGCGGTGGAACCCGGGCGGGCCTCGGTCGGCCTGTCGATGCGACGCGGGTTCTGTCCTCCTCGCGGCTGAGCGGCGTCACGCTGCAAGAGCCATCCGAATTGGTCATCTCGGCCCGCGCCGGCACGCCCTTGTCGGATCTTGAGGATGCTTTGGCCACGTCGGGCCAGATGCTGCCGTTCGAGCCGGTCAATCTCTGCGGGCTTTACGGAACCTCGGGTCGTTCAACGGTCGGCGGCGTCGTGGCCGGCAACTGGTCGGGCCCGCGCCGGATTTCGGCGGGTGCCGCACGGGATCACGTGATCGGCGTCCGCTTCGTCAATGGACGGGGCGAGATCGTCAAATCCGGCGGCCGGGTCATGAAGAACGTCACCGGCCTCGATCTGTCGAAGCTGATGTGCGGCGCGCATGGCACGCTGGGCTTCTTGACCGAGATCACCTTCAAGGTTCTGCCCCGACCCGAGACCGAAGCGACTCTCGTGCTGCGCGGGCTCGACGATCATCGCGCGATTCCGGCTCTGGCGAAGGCACTCGGCTCGCCCTTCGAGGTGACCGGCGCGGCGCATCTCCCGGCCGGGATCGACGGCGCGGAGGCCCGCACCCTGATCCGCATCGAAAACTTTGCCGCCTCGGTCGATTACCGCTTCGCGCGTCTGGCTTCGTTGCTCCAGAGCGAAGGCCCCAGCGAGCGGCTCGACGCCGCGACCTCATCGGCGCTGTGGCGACGCGTCCGCGACGTGACGCTTCTGTCCGATCCGCGCGAGGCGGCAATCTGGAAGCTGTCGGTCGCGCCGACACGCGGCCCCAGCGCCGCTCATCTGATCGGCAATCACGTGGCCGGGCGCTGCTATTACGATTGGGGCGGTGGGTTGATCTGGCTCGCGACCTCGGCGGCCGGGGATGCCGGGGCGGCCGCGATCCGGCAGGCCCTGACCGTCACAGGGGGGCATGCAACCTTGGTTCGGGCGCCCGACGACGTCCGGGCGCGGGTCGACGTCTTCCAGCCCCTGTCGGCGCCGTTGATGACGATTACGACCGGCCTCAAGGCCAGCTTCGACCCCGCCGCACTCCTCAATCCAGGTCGTATGTACGCCGGCTGCTGAGGCCGCCCGTCCGTCCATCATCGAGGCGCTTTCCCGCCATGCAAACCAAATTCGACGCCGTCGCGCTGGCCGATCCCCACACACGGGAGTCGGAGAAGATCCTCCGGACTTGCGTGCATTGCGGGTTCTGCACCGCGACCTGTCCGACCTACCTGCTGCTTGGCGACGAACTCGATAGCCCACGCGGCCGTATTTATCTCATTAAGGACATGCTGGAAGGCGGCAAGCCCGCCACGGCCGATGTGGTCAAGCACCTCGACCGCTGCCTGTCTTGCCTGTCCTGCATGACGACCTGCCCCTCCGGCGTGCATTACATGCACCTCATCGACCATGCCCGGTTGCATATCGAGAAGACCTACGACCGACCGTTTGGCGACAAGCTCGTCCGTTCAGTCTTGGCGCTTGTGCTGCCGCATCGGGGACTGTTTCGTCTCGCGTTGCAGGCCGCACGGCTCGGCAAGCCGCTGCGGCCGCTCGTCGCTCGGCTTCCGGGTGTCGGCGCGCGGCTGGCCGCTATGCTGGATCTGGCGCCGCTCCATCTGCCAGCTCCCCTGCCACCTGCCAGCACCCGCGCCTCGGTGGATGCGGCTCCCCGCAAACGCGTCGCGCTGCTGACCGGCTGCGCCCAGCCGGTGCTGAACCCCGGCATCAATGCGGCGACCATGCGGGTGCTCGACCGATTCGGCGTCGAGGTCGTGCTGCCCAAGGGGGAGGGCTGCTGCGGCGCGCTGGTGCATCACATGGGTCGAGAGACCGAGGCCCTCGGCTTCGCTCGGCGAAATGTCGATATTTGGACCCGCGAGATCGAAGCCGGCGGACTCGACGCCATCTTGATCACGGCGTCGGGTTGCGGCACCACGATCAAGGACTACGGCTTCATGCTGCGCGAGGATGCAGCCTATGCCGAGAAAGCCAAGCGCGTGTCGGCGCTCGCCAAGGACATCACCGAATATCTTGTCGGGCTCGACCTCAAGCCGCAGCGCGCCACCGGCCAGGTGGTGGCTTATCATTCGGCCTGTTCGATGCAGCACGGGCAGAAGCTCGGCGACCTCCCGAAGCGGCTGCTGAAACAGGCCGGCTTCGTGGTCAAGGATGTGCCGGAGGGGCATATCTGCTGCGGCTCGGCCGGCACCTATAATATCCTGCAGCCCGAGATCGCGGCGCAGCTCCGCGCCCGCAAGGTTGCCAATATCGAGCGCATGGCGCCCCAGGCGATCGCTACCGGCAATATCGGTTGCATGACGCAGATCGGGCTCGGCACAGCGATCCCCATCCTGCACACAATCGAACTCATCGATTGGGCGACAGGAGGGCCGCGGCCCGCCGGGATGGCCGGCTTGGCGGACGAACCGAGGCTGGTCGCCGCCGAATAATCACCGTGACCCTGCATCCTCTTCGATCGACCGTCGGTTGATTGGTGGGAGCAGATGCCCGCCGGATGTCGCGTCAACGCGGGACCCCTGGCGGCGGCATCGGCGCTTCCCATATCTGCCTCGGGCGTCGTCGCCCGGTTTTGAGAGAGACGTGTCATGACTCCCGAAGAACGCCAGTTGTTGTCAGGTTTGTTCGACCGTATTCACGGCGCGGCCGCTCAACCGCGTGATCGCGATGCCGAGGCTTTCATCGCCGACGCGACAAAGACGCAGCCTTATGCGCCTTATCTTTTGGCCCAGACCGTCATCGTTCAGGAGCAGGCGCTGCGCGCCGCGAACGAGCGCCTTCAGCAGCTGGAAGAGCAGGTTCGCCAGGGTGGCGTGCCGCAGCAGGGCGACACGAGCTTTCTTGGGAGCATTGGCAAGTCGTTGTTCGGGGGTGGAGCGTCTCAGGAGCCGCCGCGTCAGTCGGTTCCTTCGACCGGCTACGGGCAGCCTGACCCGAGCGTCCAACGTCCGGGCGGCCCGTGGGGTCAGGCCGCGCAGCAGGGTAGTTATGCCCCTCAGCAAGGCTATGCGCCTCAGCAGGGCTACGCGCCGCAGCAGGGCTACGCGCCGCAACAGGGTGGTTTTGGCGGAGCCCCGCAGCAAGGCGGTGGCTTTTTGAAGGGCGCGCTTGGTGCCGCGGCCGGTGTGGCTGGCGGCGTGTTGCTGGCGGATTCGATCAAGGGGCTGTTCGGCGGACATAATAATCCGTTCGGCATCGCGTCTGGCGCGGGTCTGGGCGGCATGGGGCAGCCCGGCGGCGAGACGGTCGTCAACAACTTCTACGGTGACGAAAATAACGGCGGTGCGACCCCGACTGCAGCGGACGATGCCCAGCAGGATTTCCTGCAGGATACGTCGGACGATTTCGCCGGCGGCGGAAGCGACAACGACGACAGCTACAACGTCTAAGCAACCCTGCCATCCGCTTGCATCCGCGAGCGGCATGACCTAATCGGCGGAGCCCTGTCAAGCGGGGGCTTCGCCTGCGTTTAGCAATATACTGGCGACGTCTCTGTCGCGAACCATGTCTCCGACGAGTTTAAACATCTTGATCGACGAAGCTCTGCGCATCGACGCTCACCAACATTATTGGGACCCGGCCCGCGGGGACTATTTTTGGATGGTCCCCGGCGGCAAACTCGATCGTGTGTTCGCCCCGAGCGATCTCCGCCCATGCCTTGCCCGCAACAAGATCGGCGGCACCGTGCTGATCCAGGCGGCGCCGACGCTCGAGGAAACCGATTACCTTCTCGATATCGCCGATCGCGAGCCGACCGTGATGGGCGTCGTCGGGTGGATCGACTTCGAAGATCGGTCCCATCTCGCGGCGCTCGAACGCTTTCGGAAAAATCCGAAATTCAAGGGCATCCGGCCCATGATCCAGGATATCGCGGACCCCAAATGGGTCATGCATCCAAATCTGTCCTGGGCCTTCGACGCTCTGGTCGAATATGGGCTGTGTTTCGATGCTTTGCTTCACCCCCAGCATATTCTTCCGCTGCTGAAGCGGTTGCTGCGCTATCCGAATCTGAAGGTCGTGATCGACCATGGCGCGCGTCCGCAGATTCGGGACGAGGCGTTCTCGACATGGGCGGCCGACATTGCGCGGCTGGCGCGGGAATCCTCGGCCTTCGTCAAGCTCTCGGGTCTCACGACGGAAGCGGGTCCGGAATGGACCGAGCATGATCTCGAGCCTTATGCGAGCCACATCCTCAACACGTTCGGACCCGAGCGCGTCATGTTCGGCTCCGACTGGCCCGTCTGTCTCCGAGCCTCCTCCTATGACCGGTGGGTGGATGCCGCGTCGGCGCTGACGGCGTTCTATTCGGATGCGGAACGCGCCGCCGTCTTCGGCGGGAACGCCAAGGCGTTTTATGGCCTCGACGACCTGACGGCGGCGGTCGGCCAGGGCCTCGTCAAGGCCTAACCCGAGACTACGGGCTGGAAGATGGCTTTCTCGGCCTCGACCGACGCCACGATATGGTCGTGGACGGTCCGCACCCGCCCAAGGCCTCTGACGTCCTCGTGTTCGACGATCCAATAGCTGCGCTGGGCGCGCCGCTCGGGCAGAAGGCGCACCAGATCCAGATGCTGCCCGGCAATAAAATCGTGCACGATGCCGATGCCAAGTCCGGAGCGGATCGCCTCCAATTGGCCGATCGCACTGGTGCATTGGAAGCTGGTCGGCGTGTCGTCGAACAAGGTTCGCACATAGTCGAGTGCCGACGAATAGGCATAATCCTCGACATAGCCGATCAGGCGATGCTGGCGCAGAGCTGCCAGATCGAGCGGGGTCCCGTAGCGGTCGAGATAGGCCCGGTCCGCAAAGATGCCGAGCGAATAATCCGTCAACTTTCGGGTCACGTAGCGACCGCTGTCGGGCTTCTGTAGGGCCACGAGAATATCGGTTTCGCGCCGCGACAGCGGGATAACCTGCGGGGTTGGAACGAGCTGCACCGTGATGGCCGGATGGCGCGCCGCGAAATCAGCAAAGCACCGCGCGAGATAATAGGTCGAGAAGCCATCCGGCGCGCCAATCCGCACGGTACCCGAAAGCTCGAAATCCTTGTCGGTGAGCTCGGACCGGACCCGCAGCACGTCGCTTTCGATCCGTTCGGCCGATTGCAGCAGCCGCTCGCCCGCCGCCGTCAGCGCCACGCCGGTCGTGCGCCGAACGAACAGTTTGGCTTTGAGATCGCGCTCGAGCGCCGTGACACGCCGCCCGACCGTCGCGTGATCGAGGCCGAGCAAGCGCCCCGCCGCAACAAACTGGCTGCTGCGCGCGACCGCGAGAAAGACGCGCAGATCATCCCAATCCATCTTAGCCCAATTCTGCACAGCCGGTTCGCAAAACGCGCGATTGAGGCACAAGGATGAAACCCGCTAGTGCTAGCGTCAAGATCGATCGGCCGGTCGGGCTAAGACCCGACACCATGTTTCGGGAGAGCATCATGACGGATTACGGGCATTTCATCGGCGGCCGACACGTGGCCGGCACTTCGGGCCGCTTCGCCGACGTCTTCGAACCGATGACGGGCGAGGTTGCGGGCCGCGTGGCGCTCGCGTCGCAGGAGGAGATCCGCGCGGCGGTCGTCAACTCGGCCGAGGCTCAGCTCAAATGGGCCGCCATCAACCCGCAGCGCCGTGCGCGTGTGTTGATGAAGTTTCTCGATCTCATCAACCAGAATATGGACGAGTTGGCCGAGTTGCTGTCGCGCGAGCACGGCAAGACCGTGGCGGACGCCAAGGGCGACATCCAGCGCGGCTTCGAAGTCGTCGAATTCGCCTGCGGCGTTCCGCATCTGCTCAAGGGCGAGTTCACCGACGGGGCAGGGCCGGGGATCGACGCCTATGCCATGCGTCAGCCGCTCGGCGTCGTGGCCGGCATCACCCCGTTCAACTTCCCGGCCATGATCCCGATGTGGAAGTTCGCGCCCGCCATCGCTTGCGGCAATGCCTTCATCCTCAAACCGTCCGAGCGTGACCCCGGCGTCCCGATGCGCCTTGCCGAACTGATGATCGAGGCAGGTCTGCCGACCGGCATCCTCAATGTGGTCAATGGCGACAAGGTTGCGGTCGACGCGCTGCTCGACGATCCCGACATCAAGGCCATCGGCTTTGTGGGCTCGACCCCGATCGCCGAATATATTTACGCGCGGGGTGCGGCGTCCGGGAAGCGCGTCCATGCCTTCGGCGGCGCCAAGAACCACATGGTGATCATGCCGGATGCCGACATGGACCAGACGGTCGATGCCTTGATCGGCGCGGGATATGGGTCGGCCGGCGAACGCTGCATGGCGATTTCGGTGGCGGTGCCGGTCGGCAAGGGAACGGCCGATCGCCTGATGGAAAAGCTCGTGCCGCGCGTCGAAGCGCTTAAGATCGGGCCATCGTCGGACGCCAGTGCCGATTACGGCCCGCTCGTCACGCAGGCCGCGGTCGACAAGGTGCGGTCCTATGTCGAGGTCGGCCTCAAAGAAGGCGCGACTCTCGCGGTCGACGGACGCGGCTTCAAGATGCAGGGCTACGAGAAGGGCTTCTATTTCGGCAGCTGCCTGTTCGACAACGTCACCAAGGACATGCGGATCTACAAGGAAGAGATCTTCGGCCCGGTTCTTTCGGTGGTGCGCGCCAAGACCTACGAGGAAGCTTTGTCGCTTTGTAACGACCACGAATACGGCAATGGCGTCGCGATCTTCACGCGCGATGGCGATGCGGCGCGTGACTTCGTCAGCAAAGTGCAGGTCGGCATGGTCGGGGTCAACGTGCCGATCCCCACGCCGCTGGCTTATTATTCCTTCGGCGGTTGGAAGCGGTCCTCGTTCGGCGACTTGAACCAGCATGGGCCGGATTCGATTCGGTTCTATACCAAGACCAAGACGGTCACGTCGCGTTGGCCGTCCGGCGTCAAGGAAGGTGCGGAATTTTCGATGCCGACGATGTGACCGGCATGGTCGGCTGGGGTTTGCCCGGGAGGCCGACGGCCAAACCGGCCAGCCCCGCCGTTCTGCTTCCGTACTCTTTTACCGGCCCTTAATCCGCCTGCATTACCGTCAAGACCATCCCCGGATCGGGGATTGAGACGCCAGATGCGGAACGGCCGACACCATGAACCAGGCGGAGACAGCGAACGCGACGGCCGCCGGGAGCCTCGGCCCGACCCGCCTCTCGGGCGACGGCCGGTGCGCGGCGAAATTCATATCTCGTCCGATGACCGGACTGCTGCTCCGCCGGCTCACGGCGGCACGGTACAGCGCGAGCGCGTCGAGCCCCATTTCCGAGCCCCGCTCTCCGCCGACGCATCCGTGAACACACGCAAGGGCGCACGGTCCGGCAAGGGCGGCAGCCGCGATCGCGCGCCGTCCCGCCCGGCGCGGCGGCGGCGTTCGGTTCTCGGCCAATTATTCTCCTGGTGCCTCGTGCTCGGCATCTGGGCCTGCATCGGTCTCGTCGGGCTGGTCGCGTTTTATGCCCGCGAACTGCCGCCCATCGACCAATTGTCGGTGCCGAAGCGGCCGCCCAATATTGCCATCCTGGGTGAAGACGGCGCGGTGCTGGCCAACCGGGGTGATACGGGTGGCGCCGCCGTTCGCCTCGCCAACTTGCCGCCGTACCTGCCGAAAGCCTTTGTGGCGATCGAGGATCGGCGCTTCTACTCGCATTTCGGGATCGACCCGATGGGCATTGCCCGCGCGCTGACCCGGAATGTCGTTGGCGGCGGCGGGATGCAGGGGGGGTCGACCCTGACGCAGCAACTCGCCAAGAACCTGTTTCTGACGCAGGAACGCACGGTGTCGCGCAAGATCCAGGAAGCCATTCTGGCAATCTGGCTTGAGCACAAATACACCAAGGATCAGATTCTCGAACTTTATCTCAATCGCGTCTACTTCGGCTCGGGAGCCTATGGGGTCGAGGCTGCGGCCCAGAAATATTTCGGCAAGAGCGCTCATGACGTGAGCCTCGCCGAAGCGGCGGTGCTGGCCGGTTTGATGAAGGCGCCGACCAAGCTGGCGCCCAACCGCAATCCGGCCGGAGCGACCGATCGCGCCGCCCAGGTGCTGAGCGCCATGATGGAAGAGGGCATGGTGTCGGATGCGGCCGGAAAGGCAGCGCTCGCCAATCCCGCCAAGGCCGTCAAGGAACGCGACGCCACCGCCATCAACTATGCGGCCGACTATGTGATGGATGTGCTGGCCGACACGGTCGGGGCAATCGATCAGGACATCGTGGTGACGACCACGATCAACCCGGCGATGGAGCAGGCGGGCGACCATGCGCTGGGGGACGAACTCAATGCGAAGGGCACCAAATATGGCGTGAGCCAGGGCGCGCTCGTCGCGCTCGATCCGACCGGCGCCATCAAGGCCTTGATCGGAGGCCGCGACTATGGCGACAGCCAGTTCAATCGCGCGGTTGCGGCCAAGCGTCAGCCCGGCTCCGCCTTCAAGCCCTTCGTCTACCTGACCGCGATCGAGAAGGGCTTGACGCCCGATACGGTGCGGGAGGATGGCCCCATCAACGTGAAAGGGTGGCAACCCGAGAATTACAGCCGCGACTATGCCGGCCCGGTGACGCTGACCAAGGCGCTGTCTCAGTCGCTCAATACCGTCGCGGTCCGGCTCGGGCTCGAGGTCGGGGCCAAAGCCGTGGTCAAGACCGCGCATCGGCTCGGCATCACGTCAGAGTTGCAGCCCAACGCTTCGATCGCGCTCGGCACCTCCGAGGTATCGCCCCTTGAACTCGCCACCGCCTATGTGCCGTTCAGCAACGGCGGCCAGGGCGTGCAGCCCCACATCATTACCCGTGTGAAGACGACCGATGGAAAACTGCTCTACCAACGCAAGGCGACGGGCTACGGTCGCGTGATCGACCCGGTGGACGTTTCCATGATGACGACCATGATGCAGCAGACGGTGTTGACCGGCACGGCCCGCAAGGCCGATCTGCCGGGATGGCAAGCGGCCGGCAAGACCGGCACCAGCCAGGATTGGCGCGATGCCTGGTTTGTCGGCTATACGGGTGCGCTGCTGGCAGATGTCTGGGTCGGCAACGACGACGGCACCCCCACCCGAAAGGCGTCAGGAGGTAATTTGCCGGTCGAGATCTGGAGCCGCTTCATGCGGGCCGCTCTCAAGGGCACGACTCCCATCCCGATTCCCGGCGGCGTGTGGGGCGCTCCGGCATCCGGCACCGATCCTTCCGTCGATCCGACGGCGGGTGCGGCCGCAGGCGGCCCCATGGCATCGATGCCAACGCGCGACCCGGCGACCGGCCATGCGGCAGATGCCGCACCGACGACGCTCGGACAATTGATCTCGCATGCTTTGACGGCGCCTCCCCAGACCGCGGCGCGCCGAACCGCCGGCGCCCCGATGCCGCTTGGCAGTCTCCCTGGTCAAGCCGAGGCGTCGCCCGGTCGCAACAATCCGCCGCGTCACGACCCGAACGCCCTGCTGCCCCCGGCCGCGATCCCCTCACGAGAAGCGAACCAGCAGCCCGGCGATGACCGGAACTTGCTTGAACGCTTGTTTGGCGGCTGATCCCGCGCTAACGCTCCCCTGACGTAGGGCTCCGAACTCTCGGAGGTCGTGATGACGGTCGCGGCCCTTTTGGGCCGGTCGAGAGTGGAACCGGGATGGACAGCATTCAACGCATCGCTTTGGGCAGCATCGGCGTCGGTCTGCTGGTCCTCGCGCTCAAATATCTCGCGTTTTGGCTCACCGGCAGCGTGGCGCTCTATTCCGACGCACTTGAAAGCATCATCAACGTCATCACGGCCGTCGCGGCTTTCATGGCAGTTCGCCTCAGCGCCAAGCCGGCGGACCGAAACCATCCCTATGGGCACCATAAGGCCGAATATCTCTCGGTGGTGCTCGAGGGCGTCTGCATCGTGCTGGCTGCGTTTTCGATCCTGCGTGAAGCCTATTTTGCAGTCTTGGCACCGCATCCAATCGAAGCGCCGCTGAAGGGCCTGCTGATCAGCGGTGTCGGCACGCTCATCAACGCGGCCTGGGGCTATCTGTTGATCCGCCGAGGGCGCACGGCCCGGTCGCCGGCTCTCGTGGCGGATGGCAAGCACCTGTTCGTCGACGTCTACACGTCAATCGGCGTCGTGATCGGCGTCGGGCTCGTGATCCTGACCGGGGTCCGACAACTCGATGCGATTGTGGCGGCTCTCGTGGCGGTCAACATCATCTGGTCCGGATGGGGGCTGATGAAAGAAAGCATTGCTGGTCTGATGGATGAGGCGGCGCCCGTCGATCTTCAGGATCAGATCCGCGCGGTGCTGATGCGCCATCTCGACGGCACGATCGAGGTGCATGACCTCAAGACGCGATCGGCCGGACGGGTGACGTTCATCGAATTTCATCTGGTTGTCGAAGGCCGGATGAGCGTCTCGGATTCGCACGCCATTTGCGACAAGCTCGAACGGGTGTTGCAACAGGCTGTCGACGGGGCCCTGGTGACGATCCATGTGGAGCCCGAACATAAAGCCAAGCAGACCGGCAGCATGGTCGTGTCGACCGGCGATTTGAACTGACGGCTGCTGTCTGTCTTTGGCTAGGTTTTGCCCAGCGATGCCCTACATAAGGGGTGCCGTTCGAGCAGTCCTTCGGCGGCACATACAGGAGCACAAACGATGTCGACCAATCTTCCGATGGAATCGCACGATCACCAGAATATTTCCATGGGCGAGCGAAGTCTCTCGGTAGTCGGCGGCCTCGTTCTCGCGGCCGCCGCAGCCAAGCCGCGCCCCAATCCCCTGTTGAACATCGCCGCGCTGGCGATCGGGTCCTATCTGGCTTATCGCGGCGCAACGGGGTTTTGCCCGATCAAGGCTCAACTCACCTGAGACGAAAGAAGCCGGAAACGCGTGGTTTCCGGCTTCTTGACGATTGGGCAATCGACGCGTGTCGCGCCGATAAAGTTTCAGATCGCGGATGACCGACGAGCGATGAAGCCATAGATGGCCAGCACGATGATCGCACCGACGATCGCGCCGATAAATCCTGCGCCTTCGCCTTCGTGGTACCAGCCGACGGCTTGGCCCAGATAGGTCGCTACAACGGCGCCGACGATACCGAGGATGGTGGTCAGAATGAAGCCGCTCGGCTCATTCGGTCCCGGCATGATGAATTTCGCGATCATGCCCGCAATGAACCCGATGATGATGGTCCAGATAATGCCCATAGTGTTTCCCCGTAGCCTCGTCAAAGGTGACGTGTCGAAACTACGGCGGATCGTCCTCCCTGGAAAGACGCCGTACGTACCGAGTGGGCTCGGTTACGGCGGAAATCTCGGATGTGTGCCTTGATGGCGACGCTGTTGGCGGTAAGGCGGCGGAGCATGTCGGCTCCGCCGTGTGTTTCACACGCGATCGATGTCGGGCACCGCGGGGACCAGAACCGCTTGGGGGCGCGGCTCGAGACGGGGCATGCGCCACTGTTTGAGGCTCACCCAGGTGCGGCGGCTCAACCGGAACCGATCCGACGAGATCATACCCTCGCGGGCCGGGGCATGTTGAAGAGCCGTGCCCTCGTAAGCGAAACCACTTTTTTCGAGCACGCGCCGCGCCGCCGAGTTGATGACACGGCATGAGGCCTCGAGTGCGGTTACGGACGACAGCATGAAGGCCGTATCGATCATCGCCTGCGCGGCTTCGGTCGCGAGACCCTGGCCGGCATGGGTGGGCGATAGAACGAAGCCAAGCGCCAACCCGGTCGGGATGGGATCGAGCCCGATCAGTCCGATCGGCTGCCGATCGTCTCCGGTCTTGGTCAGCAGAAGCTTCAGACCTAAGCCGGAGCCGTTTTTGCTGCGCCAGCCATCAATGCGTTTTGCCGCCTCGGCCTTGGGGTAGGGGTGTGGAATATGGGCCGTCATCTCGGCCACGTCTTTATGGCTGGCAAAGGTCGTCACGGCATCGGCATCCGCGACTTCGGGCCAACGCAGCCACAAACGCCGGGTTTCTAGCCGGAAAACATCGTCCCGTGTGAGTTCGGGAAACATGCCAAGCTCCCAGTCCTGAAGGGCCCGCCGCGCGGTGCCCCGGAAACGACGAAGGGGAGGTGACACCCACCTCCCCTTTGCCGTTCCTTGCGGACGGTGCCCTCGAGGGCCTGGACTTGCTCGCTCATCGGATGCCATCAGGCACCAAAGAGCGGTTCTGCTCGCCTGAGAAGAACCTAGTCCACCGGGGTTTTGAGTGCCGGTGGGGTCCTTCGTCAGGCTCCCACCTATTCGGCTGCGTTGGCGAGCGGCAGGACCGCTACATAGGCGCGACCATTGCCTTTCGTTTGGAATTCTACTTTGCCGTCGGTCAGGGCAAAGAGCGTGTGGTCTTTGCCCTGACCGACATTGGCGCCGGGATGCCACTTCGTGCCGCGTTGGCGCACGATAATGTTGCCGCCGAGCACAGCTTCGCCGCCGAATTTCTTCACGCCCAGACGACGGCCGTCTGAGTCACGACCGTTGCGGGACGAGCCGCCTGCTTTTTTGTGAGCCATTGTGGTGCTCCGAAATCTTCGATAGTGCGACCGGCGAAACCGGCCTCGAATGAAACGGGCCGCAGCATGCTGCAGCCGATGGATCAGCCTGCCGCGGTTTCCGCGACGGGAGCCGCCGGAGCAGCCGCCTTAGCCGGGCGTCGCGATTGGCCGCCGACCAGGATATCCGTGATCCGGACGATCGTCAGGTCCTGGCGATGGCCGCGCTTGCGACGCGAATTCTTGCGGCGGCGCTTCTTGAACGCGATCACTTTCGGGCCGCGATCGTGCTCGACGATCTGGGCCGAAACGCTCGCGCCCTCAACCAGAGGCGCGCCGATCTCGACCGTCTCGCCGTCGAAGAAGCTCAACACTTCGAACGACACCGTGTCGCCCGCTTCACCCGCGAGGGTCATGACCGTAATCTTGTCGTCGGCGGTAACGCGATACTGCTTACCGCCGGTCTTGATAACTGCGAACATCGTTTTCCTCGTGTTCAATCCCGATACTCCGAGCGACATGCCCGTGATCGGCTTCTTTGCAGTGGACCAGCAATGGGTGCCCCAAGCTCGCATCCTCGACTTCGGCCGAATGAACGGGAACGAAGGATTGGACAGGGTGCGGCGAAGCCGCAACTTGGTGCAAGGGTCGCATAGGCTCCGATGACCCGTCTGTCAAGCGTTTGACACAAATCCCGATCGCGCGGTCGATCCAACATGCGAGGCCCGATCGCGCGTCCATGGGTTGTGAAGCCATTCACAGCGTGCTAGGTGCGACCCAACCACGCCGATGTGAACCATCGACGCCCGCGGAGAGGTGGCAGAGTGGTCGAATGCACCGCACTCGAAATGCGGCATAGGTGCAAGCCTATCGGGGGTTCGAATCCCTCCCTCTCCGCCACAATCTGCTCCGATGTCGTCCCTGACGCCTGCCATGTGGGTCAAGACGGGTCGATAGGTCAAACGGATATTGGCCGGTCTGACGGCGTCGCGCTTTTCGCGGCCGCTTCTTTACCTCGCGACCAGACGGGGAGCGTGTCGATCAAGCGGACCGGCATGCTCGTGCGAAGCAGGAGGCGTGAGGTCGAGGTTAGGTCATCGTCGTCTTTTGACGAGGATCATCATGCGGCAGGACGGCGTCTCGCCTCGTCCAGACCCTTGCTCGGTTCAGCGGTGTCGCGGGTCCGTGCGGCTTGGAGCAAGCGCTCCGTGACCCGATCGGCCCGCGCCGCGATCGTTCCGAGGCTCAGCATTCCGACCGTCACCACGCCATAGCCGGCGGCCACGACGAGAAAGGGCGTGCTGGTCAGGAAGGCGATCATGCGGAATCTCCAGCTTGCGGGACGAGCACGAGGGAGAGGCGGGATGGCTCAAGCCAGCGATCCCCATCGCGCAGTTTCGCTCGAGAGTGAGCGCTAAAATCCTTTGGATTTTCACCCGCGATTGCTTCAATTTTGCCGAATGCCGATCTTTCCGGAGCGTAATCGAGCTGTTCGACTCGATGCGGGCGTGGATTGCTTGCCGCGTTAAAGCGCATCTCTCAGGCGAACGCGCGTTAAGTCACAGGAAAACTGCGCCAAAGCGATGGCCGTGCGGCCATTGATTGGTATGATGACGCATCCCCGCAGCCGGTCATCCGAGCCATGGGGCAAGAGACGCACGGGCCCGAGAGCCCGACTTTGGGAGGAATGTTGATGCGTGTCCTAACTTATGCAGTGCTGATGACAGCGACGATGCTGTCGACCTCGCTTCCGGCCAAGGCCGATACGGCCGATATGAAGATCGCCTTTTCCAACAATTATGCTGGCAATTCCTGGCGTCAGGCGATGTTGAAGAGCTATGGCGCCGTGGTGCAAAAGGCTGTCGACGACAAGATCGTCGGGGCCGCCGACATTTTCACCACCGCCGACAAGGAAGTGCCGACCCAGGCGGCGCAAATCCAGAACCTGATCCTCCAGGGCTACAATGCCATCGTGATCAACGCGGCGTCGCCCGAAGCGTTGAACGGCGCCGTCAAACAGGCGTGCGACGCCGGCATCGTCGTCGTGTCCTTCGATGGGACCGTGACCGAACCCTGCGCCTATCGGGTGACGGTCGACTATCGCGCACTTGCGGCGCATCAGATCGACTATATGGCCGAGCGGCTGCCCAAAGGCGGCAACCTGCTCGAGATCCGCGGTGTCGCGGGAACCTCGGTGGACGATGATTTCCACAACGGCTTCCTCGATGGATTGAAGAAACATCCCGAGTTCAAAGTGGTGAATGCTGTCGAAGGCGATTGGGACGAAACGACGGCCCAGAAGGCGGTCAGCACCGTGTTGCCGTCTTTGCCGGAGATTGTCGGCGTCGTCGACCAGGGCGGCGATGGTTACGGAGCCGCGCAAGCCTTCAACACGGCTGGACGGCCCACCCCGATCATCATCATGGGCAATCGGCAGGATGAACTCGCCTGGTGGGTGCAGCAGAAAAAGGCGAATGGCTACGCGACGTGGTCGGCGTCCAGCGCGCCCGGTGTCTCGAGCCTCGCGTTTTGGGTCGCTCAGCAGGTGCTGAATGGGGATAAGACCATTCCGCACGATTTGACCGACCCCTATCTCGCCTTCACCCAGGACACGGTCGATGCGGCTTTGCCGAAGATCCCTGTCGGCGGTGTCGCGACGGTCGAATATAGTCAGGCCGATGCCAAGGCGATCATCGAAGCCAGCAAGAAGAAGTAACCGCGCTGGTTCGCCATCCTGCGCCGGAGGGCGCAGGATGGCGACGTCGGGTCGATAACTGGTTTGATTGGGTCTTTGATGGTGCTGCATGCAACGACGATCGCGCTCACGGGTGCGCGGAAAACCTTCGGGGCCGTTCATGCGCTCGACGGTGTCGACCTCGCGATTTCGACGCATGAATGCGTCGGCCTGATCGGTCACAATGGCGCCGGCAAATCGACGCTGATGCATGTGCTCGCCGGCACGCTCACCCCCGACGAGGCCACGATCGCGGTGAACGGCGAAACCCTGACGCGCTACGGACTGGAGCCGGCGCGACGGCTCGGTATCCGCTGCGTGTTTCAGGAATTATCGCTCTGTCCCAACCTGACCGTGGCCGAGAATGCCCGCATCATGCACCCGAGCCTGCGCGGTTTCGGATGGCGGCGCCGGGCCGGGGCCCTGATTGCGGCAGCGCTCGATGAGATTTTCCCCGGCCACGCCATCGCGGCCGATGCGATCGTCGGCGACCTATCGATCGGCAAGCGCCAGATGATCGAGATCGCGCGCGCCTTCACGGTCACGACCGTGCCGGTCTCTCTCGTGATCTTGGATGAGCCGACCTCGTCGCTCGATGGTCACACCGCCGGTCAACTATTCGCCTTTCTCAGGCGCTCGGTCGCGAACGGATTGAGCAGCATCCTGATCTCGCACATGCTCGGCGAGATCATCTCGACATCCGACCGGGTCGTCGTCATGCGCGACGGCAGGATCGTGACCAGCGGGCCGACGGCCGCCTTCGATCGCAACAAGCTGGTGGTCGCGATGGGCGGCGCGGAAGCCCATGCGCCCGCCGCTGAAACCGATGCGGATGAGGGTCGGCCCGACGTTGCCGCCCCGACCGGGCCGGTTCAGGTCCGCATCCGTCCGAAGCGACAGCCGAACGATCGCGTCCTCGTGGCACATGAAGGCGAGATCGTCGGGCTGGCCGGTCTTGCCGGGCATGGCCAGACCGATCTTCTGCTGGCGGTCTTCGATGCGGGCAAACGGAGGACAGGGCGGAGCGAGATCAACCAGAAAGTGGCGCTGGTTGCCGGCGATCGGCAAACCGACGGCATCTTTCCGCTGTGGTCCATTACCGAGAATATCGGCGTGCGATCCCTGCCGCGCTTTCGCCGCGGCTTCTTGCTGTCGACCGAGGCGGAGGACGCGCTCGCGGCGGAGTGGCAGAAGCGGATCAAGATCCGCACACCGGACATGCGACATCCCATCCTGTCGCTCTCGGGGGGCAACCAGCAAAAAGCGCTCTTCGCGCGCGCTCTTGGGTCGGATGCCCGGATCGTCCTCATGGATGATCCGATGCGAGGCGTCGATATCGGCACCAAGCTCGACGTCTACGATCTCGTCCGGCAGGAGGCCAAGGCCGGGCGCACCTTCCTCTGGTACACGACCGAGATGGATGAATTGAACCACTGCGACCGCGTCTATGTGTTTCACAACGGCGCCATCGTGGCGGACCTCGCCCGTGCCGACGTCAGCGAGGACAGCATCATCAGCGCCTCTTTTGCCGAAGCCGCCTGATCGTGAGCGTCGCAGCCGATACGGCCTCGCCCACCAGCACCGCTTTGCCGTCATTCAGCCGTCTCTTGCGTATGGCCCTGCCGGCGCTTTCGATGGCGCTGATCGTCCTCGGCATCTGGGCCATGAACTCGCGGGCCATCAGCTATTTTGGCTTCACGCTGATGCTCAATCTCGCTGTGCCGGTCGCCCTCGCCACCGTCGGTCAGATGTTCGTCATGGCGGGCAACGATCTCGATCTATCGATCGGGACGTTCGTTGGCTTCGTGGGCTGCGTCACGGCGACGATCCTGCATGATAATCCAGTCCTGGGTGTCGCGATCCTGGTCGGCTGCATTCTTGTTTATGCCTGTCTTGGAGCGTTGATCCACCTCCGTAATTTACCCTCGATTGTGGTGACGCTCGGGATGTTCTTTGTCTGGCAGGGGCTTGCGATCCTGCTCCTGCCCAAGCCGGGCGGCCACGCCCCCGATTGGCTGAAGAGCCTCATGGCGCTGAAGATCCCGATTGTGCCGTTCCCGATCGTCGCCGCGCTGGTGATCGGCATCGTGGCTTATGTCGGCCTCATGCGGACATCTTATGGGGCGGTGTTGCGCGGCGCCGGTGGTAATCCCGTCGCGGTCGAACGTGCGGGATGGTCGCTCCTCAAAGCCAAGATGGTCTTGTTTGGTCTTACCGGGTTGTGCGGCGTCTTAGCCGGCATGGCCTTGATAGGCCTGACCACCTCGGCGGACGCCAATCTTGGTAACGGCTACACGCTTCTCTCGATTGCGGGCACGATCCTCGGCGGCGGCGAGTTCGTCGGCGGACGCGTCTCGCCGATCGGCGCCGTCATCGGCGCCATGACCCTCACGCTCGCGGGGTCGCTGCTCAATTTCATGCACATCTCGCCGGATTGGCAGGTGGCGGCGCAGGGCGGCATCCTGATCGTCGTGCTTGCGGCGCGCGTCATCATCAATCGAACCGGAACGACCGCGTGAAGATGTCCTTGAAGACGATCCTGGCTCAACCCTGGCTCTGGTCGTTCGTCGGCGCCGTGGCGGTTTGGATCGCCGCGATCCTCTATACCGGCGGCTACGGGGCGGGCGGCATGGTGTCGGCCGGCATCGCGCTCGCGGCCTTTTCGGTGATCGTCGGCACAGCGCAGATGTTCGTCGTCACGCTCGGACCGGGCAATGTCGATCTCTCGCTGCCGGCCAATATCGGGCTCGCCAGCGCTGTCGCCATGAAGGTGATGGGCGGATCGGACGACCGGATCGTGCTGGGCCTCGCTGCCGCCATCGCGGCCGGCATGGCGATCGGCGGAGCCAATTACCTGCTGATCCGACTTCTCCGCATTCCGCCCATCATCGCGACGCTGTCGGCCAGCTTCGTCATCCAGTCGATCGGCATCAGCTATGGTCGCGGCCTGCAGGTCAAACCGCCGCCGGGCTTTGCCGATGCGATGAGTGCGGCGGTCGGCGGCGTGTCGCTGGTCGCGATCGGTGCCGTCTTGTTCAGCCTCGTGATCGCGGTCCTCCTGCACCGCACCGTCTTTGGCCGCTCCGTTGCGGCCATCGGGCAGAACGCCCGGGCGGCTCGCCTCGCCAACCTGCTGGTCGAGCGGATCAGGCTATTGACCTACACTCTGAGCGGCGGCCTCGGCGGCCTCAGCGGGGCGCTTTTGGCGGGCTATTTTCGTGGCTCGTCGCTCGATATTGGCAACGAATATCTCCTCATGTCGATCGCCGTCGTGGTGATTGGCGGGACCTCGGTGGCCGGAGGCAAGGCGAACGTCACGGGCCTGTGGGGCGCCTCGCTCTTTCTCGTCATGCTGCTGACCATGCTCAACACCTACGGGGTCAGCGCCGGCTTGCGCCTGCTGGTCACCGGCCTCGTCATCATCGGCGTGATTGTGGTGGCGGGGGGCCGCCGGACGGCGCGCTAACCCCGACTCACGTGGAAGCGGGGGGGGGGCGACACGCCGCGCGCCGCATCGTCGGACGCCGCGTCATGCTGGCTGCGCCTTCGGTTTGGTGATGCTGCCAAGCTATGCCAGAGAGGCGGCGATCGATCGACTGGAGGCGCCCCATCGCCGACAGCGCGACGGAACGAAGCCCTCTCATGGAACCGAAATGCTGACGATCGTCTGTATGAAATGGGGTCAGACCTTCCTGGCCGAACACGTCAATGGTTTGTATCGGGGCGTTAAGCGACATCTCAAGGAGCCCTTCCGGTTCGTTTGCCTCACGGATGATGCGGCCGGATTGTCGGCTGGGATCGATGCCCGTCCGATTCCCGACCTCGGGCTGCCGCCCGAACGTTGGACATCCGGGTGCTGGCCCAAGCTGTCGGTGTTCATGCCCGGTCTCTTCGATGATGCCAGCCTCGTGATGTATATCGATCTCGACGTCGTGATCCTGGGGTCGCTCAGCATCTTCGTCGATCGGGCGCGTGCGATCCCTGGCCTTCACATCCTGAAGGAATGGAACCCGATGCTCTGGAGCATCCTGCCTGCCGCGCTCAGGCCCGATCGGGGAGCACAGGGGTCTCTCTTTGCCTGGGTCCCGAACCAGCAGCACATCATTTTCAACCGCTTCATGGCCGATCAGGAAGCTGCCTATGCGGTCGGCCACACCGATCAGGGCTTCATCGGTCTTGCGGCGAACAACAAGCATTATTGGCCGAGCGATTGGACCGTCAGCTTCAAACGGACTTGCGTTTGGTATTATCCGCTGAATCTGGTCTTCCGCCGCATCCGACAGCCGAAGCGCGCCCGGGTCGTGATCTTCCACGGCTCTCCGCGTCCCTGGGATCTTCTGGGCGACGCCGCGACGCGTTGGGGCACGTCCCGGAAATTCGGATTTGGTCCAGTGCCGTGGGTCCAGCGCTATTGGGCCGCAGACGCACCGGAGTGAAACACGATCATTTATAACAAAGGCAAATGACGGCTCGGCGTCGGCAGGGTACCGGCGGATCAAAGCGGAGCCGGTCATGAGCCTTTCGGAAGCGGATGAACTACGTCGTCGTCGCCTGTATGACGCAACCTTTGTCAAACAACAGATTGCCGCCTTGGCACCGGCGGCGCGCCTGAGACATGAACGGGAGATCGATTCATACCTTCTGGCCTTGCGATCTTTTGAAAAGGGAGTGGCCGGAACTGATTATCCCCCGCCGCCCGCATTCCTCGAAAAGCGACGATCCGCCGTGACCTAAGCCACTGGTGACTGCGGCCGGTTTGCGGCTGCGGCTCCGTCGAGACGCGTGACAAGTCGTTGTAGTCGTGGCCGAACGCGGAGGAAGATCCGGTAGAGCCGCTCGAGCGCAAACAGCAAAAGCGGCTGGCGTGCCGCAAGCCCGAGAAGCCTCAGCCGTGGAATGGCTCGCCACATGGCCGCGAAGGCGGCCGCACCGGACAGCAGTTGACCGTTTTCCAAGGCATGGAAACGAGCCAGCAGATCAGCTTTGTCGAGCGGGCACGCCGCATCTTGATTCTCTAGATCGACAAACTCGATCGCCGAGCGCGTGTCGAGCCGATGCATCAGCGCAATCTCGCGCCGACATAGCGGGCAGCCGCCGTCATACCAGACCGTTACTTTTTCCATGGTCGTGAGATGGTGCATGGATGCTGCTCGACAATGGCGGCCTGTCGGCGCACCGGACCCGACCCGTGAGCTTACGCATCCCATGCGATCGCGTTCGCTGATGGGGTGACGCAACAGGGCCATCCGAAGATGGCCCCGTTGGCTTTTGAGGTGGCGTTCCGCGAGGCGGACTTCTGGACTACCAGGTGATCTGGAGGCCGCCCTTGCCGCCGTAGCCGCGTTCCCGCGCTGAGAATTCGCCGTCGAAATTGGCGAAGAAGCCGACGCCGTGGCCCATATCGAGTTCGAAGCCCGCCTTGGTCTGTGCCGCATTGGAGGACGGCCGTGCTCCGGACACCAGGAAGGTCGAGCCCGGCAGCGACACGAAGCCGTTCTCGAGATTTCGCTGGGGCGCGAATTCATGCAGGTAGGCAAGGCTGACCATCGGCCGCAGCATCATGCCGGATCCGACCGCATAAGCCGATTCGAACCGCGCGCCGACGAAGACGGGAATGTCAGTCGTGTCCTGCCCGCGATGGTTCAATCCGAAGATGTTGGTCGAGCCGTTGGCATTGCGCTCGGTGAAGCCATCCGTGTGCAATTGCGCGGCCTCGACGGCCACGAAGGGCGTCACCTTCAGGGCCGTAAAGCCACCGAGGCTGCCGTAGTCGAACACCCGGCCGAATTCCGCGCGAGTTCTGATGTCGAGCGAACCGAATGACGCTTTCTCGGTCGCCGCGAAGCCAGTCAGGCCGGCGATCGCACGGGTTGTGTGGTTGGAGAAGGACGAGACCGTCACGGAATTCGATCCGTAATAGGGCCCGAAATTGACGAGGCTGTAGACGCCGCCATGGAAGCCGGTGACGTCGCCGGAGGTCGATCGCGAGCGGACATTGAAGCTCGAGTCGCTCCCGCCCACC
Organism: Lichenihabitans sp. PAMC28606; assembly: GCF_020616535.1. Lineage (GTDB taxonomy): Bacteria > Pseudomonadota > Alphaproteobacteria > Rhizobiales > Beijerinckiaceae > Lichenihabitans > Lichenihabitans psoromatis. Next base: position 3,763,174 of record NZ_CP085136.1, read on the forward strand.
GCGGCGCCGATCAGGATGTTGGGATGGACCTGATAGTCGAGGCCTAAGACGCCGCCGCGATAATCGCCGGTTTCGCTCGCGATATTGGCATTGCCGGTGAGCGAGACGCCACCGCCGAAGCCGGTCGACCAGACCCGGTAGGTGCGCGGCGGCGGCAGTTTACGATCGAGGACGATCGGCGATGTGATCGGGCTTGCCGGCGCGTAACCGAGGACGCCTGGCGGCAGGCTCGCCCCCATGGTGATGCTGTTGACGGCCCCGAGACCGCCGGTCAGCAAGGACGTCGCCTGATCATTGATGACGCCGGAGAAGACGTGGGCGGCCCGGATCCCGGCGTTTTCCGTCGCGACCAACCCCTCGCCCGAGAGGCTGTCGAAGGCCGTGCGGGCCTCCTGCGTGCTGCGGAGGCCGAAGACCGCGTTGAGAAGGGCGCCGCCGGCCCCGCTCGTCGGCTGCCGCGAGGTGTTGCTCAGCGTCTGTGCCACGGCGAGTTGGTTGGGCGTCGCGGCCGCTGCATTGAAGCTGACGTTGTTGCGGTTGAGCGAGACGAAGACGTCGTTGGCGTCATAGGACAGGGCTGCCGTCAGAAATGGCAGATTTGTGCTGGCAGTCGCGAAGGTTCCGGTGACGCTCGATGCCGTGAGGATCTTGTAATTGACATAAGGCAAGAACGATCCGGTCGGCGCCGCCTGGACCGCGACCGTGCCGCCCGTGATCGTGGCCGCGCCAGTCGCGACGACTGAACTGGCTTGGCTCGGGGTCGCCGCAATCGCGAGTGTCGATCCGGAGGCGAACTGCAAGGCGCCGGCGACGTTCAGCGTGGTCGCCGCAACCGATGTCGTTCCGGCCAGCAACGCGGTCTGCGCCACGAGGCTTCCGGGTGCGAGCGTTCCGCCGGCATTGACCTGGACCGCACCCACCGTACCCGACCCGGCGAGCGTGCCGGTCGCGTTCACGGTCGAGGGCGAGACGATCGATCCTGCAACCTCCAATGTGCCGCCGTTGATGATTGTCGGACCCGCATAGGTGTTCTTGCCGGTCAGCGTCAGCCGGCCCGTGCCGCCCAAGGTCAGGCCACCGGCGCCGCCGATGTCGTTGTTGTAGGAGTCACTCGCGTAATAGCCGCCGAGCGACGCATCCATCGTGATGGCGGTCTGCCCGTTGAAGGCGCCATAGCCGTCATAGGCGGCATAGAGGTTCAGGCGCCCCCAATTGTCGTAGGTGTTGCCGCTGAGCAGCGGATAACCCGACGGCAGGCCGGTGGTGGCCAGGATCTCGATCCGCTGTGCATCGGTGAGATAGGGGAAGCGCGTCAGCAACAGGACCTGGGCCTGGATCGGAACCTGCGAGGCCAGGAGCGGCGTGCTCGGTCCAATTGGCGTGAACCCATAGGTCAATTCCGCCGTGTAAGCCGCCTTGTTGGCGGCAGCATTGCCGAACGGATCGCTGGCGTTCGCGCCCGACGCCTGGGCGGCCTGAATGCAGGCCGCGACACTCGTGGTTCCGCACGCGCTGCTGAGGTAAGCTTGGGTCGATTGCACGGCCTGATAGGTCGCATAGGCCGCGGTATTGGCCGGGTTGGTCCAATCCACACGATTGCCGTTCGCATCGTAGAGCGTCGCATAGATGTTGGTGGCGGCCAGCGCCGTCGCCTCCATGCGGCCGCCGATCACGTCCAGCGGTGAATGCATTCCGGCCAGGATACGGTCGTTGCCGAGGTCGGCCGCGCGGGTCAGGAGTTCCTGCCCTTGTTGCGGAATCAGGAAGGCGAGGCCGAGAGCCTGCAACTCGCCCGAGTTGGTGTGGCCGCTCGGGAAAGCACCATCGGCATAGGGGTTGGTCGAGTTGATGACCTGATAAAGCGGGGATGGGATGTTCACGGCCGTGCTGACGCGATACGGGCGCGGAGCGGTGCCGATCCCCGGCACGTAGGCGCCGACCCCGAAGGTTGCGTTGATCAGATTGCCACTGGCGTCGAAGGTGCCGAGATTGGGGGCGGTCAGCGGTTTGCCGCCATTCGCGTCGATCATGGCCTGTGTGACCGTGAAACCTTTGACCCAATTTGCCGTGGTCCCGTACGGCGCCGGAACCGTGAACGACGAGAGATAGCTCGGCACGACGAAATTCGCGGTGTCGGCGGTGCTCAGTCCCTTGGGATTTGTGCTGACGTTATAGTTGGCGTAACGCGCATCGAGAGGATTGATGGCCGGATTGGCGCCCTGGTAGCGCTCGAAGATCCGCTTCGGCGGCTCGGTCGAGGAGTTGTTCCGGACGACGTTGTTGATGAAGTTGACCGCATTGGCGAGCGGCGTCGCCGTGCCATTGGAGAAGGTCGCTGAACCGGCGCTCGCGCCGTTCAGAAAGTTGATGTTGTTCTGATAATCCGCCAGCGTCGAGGTCGCGTAGGTGGTCGGCGTCAAACCGGCGGGGGTCACGCCCGAGGCGGACGCGGCTGCACCGGTCAGATACAGGGACGTCAGCGCGCCGAGGCCATTTTGAATGCTGTAGGGCTGCGCCGTCCGGTCGTCGTGCAAAGCCTTGAGGGTTTGGTCGGCCGTGCGATTTTGCGTCATGGTCACGACGGTCTGATAATTCTGGACCATCACGGCTGGATTATTCTGCATCAGCACAGCGTAATCGTCCAGCACCCCGGCAATCTGGCTGCCAACACTTGCAGTCGAGCTGTTCGTGAAGTTGACGGGCGGCGACGTCGGGACTTGCTGAGCGTGGGAATATGTTCCACTTAGAAGAACCGTTGCTATTGCTATACTCGACGTTGTGGCTTGGAATCGCATCGTTTCGGCCCTAGTGAACTCGGACGGTGCACTAACGCAATTTTTCGACACGATTTCGTAATAATTTTGCCCCAGACCAAATCGTCAGATGAATTGTATTTTTGCAACATCGTGACGGTTCTTCAAATAAACCGTGACACCGATGTGACCATATTCATCGACCCTGGTCGACGCACGACAGTCCGTCATGTGCCGGCGACAGCGGGCATGACGGGCTCGGTGCGGCTGCTTGACGGGTCGGGCCGGGCCAACCATGGTGACGGGGTCTATCTCGCGGAAGGAGAGGGTCCGGCCGCTTTGACGCGAACCGGCCTGATTGCCAGTGTTCGAACTCGTCGTTGCGGTTTTTCTCATTCTGTTGAACGGGGTCTTTGCCCTGTCTGAATTGGCGGTCGTTTCGGCCCGGAAGGGTCGCCTTCGAGCTCTGGCGGAAGAAGGCCGGACCGGGGCCCGTGCTGCTTTGAGCCTCGCCGACAATCCCGGTAAGTTTCTCTCGACGGTTCAGATCGGCATCACGCTCATCGGCATTCTGGCCGGCGCATTTTCGGGTGCGGCCCTCGGCGGACGTCTGACCGATATGCTGCTCGATCGGGGCGCGCCGCTGTGGCTTGCGGAACCGTTTGGTTACGGTGTCGTCATCGTGGTCATCACCTATCTGTCGGTGGTGATCGGCGAGCTCGTCCCGAAGCAACTCGCGCTACGCAACGCCGAATCCATCGCCTGCCTCGTCGCCCCGCCGATGACGCTCCTGTCCCGCATCGGGGCGCCCCCTGTCTGGCTGCTCGATGCCTCGACCCGATTGGTGTTTCACCTTCTCGGCCAGAAGGCCGCGTCGGATCGAGCCGTGACGGGCGACGAATTGCGCTCGCTCGTGGCGGAGGCGGAGGCGGCCGGCGTGATCGAAAACAGCGAGCGCGACATGATCTCGGGCGTGTTGCGGCTTGGCGATCGGACCGCGCGAAGCCTGATGACCCCGCGGACCGAGGTGGATTGGATCAATCTTGCCGAAAACGAAGGTGTGATCCGGGCCAAGCTCATCGCCAGTCCGCATTCGCGGCTGCCCGTTGGGGAGCGCGGCACCGACGATCTTCTCGGCGTCGTCCAATCGCGTGATGTACTGGCAGCGATTTTGGCCGGGCGCGCGCTCGATCTGCGTGCCTTTCTGCGTACGGCCCCGATCGTGCCTGATTCGATCGATGCTTTGGCGGTGCTCGAGACACTGCGGGCGGCTGAGGTGCCGATGCTGCTGGTGCATGACGAATACGGGCATTTCGAGGGCATCGTGACGCCCGCCGACGTGCTCGAGGCCATTGCGGGCGTGTTCCGTTCGAGCGATGGGGAGGAGGACGAGCAAGCGGTTCAGCGCCAGGACGGCTCATGGCTTCTGGCCGGATCGATGCCTGCCGACGAAATGGCCGAGCGCCTTGGCTTGTCGTTGCCGGAGCGACGTGGGTTCCAGACCGTGGCCGGTCTGGTCATCGCCGAGATGCGTCATCTGCCGAAAACAGGCGAGATCGTCATTGTCGGAGAATGGCGCCTCGAAGTCGTCGATCTCGACGGGCGTCGCGTCGATAAGGTGCTGGCGTCGCGCGTCGGTTGACCGCGCGCGACGGATGGGGCCGCGAGCGTCAGGCGACGAGTTGCGCGTCCATGGTGATGTGGGCTTTCAGGAGCTTCGAAACCGGGCAGCCCGCCTTGGCTTGACCCGCGAGCTCTTCGAACTGGGCTTGATCGATCCCTGGGATTTTGGCCGTCAAGGTCAGGTGGACGGCCGTGATGGCATATCCGTCGCCTTCCTTGTCGAGCGTCACCTCGGCGGTCGTCTCCATCTGGTCGGCTGTGAGGTGGGCCTCACCGAGGATGAGCGACAGCGCCATGGTGAAGCAGCCCGCATGCGCGGCGCCGATGAGTTCCTCGGGATTGGTGCCGGACTTGCCCTCGAAGCGAGCCGCGAAGCCATAGGGGTAATGCGCAAGCGCGCCGCTCTTGGTCGAGATCGCGCCTTTGCCGTCTTTGAGACCGCCCTGCCACACTGCCGAACCTTGCGTTTTCATGGAGTGTCTCCGTTTGTGCTGGTCCGCAAGCTGCGGGGCCTGCAGCAAAAACGAACGACGGTCGGAAAAGATCGGATTGCGACCGATCTGCAGGATCAGTAGTGATCCGAGCTGGAACGCAGGGGCTGAAACGGCTCCATGGCGGGCCACCCGGGATCGAGTAGGAGTGATATCGACCAATGATCGAGCAGCCCGGGCAGATCAGGCCGGCGAGCCAAACCATGCGGTTGATCGTGATCGGTGGCGGCTATACCGGCGCGGCCGTCGTGATCCACGCGATTCGAACGACGTCGAGGCCGCTTCACATCGATCTCGTGGAGCCCCAGGCCGACCTCGGTTTCGGCACGGCTTATGGCACGCTCGATCCGGTGCATCGCATCAACGTGCCGACCAATAAAATGTCCGTGCTTCCCGACGACGTCGATCATCTCACTCGCTGGTTGTTCGATCATCAGGCGTTGCCCGATGCCGCCAGCACGGACCCGCAGGGTCACCACTACGTGCCGCGACACGCCTATGGCCGCTATATCGAGGCGACCCTACGCGAGGCGATCGTCTCCGCGCGTGATCGCGTGAGCTTTCGGCACCACGTCGCGACCGCCTCGGCGGTAGATCCGTCGGATGAGCTCGGCGCGGCCTGGACCGTGACGCTCGCCGGAGAAGCCGAGCCGCTCCAGGGTGATGTCGTCGCTTTATGCACCGGCCACTCTCCCCCGCTGCTGCCTTGCCTCGTGAGCGCGGCCGCGCTGGCCGACCCACGGTTTATCCGCAATCCCTGGCGCCGCGACGCCTTTGCGCCGATCGGACGACTGGACGACGTTCTGATCGTCGGAACCGGATTGAGCATGGCGGATGTGATCGCTTCGCTCGACCGCGCCGGCCATTCTGGCGCCGTGACGGCTGTGTCGCGCCGAGGACTGCTGGCGCTTCCGCATGGCACCTTCGTCGACGGGATCGACTTTCTCGACGGATACGACCTGCCGCAAACCGCGCTCGACCTGCTTCGGCTCGTCCGCCGCCGCATGCGCGACGCCGCTCCGACGCCGGGGTGGCAGGCGATGGCCGATGCGTTTCGATCGCGCCTGCCCGAAATATGGCGTGCTCTGCCCGCCAAGGAGCAAAGACGCGTCGTCCATCGCCTGCTGCCCTTTTGGGAGGTGCACCGCTTTCGTATCGCGCCCCAACCGCATAAGCTGATCGAGCGGCAACGCGAGCTTGGCCGACTGAAACTCGAGCGAGCGAGCCTCGTTGGCATCGATCAGGACGGGGACCGCCTTGTGGCGACATTGAAGCGTCCCGGTCATCGACGAAACGATCGGTCCTTCAACGCCATCGTGCTCTGCACGGGACCCGGCAAAGCGATCGCCGACGTGCCACTTCTGCGCCACCTTCTCGATCACGGGCTCGCGCGGCCCGACGCGATCGGGCAGGGGACCGAGACCGATCTCGGAAGCCGGATTGTCGATTGCGAGGGGCGGCCCCAATCGGGCCTTTTGGCGATCGGGCCGCTCACGCGCGGCAGTTTTGGCGAGATGACCGGGGCACCCGATATCGTGCGTCATATCGCGCGCGTGATGGTTGGGCTGCTCGAGCCGGCGTCCACCGACACGCTGGTCTGAGCGCTCCGTTATCAGACGCTTGAGCCGAGCCCCGCATCCACCAAGCTGAGCCGGAGGAACGGAGCGACAACTCTCGAGTTTTTAGGGTTCCTACCCCAAATCAAGAGATCCCGTCATGAAAGCTCTTTGCTGGCACGGCACCAACGACATCCGGTGCGACACCGTTCCTGATCCGAAAATCGAAGACGCGCGCGACGTCATCATCAAGGTGACGAGCTGTGCGATCTGCGGGTCCGACCTGCATCTCATGGACGGCCTGATGCCGACCATGAAGAGCGGCGACATCCTCGGACATGAGTTCATGGGAGAGGTCGTGGAGACCGGCTCGGCCCATACGAAGTTCAAGAAAGGCGACCGGATCGTCGTTCCGTTCAATATCAATTGCGGCGAGTGCCGTCAGTGCAAGCTCGGCAATTACTCGGTGTGCCAACGCTCGAACCGCAACGCCGCCATGGCGGCCGAGCAGTTCGGCTACACGACCGCAGGCTTGTTCGGCTATTCACATCTGACCGGCGGATATTCCGGCGGGCAAGCCGAATATGTGCGCGTACCGATGGCGGATGTCGCACCGATGAAGGTGCCAGACGGCATGACCGATGAGGAAGTGCTGTTTCTGACCGACATCTTTCCCACGGGATATCAGGGTGCGGAGCATTGCGAGATCAAGGGCGGTGAGATCATCGCGATCTGGGGATGCGGTCCGGTTGGTTTGTTCGCCATCCAATCGGCAAAGGTGTTGGGCGCCGAGCGGATCATCGCGATCGACACCGTCCCCGAGCGGATCGCGATGGCGCGCAAGTCCGGCGCGACCGACATCATCGATTTCGCTCAAGAAGATGTTTACGAGCGCATTGTGGAGATCAGCAAAGGCGAAGGTGCCGATGCGGTGATCGATTGCGTCGGCATGGAAGCGAGCGCCGGTCATGGACAAGCGGGTCTCATGAGCGCCGCCAAAGAGAAGCTGATCCCGTCCGAACGCGTCTATGCGCTGGAGCAAGCCATCAAGGCAGTTCGCCCCTGTGGCATCGTCTCTGTCCCGGGTGTCTATGGTGGCCCCGTGTCGGTCAATATGGGGCAGATCGTGCAGAAGGGTCTGACGCTTCGGAGCGGCCAGACGCATGTGAAGCGTTATCTCGAGCCCCTGACCAAGCTGATCCAAGACAAGAAGGTCGACACGACATCCCTGATCACGCATCGGAGCGACAAGTTGGAGGATGGTCCGGACCTCTACAGCATGTTCAAGGCCAAGAAGGACGGCTGCGTGAAGGTCGTGTTCCACCCGACCTGAACCGATCGATCACGGCGCGGGCAGTCGCCGAGCGCTCGAGTGTTGGTGTTTTGCGAGGCGATGAAGGCTGCTCACCTCGAGCGAGATGCCAACCAGCTTCAAGCGCCCAGCACCGCATTGTCCCGCCGCGACAGGAGCACCACCTCGGCCTCTTCGTCGGCGTCTTGGAGGAGCGTCTCGCGCGACGTGCCGATCCGCGCCCGCATCGAAAGCCCGTGGATAAGATCGAGAACGAGGCTCGCGCGCGGGGCGACGGGGAAATCAGCCGGGATCTCTCCCGCGCTGATCCCCTCGCGGAAACGGCGTTCCACGAGCGCCGCGGTGGCATCAGCCGAGTTCCTTAGGGATAGTCGGACCTCGGCATCGTCGACGAGCGGTGCGATGCAGGCGAGAAGACATCCCGGGGCGGAGCCGTCCTCGGTCGCACTTTCGACGGCATATCGCAGGAGGCCGCCGATCGCGTCACGAAGCGATTGCGGCGTGAGCAGTGCGGCCGCGGCGCGCGTGCCTTTCGTTTCGGCGTAAGACCGGAGGACACGCAAGAACAACGTCCGCTTATCCCCAAAGACGGCATAGAGGCTCGGCCGTCCCACGCCCATTGCGGCAACGAGATCATCGATCGTCACGCCGTCGTAGCCTTTCGACCAGAACACCTGGATCGCCTTGTCCAACGCCTGCTGCTCGTCGAAGCCGCGCGGCCGTCCACGCGGCTTGGCGCTATTTTGAAACATTCAGTTCAAAACTCCTTGCAAGGTCCCGCTAATTTTTGTACCAGACAGTTCTAAATTGTAACACCGCCTTCACATCGCAAGGAGACTACAGCATGCAACAGTATGACGCGAAACGGGCTGTCATCATTGGTGGCACAAGCGGCATTGGGCTCGCGACGGCGAAGATGCTCGTCCAGGGAGGCGCGCGCGTTGTGGTGACGGGGCGTTCGCCGGCCGGCCTGGAGTCGACGCAGAACGAGCTCGGGGCGGCCGGCATCGTGGTGTCGAGCGACGCGCGCTCTTTGACGGATCTTGACGCCCTCGCCTCTCGGGTGAAGTCCGAGTTCGACACCTTCGACCTGCTCTTCGTCAACGCCGGGTTCAGCACCTTCGCGCCTCTCGCGGACACGACCGAGGCGGCCTTCGACGAAATGTTCAACCTGAACGCCAAGGGACCGTTCTTCGCGGTCCAGAAGCTCGGGCCGCTGATCAACCAGGGCGGCGCTGTCGTCCTCACGACCTCGACCGCAAACGTCAAGGGGATGCCGATGATCGCCGCCTATGGTGGGGCTAAGGCCGCGCTGCGATCCTTCGCTCGGACGTTCGCCGCTGAGCTGCTTCCGCGCGGCATTCGCGTTAATGCGGTGTCGCCTGGCCCCATCGAGACGCCGATCATCGGCAAAGCCTTTCCCGATAAAGCAACGGCCGACTACCTCACCGGGCAAATGCGCGATGCCAATCCGATGAAACGCTTCGGAACGCCTGATGAAGTCGCCAAGGCCGTCCTCTTCCTCGCTTTCGACGCGACCTACACGAACGGCCTCGAACTTCCGGTCGATGGGGGCTGGTCGCAGCTTTGAGGGCCTTCGGCCACCGCATGCCGATCGGGTGCAGGGTATCGCTTACATGGAATCGATCGTCATGCCGCTTGAGTGGAGTGACGTCAGCCAATCCATACTTCCTGCCTTCGAGGCGATGCGTTCTCCCGCAGGCGACGCGATGGTCCTGCAGGACAATGTCTTCGTCGAGCAGATCCTGTTCGGAACCATTGGTCGGCCACTCTCCGATGTCGTCAAAGCGGAATATCGCAGACCCTTCCTGAACGCCGGGGAGGATCGGCGGCCGACCCTGAGCTGGCCGCGCCAGATCCCCATTGCGGGTGAACCGGCCGATGTGGCCGAGGCGGTCAAGGCCTATTCGCGATGGCTGGCCACCAGTTCTGTGCCCAAACTCTATGTCCACGCAACGCCGGGCATCGTCGATAGCAGTCCGAATCAGGTCGCCTTCTGCCGGACCTTCCCCAATCAGGAAGAAATCCAGGTGGAGGGAAACCATTTTATTCCCGAGGAGGCCCCCGAAGTTGTCGCTCCGGGCGTTGCCGCCTTTGTCCGCCGCCTTCGCGGCATCGCATAACAAGAGCGAGAAACTCAATGGCCGACTTTCCCTATCGCTGCGCCTTAATCATCGGTGCCGGACCGGGCATCAGCGCTTCGCTTGCGCGGCGCTTGTCGAAGATCGGACTGCACGTCGGCCTCGCCGCTCGCGATGTCGAAAAGCTCAAGCCGCTCGCGGAGGAGACCGGCGCTGCCGTCTTCGCCGTCGACGCCTCCCAGCCGGAGCAAGTGGCAAAGCTGTTCCTCGATATGGAACGTCAGGTCGCGGAGCCCGATATCGTGATTTATAACGCGAGCTCGCGCGTCCCCGGTCCGCTCTCGAGCGTCGATCCCGCCGCGGTCGCGCAGTCCCTTGCTATAACCACGTTCGGCGCATTCTTGGCCGCCCAGCAGGCCGCGAAGCGAATGGAGCCGAAGGGGCGTGGAGCGATCTTCTTCACCGGCGCGAGTGCTGGCATGAAGGGTTTCGCCCAATCGGCGGCGTTCGCGATGGGCAAGTTCGGACTGCGTGGGCTCGCTCAGAGCGCCGCAAGGGAGCTCGGCCCGAAGGGGATCCACGTTGCGCATTTCAACATCGACGGCGGCGTCCGCTCACCGCGCCGACCGGACCCCAGCGATCAGCCTGACAGCACGCTCGATCCCGACGCCATCGCCCAGACGTACATCGACGTCCTCGCGCAGCCGAGAAACGCATGGTCGCATGAAATCGACCTTCGGCCATGGACCGAACGATTCTAGAGGCTGAACCGAATTCATCCATTGGGGCGGAAGATTGCGAGGCTCACGGTCGAGGAGCGGGAGGCCTTTCGTCTCGGGAAGGAGGCGAGAGACACGGGCCACCTCTCATTGCAGCACCGTCGACAAGAAGGACGGCTGCGTGACGACGGAATTCCATCCGACCTGAAACGATCGATCACGGCACGAGGCCGGACGTCTCGCCCGTCTTGCATGGCGCGTCGCGCCCCGACAGTCGCAGGTCGCTGAATAAACATCCCGTTAACGATCGAAGCGCGGAGCTAAACGCGACATATCGCGTTGACGTCCCGAGCTTCATCAAACCTTTCGGGCCTGAGCGATGACCAAGTCACAGACCACCACCTTGTCGTCCGATCGCATTCGCATCGGCGCCGCCGCCTGGGTGCGTCCGAGCATCGCCGATGCGGAGGAAGTGGCTCGCGGGTTTCGCGCCATGCCGCGACCGAGCCCCTCCTATCTCTACCGGCAAGGCCAGGCTCGGTCAGCACCGTCGGCTGCCGTCGCCTAAGCGTCTCTTCGCGCGATCCATCCGGTATCGTCGAGCGTGTTTAATAATTGTTGATGTGGTGGCGCTGTCTCACCGACAGCACCTTTTTTTGGACGCGGGACAAGCGACTCGACCGACCTTTTCGTCGGTCACGTCAAGCTTTTGTCGAACAACTCGAGACATGCGACCGCAAGGCTGAGCCTCTCGTCGGTAGCCGCTCTGGTGCAATCGAAAACCACCCGCCCGTTTCGAACTTCGAAGCCGGCGCGACCCTGCATCGGGATGTGAGCGAAGAGATCATCTGGTGCGCGGCCGAGACGCGGCGTGAAAGCGATCGCCTTTGGGCCGCCATCGACGCGGGCGATGCCCAGTTGGCGGCACAGTCCCTTGAGGCGCGCGAGCGTCAATAGCGCACCGACGGCCTCCGGAATCGGCCCAAATCGGTCTTGGATCTCATCGCCCAAGGCATCGACGTCGCTGGCCTCCATCGTCCGCGCGATGCGAGCGTAGAGATTGAGGCGGACCTCCGGCTCCGGAAGATAGTCCGGCGGCAGACGCCCCATCGTTTCGATGTGGATCTCGGGTGACCAATTCTCGGCGTCGTCGTCGCGGGCTGTGCGGATCGCGAGCTGCAGCAGATGCTGATAGAGCCCCAGCCCGACCACACGCAGACGCCCGGCCTGATCCTCGCCGAGCAGGTCTCCTGCGCCCCGTGAATCGAGATCGCGTGCGCTGATCGCCATGCCGCTTCCGAGGCGATCGAGGGTCGTCAAGGTTGCGAGCCGTTGCTCGGTGGCTGTCGGCAAGGGCTGGTCCGAGCGGGTCATTAGATAGCATGCTCCCTGCCGGCTGCCGCGCCCGACGCGCCCGCGCAATTGATGCAACTGTGCGAGCCCGAAGCGTTCAGCGCCGCAGACGATCATCGTATTGGCGCGCGGCACGTCGAGCCCGCTCTCGATGATGCTGGTGGCCAACAAGACGTCGGCCTTGCGATGCGCGAAGGCCATCATGGCAGCATCGACCTCATGGGCCTCCATCTGTCCGTGCCCCGTCAAAATGGTCAGTTCGGGGACAAGCGCCGCAAGGTCTGGAGCGAGATGGTTGAGATCCTCGATCCGCGGCACGACGACGAAACTTTGGCCGCCATTGGCCTTTTCGTGCATCAAGGCGATGCGGATCGTTGCCATATCGAACGGCGCCACCAAGGTGCGGATAGGGCGGCGTCGCGCCGGGGGCGTGGCGATGACGCTGAGGTCTTGCAAACCGACGAGCGCCGATTGCAGTGTTCTTGGGATCGGCGTCGCCGTCATGGTCAGGACGTGGATACCCGTCCCGAGTTCACGGATCCTCGCCTTGTCGGCTGTGCCGAACCGCTGTTCCTCGTCGACGATCAGCAGGCCGAGATCCTTGAACACGACGTCGTCGCGGGTCAGTGCATGGGTTCCGACCACCAGGCGCACCGACCCATCGGCGAGCCCTTGCTTGACCGCGAGCGCCTCCGCCGCGGAGACCATTCTGGAGAGATGCGCGACCGGGATGCCGAACGCAGCAAAGCGCTGCTCGACCGTGTGAAGATGCTGCCTGACCAACACGGTCGTCGGCGCGACGAGCGCCACCTGCCGCCCCGCGAAGACGGCCACGGCTGCTGCTCTCAGCGCCACTTCGGTCTTGCCGAAGCCGACATCCCCGACCACCAGCCTGTCCATCGGGCGGCCGGAGGCGAGATCACGCAGCACGTCGTCGATCGCGTGGATCTGGTCCGGCGTCGGCCCATAGGGAAAGCCAGCGACGAACCGCTCGTAGTCGCCGCGCGGCGGCATGAGTTTTGGCGCGGCGGTCTCGTCACGGCGACGGGCAAGGGCTACGAGACCGCGCGCGGTCTCGGTCACGTCGAGGCTGATTTTGGCGCGTCGTTTCTGCCACGCATCGGTGTCGAGCCTGTCGAGCGTGATGCCGTCTTGCTCGGCGCCATAGCGCCAGATCCGGTCCATTTCCTCCACCGGGGCGAGCAGGTCGGTGCCCTTGGCATAATCGAGTCGCACCGCGTCGTGTCCCGCAGCCGCGCCGGTTTCAATCGTTTCGAGGCCGCGCAAGATGCCGATCCCGTGGTCGGCGTGAATGACGAAGTCTCCGAAAGCAAATTCGCCGTCTCCCATATGCCAGGGGATCGGAACGGCGTGAAACGAGGAGGCCCGCGCCTGATGGCCCAGCAGGTCCGCGGCGGTCACCAAGGCCACTCCGCCGTCGCGATCCTCGAAGCCATGGTCTGCGGATAAGCGCATCAGCAGGATCGAATCCGCCTTCGCTTCCGCCCGCTCGGACCATGCGTCGAGCCGCACCGGCTTGTGGCCCGACGCGCGTTCCGCTTCCTTGGCCAGGGTGGCGAGATCGCGCTCGCGTGCCGCCCCGAGCACGATCCGCAAGCCGGCACGACGGGCGTCCTCGAGATAGGCCGCAAAAGCTTGCCCGGGCTTGTCGTCGAGGCAGAACCGCGCCATCACGGCCGTCGGTTGCCGCTCGGGGAACGCTGCGAGGCGCGGGACGACCCGCTCGCTCCATTCATCCGGCGTCAGAAAAAGGCGGTGGGGTGGGAGCGCCTTGTGGCTCAGGTTCGGCGTAGCCGCATCGGCCGCGACCCGGTCGCGATAGGCCTCGGCGATCTGCTCGAACAGGTGCTCGATCCGCCCATCGGCCTTCGGTTCGAGCATCAGGCTCGCGTCCGGCATCATATCGAGCAGCGTCGTGATCGTCGGATAAGCGAGCGGCAGCCAATGTTCGACGCCCGGAAAGCGTTCAACCTCGGTGCCATCCGGTGTTTGCACCAGTTCCGAAGCGGCACCGACCCTGATCTTGACCACGGCCCCGGTGCTTCGTTGAGACACCGGATCGTAACGATGGATGCTCGTGATCGCTCCATCGATCAGCGTGATGCGGAAGGGTTTCGACGCCGCGGTGAAGATGTCGATCACCTCGCCTCGGATCGCGACATGGCCGCTCGCGTCGACCCTGTCGGCATGGACGTAGCCGAGCCGACTGATATCGGCCGCGAAGGCCTCGACATCGAGGAGAGTGCCGGTGCGAAGCACGATCTGATGCGCGACGGCATCGCCGGGCGGAACGCGCTGGACCAGAGCGTCCGGTGTCGTCACCAGAATCGTGATGCCGAGATCCTGCGGGGACGCGCCGAGATCGTGCAGCACGCGCATGCGGCGGCCCATGTGATCGGGGGAGGGCGGTGCCCGGTCGTAGGGAAGGCAGTCCCACGCCGGAAAGCAATGACAGGTGAGATCAGGTGCCATCTGGCCAAGGATGCGAGCGAGCGCCTCGCCGCGGTGGTCGTCGTCGACCGCGACGATCAAACCTTTTGGCTTTTCGCGTGTCATAAAATCGAGAAGTTCGATGGCCAAAAACGCGACCGGACGGTTCGACATCATCATCCTATCAGCAAGCGCGCGGGTGGTTCGATGGAGGGCAGACGCCAACGTATTTGCTCGCAAATGGCTCCCGAGCGGAGGCGCAAGACGACGTCTTTGTGACCACATCAACCGGGCATCGAACGCCTCGCACAGGTGGGCCGATGAGACCCGATGGCCAGGACCGTGGCACCCTGTCACACAGCTGCAACACCAACCTGATCCCGTCCGAGAATGCGTCGAGCGTCCTTGGGACAGATAGCGGCACCCCTTCGGGAGTGCGCATTCAATCGAGCGTGAGGGTCAGATCATGGACAATGTTTCTCGGCTCGATCAGACGCCCGGGCTCCCGGGCCCGTTAAGCGCTCAAGACCTCAGCCTGATCCACCGCTATTGGCTCGCGTCCAACTATCTTTCGGTCGGGCAAATCTATCTGCTCGACAATCCGCTTCTTCGGGACCCACTGACGGCCGAGCACATCAAAGCGCGCCTGCTGGGCCATTGGGGTACGACACCCGGCCTCAACTTTATCTATGTGCATCTCAATCGGATGATCCGCGCGCGGGACCTCGACATCATCTACATCTGCGGGCCTGGGCATGGTGGCCCCGGCATGGTGGCCAATACCTATCTCGAAGGAACCTACAGCGAGATCTATCCCGCGATCACACAGGATGCGGACGGCCTGCAGAAGCTCTTCCGGCAATTTTCCTTCCCGGGCGGGATTCCGAGCCATGCCGCGCCGGAAACGCCGGGATCGATCCACGAAGGCGGCGAGCTTGGCTACGCTCTCGTGCACGCCTTCGGGGCGGCCTTCGATAATCCTGATCTGATCGTCGCCTGCGTGGTGGGCGATGGCGAAGCCGAAACCGGCCCGCTCGCAGCCTCGTGGCATTCCAACAAGTTCCTTAACCCGACGAGCGACGGCGCGGTGCTGCCGATCCTGCATCTCAACGGTTACAAGATCGCCAATCCGACCATTCTCGGCCGCATGAGCGACATCGAAGTGCGGGCGTTGTTTACCGGCTATGGTTACGAGCCGATCTTCGTCGAAGGCAGCGACCCCGCCGAGATGCATCAGCTGATGGCGGCCGCCATGGAGCGCGCGTTCAACGTCATTCAGGATATCCAGGCGCAGGCGCGGAGTGGCTTCGGCAGCACGCGGCCCGTCTGGCCCATGATCATCCTGCGGAGCCCGAAAGGTTGGACCGGCCCGAAAGTGGTCGACGGCAAGAAGGTCGAAGGCTTCTGGCGCGCCCATCAGGTACCGGTCGACAATGCGCGCGGCAACGAGGGGCATCGCAAGATCCTCGAAGATTGGATGCGGAGCTATGATCCGGACGACCTGTTCGACGCGTCCGGGCGGTTCAAGCCGGAACTCGCCGCGTTGGCGCCGACCGGCACGCGCCGCATGGGTGCCAACCCGCATGCCAATGGCGGCTTGCTCAAGCGTGATCTGAGACTGCCTGATTGGCGCAGCGTCGCCGTGGACGTGCCGCATCCGGGTGGCACCATCGGCGAGGCGACGCGAGCGCTCGGGGTCTACTTTCGCCATGTCTTCGAGCTCAACGCCGAGGCTCGGAATTTCCGCATCGTCGGTCCCGATGAGACCGCCTCGAACCGGCTCGATGCCGTCTTCGAGGTGACCGACCGCGTGTGGATGGAGAACATCCAGCCCGACGACGTGTCGCTTGCCCACGAGGGGCGCGTCCTCGAAGTCTTGAGCGAACATCTTTGTCAGGGTTGGCTCGAAGGCTACTTGCTGACGGGACGACACGGTTTCTTCTCGTGCTACGAAGCCTTCATTCACATCATCGACTCGATGTTCAACCAGCATGCCAAATGGCTGAAGGTTTCGCGCGAACTCGGCTGGCGTCGGCCGATCGCCTCGCTCAACTATTTGCTGACGTCGCATGTCTGGCGGCAAGACCATAACGGGTTCAGCCACCAGGACCCCGGCTTCGTGGATCTCGTGGCCAACAAGCGGGCCGATACGGTGCGGATCTATTTCCCGCCGGACGCCAATACGCTGCTCTGGGTCGCCGACCATTGCTTGAAGACCTACGACCGCGTGAACGTCATCGTGGCCGGCAAGCAACCCTCGCCGCAATGGCTCGATGCCGATGCGGCAGCGATCCACTGCGAGGCTGGGATCGGCATCTGGCGCTGGGCCAGCAACGATGACGATGGTGCGGAGCCGGATGTCGTCATGGCCTGCGCCGGCGACGTGCCGACGCTTGAGACACTCGCGGCAGTCGATCTGCTGCGGACGGCCTTGCCCGATCTCAAGATCCGCGTCGTCAACGTGGTCGATTTGATGACCCTGCAGTCGCAGAGCGACCATCCGCATGGCATGCCGGATCGCGATTTCGATGGGCTGTTCACCTGCGACAAGCCGGTGATCTTCGCCTACCATGGCTATCCGGCGCTCATTCATCGCCTGACCTACAGCCGCGCCAACCATGCCAATATTCATGTGCGCGGCTTCATCGAGGAGGGCACGACGACGACCCCCTTCGACATGGTGGTGTTGAACGAACTCGACCGCTTTCATCTCGCGATCGAGGTCATCGAGCGGGTTCCGGGGCTGGCCGGAAAAGCCGCCTATGCGAAGCAGCGGTTTCGCGACACGCTGATCGAGCATCGGGCTTATGTGTGCCAGCATGGCGAGGATATGCCGGAGATCTCCGGCTGGGCTTGGCCTCACGACACGGCAGCGCGCGCTGATGGCTGAGGCCGTCGGTACGGTGGAGCGATCATGACCGACGCGGTTCTGGCCCTGAATGCCGGCTCCTCCAGCATCAAGTTCGGGCTTTTCGGAGCCCGCGCCGCTGACGGTCCGGTGCTGATCGCCAAGGGTCTTCTCGAGGATCAAGGGTCCGAGCCGCATTTCACGGTTCGCGATCCGGCGGGGGCGACGCTCGTCGATCGGCAGTGGTCGGGCGCAACCGCGCATGAAGACCTGCTCGGCGCCTTGCTGGAGTGGGTCGAGACCCACCTCGACGGCAAAAAGCTCGCGGCGGTCGGCCATCGCATCGTCCATGGCGGGCTGCGGTTCGTCGAACCGGTGCGGCTGACCGATGAGACGATCGCCGCGATCGATGACCTGACGCCGCTGGCGCCCCTGCATCAGCCGCGCAGCCTCGAGCCGATCCGAGCGCTGCGGACGCTCCGGCCCGATCTGCCGCAGGTCGGCTGTTTCGATACTGCCTTCCACCACAATCTCGCGCCGCCGGTCAGCCGCTACGCCGTCCCGCGCCGGTTCGAGGAGGCGGGTGTTCGCAAATACGGGTTTCACGGGCTCTCGTATCATTTCATCGCGGGTCGGCTGGCCGAGGTCGCACCGGAGCTGGTCGCCCGGCGCACGGTCGTGGCCCATCTCGGCAATGGCGCGAGCCTCTGCGCCATGCGGGACGGGCGCAGCCGTGACACCACGATGGGCTTCACGGCGCTCGACGGTCTGGTAATGGGCACCCGTTGCGGCGCAATCGACCCCGGCGTCGTGCTGCATCTGCAGAAACAGCATGGGATGAGCGCCGATGCGGTCGAGCACATGCTTTATCACGAGGCGGGGCTGCTCGGGGTCTCGGGCCTCTCGAGCGATATGCGGACACTGGCCGAGAGCGACGATCCGCGCGCCCATGAGGCGATCGATCTCTTCGGCTTCCACGTCGCACGCGAGACGGCCGCGATGGCAAACACACTCGGCGGCCTCGATGCCTTGGTGTTCACCGGCGGCATCGGTGAACATTCCGCCGCCGTCCGGGCCGATGTTTGCGCGCGGCTGGTCTGGCTCGGCGTCGAGATCGACACCGCCGCCAACGATCAGCATAGCGAGCGCCTCGCGACCCCAACCAGCCGCGTCGAGGTGCTCTGTCTTGCGACCGATGAGGAGATCGTGATCGCGCGCGCCGCCCTGCACCCCATGGGCTAGTGGCTCACGCTTGCGCGTCGCGGGGCTCGTGTTAAGCCGGATCACCCGCAGCCCGTGACCCGGCGCCTCCATGAACGATCCGCTTCTTCAGCCTTTCAGCCTCAAGCACCTGACGTTTCGCAATCGGCTGATGTCGACCGCGCATGAGCCCGCCTATACCGAGGATGGCCTGCCGAAAGATCGCTATCGCCTCTACCATGCCGAAAAGGCCAAGGGCGGCATCGGCCTCACCATGATCGGCGGCTCGTCGGTCGTGGCGCCCGACAGCCCGCAGGCTTTCGGCAACATCCTGCTCTACAAGGAAGAAGTGGTCGGCTGGCTGCGCGAGCTTGCCGACGACGTGCACGAGCATGGCGCGGCCGTGATGATCCAGATCACCCATCTCGGGCGGCGCACCTCCTGGTCGAAAGCCGATTGGCTGCCGGTGCTGGCGCCGTCGGGTGTGCGCGAGCAGGCGCATCGCGCCTTTCCCAAAGCCATGGAGGATTGGGATATTCGGCGCGTCGTCGCGGCCTATGCGGATGCGGCCGAGCGTGTGAAGGCCGGCGGCCTCGATGGCATCGAGATCGAATGTTACGGCCATCTGATCGACCAGTTCTGGTCGCCGGCCACCAACCTGCGCGATGATGATTATGGCGGCGTGCTCGACAACCGCATGCGGTTCGGCTTCGAGGTGCTGCGGGCGATCCGTGACCGCGTCGGCTCCGATTTCGTGGTTGGGGCGCGGCTCGTTTGCGACGAGGACTGGGACAAGGGTCTGTCGCGCGACGCCGGAACCCTGATCGCGCAGCGGCTCGCATCCTCCGGATTGATCGATTTCGTCAACGTGATCCGCGGCCACATCGACACGGATGCGGCCTTGTCGGAGGTGATCCCGGCGATGGGATCGCGCTCGGCGCCGCACCTCGATTTTGCCGGCGACATCCGCACCGCGACGCGGCTGCCAACCTTTCACGCGGCCCGCATTCAGGATGTGGCGACGGCGCGGCATGCGATCGAAAGCGGCAAGCTCGACATGGTCGGCATGACGCGCGCCCATATGGCGGACCCGCATATCGCCCGCAAGATCATCGAGGGGCGAGAGGCCGAGATCCGGCCTTGCGTCGGCATGGCCTATTGCATCGACTCGATCTACGGCGGCCAGGCGCTCTGCATCCACAATGCGGCGACAGGGCGTGAAGCCACCATGCCGCACATCGTGACGCCGTCGACTGGTCCGCGCCGTAAGGTCGTGGTGATTGGCGCAGGGCCGGGCGGTCTCGAAGCGGCGCGGGTCGCAAGCGCGCGCGGTCATGAGGTCGTGCTGTTCGAGGCCGCCGACAAAGCGGGCGGTCAGGTTCTGGTGACGGCGGGCCTGAAGCGACGCCGCGAGATCCTCGGCATCGTCGATTGGCGGCTCGCGCAATGCGAGCGGCATGGGGTCGAGCTTCGCTTCAACACCTACGCGGAGGCGGCGGACGTGCTGGCCGAGACCCCGGATGTCGTCGTTGTGGCGACGGGAGGCATCCCCAACACGGGATTTCTGTCGGCTGGCGAAGACCTCGTGACCACGAGTTGGGATATCCTGACCGGCTCGGCGCGGCTCGGCAGCCAGATCTTGCTTTATGACGACAATGGCGCGCATCCGGGCATGACGGCGGGCGAGTTCATGGCGCGCGCCGGTGCGAGCCTCGAGATCGTCACGCCGGAGCGGATCGTAGCGCCCGACGTCGGCGGCACCAGCTATCCGGCTTATTTCCGAGCCTTCGCCGACCACGACGTGACGCTGACGCTGAACCTGCGGCTCGACAGTGTCCGCCGCGACGGCAACCGCCTCGTCGCCACCTTCATCGACGACTACGGTCGGCGTACGGTCGAGAAGAGCGCCGACCAGATTGTCGTCGAGCATGGCACCGTGCCGCTCGACGAGCTTTATTTTGCGCTGAAGCCGCTCTCCCGCAATTTGGGCGAGGTGGATCACACGGCCTTGTTGTCCGATCGCCCGCAAGATGTGGCGACCAATCCAGAAGGGGCGTTCAAGCTGTGGCGCATCGGCGACGCCGTCGCCTCACGCAACATCCATGCGGCGGTCTATGACGCGCTGCGGCTCGTCAAGGACATCTGAGCCTCAGCGCTTCGCTCCAACGGCGCGTCCCGCGCTTTCGGGACGGGGCAGGGCGGCATGCGCGCGGATCAGATGGTCCACGGCCGCCAGAACAGCGCCGTCGGCCGCGATGGCTCGTTCGGCGTCTGTATCGACATGCAGCAGCATCTGTTCGGCGGTCGCGATCACGGTGCCGTCGCGGTCGAGACTCAGACGATGAAACACATGCAACCGCTTCGCATCGCCGCCGAGAACCTGGGTGTCGACCCGCAACGCCTCGTCGAGTTTGGCTTGGCCGAGATGCATCAGGTGTGTTTCGACCGTGAAGAACGAGCGGCCCGACGCCAGATAGGCCGCATCGACGCCGATGCGCCGCAACAGCGCGTCGCTAGCTTCGGCGCAGCATTGAAGATAGCGGCTCTCCGTCATGTGACCGTTATAGTCGATCCATTCGGACAGCACGCGGCCGCGCCAGAGGCACAGGGGCGCGCTGTCGTCGGTTTCGGGTTCGGATGCGGCTGGGCCAAGCAGGCTCATGATCCGCGCTTCATGCGCCTTGACGACCGCACCGGCGGCGAAATCCTGCGCCCGCAGAGCGCCCAGCACCGAGACGAGGCAATCGTCGCGCTTGCGTTCGAGGTCGCGGATCGACACGCCGCCGGCTTGTTGGTCCGATTGGTTCGAGACCGTGTCGATCAGCTTTTGGGTCAGTTCCGGCGCTTCGAGCTTGGTCCAGGGCAGTTTCAGCGCTGGGCCGAATTGTGCCAGGAAGTGGCGCATGCCCGCCTCGCCACCGGCCAGCCGATAGATCAGGAACGTGCCCATGAACGACCAGCGAAGGCCGGCGCCATAACGCACGGCGTCGTCGATTTCCTCGGTCGTGGCGATGCCGTCGTTGACGAGCCACAAGGCCTCGCGCCACAGCGCCTCGAGCAGACGGTCGGCGATGAAGCCGTCGATCTCTTTGCGGACATGCAGCGGCCGCATCCCGATCCGCTCGTAAAGCGCTGCGGCGACATCCTTGGTGGCCTGCGTGGTCTTCTCGCCACCGCAGATTTCGACCAATGGCAGCAAATAGACGGGGTTGAACGGGTGGCCGACGACCAGCCGCTCGGGATGCGCCATGCCGCTTTGCAGCCGCGTCGGCAGCAGGCCCGAGGTCGAGGATGCGATCACGGCGCTTGGACGAGCTGCCGCGTCGATCTCGGCCAGGACCTTGATCTTCAAGGCCTCGATCTCCGGCAGGCTCTCGACGACGAAATCGGCGTCCCGCACTGCGGCGTCGATGGAGGCTGCGACCCGCAGGGTTCCCTCGGGGAGCGCCAGCCCCGACATCAGCTTGGCCTGCGCGCGGCGAGCGTTGGCCGTCACCTCGTTCAGCTTGCGGGCGATGTCCGGGTCTGGATCGAACACGGTTACGTCGAAGCCGTTGAGGAGGAAACGCGCGGCCCAACCGGCGCCGATAACGCCGCCGCCCACGAGCCCGATGGTCTTGATACCGGTCATGTCATGCTCCATCAGGTCGGCTGCCGCAGGTTCAATTTGGCCCGTACCTCGGCCGGGCCGAGAACCCGCGCGCCCATGGCGGTCAGGATCGTTCCGGCGCGTTCGACGAGCGCCCCATTGGTGGCCAGCATTCCCTTGCCGAGGAACAGGTTGTCTTCGAGCCCGACCCGGACGTTGCCGCCGGCCAGCGCCGCCATCGCAACGTAAGGCAATTGGTTGCGGCCGATCGAAAAGGCCGAGAAGACGGCCTCCTTCGGCAGTCGGTGCGCCATGGCCATCAGGGTCAATGGATCGTCGGGCGCCCCGTAGGGGATGCCCATGCAGAGCTGGATCAGCGGCGTTCCGTCGAGCAGCCCCTCCTTGATGAGGTCATGCACGAAGACAAGATGGCCAAAATCAAACACCTCGAGTTCGGGCTTGACGCCGAGCGCCTTCACCTGCGCCGCCATAGCGCGCAGCGTGGATGGCGTATTGGTCATGACGTAGTCGCCGAGCGAGAAGTTCATGGTGCCACAATCGAGCGTGCAGATTTCCGGCAGCAATTCGGCAACGTGGGCGAGGCGCTCGGTTGGCCCGACCATGTCGGTGCCGGCGGCAAGCGGCAGCGGGGTCTCGCCTGCGCCGAACACGACGTCGCCGCCCATGCCGGCCGTGAGATTCAAGATGACGTCGACACCGGATGCGCGGATGCGCTCGACCACCTCGCGATAGAGATGGACGTCGCGCGCCGCTCTGCCGGTCGCGGGGTCACGAACATGGATATGCGCGATAGCGGCTCCCGCGCGCGCGGCCTCGACGCACGCCTCTGCGATCGCGGCCGGCGTGACCGGAACGTGCGGTGAGCGGCCCGTGGTATCGCCCGCGCCCGTAACCGCGCAGGTGATGAAGACATCGTGGTTCATGGCGTTCTCTCTTGGTCGTATTCGTCGGTCACCATGGCGCGGGACCGCTCTCCAGCCGTGACACATCACGACACAGACACGACGAAATGCGACACTCCGGCATTGGGGCCGGGGTGAAAAATCAGCCACATGGCCCATAGCGTGAGCATGTCGCGAAATGTCTCGAACATGTCGCTTTCGGCTTTATGGTTGCCGCACTCACGCCCTAGCATCGCGTGAGAAAAAGGCGGGCCGCATGGGCCAAGTCCTCGCCCGGGAGCAAGCACGATGTCGCGCAGCAGCGGATGGTTAGGCGGTCTCGATCGTCGCGAGTTTCTGACCGGGGCCGCTCTTCTGGGTGGTGTGGCGGCACTGGGGTCGCTCTTCCCGATCAGCGCATTTGCGGCGGATGCGACGCCGGTCACGGGCGGAGCGCTGAAAATCGGCATGTCGGGCGGCGCAACCTCAGACAGTCTCGATCCGCGCTTCATGACCGATTGGGTGCCGGTCAACCTCGGCTACCAGATTATGAATGGACTGGTCGAGATCGACGAACACAACAAGGCCATTCCCGAATTATTCGAAAGTTGGGAGGCCAAACCCGGCGCCACCGAGTGGATTTTCAACATTCGCAAGGGCGTGACCTTCTCCAATGGCAAGACGCTCGATGCCGACGACATCATCTATTCGCTGAACCTGCATCGCGGTGATACGAAATCGGCCGCCAAGGCGGTCATCGCCGATGTGACCGACATCAAGAAACTCAGCCCGAACCAGGTTCAGATTTCGCTCAGCAGCGGCAACGTCGATCTCCCCTTCATCCTGTCCGATTACCATCTGATGGTGGTGCCGAACGGGTGGACCGATTGGATGAAGCCGGTCGGCACAGCCGGTTATACGCTCGAGACCTTCGAGCCCGGCGTCCGCTCCGTCACGAAGCGCCGCGAGGGCTACTGGAAAGCGGGGCGTGGCCACGTCGATTCGATCGAGATCATCGACATCAACGATACCAGCGCCCGCACGACGGCGTTGATCACGGGGCAGGTCGACGTCATCAGCCGCCTCAACCCACGGACCGTTGACCTTCTGAAGAAGAAGGCGGGTCTGCAGGTGATCCGCAATCCGGCCGGACAGCACGCCACCTTTCTGATGAACACCGAAGTGAAGCCGTTCGACGACAATAACGTGCGGCTCGCGATGAAATACGGGGTCGACCGGAAGCGCATGATCGACACCGTGCTGAACGGTTACGGCGTCATCGGCAATGACCAACCGATCCCGAAGACGGATCGGTTCTACAATGCTGACTTGCCGCAGCATTCCTACGATCCCGACAAGTCGAAGTTCTACCTGAAGCAAGCCGGCCTGACCGATCTGCCCGTCACGCTGCAGGTATCGGAGGCGGCCTTTACGGGCGCGATCGATGCGGCGAGCCTGTATCAGGCCGCGTGCGGCAAGGCTGGTATCGACATGACGGTCAAGCGCGAGCCAGCCGATGGCTACTGGGACAATGTTTGGCTGAAAGCGCCGTTCTGCGTCTCCTATTGGGGAGGTCGGCCGACCGCCGACCAGATGTTGACCATCGCGTATAAATCCGACGCGAAATGGAACGAGACGCATTGGAAGAACCCGCAATTCGACCAGTTGCTCGTCGCGGCCCGGACGGAATTCGACGAGGCCAAGCGCAAGCAGATGTATGGCGACTTGCAGAAGATGATCTCCGACGATTGCGGCGTCGTGATCCCGATGTTCATGGATTACCTCGAAGCCGGGGCCGCCAAGGTCAAGGGTATGGGGCCGCATCCGATGTTCGACCTGATGGGGCAGCGGCTCGGCGAAAAGGTCTGGATCGAGGCGTGAGCCGGCATTCATGACGAGCGACGTCGACGTCACCGAGAACCTGTGGATCCCGCTGCGGGACGGCACCCGGCTCGCAGCACGCCTGTGGTTGCCGGCGACGGCCGGGGCATACCCTGTTCCAGCCATCCTCGAATACATCCCCTATCGCAAGCGGGATGGGACCCGCGGACGGGACGAGCCGATGCACGGCTTCTTTGCGGCGCACGGCTATGCGGCGATCCGCGTGGACATGCGCGGCTCGGGCGAGTCGGATGGTCTGTTGCACGATGAATATGCGGCGCAGGAGCAGGACGACGCCCTTGAGGTGATCGCCTGGATCGCGGCGCAGCCGTGGTGCGAGGGCGGCGTTGGGCTGATGGGCAAGTCCTGGGGCGGCTTCAACGCGCTGCAGATCGCGGCGCGGCGGCCGCCAGCCCTCAAGGCGATCATCACGGTCTATTCCACAGACGACCGCTATGCCGACGATATCCACTATATGGGCGGCTGCCTGCTCAACGACAATCTATGGTGGGGCACCATCATGATGGCGTTTCAGGCGCGGCCACCGGACCCGGCAATTGTCGGGGCCGGGTGGCGGGACGCTTGGTTGGACCGGCTCGTCTCCATGCCGTTCTGGCCGGCGCTCTGGATGGCCCACCCGACGCGCGACGCCTACTGGCGTCATGGCTCGATCTGCGAGGATTTCTCGGCCATCACGGTGCCGGTGCTGGCGATCGGCGGCTGGGCCGACAGCTACACCAATGCGGTGCCACGTCTGCTCGAAGGCTTGAGCGTCCCGCGTCTCGGCCTGATCGGCCCCTGGGCGCATATCTATCCGCATGATGGAGTGCCGACCCCGGCGTTCGATTTCCTCGGCGAGGCCACCCGATGGTGGGATCATTGGCTGAAGGGGCGCGACACCGGCTTGATGCACGAGCCGATGCTGCGGGCCTATATCGAGGAGCATCAGCAGCCCGCGACGAGCCGCCCCACGTCGCCGGGCCGTTTCGTCGGCGAGACCGTCTGGCCAAGCCCTGCCATCGAGACGCGGCGCTTTCACCTCGGACCCGGGACGCTCGGCGCGGCGACGCATCAGGCAGATGCGTCACTGTCGATCCGCTCGCCGCTTTGGACCGGGACTACCTGCGGCGAATGGATGGGTACCGGCGTGCCGGGCGAAATGGCCGCTGATCAGCGGCCGGACGACGGCTTGTCCATGGTGTTCGACACGGAACCGTTGGTCGGGTCGCTCGAGGTCCTCGGCAATCCGGATCTCGAGCTCGATCTGTCGTCGGACCTGCCGCATGCCCAGATCGCGGTGCGGCTCTGCGACGTCGCGCCGGACGGGTCATCGCTGCGGGTCAGCTATGCCGTGCTGAACTTGGCGCATCGGGACGGCTCGGCCGAGCCGCGCCCCCTGGTGCCGGGGCAGGCGACCCGCCTTCGGGTTCGGCTGAAGATGTGCGGCCATCGCTTTGCGCCGGGACACCGCATTCGCATCGCGGTCTCGACCGCCTATTGGCCGCTGGTCTGGCCCTCGCGGGACGCCGCCACCCTGACGATCGCGACGGGGGCGAGCGCGTTGCTGCTGCCCGTGCGGACGCTGGCTCCCGACGAGAGGCTTCTTTTGCCGCCGCCCGTAGCGACGCCACAGACGCCGCACACCAAATTGAGTGACGGCGCTCTGGCCCGGACCGTCACGCTCGACCGGATGAACAATGTCGCGACCTACGAGACGATCGGGCAGGGGGGGCTTTTCGGTGAAGGCGTGGTGCGCTGGGACGAGATCGGCACGTCGCTATCGCATGACCTCAAGCGTCGTCTGACGATCGCGGCCGACGACCCGACGTCAGCGACCGCGACGCTCGACCAGTCCTATGTGATGGATCTCGACGGCATGTCGATCGCGATCGAGACGGTCACGTCGCTACGGGCCGGTCACGATGCCTTCGTCCTGACCGGCAGCATGACGGTGCGGCAGGACGGCGACGTGGTCCGCACGCGCGACTGGGAGCAGTGCTTTTCCCGCGACACGTTGTGACGGGGGAGCCAGAGCAGATCGCCTTTCTGCTGGTGCCCCAATTTTCAATGCTGGCCTTTTTGTCGGCCGTCGAACCGCTCCGGGTCGCCAATCGCTTGTCGGACCGTGATCTCTTCGCGTGGCGCGCCTATTCGGCGGATGGTGGTCCTGTCGAAGCGTCAAATGGCATGCGGATCATGGTGGAGGCGCCGCTCAGCGCCCTGGCGTCCTGCTCGATCCTGATCGTCTGCGCCGGTTTCGAGCCCGAGCGCCATGCAGGCCGGGACGTGATCCGCCTGTTGCAGAAGGCGGCGCGTGCCGGCTCCACCATGGGAGCGCTGGATACCGGCGCCTTTCTGCTGGCACGGGCGCGCTTGCTCGACGATGTCGCCGTGACGATGCATTGGGAGGCGGTGCCGGCGTTTCGCGAGTCATTTCCGCATATAAGGGTCAAGGACGCGCTTTATGTCAGCGAACGTGGCCGAACCACCTGCGCCGGTGGGTCCGCCGCGATTGATCTGATGCTCGACCGGATCGCCGCGACCCATGGCGAGCCTCTCGCGATCGCGATCCAGCAGCAATTCATCCATGAGCGGATCAGGGGCCGGGAGGACCATCAGCGCCTCGCCCCCATCGTGGAGGATGGCGCGAACCGGGTCGGGCGGGCAGTCGCGGCGATGGAGCGGCATCTCGACGAGCCGATCGACAAACAACGTCTCGCGCGAGCCTGCGGGGTGTCGACGCGTCAATTCGAGCGGCTGTTCGCCCGCCAGACCGGGACGTCCCCGGCGCGCCATTATCTCGGCCTCCGGTTGCTGCGCGCCCGTCATCTGTTACGCCAGACCGATTTGAGCGTGATCCAGATTGCGGCCGCCACCGGTTTCGGATCTGCATCGTCCTTGTCCCGAGCTTATCGATCCCGCTTTGCCGTTGCGCCGCGCGAGGACCGGATCGAGCCGTCGCGATGGAGCGTTCCCCTCGCGATCACGCCGGGACAGCCAGGCATCCCAACGAAGAACGGAACCCTTTGACGTCGCCGCACATTTCCCCTCGGGCAAACCAAAGGGGAATTGAATGCGTAGATTAATTTTGAGCACCGCTCTTGTGGCCATGACGGTGTCGCTTCCGCTCGTCGCGCAGGCGCAAGTCGTTCAGGGCACCGTGAACGGTGCACAGAATGGCGCCGATCAGGGGAATGCGGCGGCTGGCCCGCTCGGTGGGATCGTCGGCGGAGCCATCGGCGCCGGTGTCGGCGCAGCGACCGGCGCGGTCGGTACGGCTGGCAACATCGTCGGAGCCGTCCTCGGAGCCGACGATCGGCCGCGTTTTCACGACTATACCGCCCGTCAGCATCGCCGCTCCTATGACTGGCGAGATGGCGATGTCCAGATCGGCGCTATCCTGCCGCCGCGCGGTGTCGTTCTCTATCCGGTCCCGGGTGAATTCCGTGTCGACCATCGCTACCGCTACGCGGTCGTGAACGATCGGACCGTCATCGTCGACCCGCGCAGCCGCCGAATTGTCGACATTATCGATTGATCGAACCCGCTAGGCTCGGATGATATCCTGGCCCGACGGATCAAAACGAAAGGGCTGACCGGTATCAAGCCGGTCAGCCCTTTTTTTGATCTCGCCACACCCTCGCGCCTGGTGCCCAGTGGGCAGCACGACTGTGAGGATTGTCGAGCCAGCCTCAGGTTGGCTTAAGACTTGAGATGGGGTGAGAGAAGCTTGTTCATTTCGAACATCGTCGCGCTATCCTTGCCGAAAATGACCTTCAGCTTGTCGTCGGCTAGAATTTCGCGCTTGTTCTCCGGGTTCTGCAAATTGTGCTTGCGAATGTGATCCCAGATCTTGCTGATCACTTCGGTCCGCGGCATCGGCTCGTGACCCACGATGGCGCCAAGCTCCTTCGACGGCTGAACGGGCTTCATCAAGCCGGCGGCCGGCTTTTTGGCAGCGGGAGCCGCCGCCTTCGCCTTGGTGGCCTTCGTCTCTTTGGCCGGGGCTGCCGCAGCGGCCTTCTCGGCCGGAGCCTTGGTCTTGGGTGTGGTGGGCATGATCACCTTTCCTATATGTCCGGCTGACGGGAACCGCCGCCATTCTCTGTAACAAAGAAGACGCGAAATAAACGCAACTGTCGATGGCAAATTCAGATTGCACGAACCATCACGGACTTCCACATCGGCATTCGATCGCCACGCGCACCGAACACCGACCAGAGAGAGACGCGACGAGGGCACGTTGCCCCCTCTGGATCTGCCGGGACGTTATCGGGCGCCTAAAAGCCCGTCAACGCAACCGACGGGCTTCATTGCGTAAAATCCAGTATGTTTGGGCTCTTCTTTCGCTCAAAGCGCCGCAAAGATGCTGGCGCCCCCATCGGCAGGCCCGACCGCGGCTCGAAACGGAGCGAATAACTCTCGCCCGGTGCCGAAGTGAGAAGGCGTGAGATCGGCTGTCGCAAGCGGGCGGGCGGCCCATTCGGCGGCATCGACCAGCACATCGAGCCGGCCACTCACGGCATCGACCCGCAGCATGTCGCCGTCGCGCAACTTGGCGATATCGCCGCCTTCGGCCGCTTCCGGCGTCACGTGGATCGCAGCCGGAACCTTTCCGGAGGCGCCGGAGAGCCGTCCGTCGGTGACGAGGGCGACCTTGAGGCCCCGGTCCTGCAACACGCCAAGCGGCGGCATCAGCTTATGCAACTCCGGCATCCCGTTCGCTTTGGGGCCTTGGAAGCGCACGACCGCGATCATGTCGCTCGTCAATTCACCAGCCCGGAAGGCGCTCTGCAGCTCCTCCTGCGTGTGGAAGATGCGAACCGGTGCTTCGATCGCATGGCGTTCGGCCTTGATGGCCGACGTCTTGATGATGGCGCGTCCGATGTTGCCGGCCAGCATCTTCAACCCGCCGGTTGGGGCGAAGGGGTCTGCCGCGCCGCGCAGCACGGTCTCGTCCGCGCTTGTGCCTGCTCCGTCGCGCCAGGTCAGGTGACCATCATGACCGAGCACCGGCTCGCGCGTGTAGGAGTCGAGCCCCTCGCCATTGACGGTGGCGACATCGGGGTGCAGCAGGCCGGCATCGAGCAATTCGCCGATCACGACAGCCATGCCGCCTGCCGCATGGAAGTGGTTCACGTCGGCCTTCCCGTTCGGATAGACGCGGGTCAACAGCGGCACCACCTCGGCGAGATCGGAGAAGTCGTCCCAGGTCAGTTTAATGCCGGCCGCTGCCGCCATGGCGACGAGATGCAGCGTGTGATTGGTGGATCCGCCTGTCGCATGCAGGCCGATGATGCTGTTGACGAAGGCTTTTTCGTCGAGCATGCGGCCGAGCGGCGTATAGGCGTTGCCCAGCGCGGTGATTTCCATGGCGCGCTTGGCGGCGGCGGTGGTCAAGGCGTCGCGTAAGGGCGTGTTCGGATTGACGAAGGAGGCGCCGGGCAGGTGGAGACCCATGATCTCCATCATCATCTGATTGGTATTGGCGGTTCCATAGAACGTGCACGTGCCGGGGCCGTGATAGGCGGCGGCTTCCGACTCGAGCAGCGCGTCGCGATTGACCTTACCCTCCGCGAATAACTGCCGGATTTTCGACTTTTCGTCGTTCGGCAGCCCCGATGTCATCGGTCCCGCCGGAATGAACACCGCCGGCAGATGGCCGAATGCCAGCGCGCCGATCACGAGCCCTGGCACGATCTTGTCGCAGATCCCGAGATAGACGGACGAATCGAAGGTTTGATGCGAGAGCGCGACAGCCGTCGACAGCGCGATCACCTCGCGCGAAAACAGCGACAATTCCATGCCGTCCTCGCCTTGTGTGACGCCGTCGCACATGGCCGGAACGCCCCCTGCGACCTGGGCGACGCCGCCCGCCTCGCGCGCCGCCGCGCGGATCATCTCGGGGTAGGTTTCATAAGGCTGGTGGGCCGACAGCATGTCGTTATAGGCAGTGACGATCGCCAGATTGGCACCGTGGCCACTGCGGAGCATGGCCTTATCGGCCGGCCCGCAGGCCGCGAAGCCATGCGCCTGATTGGCACAACCGAGACCCTGTCGTTTCGGTCCTGCTGCCGCGGCCGCATCGATCCGGTCGAGATAGCGCGCACGCGGACCGCGGCTCCGCTCCATGATGCGCTGCGTTACCTCGCCGACGCGGGCCTGCAGCGGGGATCGTGGTCTTGGCATCTGGGTCATAACGGTCCTCTCGGATGCGACTGTCGGGCCGAAGCCGGGTGGGTTGCCGGCAAAACGTTTTATTCCGGTACTCCACGCGTGCCATATCGCTTTGGCTAAACCATGTCAGCCTCGGCGTGAGCGCGGTTCGAAGGTCCCGGTCAGGACCGGCGTCACGCGATCCCCAACAGGCGTCGGTTGCGCGCGTCGTCCGGCGCGGTGCCGGCAAAATCGTCGAAGGCGCGTTCGGTGACCCGGATGATGTGGGCCGCTATGAACTCGGCGCCTTCGCGAGCGCCGTCTTCTGGGTGCTTGAGGCAACATTCCCATTCGAGGACCGCCCAGCTCTCATAGCCATATTGCGCCATTTTCGAGAAGATGCCCGAGAAATCGACATGTCCGTCGCCCAACGATCGAAACCGCGCCGCCCGATCGATCCATGGTTGAAAGCCGGAGTAGAAGCCCTGTCGGCCGGTCGGGT
Organism: Lichenihabitans sp. PAMC28606; assembly: GCF_020616535.1. Lineage (GTDB taxonomy): Bacteria > Pseudomonadota > Alphaproteobacteria > Rhizobiales > Beijerinckiaceae > Lichenihabitans > Lichenihabitans psoromatis. The sequence continues at coordinate 3,794,612 of NZ_CP085136.1, forward strand.
TGAATTCCGCATCCTTGACGTGAAACGCCTTGATGCGCTCGTGGTAGATGTCGATAAAGCTGAGATAGTCGAGACCCTGCAGCAGGAAGTGCGAGGGATCGTAATTGATGTTGCATCTCGGATGATCGTTGGCGGCCGCCAGGAACATCTCGAACGTGACACCGTCGAAGACGTCTTCGCCCGGATGGAGCTCGAAGCCGATGTCGCAGCCGGCCTCGTCATAGGCGTTGAAGATCGGCACCCAGCGGCGGGCGAGTTCGGCGAAGCTCGTCTCGATCAATCCAGCCGGACGCTGTGGCCACGGATAGACGAAAGGCCAGGCGAGCGCGCCGGTGAACGACACGCTAGTGGTCAGCCCAAGGTGGCGAGACGCCTTGGCGGCATGTTTCACTTGTTCGACGGCCCACGCCTGACGCGCCGACGGGTTGCCGCGCACAGCGGCCGGCGCAAAGGCATCGAACGCGTCGTCGAAGGCTGGGTTCACGGCGACCAACTGGCCCTGCAGATGGGTCGAGAGTTCCGTGATCGAAAGCCCGTGGCTCGCCACGAGACCGGTGATGTCGTCCGCGTAGCTTTTCGAGGTTGCTGCTTTCTCGAGATCGAAGAGGCGGGTATCCCAGGTCGGGATTTGCACGCCCTTGTAGCCGAGGCCGGCGGCCCAACCGCAGATCGCATCGAGGGAATTAAACGGCGCAGCGTCGCCGGCGAATTGCGCCAGAAAAAGGCCCGGTCCCTTCATGGTGGCGGGACTCTTGGCTTTCGGACCACTGGGTTTCAGAGCGTCGATGCTGGACATGGTGTCGTTTCCTCAAAGGGTCGGAACGTTTGCCGTCTTTTCGACTTTGCTGTCTGCGGCTTGTCGTGCACAGGTTTCGGCGAGATCGTTCATGGACTCAAGGGGAGAAGGCGCGATGCGACGCGGTCGCATCAACCTGTTGCTTGTCCCGGCCCGACCCTCGACCTAAGAGAGCGTATGTCTCAGCTCAAAACCCATCGACCGCTTGTTCTTGCCTCGATCATGGCCGCCATGTTCATGGTCGCGATCGAAGCCACGATCGTGGCCACCGCAATGCCGCAGATCGTCGGCCAGCTCGGCGGATTGCAATTTTACAGTTGGGTCTTTTCGGCCTTCCTGTTGACCCAGACCGCCACCACGGTCGTGTTCGGCAAATTATCCGATCTCTTCGGTCGCAAGGCGGTGTTGCTGGCCGGGATCGCTGTCTTTCTGGTCGGATCGGTGCTCTGCGGCTTCGCTTGGTCGATGCCGTCGATGATCGTCTTTCGTCTCATCCAGGGTGTCGGGGCCGGAGCGATCCAGCCGGTCGGGATGACGGTGGTTGGGGATCTTTATTCGGCGCAGGAGCGCGGTAAGATTCAGGGCTATCTCGCCAGCGTCTGGGCCATCTCGGCTGTGGTTGGGCCGCTTGCGGGCGGTCTCATCATCCAGCATGCGTCCTGGGCCTGGATCTTCTGGATCAACGTGCCGCTCGGGCTATTGGCCGCTGTCGGCTTCGTGCGCTACCTCCACGAGGACATCGACCGGGACCATCGTCGGTCGATCGACTATACCGGGGCCGCCCTGTTTACGGTCGCGATCGCCTCCATGATGATTGCATTGACTGATGTGTCGACGGCGCCATGGCTGCAGACCAGCCTCGTCACAGCGCTTTTCGTGGTGAGCGCGACCCTCTTCATCATGCAGGAACGCCGGGCACCAGAGCCGATGATCGCGCTCGACCTCTGGGCGCGCCGCCCGATCGCGGCCGCGAATGGGGCCTCGTTGCTGGCCGGTATGGCGCTGATCGGGCTGACGACATTTCTGCCCATGTATGTGCAGGGCGTCATGCAGCAGTCGCCGCTGGTGGCGGGTTTCGCCCTGACCATGATGGTGCTCGGCTGGCCGATTGGCGCGACGCTGGCGGCCCGGATCCTCGGCCGTTTCGGGATCCGCCGGGTGCTTTTGGCCGGCAGCTTGCTGATGCCCGTCGGTGCCGTGGTGTTTGCCTCGCTTGGTCCGAATAGTTCGCCGGTTGTCGCGGGGATTGGATCGCTGATCATGGGCTTTGGGATGGGGCTGCTGAGCACGACTTCGCTGGTGCTGATTCAAGAGATCGTCGATTGGTCGCAGCGCGGCAGCGCGACCGCATCGAATATCTTTGCCCGTAACCTTGGCAGCACGCTCGGTGCGACCGTGTTCGGTGCGGTGCTGAATTACGGTCTTGCCCGATCAGGTTCGGCCAACGGCGTGTCGTCGGAGGATCTGCGCCGCCTTCTCGACGGTTCGGCCGCGTCGGCTGGCCTGGATGCCTCGGTCCGGGCCGTGCTCGAGCACTCGTTGCATCTGACGTTCCTGGCCGTGCTTGTCGTCGCGATCGTGACGGTCGGTTTTGCGGCTCTGGTTCCCGCCATCACGCTGGCACGTCGCCCCGCACCAGCCAATTGATGCTGGGTCGGCCATCCGGGAGTCGGGAGTGACGCCATGCTGATGTGGACGCTGCTCGAGACCGCCAAAGTGCCGGGCGATGCCGCAGAATTGCGCCTCATGCAGCGCGGCGACGAGTTTCTGATCAAGCTCGACCGGATCGACCTGATGGGAACGCGGATGCGCGGATCCGAGGAAGCTTTGGCGCGGCTCGGATGCGCCAACCTCGAGACGGTCGCCAAACCACGCATTCTGATCGGTGGCCTCGGAATGGGGTTCACGCTCCGCGCCGTGCTGGATCTCGCCCGACCCGCCGCGCGCGTCGAGGTGGCCGAACTGGTTCCTGCCGTCGTGACCTGGGCGAAAGGGCCGCTGGCGAGCGTGTTCGGCGAGAGCCTCGACGATCCGCGCCTCACCCTCCATGTGGCCGACGTCGGCGCCATCATGCGGGCCGGCCTCGGCGCCTATGACGCGATTCTGCTCGATGTCGACAATGGTCCTGAAGGACTGACCCGGCAGGCGAACGACAGCCTCTACGGATATGCGGGACTGCGCGATGCCTTTGCGGCGGTGCGGCCGGGCGGCATCGTCGCGGTTTGGTCCGCCGGGCCGGACCGCGCCTTTACGCAGCGCCTCCGCCAGACCGGCTTCGAGGTCGATGAAGTGACGGTGCGAGGGCATCGCAACCGCGGTCCGCGTCACCTGATCTGGGTGGCGACACGGCCGTCGGGACGCCCGAAGGCGATCAAGCCGGCGGTTCCGACAGGCGCGCGGGCGAAAGCGCTGACCAAAGCCACAAGCCACCAAGGGTGAATAAATCTAGTAATTTGGTGGACTAAGAGAGCAGGCGCAATTAGGTTAGGCTCCATCGTCGCGGATCGTGTTCCGCGCTCTGCAACGGGAGCCTTTCAATGTCGCGTGATCGCACGCCCTTGCGGCTCGCTGAGCAGCGGGCCAATACACTATCGATTATCGCGCGCGCCCTGGCGGCACGCCTTTTGAAAGCGGCCTAAGCCACGCGCCGTCGCCGCAACTCTGGTGTCCCATGTCAGACGTCCTCAACATGCCTGAAACCGATCACTCCTTTGCGCTGCGGCAAGCCATGCGCCACATGGCAGGCGGCGTCTGCGTCATCACGGCCGGTACGGGCGTCGAGCGGGCCGGATTGACCGTGACCTCGGCGACGTCCTTGTCGATGGAGCCGCCCACCATGCTGATCTGTGTCAATAGAACCGCATCGGCTTGGCCCATCATTCGGAAGCACGGGCATTTCGCGGTCAATATCCTCTCGGCTCATCAAGAGGATGTGGCGTCTCGCTTTGCCGGCCGAGACGGCCTCAAAGGAGCGGCGCGTTATGATGGTGCCGACTGGGATGTGCTCGGCAGCGGCGCGAGCGGCCTCCGCGGGGCGCTCGCGGTGATCGATTGCGCCGTGGACGAGATCATCGAACGCCACAGTCACGGGATCATCATCGGAGCGGTCAAATCCGTCACGCTGGGCGAGGGCCCAAATCATGATCCGCTCGTTTACGGCCATGGGCGCTTTGCGGCCCTTCGGCTTCCCTGATCGACCTGACTGCCTCGGTCCGAGACACGATGATCGATCGCTCGTGAGTATGCCATGACCCAATCCGACCTCCAATCCGACCTGCCGCCCGCCGCCACCGAAACTGACATCCTGTGGTTCCTGCCAACCCATGGCGATGGTCGCTACCTCGGCAGCGAAGTCGGTGCGCGACATGTTTCGCTGGCCTATCTCGGCCAGATCGCCCGCGCAGCGGATGATCTTGGCTATTTCGGTGTGTTGCTGCCGACGGGCCGCTCCTGCGAGGATTCGTGGGTCATCGCCTCGGCCATGGTGCCGCTGACGGAGCGGCTCCGCTTTCTCGTCGCGGTTCGACCCGGCCTGCAGGAACCCGCCGTCGCGGCCCGCATGACCGCGACGCTCGACCGCATCTCGAATGGGCGCTTGCTCATCAACGTCGTGACCGGGGGCGACCCAGTCGAAGGCAAGGGTGACGGCATCTTCGGCAGCCACGCGGATCGCTATGCGGTCACGGACGAGTTCTTGACGATCTACCGGCAGCTTCTCCGCATGGAGGACACCAGTTTCGAGGGGCGGCACCTTCGCATCGAAAAAGGGCAGTTGCTCTATCCACCCGTGCAGGATCCTTACCCGCCGCTCTATTTCGGCGGGTCATCCGACGTCGGCATGCAGGTCGCGGCCGACCACGTCGATACCTATCTGACATGGGGTGAGCCGCCTGCCGATGTGGCCGATAAGCTACGTGCCGCCAAGGCCGTCGCTGACACACGCGGTCGCACTTTCTCCTATGGGATTCGCCTGCACGTGATCGTGCGCGAAACATCCGAAGAGGCCTGGTCGGCGGCCGCGGACCTCATCAAACATGTCGACGACGAGACCATCGCGTCCGCCCAGAAGACTTTCTCGCGTTACGATTCGGTCGGCCAGCAGCGCATGGCCAAGCTGCATGGCGGCAATCGCGACAAGCTCGAGGTGAGCCCGAACCTCTGGGCCGGCGTCGGTCTCGTGCGCGGCGGGGCCGGCACGGCGCTGGTCGGTAATCCGGACGAAGTCGCCGAGCGCATCAAGGAGTATATGGCGCTCGGGATCGATCGCTTCATTCTGTCCGGCTACCCACATCTTGAGGAATGCTATCGTTTTGCCGAACTGGTCTTTCCGAAATTGCCACTGAAGAAAACGACCGGTCGCGACAGGGGGCCGGCCAAGAATGCTGGCCCGTTCGGTGAAGTCATCGCCAACGTCGTGGCGCCCTCGCATCGCAAGACGGCGGCCGGCTAACTGTTACGGGAGGAAGCGCCTTGCCTCGCGAGATCCGTTTCAACGCATTCGAGATGAATTGCGTCGTGCATCAATCGCCGGGTCTGTGGCGACATCCGCGCGACCGGTCGCGCGATTATCGCAAGCTGCAGTCCTGGGTCGCTCTCGCTCGCACGCTGGAGCGGGGATTGTTCGACGGGATATTCCTCGCGGATGTACTCGGCGTCTACGATGTCTTCGGCGGCAGCGCGCAGTCGGCCTTGGCTCACGCGACACAGGTGCCCGTCAACGACCCGCTCTTGTTGGTTCCCGCCATGGCGGCCGCGACGGAGCATCTCGGCTTCGGCGTGACGGTCACGCTGTCGTATGAGCCGCCGTTGCCTTTCGCGCGGCGCATGTCGACGCTGGATCATCTGACTGACGGCCGGATCGGGTGGAATGTCGTGACCGGCTACCTCGATAGTGCGGCACGCGGCATGGGCGAGGTGGGGCAACGCCGCCACGATGACCGCTACGCCGCAGCTGAAGACTATATGGCCGTCGTCTATAAGTTATGGGAAGGCTCTTGGGCCGACGATGCCGTGGTGGCCGATACGGCAACTGGCGTTTTCACAAACCCTGATCGCGTCCGCCGCGTGAGCCATGAGGGCACGCATTATCGGCTCGACGCGGTGCATCTCAGCGAGCCATCGCCGCAGCGAACGCCCGTGCTCTACCAAGCCGGCACATCGCCGGCCGGCCGCGCATTCGCGGGGCGTCATGCCGAATGCGTTTTCATGTCTGGCCCGTCGGTACAGGTCATCACGCCACGCGGCGCTTCGATTCGCGCGGCTGCACGGGACGCCGGTCGCGATCCAACCGCGATTTTGATCTTCGCTCTGATGACCATCATCGTGGCTCCGAGCGATGCGGAGGCCAAGGCCCTGCTGGACGACTATCGGGGCTATGCGGACCACGAGGGCGCCTTGACGCTGATGTCGGGTTGGACCGGCGTCGATTTTTCGACCTTGGATCTCGACAGCATCGTTCAGCATGTCGAAAACGACGCCGGGCGATCGGCGCTCGACAACATCACACGTGCCGACCCAAGCAGAACCTGGACGGTCCGAGACGTTGCCGAGCATGTGGCGATCGGGGGGATCGGGCCGCTCATCGTTGGATCACCCGCGACGGTTGCGGATGAACTCGAACGGTGGATGGAGACGACCGACCTCAATGGCTTCAACCTCGCTTTCGCGGTCCGGCCGGAGACGTTCGATGCCGTGGTCGACCTTCTTGTGCCCGAGTTGCAGCGACGCGGTCGTTACAAGACGGCTTATGCGCCCGGCACGCTCCGCAACAAGCTGTTCGGTCATGACCGCCTGGACGAGACGCATCCAGCCGCGAGCGTCCGCTGGCTCTAAGCCTCAGGCTGCCTTGGCACGGGGAGCGCCTTCGGTTTCCATCGCGCGCATGTAGAGATCGAGCAGCGACTCGTGCTCGTCCCGCTCGTCCTTGTCCTGCTTGCGGAGCTTGAGGATTTCTTTGAGGACCTTGACGTCGAACCCTTCACCCTTGGCCTCAGCGAAAACCTCTTTCTTGCCTTCGTTCAAGGCTTTGAGCTCCTCTTCGATATGCTCGATCCGCTCGATGAACGATCTGATCCGGTCGCCGGCGATGCCAACTGTGTCCGTCATATGAGTATCCTCGATCCAGTCCAGGTCGTCAGTGTTGCGGCCGTTTCGTCGCTTCGCGACGTCCGGCCCACGTCCCTGATCTAGAACCAGATGGTAAGCGAGGCGTTAAAGGCCGTCGGTCGACGGGCCGCTGCCGTCACCAAAGCCTCACCGAGGCCTGGCACGAGATCGATGCTTTGACAGTCGTGATCGGCCGGTCGGGCGTCATGTCTGCCCTCTTGATCTAAAATGCAGGTAGGTCTGATCGAAACCGCTGATGTGCTGCAGACCCGTCCAATTCAGGATTTGGACGATTTTCCCCTGCGAGGCGATCAACCCGTCGGCGCGGAGTTCCTGGAGCGTGCGATTGACATGGACGGTCGACAAGCCTGTGGCATCGCCGATCTCGGCTTGTGTGAGCGGAAGCGAAAAACTCGCGTTTCCGGCCAAGCCAACGACTTTGAATCGAAGGTATAATTCGCAGAGGAGATGCGAAATCCGTTGGATCGCTGAGCGCCGGCCCACGTTGACGATCCACTCTCGGAAGACGGCCGAATCGATCAGCGTGTCGCGCCAGAGGGCCGCCCCGATCCCCGGAAATTCACGCGCCAGTTCCTGAACGGCGGCATGGGACACGAAGGCAACGCGGCTCGGGACGAGAGTGCCGACAGCGTGATCCATGCGGCCGAGATAGAGGCTCTGCAGGTCCGGCATATCGCCGGGAATATGGAACGACATGATTTGCCGAGCCCCGTTCTGGACGGTCTTGTACCGATGCATGAAACCGTCGAGCAGCAGGCAACACCGATCCACACGGTCGCCATCGCGAACCACGTCCTGATCGGCCCCATAGGTCCGTATGGTCAGTCGTAAGGCACCGATCGCTCGCTTTTCAGCGCCGGTTAATTCCGAATTCGAGTCGAGTTTGACGATCAGGCGGGTATGTTCGGGCGAAAGCGCAGCAAGTGTATCCATAATTGGTCCCGTGCAGAGGAGCGCGGTCGTAGCGATCTATGCTTCGAGTCCGGCGGAGGTCGCCTACGGCATTCCGTCTAGGCAGCTTAAAGAACGTCTCGATTGCGATGTCGGATCCATAACGCTTCGATATCTCCCGATCCTGCCGCAGCGGCGCGACATCGAGCGGTCAGGCATCGATCGCGTCACGATCTTGTAGTCGACGCGTCCCATCAACGCATCGTCAGGAGGCGCAAGCGATCGCCTTCAACAGATCCAGCCGATCGCTCTGACGGGATCCCAATGCCGATCGCTCCAGGACCGAGATGATCTCGTCGCGTGGCACAGGACGCCCGAGCAAAAATCCTTGTACCTCGTCGATATGCTTCATGCCGCGCACGAATGCGAGTTGGTCGTCCGTCTCGATGCCTTCGATCACCACGGCGAGACCAAGACGCTGGATCAGCGCGCCGACGCCGTCGAGGATGATGAGTGATCGCTCGCTCTTTCCGACGTCTTCGAGGAACGAGCGGTCGAGCTTGATCTTCTGCAGCGGGAAATTGTGCAAATAGCTGAGGCTCGAATGTCCGGTGCCGAAATCGTCCAGCACCACGGTGACGCCCAGATCCTGGATGCGCTGCAACGCTGTCCGGATCGAGGACGTATTTTGCAGCAGGACCGTTTCGGTGATTTCGACTTCCAGCCGGTTCGCGGGTAAGCCGGCGGACCAAAGGGCATCTTGAATGGTCTCGACGATGTCGCTCTGGAATTGAACGGCCGAGAGATTGACCGCAACACGCGTCTCGTTCGGCCATGTTCGACATGCGACACAGGCCAAATGGAGCACGCGCGCGCCGAGTTCGGTGATCAGGCCCATCTCTTCCGCCATGGGGATGAACACAGTCGGAGAGATCAGGCCTCGCTCCGGATGCCGCCACCGCAGCAAGGCTTCGCAAGTCCCGATCCGCATGGTCTCGAGTGTCACGAGCGGCTGATAAAAAAGCTCGAACGCGTCGGTTTGAAACGCCGTGGTGAGATCCAGTTCGAGCGTCCGCCTGCGAAGAACCTCCTGATCCATCCCGGCATCGAAGAAAAACCAACGCCCTCGCCCGGCCGTCTTGGCGCGATAGAGAGCGAGATCGGCCCTCTGCATCAGCAAATCGACATCGATCCTGCCGATCGGCGTCAGGGCGACGCCGATGCTTGCACCGATCTTGATTCGCTTGCCGAGCAGAAGAAACGGTTGCGTGAGCGCCTCGATCATGGCGCTGGAGAGTGCCGAGGCCTGCTGTTCATCCGCCACGCTTGATTGCAGCACAACGAACTCGTCACCGCCAAAACGGCCGAGCAGATCGTCGCTGCCGAGAAGACCCTTGAGCCGATCCGACACCTCCCGCAGGAGCAAGTCGCCGTAGGCGTGGCCAAGCGTGTCGTTGACGGATTTGAAGCGATCAAGATCAATAAAGTGAAGCGCGCAATGCGTGCCGGCTTGGTCCGCCGCGGCCACACGCCCCGTCATCTCCTCGACAAAGAAGGCTCGGTTCGAGATATCCGTGACCGTGTCGTAGCGGGCGAGGCGCAGGATCTTGTCCTCGGTCTCGCGTCGGAGGGTGATGTCCTCCGCCACGATCACCGTTCCGCCATTGCTCATCGGCTGCAAGGTTAGCGTGGCGCTCCGTCCATCCGCGATTTCGATCACGATACTGCCGCCCTCCCGCGCGTGCAGCATCGGCTCGATCGTAAGGGGGTCCGGCCCCGACGTGCGGAGGCTGACGGTCGCACCGGCTTTGGCCAGCAGGTCGGAAAAGGTCAGATTCTGCAGATCCGTGGTTCTGGGCAGACCCAAAATTTCAGTCAGCCGCGGATTACAGACCTGAACCCTGGTTTCGCGATCGACCATGCATAGCCCGTGCGGCATGTTGTTCAGCGCGGCGTCGAACCGCTCGGCCAGCACGCCGATCTTATTGTTAGCCGTAAGAGCATCGAGAAGCGTGGCCTGCAAGCGCTGACACATGATCCGAAGCGCCGCCACGAACGGCAGTGTGACCAGGGTCAGGAAGGCATAATACCAGTTGGCCTGCAGGATCCACCCGAGGCACAGCGGCAGAAACAAGCCTCCGATCTGGATCGAAGCGATGCCGACTCGGCCAAAGTTTCGGCCGGGAATTGCTGCGGCACAGCCGATCGTGACGACGGCCGACAGAAGCTGTGCGAAACCGTCGGTCGTGGTGGTGAGACAAAGCAGACACCAGATCCCAAGCACTAGACAGTGCAATCCCGCGCCGATCGAGTAACCGAGTTCCCATCGTGCTGCCGAAGCTTCCGTAGCGACCGGTGCTGGGTCGGCGAGATACCGCTTGATAAGAACCAGCCGCGCCGAAATCACGACGAGGATTGCCACACAGCAAGCCGCGAGCGCCAACGACTGCGTCTTCGCCGCCGTGACCGCGACAGCGACGATGGTGGTCGCCGTGCCGATCACAAGCGACCGGCTATCCCGGAAGAGCGTGTCGACGAGAAGTCCATAGACCTCGCGTGGTAACTTCAATCCAGCCTTAGGCAGCTCGTTTCTAACCACAATCGTCCGCCGAGCGAAGGAATCGTCCCCTGCGTGATGCCGTTCACGCCCACATGCATCCGCGTCATCCGACAAGATACCACAAAGCACAGGTTTCGCGGGTCGGGTCACTGTTCATTGAACGCGAGAACATTGAACCCGCTTGCGTCGGAAAAGGTCCGCTGCCGGCGAAACCTGTGGGCCGTTCCGCATCGGGCAAATGCGATTAACCATATTTATTTACAAACGTTTACAGCGCCCTAGGGTCCCGGTGTGCCATTTTTGCACGGGAGTCTAACATGATCGCCGCCGCTTCCAGATCGCATCTGAATTTCGCCGATCGCCTGGTTCATCTTCTCGACTATGTGGACTACCGACGGGCCGACACACCGGACCAACGCGAGGCCATTTACCGACTTCGATACGATGCCTATCTCAAAGAGGGGATGACCAAAGCCGACGCCAGAGGCATGTTGGTCGATCGGTACGACGATGCCGCCAATGCATGGACGTTCGGGCTCTATGTCGACGACCAGCTTTCGAGCTCGATCCGGATCAATGTTGCATCCGAGCGGCTCGGCCCTTCGCCAGCCACGGCGTTTTTCCCAGACCTGCTCGGACCCGACCTCGCGGCCGGCCGGGTCATCGTCGACCCGAACCGTCTTGTGACCGAACACACGGCCGCGCGTGCGATGCCGGAGCTTGCCTATCTCACGGTTCGGCTCGGTTACGTCGCGGCTTGGCATTTTGACGCCGACGTGGTCACCGCGACGGTGCGGGCCGAACATCAAGCCTTCTACAAACGGGTGTTCGGGCTGCGCTCAGAATGTCTGCCGCGCACGATCCCGCCGATCGAAAAGCCATTCTGCCTGATGAGCTTTCGCGAGGCCTCGATGGTGTCCATCATGAACCGCTATCCCTGCTTCAGGTCGACCGAACAGGAGCGCTCTGCCTTGTTCGACAGGCCGGATGGGGCCCGCGTCGACCTGACGCCGCTCGACCTCACGACGCCCGGCCTTGCCGAAAACACGCTTCCGCAGGCCGCAAAGGTCGCGGCTCGATAGGATCGGATAGCGATCCTTCTCGATAGCTCGGCACTCCAGCCGGATCGCGAGCATCGTCTCGCGCTCCGGCGGCCGGTCGGCAATCACCTCAGATGTCCTAAAAGAGAACACTTCTCACCAAGGCGGCCCGTCGGCCGTTGACGAACTTGCAACGAATGAGCGATGGGGAGGCAAAAATGTGGCGCGTTTGCAACAACAATCGGCCGAGCGCGCGTGTTGCTGCAATTCCGGTTGATTGCTTTTTTCAGTCTGTGATGATGCATCATCAGATTCGAACAGCGGAAGTGCACGGATGAAATTGTTCAAGCAAATCCTTCTCACGTCGGCCGTTGGCCTTGCTGGCATTGCTGGCGCGCAGGCTGCTGATTTGCCGTTTCGGAAGGCTGCCCCGGTCGAATACGTTCGCGTTTGCGACTGGACCGGCGCTGGCTACTTCTACATCCCGGGCACCGACACCTGCTTGAAGGTCGGCGGCATCATCCGCGCCGAATATGCCTACATCCAGAACAACTCGGCCTTTTTCCCGACCCCGGGCGTCAGCACGGTTGCGGCTCCGCGCGCCACCGGCACGTTCATCCCGGGCCGTAGCCGTGACGCAAGCGGCTTCTTCGCTCGCGGTCGTATCGACGCCGACGCTCGCACGCAGACCGCCTATGGCACGCTGCGCACCTACGTCCGCTTCCAGATCGATCGTCTGCAGGGCAACTACTCGGGCGGCGGTGTCGCTGGTGGTCAGAACTCCTTCGCCAACCAGGGCGGCAACAACGCCTATCTCGACAAGGGCTTCATCCAGTTCGCTGGGTTCACGGCCGGTCGCGTTCAGTCGTTCTTCGACTTCTACGCCGACAACTACAACTTCGAAGGCATTGCCAACTCCGACGAAAGCAACAACGTCTTCGCTTACACCGCGACGTTCGGTGGCGGCTTCTCGGCAACGATCTCGGTCGAAGACCGCAACGGTCGTAACCTCGGCCAGAACATCGGCAACATCGCGTTCGGCAACGGCGCCATCAACCCGGCCGCTGGCCTCAACGGTCTGGCTGGCGCGAACGCCGTCTACGCTGGCGAGACGATCCCGGATGTGGTCGGTGTCCTGCGCGTCGATCAGGCTTGGGGTGCGGCTCAGATCTCGGCTGCCTACCATGACGTGAACACGGTTGCGGGTCCGCTCGGCAACGTGGCGATCGCCAACCAGTTCGCCAACTCGACCACGGAAGGCTTCGCGGTTCAGGGCGGCGTGCAGATCAAGCTGCCGATGCTGGCTGCTGGCGACGATCTGTGGATCGAAGGCGGCTACCAGGAAGGCGCTTACCTCTACCAGGATTCCTCGAATTACCTGAACGCCGGCTTCAACTCGCTCGCGCTCGGCGGCTTCCAGCATATCGACCGTGACGCTGTCGCGATCGGCAACGGCACTGGCGGTTACACCCTCCAGAAGGGGTCGGGCTTCCACGTCATGGGCGCCTTGCACCACTACTTCACGCCCCAGTTCCACGACGTTCTGTTCGGTTCGTACGAGACGATCGGCTACGGCAACATCGTCAAGAACATCGACTGGACCCGTGGCGGTATCGGCGACGCATCGGAATTCCGCGTCGGCAACCAGTTCATCTTCACCCCGGTTCACGACCTGAACTTCGGCGTGGAAGTGATCTACATGCGCATCGACCAGACCTTGGCTCACGAACTCGGCCAGGCCGCGACCGCTCTGCCGGTCGGCGTCAAGAAGAACCCCGATGCCTTCGAGGCTCGCCTCCGCGTCGAGCGCGACTTCTAAGCTTACCCATAGCTTAGGCGGGAGTGTTCCGATCTCCGAAAGGAAAGCGGAACCTCCAGACTGCGCGGCCTCGGCCGTGACATTATAAAGCCCGGCGCTCGGCCCAGCGCCGGGCTTTCTCGTTCTCGCGCCTGACGACAATCGGGCTATGTCTCAGCCTGGTCCTCAGCGGCTTCCTGTCGAGCCTCTTTGGCGATCGAGCCAGCCGTGTCGATCTTTGACATCCAAACCGACATGTCCGCCTTGTCGCCAAAAAAGCTGACATTACGACGCGAGTAGACATTGCGGGGCGACAGGCCATTTATGCTCGTATGATCGAAGCGCTCCGTACGGTTCTCAGCCGAGCTCGCGAGCGAGCTGGGCCCTTTCGTCACCTCGTTTCGCTCTTTCGCCTCGCCTGGACCGCAAGCCCATCGCTGGCGACGGCCAGCATGGTTCTTCGCTTGTTGCGAGCGATCCTGCCCGTCCTCGGGCTTTTCGTCGGTAAACTCATCATCGATGGCGTGGTGGCACAGTCCCGTCTGCCATCGCTGGGCGATAATCCGTTTGTCTGGTTCCAATCCGGACGGCTCGATGGGCTGCTGGTTCTGCTCGGTCTCGAATTCGGTTTGGCGATCGCATCGACGGCGCTTGGTCGAGCGAGCGGCTTGGCCGACAGCCTTCTGTCCGAGCGCTACAGCAATCTGGCCAGCGTCCGTCTCATGGATCATGCCGCGACGCTCGATCTCGAGCAGTTGGAGAGCAGCGCCGAGCAGGACAGGCTGGATCGGGCGCGCCGACAGGTCACCGGCCGAACCGCGCTTCTGTCGCAGCTCTTCGCCCAAGCGCAAGACGTTCTCACGGTCTTGTCGCTCGCGGCCGGATTGGTGGCCTATGCGCCCTGGTTGATCGCGCTCTTGTGCCTGGCGCTCATCCCCGGCTTCCTGGGCGAAAAGCATTTTAACGCGCAGAGCTATCGGCTCGACTACTTTCGGACTCCAGAACGTCGACAGCTCGACTACTTGCGTTACCTCGGGTCCAGCACCGAAACCGCCAAGGAGATCAAGCTCTTCGGTTTGAGTGGCTTCCTGGCCGAGCGGTTCGGCCGTTTTGCCGATGCGATGTATGCGGAAAATAGTGGCCTGGCGGTCCGTCGGGCCGCTTGGGGCGTGCTTTTCGCCGGCCTTGGCTCGCTCGCTTATTACCTCGCCTATTTCGTCATCGTCTGGCGAACAGTTTCGGGTCACTTCAGCCTCGGCGATCTCACGTTTCTGGCGGGATCCTTCTTACGTTTACGGGGGCTTCTCGAAGGCTTGCTGCTCGGCTTTTCGCAGATCGCGGGGCAAGTGCTCTACCTTGCCGACCTGTTTTCCTTCTTCGAGCTTCGCCCCGGCATCGTGTCGGCGCCGGCCGCCCTCCCGGTGCCGCGTCCGCTTCGTACCGGCTTTTGCTTCGAAGATGTCGGCTACCGCTACGCCGGATCGGAGACCTGGGCTGTGCGGCATCTCGATCTTACCTTGGCGAGCGGCGAGGTTTTGGCGCTCGTCGGCCAGAACGGGGCCGGTAAGACCACGATCGTCAAGCTGCTGGCCCGTCTCTACGATCCCACCGAAGGCCGCATTCTGCTCGATGGCGTCGATCTGCGGGATTATGATCTCGCCGAGCTTCGGGCTCGCATCGGCGTCATCTTTCAAGACTTCGTCCGCTTCCATTTCACGGCGGGCGAGAATATCGGGGTCGGGCGGATCGATGCGCTCGAGGACCGGGACCGGATCGAGGCGGCAGCCTCGCGTAGTCTCGCCGACCAACTCGTCGGGCGCTTGCCCATGCGCTACGATCAGCCTCTCGGGCGGCGGTTCAACAACGGCGTCGATCTGTCGGGTGGCGAATGGCAGAAGATCGCCATTGCGCGCGCCTATATGCGCGAGGCCGATGTCCTCATCCTCGATGAGCCCACCGCCGCTCTCGATGCGCGTGCCGAATATGAGGTCTTCGAGCGGTTCCGCGACCTCAGCCACGGGCGAACCGCCGTTTTGATTTCGCACCGCTTTTCGACCGTCCGGATGGCGGATCGCATCGTCGTGCTGGGTGGTGGCCGCGTCATCGAAAGCGGCAGCCATGCGGCCTTGGTGGCGGCCGGAGGCGCCTATGCCGAACTTTTCGACCTTCAGGCCTCCGGCTACCGCTAACCGTTGGGCTTAGATTGTCGTCAACCGATGACTCTCCGCCACCTGTTTGCGGCGGAACTCGCCCTGGCGTTCAAACATCCAGCCCGGATATTCCGGTGGCAGCGCGCTGACCTTGCCCAGAACCTCGAGCTCCGTCGCGTCGAGAGAGACCTTTGTGGCCGCTAGATTATCCTCGAGTTGATCGACGCGCTTGGCGCCGATGATCACGCTCATGACCTGGCGTTGGTGCAGCAACCACGCCAGAGCGATCTGCGCCACCGAGACGCCTTTCGCCTCGGCGATCGGCCGCATGGCGTCGACGACGTCGTAGGCCTTGTCGCGGTTGACGGGCGGGAAATCGAAACTCTGCCGGCGGCTTCCTTGCTCGCCATTCTGGTCGCGGCCATATTTGCCGGACAGCAGGCCACCAGCCAGCGGGCTCCAGACCATCAGGCCCATCCCCTCAGACGCCATCATCGGCACCAGTTCACGCTCGAGATCGCGCGCCGCAACCGTGTAATAGGCTTGCAGCGTCTCGAAACGCGCGAGGTTGAGCCGCTCCGCGATGCCGAGCGCCTTGGCGATCTGCCAAGCCGCCCAGTTGGACACGCCGACGTAACGCACGTGACCATGCTGCACCAGGATGTCGAGCGCCCGCATGGTCTCCTCGATCGGGGTTGCCGGATCGAAGCCATGGATCTGATAGAGATCGATATAGTCGGTCTGCAGGCGCTTGAGGCTGGCCTTCACGCCCTCGAGAATATGCGTGCGGGAATTGCCGCGTGTGTTGGGTCCGTCGCCGGTCGGTCCGAAGACCTTGGTGGCCAGAACGACGTCGTGACGCGGCACCTTCAGATTATGCAACGCCTGTCCGGTAATCTCTTCCGAAAGCCCGGCCGAATAGACGTCGGCCGTATCGATGAAATTGATTCCGTGATCGAGCGCCGTCTTGACGATCGTTTCGGCTTCCTGCTGCTGCAGAGAGCCGATCTTGCTCCAGACCTCTCCTGTCCCGCCGAACGTCATGGTGCCGAGGCAGAGTTCCGAGACGAAGAGGCCGGTGCGGCCCAATTGATTATAGCGCATGAGCGTTGATGTCCGTGATGGTGAAGCGGAAGGAGCCGGTGTGGCGTCGGTCGACGACGCCGGGTCCTCAGCATCCACCTGTGGCAGGTTGTCTTGATTGGAAGAGCAAAGTCGGACGAGATCGAAGCGCGTCGCTGGCCGATCTCGAGGAACCGCTCTCGCCGAAAATAGACGGGGCCGCCGAGAAAGGCGACCCGACCGCTATCAATCTGGCAACGTCGGCGCCGCGCCGCGCGGTACGATCAGCCGGGCAGCGGCATCAGCAACGCCTGCTGCCGGGCGAGTTCCTCCGCCAGCGGTCGATAGGGCTCCCGGGTTGCGGTCCCGGCCGCGAAATCCAACAAACCATTGTGGCAATGCCGCTCGTCGTCCCAGCCCGGATGATTGATGACCGGATAGACGCAAAGGCCTTCGACCGGGACGCCCGCCGCGAGTGCGGCGCGAACCTCGGACGCCACCATGGCAAACCAGGACGGGCGGCGATCCGCTTCGGTGCCGGTTTCTGCCACGAAGATCGGACGACCGTAGCGAGCATAGGTTTCGGCCAGCAGGTAGCGGAATGGTTTGTAAAGCGGGTGTCCGACGTCGATCGGCGGTCCCCCGTGGATCCATTGATTGTTGAAGTAGTAATTGACGCCGACGACATCGAGGTAGCGTGGCGCGCCGCCGAGTTGCGGCCACGCCACCCCAGCCAGCATGTCCCAGGCCTGGAACTGTGCCTGCCGATGCCCCTCCGCCGCGCCACGCTCATGGGGGCGTTGCGGGTCGGTGATGACGTTGATGACCGGGTCGGCGTGGATAAATCGCGCGCGTGGATCGACCTCCCAGATTGCATCCATGGCGGCAATCGAGGCGCGGACCAGTTGCGTCTTCAACTCGAAGCCACGTCCCCGTGCGAACGGGTTGAGATAAGCCGCGTCGCCGCCGCCCCAGGAGAAGAAGGAGATCTCGTTGACGGGTGCGTAGAACGGCACCGCATCGCTTTCCTGCCGCACCACTTCGGCCAGCGCTTTTGCAAAGTGGGCGAAGCGGGTCACGAATTCCGGCCGCCAGAGGTCGATGTCGTCCGGCCAGCCGTAGTGCAGCACATCCCAGATCACCTGGGTTTGAGTGTCTCGCGCGGCACGAAGCATGGGCAGCACGCTCGTCCAGTCATACTGGCCGGGGCTGCGTTCGATCAGGTGCCACCGAAAGCCATCGCGCACCGTGCGGATGCCGTAGCCCGCGAGGGCACGGTAGTCGGAGGCCGCGTGGCGGTCGTGATCGATCGCGCCAATCATGTCGAGCCGGCGCCCGGTGCCGAGGCGGTGGGTCGAGGCCTCGAAGCCGCCCTGCATGAAGCTGGCGAACAGGCCGGAGCGCAAAGGAGGGGCGCGTTCGGCCAGCACATCGTCGAAGAGAGCTCGCCATTGGGGTACCACAGCCGCGACGGCATAGTCGCGCTCGACCTTGGCGCGCAGGCGATCCCCCAGGCTCCGCCGCATGGCATCGTCGTCGACGAGGCGCAGCATCGCGGCCGCAACGGCCTCGGGGTTTTCATGCGGCACGAACAAGCCCGAGACGCCATCCTCGATTTGCTCCAGCGCACCATTGTCGGGGGTTGCGATAACCGGGAGCCGCGCCGCCCCGGCCTCGGCGATGACGTGCGGCATCCCTTCGTCGCGGGACAGCCAGACGAAGATGTCGAGACCGGCCAAGAGAACCGGAACATCCGGTCTGTCGCCAAGGAACGTGAGCGCTGTGCCGAGCCCGAGTTGCAGCGCCAGAGCGCGAAGCGTGTTGGCATAGTCAGGCATGAAGGCGTCTGGACCGCCAATCACGACGAAGCGTGTGGTCGGGCGGGTTTGCCGGACGATGGCGGCCGCCCGGATAAAATCCTCGACCCGCTTCTTGCGGTCGAGCCGGCCGACCCAGCCGATCACGTGGTCGTCGTCGCTCGCCCCAACGATCGCCCGGGCCGCCGTTCTGTCGGCCGGCCGAAACTCGGTGAGATCAACCATCGAGGGGATCTCGAGGGCATGGTGCGGCCGCCCCGGCATCCGCGCTGCGGCAGCGTCGCGAATGGTGCGACACACGCCGACATAGCGGGATGTGAGATGTTTCGGCCCCTCCAGCGCTTCCGACACGAGGCCGCCATGCTCAATTAAGGGCGGGCGATGATATAGCCGTTCGAGCGCCGGATAGACGTCGGCAACATTCTGCGACGAGACCAAGAGATCGTAGGACGGGATCTTCGAGGCCAGATAGCCGACCGTATCCTCGAACGAGAGGCCATAGGGCGTCTGGTCGACATCGATGCCAAGCGCCCGCAATTGGTCATGCGTCTGTTCGGGCATGCCCTCCTTGCGGAAGCAGGCCACGACATCGATGCGGTAGCGGCGCGGATCGAGATTGCGGGCGAGGAGCCGGATCTCGGTCTCCTCGCCGCCGACAACCAGCCAGGCGAAGACGAAGAGGATGCGGATCGGCCCCTCCGGCTGGTCGTCGGGAGGGCTCATCAATCAACGCCCTTGAAGACGATCTGCAAAAAGTCGGGCCGTGTTTCGACCAACGTCTTGAGGAAGGCCGGCCCCTCGTCGAACGGCACCACATGGGTGATCATATGGTCCGCCACGTCACCGCCGACGTCTTCGAGGAGGTCGATCGTCTCGAGAGCCAGACGCCGCCGATCCCACGCAAAGCCGAGGCCGCGCGGCACGCGGCCGATCTGAGCGCAACGGATCGACAGACCGTTGTGGTGGAACTCCTCGCCAAGCCGCACCGCATCCGCGCCGCCCTGATAGAAGGCGAGATCGATGACCGTGCCTTGCGGCCGCAAGGCACGCAGCGCCGCCTGCAGACTTTCGGCGTGAGCGCGCGTCTGGAACACAAAATCGGCGCCGCGATCGTTGCCGCCATGGTGCCAGCGATCTTTCGCGATGCGAACCGCATCTTCCTCGGTGACCGCTTCGATGCCGAGCGCCTCGGCTTTCTCGCGGCGATAAGCGGACGGATCGGCAATGAGCACCTCGGCCGCGCCGCTGCGTTGGGCGAAGAGCGCGGTCAACAGGCCGACGACGCCCGCACCGATCACCACAACGGGGCGACCTGCAATACCGATGCCGAGCGCGGCAACGTTGGTGCCGAAGATTTCCGCGTCGGCATGCAGAATTCCATTGGCTGCGATCGGGCCCATCTGGGCCACGTAGATGCCGAGGATCGGGTCCATGTCGTCGGGGAGTTTGATCAGCGTATCGTGAAACGGGTTCGCCGTATGGCCGCTCTTATGCGCATAGGTCGAGGCCACAATCTCGCCCGCATGAAAGCCGGGGCTTCGTGATTCCGTGACGCGCGCCACCTCCATGTAGCCCATGAACGGCACGGGATAGTGCATACCGGCTTCGCCCGGCACGAAAAGCCCGCGCTCCCCATCCCAACGTGAGTGGAGATAGGGGTTGGTGCCTTTGACGAAGGTGAGTTCGGTGCCGGCCGAAAAACCCGTGTAGAGGGTTTCGAGCCGAACGCCGCCGTCACCGGGTGGGCCCTCCTCATAATCGAGGAAATAGGCCTGCCCGGGGTGTTCGACGCCGAGAGAACGGATGCGGCGATGGTCAGACATGGACGGTCTCACGGACGTAGGAGCGAAGATCGACGGGTTGGCCGCTGGCGGCTGAGCGCTGGATCGCGAGTGTGACCCGGTGCGTCGCGAGGGCTTCGGGGTAGGGGCAACGAATGTGATTCGGGCCGCCGCGCACGGCATCGATGAAGTCACGATCCTCGCGCCACACGGGGTCGCCCTCGGCGTGGCGGACGGGGCGTCCACGGCCGACATCCACCATCAGGTCATGGTCGGTGAGTTCGATCGCGAGGCCATCGCCGAAGATGTGGAGGCCGATGCGATGGCCCCAGCGGAGCAGGCAGGTCGAGGCGAGGTTAGCGACGGCGCCGGATGCGAATTGAAGCGTCGCGGTGCTGGCGGTGGCCACGTCGAGACCCGGAAAGTCATCGCGCGTCGTATATTCCGCCAAGCCGAAAACCCGATCGACGTCGCCGACGAGATAGCGTGCCAGATCGACGATATGGGTGGTCTGCTCGACCATTTGTCCGCCCGACTGGTCCTGCTTCCACCACCATTGCGGCGGCGGCGTGCCATCGAGCCAATAACCCGACAGCAGACGAGCCGGGTTATCGGCCAGGATGTGCTTCGCTTCGTCCACGGTGTCGAGATAGCGCCAGTGATAGCCGCAGCCGGTGATGAGCCCGGCCGCCGCGACCTCCCGCCCGATCGCCTCGGCGATCTCGATGTCGAGCGCCAGCGGCTTTTCGACGAAGAACGGCAGCCCTTTGGCGATGGCGGCCCGCTCGGGTGCGCCATGCGCGAAAGGCGGCACGCAGATGAAGACGGCATCGAGCTGTTCGGCCGCCAGCATCGCATCGACATCGCCGTAGCTTCGTGCCCCAAAACGTTCGGCGGCCTCCGTCGCGCGCTCCCGCGCCGGGTCGGCGAAGGCCGCGATCGTGACGTCGTCGAAACCGGCCAGCACACCGAGGTGTCGCTGCGCGATGCCTCCGGCGCCGATGAAGCCGATACGGGTCTTGTCGGGTTTCATGCCGTCCATCCTGTCTGCCGTGGTGGCGGGCCGCGGCACGACGCCGAGGCCCTGATAAAGTTGTGCCATATCGGCCCCCATGCGGGTTGCCGTGAAAGAGGTCTGAAAGCGCAAGCGGGCCGCCCGTCCGTACTGGGCCGCCCGTGCCGGATCCTCCAGCATGGCCAGAATGGCGGCCGCGAGGCTAGCGTGGTCGCCGGGAGGCACGAGCAGGCCTGTCACGCCATCGACGGCAGCCTCGTCGGTGCCGCCGACATTCGTCGCGACCACCGGCACCCCGGCCGCCATAGCTTCGAGGATCGTCAGCGGCAGCCCTTCGAAGCGCGAGGGGAGGACCAGGAGATCGGCCGCCCCGAGCAGGTCGGGTATGTCGTCCCGTTGCCCGAGCAGATGCACGGAGGCGGAAAGGTCTCTTTCCGCAATCTGGCGGGTGATGGTCGCTTCGAGAGGCCCAGACCCGGCCAGAACGAAACACGCGTCCGGAAAACGCGCCAGAACCGCCGGCACCGCCTCGATCAGCGTCGCGTGATTCTTCTGGGCGGTAAATCGCGCGGCTGTTAGCAGCATCGGCTGTTGCGCCGATAGGCCAAGGTCGGCGCGGACGGCGGCGCGCGAGCGCGTGGCGGTTCGCGGATCATGGCCGTTACGGATCACCGCGAGGCGGTCATTCGGCACGCCCACGTCCCGGTAGCTGCGGGCCGAGGCCTCGGACACGCAGACGATGCGGTCCACCAAGGCGACCCCATCGCGGTGGAGGCGGCGCTGCGCCGCATTGGTGATCATGTCGGGCAAATGTTCAGTACGGACCACGGACTGAACGCCGGCCGCGCGGCCCATCGCGGCGAGGGCGTGGCCTTCCCATCCAATGCCGGCATGCACGTGCAGCAAGGCAATGCCGTGCTGGTGCAACCAATCGATCACGGCTGCCTCGTCCGGCGGCAGCAGACGCAGGCCGACGCCGAGTCCGGCGGCCCGATCGAGCAGGATCCGGCCGCCCGGACTGGGCGGGCAGGCGAGCACCACGTCGTAATCCCGCTTCAAAGCCCCCGCCAAGGCGAGCATATGCTCGCCGACGCCGGAGGGCTCGATGCTGTCGGTCGCGAGGCAGATCGAGCCGATCAGCACGGGCGCGACGTGCCCCGAGGGGCCGATGTGTCCGTCACCGACCGTCAGACCATCGCCGATGTCGATCGCACCACTGTCTTGACCGGCATCGTGCCGCGCTCCGTCAAGCGGCGGTACGTCGCCAGCGCCTGCCCGACGACCTGATCCATGTTGTAGTAGCGGTAAGTTGCGAGCCGGCCGACGAAACTCACGTTCGGCAAGGCCTGCGCCAACGCCTCGTAGCGCTTGTACAAAGCCTGATTTGCGGGACGCAGGATTGGGTAATAGGGGTCACCCTCGGCTTGCGGGATCTCGTAGCTGATGCTGGTCTGCGGGTGGGACTGTCCCGTCAGATGCTTATATTCCGTGATGCGTGTGTAGGGCACCGACTCGGACGGATAGTTGACGACGCCGACCGGCTGCAACCGGCGCCGGTTCAGCGTTTCGTGCCGAAATTCCAGGCTGCGATAGGGCAGGCGGCCGAAGCGGAAGTCAAAATATTCGTCGATAGGCCCAGTAAAGATGGTGTGGTCGGCCACCACGGCGTCGCAGACGTCGCGATATTCGACGCCAAGTTCAACATCGATCAGCGGGTGATCGAGCATCGCCTCGAACATGCGCGTATAGCCATCGGCCGGCATCGCCTGAAACGTATCCTGGAAATAGCGATCGTCCAGACCTGTCCGTGTCGGCACGCGCTGCGTCACCGTGCGGTCGAGGTCGGAGGGGTCCAATCCCCATTGCTTGCGGGTATAGCCGCGAAAAAATGTCTCGTAGAGGTCGCGACCGACTTGCGACACGACCGCATCCTCGGCCGTGCGGATCGTGGTCAGCGGCTCGGCTCGGCCCTGCAGAAAGGCGGCTGCCTCCTCGTCGGTGCCGAGCGACAGACCGTAGAGACCGTTCAGCGTCGTCCGGTTGATCGGCATCGGCAACAGCTTGCCGGCACCGACATCGGCCAGAACGCGGTGCTCGTAGGGGCGCCACCGGGTAAAGCGGGACAGATAGGTGGAGACGTCCGCGCTATTGGTATGGAAGATGTGTGGCCCATAGCGATGCACGAGGATGCCGGCGGCATCGAGGTGATCGTAGGCATTGCCGGCGATATGCGGGCGACGGTCGACGACCAGGACGCGCTGACCCGAGCCCGCTGCGAGACGTTCGGCGAGGACCGCGCCCGCAAAGCCAGCCCCGACGATCAAAGCGTCATACGGCTTTGGGCAATTGGAGGAGCGAACCGTCGGTCGGAACACGAGCGATGCCGGTGCGAGCGACGAAGGTCGGGCGATCGGCATGGCGCGACCTTCGATCGCCTCATCGACCAACCCGGCCATCCGCTTGAAGGTTTTGTCCCAGGATCCCTGTGCCAGAACGGTATCGACGGCCGGAAGCCAAGACCCGACGTCGCGCGCTCGCGCAAGCTGGTCGGCGCAAGCCGCAAGGAACGTGTCGGGCGTCCCGGCGATTGCCACGCCTGCGAGCTCGCCATAGTGGCGCACCACGTCGGCGATCGGCGTTGACACCACTGGACGGCCGCCGGCGAGATATTCGGGTGTCTTGGTGGGGCTGATGAAGGTCGTGGCGTCATTCAGCGCGAATGGCATCAGGGCCACATCCCACCCGCTCAAATAGGCCGGGAGATCGTCATAAGACTTCGGGCCGAGGTAGTGGATATTGGGCAGGCGCGGCAGGTTTGCGGGATCGATCTTCACGATCGGCCCGACCACGACGACATGCCACTCCGGCCGCGACGCCGCGACCTGGCGGACGAGATCGAGGTCCATCCGCTCGTCGACGACGCCGAAGAAGCCGAAGCGCGGATGTGGGATACCGGCCTGATCGGCGGGTTCGGGCAGTTTGCCGTCGCGGGCGCGCTGGAAATGGGCGACGTCAACGCTCGAGGCGAAGAGGTGAATGTTATCGTGCAGGGCGCGCTTTGCCTCATAGAGGCTCCGGCCACCGGTGAACACGACATCGGCGCGCTCGATCAGTTCGGCCTCGAGCACTGGAAGTTCGGGCGGGGCAGAGCGGAATGCCGAGAGTTCGTCCATACAATCGTAGACGATCGCGGCCGCCTCGAGATGGCGGGCGATCGGATACATCATCGGCGCGTAGAACCAAAGAACCGGCAGTCCGCCACCATTTTGCGCCATCAGCATATCGAGCAGACTCGATAAAGCTTTGTCGCGTTCGGCGGCACTCCACCAATGAGGATAGCGAGGCCGAAGCGCGGTGACGTCCTGCTCCGGAAAGGGGTGATGTTCGAGATAAGCGCGGTGATGATCACAGGGGATCGGTTCTTCGAAGAAGAACACGCGGCGACCCTTTGCGAAGCGCGACATCAGGTGCTGCGGACGCTGGAACACGAAGTCCCACCGCAAATGGGAAAAGCAGATCAAAGGCCCGGGTCGTTGAGCGATGTCACGATCGTTGGCCGCCGCGAGCGGTGTACCGTGACCGTCGAATGACGGCGGACCAAAAGCCTCCATGAAATTTCCTTAAAAGTGTAGCGCCACGTAACGGGTAGGAAGCAAACAACGAACCAACGATCTGGCAGCAGCGTCACGGCGACGCGGCCAGCGCCGGCCAGAGAGCCCGTCCCTTCGGTGTTCCGACGATGAGGGACGCCAGCCGGTCGACACTGTGCGGCCACGTCCATCGTCGCTCTACGACGTCTCGCGGCCGAATTCGTTCACATGAATCAACAAGATTGAGCAAAGCTGTGCCGAAGTCATCCGGCCCGGCAATGCGCCCCGTCTCAGGCCGGATATACTCGAGGCCACAGCGCAACCCCGCATTAGCCAGGACGGGAAGACCCGCCAGCATATATTCGGTGATGATGGCCGGTGCGCCATCGTCGACGCCGCACACGACGCCGACCCGCGCCATGTTCATAAGACGATTGACCTCCTCGAAGCCGACGCCCGGCGGCCCGACGAAGTCGATATCGAGCCGACGGTCCGCGGCCTGGCGACGAAGATCGTCGCTCATTTCTCCATAGCCGAAGACGCAGAGCGCCTTCAGGGGGCGCGGCGAGCGCGCCAAAGCGTCGAACAGGATATCGTGCCGCTTGTAAGGTTGGGCCGCCGCCACGTAGACGACGTCATAGCGTTTTTCGATGTCCAGCGGGCGGAACGTGTCCGGATCGGCGAAATCCGGCCCGATCGGAAGAACCGCGCAGGGCATATCGGGATGCCGATCCCGCACCTCGTCGCTCTGCCATTCCGCGCCTGTGAGCACGAGATCGATATGCTGGCTCACCTCGGGCGGGATCCGAAGGCTGGGCGCGTCGATCGAATTGTAGATCCTGAAGCTCCGCTCGCAGGCCGATAGCAGCGTGGCATCGACGCCAAGTCCCCAAACGCAAAGGATCTTCGGCGCGCCGAACGCCTGCACGAACCCGACCATGGCGTCGGACCTGAACGGTGCTGCTTCGCCGCTGACCGGAAACGACCGCCGGGACAGGACCGGATTGTCGTGGGTCAGAGGCCCCGGCTCGGTGGCCCGCAGATGATGCCAGATCTCGGCCCGATCGACGAGGCCGTGGCGGATGCAGGCCAGAGGAAGTCGCTCGAGGTAGCCGCCCGTGACCGGCACCCGGCTCATTGCAGACCCGTCGCTCACGTCCGGCTTCGGACCCCATGCGCCGCTTGCCCAAAGCTCCCGGGCTGTTTTGACATCCGGCGCTTCGATCGGAGGCCAGCCCTCGCGGAAATCGCTGATGGCGACCAGCAGGGGCGTCGAGCAGAGGGGGGCGGAGGCAACCAGAGCCGCGTCGTCTTGCATCATCCCCGCTGTGCTCAAACCCGCGCCTCGCTTCTCGATGCTCTCGATGACCTTTGCCCGCCGCGGGCTTGTCTACTGCAACAGTGAACTAGCGTTCTGTTCTGCCAAATCCAGCGGGTCTGCCCTTATTTCGACGCGAAATCGTCGGGGATTGGCCCGAGTCCCGATTTCGGATGTCACTCATGGACCCTTCACCCGCATGCCCGCTCATTCTCACCGCTTTGTTCGATGCAGAAAGCGCGCGAGAATTTCAAAGGTTGCGCGATCGTCACTTTCCCGCGCGCCTCAACATCGTGCCGGCGCATCTCACGTTATTTCATGCTTTGCCGGGGCAAGCAGCCGAGGCGATCGCAACGGACTTGCGCGACCTGTGCCGGGACGTCCCGTCATTCGCCTTTCACGTCTCCGGGCTGCGCTTTCTCGGGCGCGGCGTGGCGCTGGCGATCGATGCGCCGGCACTCGTCGCGGTGCGGGCGCGCCTCGCGGCGGGTTGGCGGCCGTCGCTATCGGCACAGGATCGTCAAGGTTTCGCCCCGCATGTCACCGTGCAGAACAAGGTCGACGGCAAAGTCGCCCGAGCGCTTCGCGATGCCCTCATGGCAGACTTTCCGCAGATCGACGGTTTGCTGCTGGGATTGCGGTTGTGGCGCTATCTAGACGGACCGTGGGAGCCGGTCGCGACGTTTTCGTTTAAAGCAGACGTCGCCAAAGCTCCCTAGAAGCTCTCGACCCACGGTCTAAGATCGACGTCGAACGATCAAGCCTTGCGGTGTTGCTGCAGCAGGTCGCCGAAGCGTCGAACAGCGTAGGATCCGCCGCCACGCGCGCGGCGATGCGGGACAGCGGACGCTCGACGCGACGTCGGTCGTCGCCAACCTCTCCGCAGATCACGCGACAGCGGGTCTGATCGACAGGCCGGCCATCACGACAAGGTCACCGCAACGGCAAGCAAAACACCAAAGACGCTCAGCGGCAACAGATGCGAGAAATCGCGGTGTCGGAAAACCGTCAGGACGGCGGCCACGATGATGACGGCCCCAAGCACCAGCCCGACGTCGCGACTGCCGGGCCGTGCGATCAGCACGGCAACAATCATCTCCAATCCACCCGTCAGCCAGTTCCACCCGCGCGGATAACCCCACCGCGCAAAATCGCTTTGCGTCCCCGGCGTGCCGATCGCGTTGAAGATGCCGGCGCCAAAGAAAGCGGCAACCAGATGCCAGAGTGAAACAGCATGGACCGTCATGGTGCACCGATCATCAAGAACATGGCAGTCACGATCATGACGAGCGCCGTGACGCCGTGAATGCCGAAGGCGCTTCGGGTGGATCCTCGGGCAACGAGAATGAGCAGCATGTCGCCGACCGGAATCAGAGCTTCGACAAGGAGGATCATCCCGACATCGCGCGGAGTGCCCCAAGCCATGAACGCCAGGACGACCAAGCCCGAGACGATGTCACGGACACCCTTGAGGCGAAGCCACCATGGGATGGCGATGCCGCTTTCAGGCAGCGGCAGTCCGAAGCTGCGTGTCGCAAGGGCTGGGGCCGCGACGTATCGCGTGCCGATCGCAATGATCGCGACAGCGACCAGCAGCGCCACTCCGAGTGGAAGCCAATGCATCATGATCTCCTCATCAGCCGTAAACTAGCGTTGCTAGGTTATCTAAATAGCATTGCTAGTTTGTCAAGCAGATGTATGATCTACCTGTCTGTCCTTGGAGCGTCGAGGAGCTGCGGTTTGGGTATCGCCGAACGGAAAGGCAGGGAGCGGGCTGAGCGGCAGACCCGCATCGTCGCGGCTGCACGTCTGATCGCGGAGCGCGAGGGATGGGGTGCCGTCACGATCCGCCGCCTCGCCACCGAGATCGAATATAGTCAGCCGGTGCTTTACTCACATTTTGAAAACCGGGATGCGATCGTTGCTGCGGTCGCGGTCGAGGGCTTTCATGACATCACAGGCGTTCTCCGACAGGCCGCGAGCGACGCCGTCGATCAACGCCAAGCCCTCGGATTCGTCGCCCTGGCTTACGTGGACTTCGCGCTCAGCCGTCCCGCACTCTACGCGGCAATGTTCGTTCTTCCGACGGATCTGCGATTTGCCGCCGCCGAGACCAGACCGGAACTCCGGTCCGCCTTTGCGGCACTCGCGGCCGTCGTGACGCCGTTTTGTAGCGACGTCGCTGTCGTGACCGAGACGTTTTGGGCCGCGCTCCACGGGCTGGCCGAACTCGAACGGTCGGGCCGAATCAGACCCGAGAAGCGCCACGAGCGGATCGAACGCGTCACCACGGCCATCGTCGGCGACGACATCGGCTCATCCGCTGAGCGCTGAGGCCGGTCCGAACCGTCTCGGCTCAAATGGCTTGACCACCCGATACCTCAATTCGCTGGGCGTTGATCCAGCGGTTGTCTTCGGAGAGCAGCGAGGCGATCATCGGGCCGAAGTCGTCCGGCAGACCGGGGCGGCCCAGGGCCGTCACCTCACCGATGTGTCGATTGATCTCCGGGTTATCGCGCACCGCGCCGCCGCTGAAGTCGGTCTGGATCGCGCCGGGCGCGACAGTGTTGACCGCGATGCGCCGCGGCCCAAGCTCCTTGGCCATATACCGCGTCATGACCTCGACAGCCCCTTTCATGGCGCTATAGGCAATGCGGCCCGGGTAGATGATCCGTGTTAGGCCCGACGAGACGTTCACGATGCGGCCGCCGTCTGCAATGAGTGGCAGAAGCATCTGGGTGAGAAAGAACACGCCTTTGACGTGGACGCGATAGGCCGCGTCGAAATCGGCTTCCGTTACTTGGCCCAAGGCGCCAGCATGAGAGGTGCCGGCGTTGTTGACGAGAAAGTCGAAGCGGTCGGCACCCCATTCAGCCAAGACTCTGCGGACTGCTGTCGCAAAGGCTGCGAACTCGCCCGTGTCGCCGGTGTCGAGCCGGAGCGCAATGGATCGCACACCGGTCGCTGCGACAGCCGCGACCACCTCGGCTGCAGCGTCGGCGTTGGTGTTGTACGTGAGGATCGACGACACGCCGCGCCGCGCGAGTGCCTCGACGGTGGAACGGCCGAGGCCGCGGCTGCCGCCGGTCACGAGAGCGATGTGGGATGAGGATGACATTCAAATCTCCGTTGCTGATGAACAAGATCTAGCGTTTTGCCGGGGCGCGATTAGACGATATTGTTCGACAGCATTGTTTTGCTAAACGGAACAAAAGCGATGGATCGGCTCACTGCGCTTGGTCTCTTCATCCGGATCGTCGACCGGGGAAGCTTTAGCGCCGCGGCGGCCGACTTGGGCATGTCTCGGCCGGTCGCGACGGCGGCCATCAAGGCGCTCGAGGCGCGCCTCGGCAGACGGTTGCTTCAACGGTCGACGCGTCATGTTCAAACAACTGTCGAGGGCGTGGCCTACTACCAGCGATGCGTCGCGCTCCTCGCCGATTTTGAGGATGCCGAGCGCGGCGCGAACGGGGCCGTGGCTGGCATGCTGCGGGTCGACCTCGTCGGGCATCTTGCTCGGACGATCGTGCTGCCAGCCTTGCCCGACTTCCTCGCGCTGCACCCGGCGCTGACCATCCACCTCAGCGAAACCGAGCGTTTTATCGATCTCGTGCGCGAGGGTGTCGATTGCGTCGTGCGGGCGGGCGCACTCATCGACAGTGACATGGTGGTCCGGCGCCTGGGCTCGATGGAGGAGATGACCGTTGCGAGCCCCGCCTATCTTGCTCGCCACGGAATACCCGCATCACCCGAGACGCTCGCGGGACACGAGATGGTCGGCTTCGTGTCCTCACGCACCGGCCAACCGCTGCCCTTGGAGTTCACGCGTGGGGCCGAGGTGATCGAGGTGGTTCTGCCCGCCCGCGTCTTGGTCAGCGGTGCCGACACCAGCGCGGCGGCGGCGCGGCTCGGCCTCGGGCTTGCTCAGGCGCCGCGCTATCGGTTCGCGGCAGACCTCGCCTCCGGCGCCTTGGTCGAGGTTCTAGCGGATTATCCGCCGACGCCCACCCCGGTGTCGGCACTCTACCCGAGTAACCGCCAGCTTAGCCCCCGCGTTCGCGTCTTTGTCGATTGGTTGGTGAAGACACTCGGGCCACACCTGACCGCATCGGCAAAACAGGGATGAACGACGGCGTCGATGGGTAGCCGACCGAGCCGCCGCTCTCGGTTCGACCAGATTATCAATCAACCCAAAGAGCACTTCCCGCCGTCGCGCCACGCGAGCCCGCCGCTTAGCTCCGCAGCCCCGGCGCTTCCTGTCCCGTCCGGGCCACATATTCGGTATAGCCGCCGCCATATTGGTGGATGCCGTCGGGCGTCAGTTCGAGGACGCGATTGGAGAGCGCGCCGAGGAAGTGGCGATCATGCGATACGAACAGCATGGTGCCTTCATAGTGCGAAAGTGCGGTGATCAGCATTTCCTTGGTGCCGATGTCGAGATGGTTGGTGGGCTCGTCCAGCACCAAAAAGTTTGGCGGGTCGAACAGCATCTTGGCCATCACGAGCCGCGCCTTCTCACCGCCCGACAGAACCCGGCAGCGCTTTTCCACATCGTCGCCCGAAAAGCCAAAACAGCCGGCGAGCGCGCGCAGCGAACCTTGGCCGGCCTGCGGAAAGGCATATTCCAGCGCCTGAAACACCGTGTGCTCGCCATCCAGCAGATCCATGGCGTGCTGGGCGAAATAGCCCAACTTGACACTGCCGCCGAGCGCCACTGTTCCCGTGTCGGGCTTGGTCGAGCCGGTCACGAGCTTCAGCAGCGTCGATTTGCCGGCGCCATTGATACCCATCACGCACCAGCGCTCCTTGCGGCTCACGACGAAATCCAGCCCTTCGTAGATGGTCCGGCTGCCATAAGCCTTGTTGACCTGCTTGAGGCTGACGACGTCATCGCCCGACCGCGGCGCGGGCGGAAAGTCGAATGCCACCGATTGACGGCGCTTCGGTGGTTCCACACGCTCGATCTTATCGAGCTTCTTGACGCGGCTCTGCACCTGCGCCGCATGCGAGGCGCGCGCCTTGAAGCGCTCGATAAACTTGATCTCCTTGGACAGCATCGCCTGCTGCCGCTCGAACTGCGCCTGCTGCTGCTTTTCGTTGAGGGCGCGCTGCTGTTCGTAAAAGCCGTAATCGCCCGAATAGCTCGTCAGTGTGCCGCCATCGATTTCGACGACGCGGGTGACGATGCGATTCATGAATTCGCGATCATGCGAGGTCATGAGCAGGGCGCCGTCATAAGCCTTGAGGAAGGCTTCGAGCCAGATCAGGCTTTCGAGATCGAGATGGTTGCTCGGCTCGTCGAGTAGCATCGCATCGGGGCGCATCAGGAGGATGCGGGCCAGAGCCACACGCATCTTCCAGCCGCCCGACAGGCCGCCGACATCGCCGTCCATCATCTCCTGGGTGAAGCTGAGGCCTGCCAGCACTTCCCGGGCGCGACCCTCGAGCGCGTAACCGTCGAGTTCCTCGAAGCGTCCTTGCACCTCGCCGTAACGCTCGATGATCGCATCCATGTCGTCGGCGAGGTCCGGGTCCGCCATTTGGGTCTCGAGCTCTTTCAGCTCGGCCGCCACGGCGCTGACCGGGCCGGTGCCGTCCATCACCTCAGCAACGGCGCTGCGGCCCTCCATCTCGCCGACGTCCTGGCTAAAATAGCCGATCGTGATGCCGCGATCGGTGCCGACGTTACCTTCGTCGGGCTTCTCCTGGCCGGTGATCAGGCGGAACAGCGTCGTCTTCCCAGCGCCATTGGGGCCGACGAGCCCGACCTTCTCGCCTTTCTGAAGCGCGGCGGACGCTTCGATAAAGACAATCTGGTTGCCGTTCTGTTTGACGATTTTTTCGAGACGAATCATGTGCAGGAACCTGGGAGATGTGCGGCGCCCTTACGACATGCGCGGCGGGAGCGAAAGGGCGCGGACTTAATTTCCCGAGCGTCAGCCCAGGCTCGCACCCAAACTGACGCCAAAGCGCGACGAGGGCCTTGCCCGTCCGGCAAGATCGTCCCACGATCGGATGACACCCGTTTGGCGGGATCGAGAAACGAAAGGGAGGCCCATGAAGGCGGTCGTGATTCACGCGGCAGGCGATCTTCGCGTCGACGACATCAAGGCGGACAAAGAGCAAACGCTCGGCCCGTCCGATGTCAGGGTCCGCATCGGGGCAGGGGGCATCTGCGGTTCCGATCTGCATTACTTTCGGCATGGCGGCTTCGGGATGGTTCGGCTCAAGGAGCCGATGATCCTCGGCCACGAGATCGCCGGGACCGTTCTGGCGATCGGCCGCGACGTGGTCGCTGTCTCACCGGGCCAGAAGGTCGCGGTCAACCCGAGCCTTGCCTGCGGACAATGTCGTTTCTGTCGGCTTGGGCTGCACAATCACTGTCTGGAGATGCGGTTCTACGGCAGCGCGATGCGATTTCCGCATGTGCAAGGCGGGTTCCGGGAGGTTCTGACCTGCACGGACGAACAGGTCGTGCCGGTGCCGGACCATGTGTCGCTGACCGAAGCGGCTTTCGCCGAACCGCTCGCCGTCTGCCTCCACGCCGTGAACCAAGCCGGATCTCTGCTCGGCAAGCGCGTGCTCGTGACCGGCTCGGGGCCGATCGGCGTCTTGACCGCGATGGCGGCCCGCCGTGCCGGAGCGGCCGAGATTGTCGTGACCGACGTGGTGGATGCTCCGCTGGCGATCGCCCGCGCTGTCGGCGCGGACCGGACCATCAACGTGCAAGCAGAGCCCCAGTCGCTCGACGCATTCACGCCCGAGAAAGGCCAATTCGACGTGATGTTCGAGGCGGCCGGAAGCGCCAGCACTTTGCTGGCCGGGCTACAGATCGTGCGGCCGCGCGGTCGCCTCGTTCTGGTTGGGCAGGGTGCCGAGGCCACTCTGCCGATGTCGCTGATCGTCACCAAGGAACTCGAGCTGCGCGGCAGTTTCCGCTTCGACGACGAGTTTCGCACCGCCGTGGGCTTCATCGCCGATCGCTTGATCGATGTGCGGCCGCTGCTGACCGACGTGATCCCGGTCGACGAGGCGCAGCGCGCGTTTGAGCAAGCCGCGGACAAAAGCCGCAGCATGAAAATTCAACTCGCTTTCTAAGATCCTATCGCGCTCGGAGTTTCGATGATGTTTGACCTGAACGGCCGCGTGGCCTTGATCACCGGATCGAGCCGCGGCATCGGCTTCGCGCTGGCCGAGGGACTCGGCAAGGCCGGCGCCCGACTCGTGATCAATGGTCGGAGCGAGGCTGCGGTCCACGCGGCCTGCGGGCGGTTGGTCGAGGCGGGCTTGGTCGCCACCCCGTCGGTCTTCGACGTGACCGATCCACAAGGTGTTGCGGAGGCGGTCGCCGGGATCGAGGCCGACGTCGGCCCCATCGACATTCTGATCAACAATGCCGGCATTCAGCACCGGGCTCCGCTGCAGGATTTTCCGGTGGAGGCGTTCCGGAATGTTCTCGAGACCAACCTGTTCAGCGCCTTCTACGTCGGACAGGCGGTCGCCCGTTGCATGATCCCGCGCCGCCGCGGTTCCATCGTCAACATCTGCTCGGTCCAGAGCGAATTGGGGCGGGCGTCGATTGCGCCTTACACCGCCTCGAAAGGCGGCCTGAAAATGCTGACGAAGGGTATGGCGGTCGACTGGGGGCCGCACGGCATACGCGTGAACGGCCTCGGGCCCGGCTACTTCAAGACGGAGTTGAACGACGCCCTGGTCAAGAACGAGGAGTTCACGGCCTGGTTGACCAAGCGGACGCCGCTCGGGCGTTGGGGGAATGTCGACGAACTCATCGGCGCGGCCTTGTTCCTGGCCTCCGATGCGTCGAGCTTCGTGACCGGCCACGTTCTTTACGTCGATGGCGGCATCACCAGCAGTCTTTGACCGAACATTTCGGTTCAGGCATCGGGCCGGCGGGCCGGTCCTCTTTCGGAAGAGACGCGGCAGGCGGTGAGCCTGCCGCGCTGCTGATCAGGCGGCCGTCGGCAGCGTCTTCATGTCGATGACGAAGCGATATTTGACGTCGCTCTTCACCATTCGGGCGAAGGCGTCTTCGATCGCATCCATGCGGATCATCTCGATGTCGGCCGT
The DNA here is from genome assembly GCF_020616535.1 of Lichenihabitans sp. PAMC28606. GTDB lineage: Bacteria > Pseudomonadota > Alphaproteobacteria > Rhizobiales > Beijerinckiaceae > Lichenihabitans > Lichenihabitans psoromatis. Next base: position 3,828,644 of record NZ_CP085136.1, read on the forward strand.
GATGCCATGCTGGCCGCAGAAATCGAGCATTTCCTGCGTCTCGGCGATGCCGCCGATCAGCGAGCCGGCGAAGTTGCGCCGCTTGAAGATCAGGCTGAACACGTTGGTGGCCAGCGGCTTGTCGGGGGCACCCACCTGGCACAGGGTCGCGTCGCGCTTGAGCAGGTTGAGATAGGCATTGATGTCGTGCGGTGCTGCGACCGCATCGAGGATGAAGTCGAACGAATTGGCGTGAGCCGCCATCTCGTCGGGGTTCTTGGACAGAACGACCTCATCGGCTCCAAGCGCCTTCGCGTCCGCGACCTTGTCGGGCGAGGTCGTGAACAGCACCGTATGGGCGCCCATCGCATGGGCCAGCTTCACCGCCATATGCCCGAGCCCGCCGAGACCGACGATGCCAACCTTCTGACCGGGCCCGACCTTCCAGTGCTTCAACGGCGAGTAGGTCGTGATGCCGGCGCACAGCAGAGGCGCGACGGCCGCGAGATCGAGGTTGTCCGGGATCCGCAGGGTGAAGGCTTCGTCCACGACGACGGCCGCCGAATAGCCGCCGAATGTAATGCCGCCGGACACCTTGTCCTCGCTGTTATACGTGAAGGTCTGGCCCTTCTCGCAATAGTTCTCGAGACCTTCGGCGCAGGACGGGCAGTCACGACAGGAATCGACGAGGCAGCCGACACCGGCAAGATCGCCGACCTTGAACTTGGTGACGGCGTTTCCGACCTTGCTGATCTTACCGACGATTTCGTGCCCGGGAACGCACGGATACATCGTGTTTTGCCACTCGTTCCGCGCTTGATGCAGGTCGGAATGGCAGACGCCGCAATAGAGAATATCGATCTGAACGTCTGTTGGGCCGCAATCGCGACGCTCGAAGCTGACAGGCTTGAGGGGCGCTTCGGGTGATGTGGATGAATATCCGACACAAGTGAACATGGGTGCTCCTTTTGGTGCATGGCGCCGGTCGCGACACATCGGCGTTTGATGCTCCGACGACGGCACGCCGTCGATGTCAGGCGCTCGCCTGCCGCGGCACGACACGCAACGAACGCCCGGCGGTTTCCGACTTTGCCGCGACGCCGAGCTGGGCCGCTGCCAAACCTCCGCAGCGACGTGACTTCTAAGCCCTATACGACTGGTCTAATCAAGCCTATATTTTTAACATGAGCCGTTCAACCGCACCTGATCATTCCGGTGTCCGCCAGGACATCCTCGACACCGGTCAACGTCTGATGGCCGGCAAGGGCTTTTCGGCCGTCGGCTTGAACGAGATCCTCACGACGGCGGGCGTTCCGAAGGGATCATTCTACCATTATTTCGGCTCGAAAGACGCGTTTGGGGTGGCGCTTCTCGAGAGCTATTTCGACGATTACCTGATCGATCTCGATCGCACGCTCGGCGAGCCCGGCCTGACGGCGGCAGAGCGTTTGATGAACTACTGGACGCATTGGCAGCAGACCCAGTCGGTGTTTGATTGTCAGGGGAAGTGCCTTGCCGTCAAACTCGGCGCCGAGGTCGCCGATTTGTCGGATCCGATGCGTTTGGCGCTGCAGCGCGGAACGACCGAGATCATGCGACGGCTGGGCGAGGGAATCGCGGCCGGCGTGGCGGACGGATCGGTTGCGATCGACACAGATCCCTTCGAGGTCGCCCAAAGCCTCTACCAATTGTGGCTGGGCGCCAGCGTGATGGTCAAGATCGTGAGGACGACGCAGCCGTTCCTCTCCGCCATGACGACCACTTGCGCGCTGCTGCACCTACCCACGGTGAAACAAGACGACGTGAAACCACTCGTTTGACGGTCGCGAGGCATCGAATCAGGATGTCATCCATCTCGAACGGCCTTCTGATCACGGGGCAGAACCCCGCATCCTCTGGCGCCGCCGCTTCTGCCCTTTTGAAGCAGCTTGCCGCCTCCGCGACATAATCCGGCTTTAAGGCGCGTCGATCGCCATCGAAGCGATCGCGGTCAACGCGGACGCAGCTTCAAGGGAAGGCGCGCCATTCCGGTTTGCGGAGCTTGTCGGCCTCGTCCAGGGCGCGGCGGACCCCGGCGCTGTCATGATCGGCGCCGTAAACAGGCGTTCCTGGCTGCTGCCGCCAGGACGCATCGAGCCCGCCCGCGTCGACGGGATCAAACCCCAGGGCATCGACAAGAGCCATGACGGTGGCCTTCGCGGCCTGATCGTCACCCGCGACCGGGAGGGCGATGCGCCCCGGCGTTCCCGCAGGCTGACCCAAATCCATGAGGTGCTGGGCTTGAATGTTGTTGAAGGCCTTGACGACGGGACGCCCGAGTTGCTGCTCGACCCAGAGGCTTTCCGGCAAACCGCCTTCGATCGGCGCAATAAGGCCATCGCGCTGGCGCGGATAGTAATTGCCCGTGTCGATCACGACCAAGCCCTCCGCCGCATCGGCGAACAAGCCGGCTGGCAGATCGGGGATGTCTTTTTCCGGGATCGTGACGACGACGAGATCCACGTCGCGAACGGCCTCGACGGCCCAGACCGCGACGGCGCCGGTCTCCTCAGTCAGAGCTCGCAGCGTTTCTGGACCGCGCGAGTTTGCGACCAGGACATGATGCCCGAGGCTCGTCAGGCGGCGTGTCAATGTGCCGCCGATCTGGCCTGCACCAATAATGCCGATTTTCATGAGCGAACCTGCTGTGTGAGGGAGACGAGCCAGCGGGACGATCAATGGTTGCGCTTGTCCGCGGGCGCGGTTCCTCATTGAGGGTCGCTCAGCGTTACGCCGCTTCGAGGTGCAGCACCACCCCACACGGGCCGGACGAGCAAGCCCGACCGGCCCGGTCACCTCGGTCGAAGCGACATCAATAGACGTCCGCCTGATAGCGGCCCGCCTTCTTCAACTGCGCCACGAAGGCCACGGCATCGTCGCGGCTCTTGCCACCGTGCTGGGCGGCGATGTCGACCATGGCGCCTTCGACATCCTTGGCCATGCGCTTGGCGTCGCCGCAGACATAAAAATGCGCGCCTTGCTCGAGCCATTGCCAAAGCGCGGGTCCGACCTCGCGCATCCGGTCCTGCACATAGAATTTTTGATCCGCGTCGCGCGACCAGGCGAGGGACAGTCTGGTGAGATGGCCGGAGGCCTGCATGGCCTCGAGTTCATCCCGGTAGAAGAAGTCTGTCGCCTGGCGCTGGTGGCCGAAAAACAGCCAGTTGGGCCCCGGCGCCGCGATGGCTTTGCGCTCATGCAAAAAGGCGCGGAACGGTGCGACGCCGGTTCCGGGTCCCACCATGATGACGGGGGTGTTCGGATCCGGCGGCAGCGCGAACCCATGGGCCTTCTGAATGTAGACCTTGAGCTTATCGCCCGGCACCGCGCGTTCGCCAAGATAGGTCGAGGCCACCCCGAGCCGCTTTCGCTTACCGACGATGTAGCGCACCGTATCGACCGTCAAGGTCAGCAACCCGGCTTCCGTTTTCGGCGAGGACGAAATCGAATAGAGGCGCGGTTGCAGGGGGTCGAGCGCGTCGACGAAAGCTTCAGGATGCGGCCGCGCCTTGGGGAACTTGTGCAGGGCCGCCAGCACATCAGTGGTGGCCGCATCCCCATGCGGATCCTCGCCGCGCGCCAAAGCGCGGGCCGTCTCCCGATCCGTGCCGCCGAGAATGTAGGAGAATAACTCGAACAGCGAGTCCGGTGCCGCGCCGAGCGCGACCTCATCGATCAAGACGTCGCGCAAGCTGCGGCCACGGATCTCGGTCCGTGGCGAGGCCCCCAGCAGCGCGATGATCTGATCGACATGACCCTCGTGGTTCTTGGGGAAGATCCCGAAACTATCGCCAGCCTCATAGTCGAGATGCTCGCCGAGCTTGAACGCGATGTGCAGCGTCTCTTTCTCGGAGCCGTCGCTGTTGAGCCTGCGACGCGACAGAAATGTCGCCTCGCCCGGAGCCTCCCGGCACAGACCGATCGCCAGGATCGGCTTCGAGCCCGCTTCCGCGGCCGGAATTTCTAGCGTCACAGCGGCGTTGGACGATGGTGCCGCGTCGAGCTCGACCACAAGGCCCTTCACCAGCCGTGCCGTTTCCTTGCCGCCCGGCGCGCAGAGGTTCAGGCGCGTCTCGCTTTTGAGGAAGATCGAATTGGCGTAGTCGGCGCAGTTGTAACCGCATTGGCCACAATCCTGCTGCGCCATGGCGGCCATCAGGCGCGGCGCGAGCGGGCGCCCTTCGGCCATCGTCATGCGCTCCGGCGCTGCCAGCGCCGGATCGTGCCAGGGTGCCTCATCGTTGGTGGCGAGAACGGGGCCGGATGGTGCTCCTTGGGTTGGGACGCCAAGGGCGATCAACGCCGCCTGGGACAGCGCTTCGGGCGACGCGATCGGGCCGAGTGCCGCAGCGAAAAACCCCGAGAGCCAGACGCGCTGTTCCTCCGAAAAGGGCGCGCTTTCGGGCACGAGGTCCAGGCGCTGGACAGGGCTTTGTATCGTCATGCCATCATCTCCGCTGCCACCAAGGCTCGCAGCTGGTCGGGGTCGTGGCGCCGCGCGAAAGCCGCAAATCCCTCCGCCGGGTCGGATCGATGATCGAGATACGCCCGCAAAAGACCTTCGACGCGAACCGGCACATCGTCGGCCGTGACGTCGGAATAGAGCAGTCGGGCGATGCCGGCGTCGGTGCCGTATCCACCCCCGACATGCAGATGATAGCCCTCGACCTGGTCGCCGTCGTCATTGATCGTCACCTTGGCTCCGATCAGGCCGATGTCGCCAATGTAATGCTGCGCGCAGGAGTTGTGGCAGCCTGTCAGGTGGATGTTGATGGGCTGGTCGAGCGCGACCCGCGGTTCGCAATGGTCCGCGATCGCCAGCGCATGCCGCTTGGTGTCGGAGGCCGCGAACTTGCAGCCCTGGTTGCCGGTGCAGGCGATGAGGCCGGCGCGGATCGGCGTCGTCTCCCAGCCGAGCCCACTTGCCTCGATGCGGGTCTTTGCTTCGGCCAAGGCGCCATCCGGCACGCCGGAGATCAGCAGATTCTGCCACACCGTGAGCCGGATATCGCCGTCGCCGCACGAGCGGGAGATGTCGGCCAAAACCCGCATCTGCGCGCAGGTCATCTTGCCGGTCGGCAACACGATGCCGATCCAGTTCAGTCCAGCCTGCTTCTGCGGGTGCACGCCGACATGCGCCATCCGGTCATAGGCCGGACGCGGCGCGATCGAGGCGGCGTCGATGCGGGTGAGCGTCTTGCCGAGCAGGGCCTCGACCGCGACGAGGAATTTGGCGAAGCCCCACGCATCGAGCACATATTTCAAGCGGGCTTTATTGCGGTTCGTCCGGTCGCCGTGGTCGATGAAGACGCGCACGATCGCGTCGGCCACGAGGGTTGCGTCCTCTGGTTTGACGATGACACCTGTGTCGCGTGCAAAATCCTGATGGCCCGTGATGCCCCCGAGCGCCAGGCGATACCAGACGCCGGGCGCGATCGAGACGCCGTCCTGCCCCATCGATCCGTCCGGCACCGCCACCGCCTGGAAGCCGATGTCGTTGGTGTCTTCGAGTGTCGCAATCGCGCCGCCGCCATCGAAGGCCACGTTGAATTTGCGCGGCAGCCCGTACATCTCGCGGCTGTTGAGAATGTGGTGATGCCAATCCCGCGCATGGGGACGCGTGTCGATGAGCTCATGCGGATCGATGCCGGCCGTGGCGGTGCCGGTGACATTGCGGATGTTGTCGGCGCCCGACCCGCGCGAGACGATGCCGATGTCGGTCAGTGCCTCGAGCAACGGCGGCCCGTTCTCCGGCGTGATCTCACGGATCTGGAGATTGGCGCGGGTCGTTACGTGGGTATAGCCGCCGCCGCCTCGCTCCGCGATGTCGGCGATGCCTGCAAATTGCCAATGGGTGAGAATGCCGTTGGGAAGACGCAACCGGCACATGTAGCTCTCTTGTGCGGGCGCCACGTAGAAAAGGCCGTGATAGCGCCAGCGAAAGTTGTCCTCCGGTTTGGGCTTGGTACCGGCAAGCGCCTCGATCTTGAGCCGCATGTAGGACTCAAACGGATTTTCGGCGCGCTTCCACTTCTCTTGGTCGGCGAGTTTCTTACCCTCCGCCAGCGTTCGGTTCTGCGCCTTGGCATGCGCGGCATCGGGACCGGTCGGCTCGGCAGGCTGGCTGTTCGGCGCCGGAATGACCCGCACGGCGGCCGCTCCCGAGGCGAACCCCTCGAGCCATCGTCGCTGTTCGGGAGAGAAGACGTCGCCCATTGAGGCTCTCCTGTGCGGCCGATCAGGGTCGCGCGTTTGTCGGATTGGTGTCGCTGACGATGTGGATTGCGGAAGACATGACGCCGGCTTCCCAAACCTCTCCGCTGCGGCAGCGGATTGTTTGAACGCAAGGCAGCGCTTTCGGTCGGGAACCCGTTCGTCCGGGTCGAGCGCTTCGGCCTTCATTGGCCCATGCGCGAGAAAGAAATGCGGCGTCGCATCGGTATCTGCACCGCAATGCTAAGAGTTATGATGTTTAAATCGAGAAGTGCCAAGCCTAAGTTTCCGGCACGTGCTGGACGTTAGTTGTGCAAGTCGCGGCAATATTGCCCAAAACATGCGTCGGATACATGGTTGCCCGTCGGCACCGCTCTTCCGCATTGCACAATGAGCGGCTTTGCCCGACACTGAGAGCATGATCGAAGGCGATTATCGCATCCTGGTGATCGACGACGACGCGACCCGCGCCGCCATGATCGAGTCGGGCCTTCGAGAGGCCGGCCACACCTCGGTCACGGTCATCACCGAAATGCGTCAGTTGCTCCGCCGGATCGTCGAGGTCGATCCGGAGGTGATCATGATCGATCTCGGCAATCCGAACCGGGATGTGCTCGATGAGATGTTTCAGGTCTCGCGGACCGTCAGGCGGCCGGTCGCGATGTTCGTCGACCAATCCGACCGCGCCTCGATCGAGGCCGCCATCGATGCCGGAGTGTCGGCCTATGTGGTCAACGGCCTGAAGCGGGATCGGGTCAAGTCGGTGCTGGATACGGCGATCAGCCGGTTCAACGCGCTTAATCGCCTGCGCGATGAACTCGATCGGACCAAGCAGGCGCTGCAGGATCGCAAGGTGATCGACAAAGCCAAGGGCATCTTGATGAAAAACCGCAGCTTGTCTGAAGAGGACGCCTATGCGCTGCTCCGAACCACGGCCATGAAGGAAAGCCGCCGGGTCGCAGAGGTCGCCCAAGGATTGATCACCGCCATGAAGTTGCTGGAATGATTGAAATGGCTCATGAGCCCGCACGACCGTCGCGAGGGGAGCGTCTCGGCAACGACGCCGCAACGGGTGCCTTGACGCTCGGCTTCATCCCTCTCGTGGATTGCGCGCCGCTCGTCGTCGCGGCCGAAAAGGGGTTCGCACGCCGCGAGGGTCTGGATCTCACATTGATGCGGGAAGTGTCTTGGGCCAACATCCGTGATCGTGTCGCGCTTGGGCATTTCGATGCTGCCCATATGCCGGGGCCGATGCCGATCGCGTCGAGCCTGGGGTTGGGCCGCCCGGCCGTCGCCATGGTGGCTCCATTTTCGCTCGGGCTCGGCGGAAACGCCGTCACGCTCTCGCTCGATCTCTTTGCGGCGATGGCCGAGACGACGGCTGGCGATACGGACCAGTTTCGCCGCTTCGAGCCGATGGCGGTCGGACGCGCTCTCGCGATCGTGCTGCGCGACCGCCAGGCTGCGGGCCGTGAACCGCCGACGCTTGCGATCGTGCATCCGTTTTCCAGCCACAATTACGAACTTCGGTATTGGCTGGCATCGGCCGGTCTCGATCCCGATAACGAGGTTCGGCTGGCGGTGCTCCCTCCATCGATGATGGTGGATGGAATGATCGAACGGCAGATCGACGGCTTCTGCGCCGGCGAGCCGTGGAATTCGCTGGCTGTGGCGGCCGGCGCGGGCGTCATCGCGGTCACCAAATCGGCGTTGTGGCGTCAGGGGCCCGAGAAGGTGTTGGGGCTGCGGGCGGAGTTCGCCGACCGCTTCCCCGAGCAGACGGCCGCCATGGTTCGCGCGCTCTATGAAGCCGCGCGGTGGGCCGCCGACCCGGCAAACATCGGCGAGTTGGCGCTCCTGCTGTCCGACCCCGCTTATCTCGGCACCCCCGCGGCCATCATCGAAAGCGACCTGCGGGGGACGCTGACCCGTGTCCCCGGGACGGCAGCCGAACCGGTGGCGGACTTCCTCGTCTTTCACGAGCATGCCGCGAATTTCCCGTGGTTGAGCCATGCGCTTTGGTTTTACGCCCAGATGGTTCGATGGGGGCATGTCGACCATACGGCCGCGCATGCCGACACCGCGCGGCGGGTGTATCGACCGGATCTCTATCGCGCCGCGCTGGCGCCGATCGGGGCCGATCTGCCGCGCGCTAGTGCCAAGGTCGAGGGTGCGTTGCAGCGGCCGACCCCGGTCGCGTCGCGCCTGGGCCGGATGACGTTGGGGCCCGATGGCTTCTTCGACGGCCGTTTGTTCGATCCGGATCAACTTGACCAATACATTGCCTCTTTTCGATCTTAGGTCGACACTATGCAAATGAGTTGAGCAGTCTCGGCCTATATTTTGTACTTGCGGCTTGCATCTCTCAATCTATCCTAGTTTCAAGTGAGAGGAACGTTCGTCTCGCTTCGCCTTCAGGACCAGTGGCGGTCCGAGCGGCACCTCCATCATTCGGGCTCAGCCCCTGGGGTCATAGGGCCCCGTGTCAGGCAACGACGCCAGACCGCTCCATAAGCTGGCGGCGTCTCTTGGTGCGCCAGCTGTCGTTCATTCGTTCAGCGGGATCGTGACATGCTTTCGCAAAAAGCCACCAGCATCAATCTGTTCAGTTTTTCGACGCCGCAGATGCGGGCCTTCCATCTGAGTTGGCTCGCGTTTTTCGTGTGCTTCTTCGCGTGGTTCGCGGTCGCGCCGCTGATGCCCGTGATCAAAGGTGAGTTTCATCTCACGCCCGACCAGATCGCCAACATCAACATCGCGGCTGTCGGCATCACGATCCTGGTTCGCCTGATCGTGGGACCGCTCTGCGACCGGTTTGGTCCGCGCCGCACCTACACGGCATTGCTGGCGCTGGGCGCCATCCCGGTAATGGGGATCGCCTTTGCCCAGTCCTACATGGGTTTTTTGATCTTTCGGCTCGCGATCGGCGCGATCGGCGCAAGCTTCGTCATCACCCAATTCCATACGTCGGTGATGTTCGCGCCCAATGTTGTCGGGACCGCCAATGCGACGGTCGGCGGATGGGGGAATGCGGGCGGGGGCGTCACGCAATCGGTCATGCCGATCCTTCTCGCGGCCATCGTCAGCCTCGGCATCAGCCAAAGCCTTGGCTGGCGGCTCGCGATGATCGTTCCTGGCGTCATGATGCTGATCGTGGCCGTCCTCTACTGGACGCTGACTCAGGATACGCCGGAAGGCGACATCATGGATCTGCGCGCCCGGGGGATCGCGATCGAAACGGGCAAAAAGGGCGGCTGGGACGTGTTTCGGCAGGCCAGCGCCAATTTTCGCGTGTGGGTCCTGGCGCTCTGCTACGCGGCGAGCTTCGGCATCGAACTCTTCATCCACAATGTCGCGGCCAGCTACTATGTCGATAAGTTTGGGTTGACGCTGGCAAATGCGGGCTTCGCGGCCGGCAGCTTCGGCCTTCTGGCCTTGTTCGCGCGCGCACTGGGCGGCCTCACGTCGGATCGGATCGCGCGCGGCTGGGGTCTGCAGGGGCGTACGCTCCTCCTCGTGGGGTTTCTGGCCTGTGAGGGGTTGGGCCTGCTTGCATTCTCGACCATGACCTCGGTCGGTTGGGCGATCGCCGCCATGCTGGTGTTCGGGCTGTTCACGCATATGTCGTGCGGCGCCATTTACGCGTTGGTGCCGTTCGTCGATCGCAAGGCGTTGGGCGGGGTCACGGGGATTGTCGGCGCGGGCGGCAATGTCGGCGGCGTTGCGGCCGGCTTTCTTCTCAAGGGTGTTGGTGGACTGCCGCAAGCCTTGTTCATCATGGGCTGCTGCGTCATCGTCGCCGCGCTATGCGCCGTCACGATCCGCTTCTCGGTCAAGCATCGGGACACCGAGAAAGCCCTGTATGACGAGGCCGTGGCGCGCCGCCGCATGCTGCGGAACACCGGCATCGCCGTGGCTAGCCCAGCATGAGCCGCGAGCGCCTCGTCATCATCGGCAACGGCATGGCGGCCGGACGCGCCATGGAGGAGCTTTTCGCTAAAGCGCCCGGACGCTACGACGTGACGGTCTTCGGTTCCGAACCGCGCGTCAACTATAACCGGATCATGCTGTCGCCCGTCCTGTCGGGGGAGGCGGCTTATGACGACATCCTGATCCATGACGAGGCTTGGTACGATCGACACGGCGTGACGCTTCATCGCGGCAGCACGATCGTCGCGATCGATCGTGACCACAAAACCGTAACGACGCGCGACGGTCTCGTCGTGCCTTACGACAAACTGTTGATCGCGACGGGGTCCTCACCCTTCATCGTGCCGATTCCCGGCGCGACGCTGCCGGGCGTGCGCGTCTATCGCGACCTCGACGACGTCCTGGCCATGCAGGAAGCGGCGCGGCGCGGCGGCAAGGCCGTGGTGATCGGTGGGGGCCTTCTGGGCCTCGAGGCTGCGGCAGGCCTCGCCATGCGGGGCATGGAGGTCACGGTCGTTCATCTCATGCCGACCTTGATGGATCGACAGCTCGATCCCGAGGCGGGGCTCATGCTGCAACGGACCCTCGAGGCACGCGGCATCGCGGTGCGGTGCTACGCCAGCACCACTGCGATTCTCGGCACCGAGCGGGTCGAGGGCGTCCGCTTCGCCGACGGCAGCGAAATCCCGGCCGATCTGCTCGTCATGGCGGTCGGAATCCGTCCAAACGCGATGCTGGCCAAAGACGCTGGCCTTGATGTGAAACGCGGCGTGGTGGTCGACGACGGCTTGCAGACCAGCGATCCGTCGATCTTGGCGGTCGGCGAATGCGTGGAGCATCGCGGCCAATGCTACGGGCTCGTCGCGCCGCTTTACGAGATGGCAAGCGTCGTGGCGGCGCGGCTCATCGGCGACACTCATGCGGTCTATGGGGGATCGGTCACCGCGACGAAGCTGAAGGTCACGGGTATCAGCCTGTTCTCGGCTGGCGATTTTGCAACCGGCGAGGATCGCGACGAGATCGTGCTTCGCGATCCGGCCCGGCAGATCTACCGCCGTCTGGTGCTGCGCGACGGACGATTGCTCGGGGCTGTGCTCTACGGCGACACGGAGGACGGCGCCTGGTTCTTCGATCTTGTCCAAAGCCGCGCCGACGTGACGCTGTTGCGAGACGGGCTGATCTTCGGTCAAGGCTTCGCCGACCCGGGCGCGATCGCGTCGGTTCCGGCCGGTGAAGCCGCAGCCACGATGCCGGCCGCCGTGATCATGGCGGCGGCGACGTCTGAGGCCCTTGGGGCCGCCGCGCGTCGTGTGGCATGATGGACAGCCCAGCGTCCCTGGAGCGTCGGACCGATGTCGAGGTGGGTCGCGGATTATCGAACGCGAACGCCGTCGTCGATCCGTCTCGACGTGCCGAAGCTCGACCGTCCCCCAATGTCCGTACCGTCAAGACGACCTGCCCCTATTGCGGCGTCGGCTGCGGGGTGCTGGCCGATGTGGCCGGGACTGGCGCCGTCTCCGTCAGGGGCGATCCAGACCACCCGGCCAATGCAGGACGGCTCTGCTCCAAAGGCTCGGCCTTGGCCGAGACTCTGTCGCTCGACGACCGGCTTCTCCACCCAGAGGTGCAAGGCGAACGAGCCACGTGGGATGTGGCGCTCGACCACGTCGCACGCCGCTTCTCGCAGACCATTGCCGACCACGGCCCGGACGCGGTGGCGTTCTACGTGTCCGGGCAATTGTTGACCGAGGATTATTACGTCGCCAACAAGCTGATGAAAGGGTTCATCGGCTCCGGCAATATCGACACCAATTCCCGGCTTTGCATGGCGTCCTCGGTGGCGGGCCATAAGCGCGCTTTCGGGGCCGACACGGTGCCGGGAACCTATGCGGATCTGGAAGAGGCGGATCTCGTGGTCCTGGTCGGCTCCAATTTCGCGTGGTGCCACCCGGTCCTTTTTCAGCGGATGATGGCGGCGCGCGAGATGCGAGGCATGCGATTGGTCGTGATCGATCCGCGCCGCACGCCGACGGCCGAGCAGGCCGACCTGCACCTGCCGATCGAGGCCGATGGCGATGTCGCGCTCTTCAACGGTCTTCTGCGCCATCTCGCCGGGGCGGCGGCCGACAGCGATTACGTCGAGGCGCATACGACCGGCCTCGCGGAGGCGCTCGCTGCGACCACGGGTCTCGACGCGGCCGCCGTGGCGCGCGCCACCGGGCTTGCGTCGGCCGATATCGCGACCTTCTACGATCTGTTCGCCGCGACCGAGCGCGTCGTCACCGTCTTCTCGCAGGGCGTCAATCAGTCGGTCTGCGGCACCGACAAGGTCAATGCGATCATCAACTGCCACCTGATGACCGGCCGCATCGGCCGGCCCGGCATGGGACCGTTTTCGATTACCGGCCAGCCGAACGCCATGGGCGGCCGCGAAGTCGGCGGTCTCGCCAACCAGCTTGCGGCTCATCTCGACATCGACGATCCCGCCCATCGCGATCTCGTTCGCGGATTCTGGAACGCGCCGCGCATGGCGACGCGGGGCGGCCTCAAAGCCGTCGATCTGTTTCGTGCCGTCGGGGACGGGCGTGTCAAGGCGCTCTGGATCATCGCCACCAATCCGGTCGACTCGATGCCGGAGGCGGATGGCGTGCGCGACGCGCTCGCCTGTTGTCCTTTCGTGGTCTGTTCCGACGTCATCCGGGACACCGACACGACGCGTCTGGCGCATGTGCTGCTGCCTGCGGCGGCCTGGGGTGAAAAAGACGGAACGGTGACGAATTCCGAGCGGTGCATCACCCGGCAACGGCCGTTCATGGCCCCACCGGGTGACGCCAAGCCCGATTGGTGGATCGTCGATCAGGTGGCAAGCCGGATGGGCTTTCAGGCGGAGTTCGGTTTTGCCGATGCCGCCGAAATCTTCAAGGAGCATGCTTCGCTCTCGACCGTCGGCAACGCGGGGACGCGCGACTTCGATATCGGCGGCCTCGCCGACCTCGATCGCGACGATTACGAGCGGATGGCGCCCGTCTACTGGCCCATCCGAGCCGGCGAGACATTGGGGACACGCCGCTTCTTCGCAGACGGCCGATTCTTCACGCCGGACCGTCGCGCCCGCTTCGTCCCGACCCACGCTCCGAAGCCGCGTGCCGTCAATCCGGCCTATCCGCTGACGCTCAACACGGGGCGGATCCGCGACCAATGGCATACGATGACGCGCACGGGAAAATCACCGCGTCTCTCCGCTCATCTGCCGGAGCCGGCCGTTACGCTTCACCCCGACGATGCTCGCGAGGCCGGCATCCTGCATGGCGACCTCGCGCTCTGCGAGAGTGCGAGCGGACGCATGGTCGGAAGGGCCCAAATTTCCGACGACCAGAAGCGAGGTTCGGTTTTCGTGCCCATGCACTGGACCGATCAATTTGCCAGTGCCGCACGGGTGGATGCGCTGATATCCGGCCACACCGATCCGGTCTCGGGGCAGCCGGCCTCCAAGATGGCGCTGGCGCGGGTCAGACCTTTTCCGGCCCGCTGGTATGGTTTTGCGGTGACCCGGCAAAAACTGAATGGTGCTGGACAAGATTATTGGGTCTCGGCTCGCGTCGCCGAAGGGTGGCAGACGGAACTCGCCGGGCTGGAAGCCATCGCTGACTGGCCGACCGTCGCGGCGGTTCTGCTCGGAGCGACCGAGGCGGAAGCACGCCTGATCACCTATGACGACCCGCGAAGCGGCCACTATCGCATGGCCGTTCTTCGCGCGGGCCGCCTCGACGCGGTCCTGTTCGTCGCGCCTCGGCCCGTTGCCGTGGCTCGCGCCTTCGTGGCAAGCGCGCTGACGGATGCCGTGAGCGAAGCCGAAGCGTTCCGCCTCCTGGCCGGCCGTCCCGGCGCGGGCCGGATTGATCGCGGTGACACGATCTGCTCGTGTTTTCAGGTCGGGAGCAACCAGATCCGGACCGCCATCACGGTCGGGGGTTGCACCACGGTCGCGGAGGTTGGCGCCGCCCTGAAGGCGGGGACCAATTGCGGATCCTGCCGGCCCGAAATCCAGCGCATTTTAACCGGTGCTCTTTCACGCGCTTGACGATGGTGTTGCAGGAGGGATCGCTCACGGTTCATGGGGGTGAGCCGCCGCATCGATGAGCTGAATGCGGCGATGGTTGCGCCGAGCCTCGGACGTTGTATGCCGGCCTGACTCGCTATCGCGCCGAGGGACGACAGCATGACAGACGCCTTCATCGTCGATTACATCCGGACGCCGATCGGCCGTTTCGGTGGGACGCTCGCCTCAGTGCGGCCGGACGATCTGGCCGCGACCGTCATCGCGGCGCTGATGGCCCGTCATCCGGCGCTCGATCTCGAGGCGATCGACGAGGTCATGCTCGGTTGTGCCAACCAGGCTGGTGAGGACAACCGCAACGTCGCCCGTATGGCGGCTCTGCTGGCAGGCTTGCCGGTGTCGGTTCCCGGCACAACCGTCAATCGCCTCTGCGGCTCCGGGATGGACGCCATCGCGATCGCGGCGCGGCAGATCAAGAGCGGCGAGGCCGATCTGATCGTCGCCGGCGGCGTCGAGAGCATGTCGCGGGCGCCGTTCGTCATGCCGAAAGCCGAAACCGCTTTCTCGCGACAGGCCGAGATCCACGATACGACGATCGGATGGCGTTTCGTCAATGCGCGCATGCGGGACCTGTATGGCGTCGATTCGATGCCGGAGACTGGCGAGAACGTCGCCGCCGACTTCGACATCTCGCGCCAGGACCAAGACGCCTTCGCGCTTCGCAGCCAGCAACGCGCAGTGGCGGCCCAAGCGAGCGGCCGGCTCGGGCAGGAGATCACACCTGTGGCGGTTCTGCGGCGCAAGGGCGACCCGATCAGCGTGGACAAAGACGAGCATCCCCGCGCCGGAACCACCATCGAGGCGCTGGCCAAGCTGTCGACGCCGTTTCGCGTAGGCGGCACGGTGACGGCCGGCAATGCGTCCGGCGTCAACGATGGTGCCGCGGCGTTTTTGATCGCATCCGGGGCCGCGGTCGAGCGGTTCGGGCTTTGCCCCATTGACCGTATTCTCGGCGCCGCGACGGCCGGTGTGCCGCCACGCATCATGGGGATCGGTCCCGTGCCGGCGACGCGAAAGCTCATGGCCCGGCTTGGTCTTTCGATCGGCGCGTTCGACACGATCGAGCTCAACGAGGCCTTTGCCAGCCAAGCGCTCGCCGTGCTGCGCGAGCTGGGGTTGGCCGACGACGCGCCGCACGTTAACCCGAATGGCGGCGGCATCGCGATCGGGCACCCGCTCGGTGCCTCGGGGGCGCGCATCACCGGAACCGCGGCTCTTCAGCTTCGCGCCATGGGCGGTCGGCGGGCCTTGGCCACCATGTGTATCGGCGTCGGGCAGGGCATCGCCATCGCGCTTGAGGCCGTCTGACACGTGGCCGATCATAACGGCCGATCAATTCGGATTTCACATGCGCATCGATGGTGCCGGGCGCTGTACCCGGTGCGCCGATCGTCTAAGTTGGGCGCGAAACGAGAGGGCCAGGGATGTCGCGGAACAAAGTCTACCCGGATGCGCGATCGGCGCTCGAGGGAGTCGTGTTTGACGGAATGACGATCATGTCGGGCGGCTTTGGCCTCTCGGGTAATCCGGAGCATTTGATCCCGGCCCTGAAGGACACGGGCGTCAAGCACCTGACCGTCATCTCGAACAATTGCGGAGCCGACGGCTTTGGTCTTTGGGTGTTGCTGAACGCTGGCCAGATCGACAAGATGATCTCGTCCTACGTCGGCGAGAACAAGCTATTCGCCGACCTCTATCTGTCGGGCAAGCTGGAGCTCGAGCTGAACCCGCAGGGCACGCTGGCCGAGCGCATCCGCGCCGGCGGCGCGGGGATCCCGGCCTTCTACACCAAAACCGGGGTCGGGACCGTGGTGGCCGAGGGTAAGCCGACCGAGGTGTTCGATGGTGAGACCTACGTCCGCGAGACCTGGCTGAAGGCCGATGTCGCGATCGTCAAAGCCTGGAAAGGCGATCGCGAGGGCAACCTCGTCTATCGCAAGACGGCGCGGAACTTCAATCCCAACATGGCGACGGCCGCCAAGGTGACAATCGCCGAAGTGGAGGAGATCGTCGAACCCGGCACGCTCGATCCGGACGGCATCCACACGCCCGGCATCTACGTGGACCGCATCATCCAGGGTCCTGGTTACGAGAAGAAGATCGAGCAGCGCACGGTGCGGGTCCGCCCCGCGGCGATGGCTTCCGGGGAGAACAACTGATGGCCTGGACACGCGAACAGATGGCCGCACGGGCCGCGCAGGAATTGCAGGACGGTTATTACGTCAATCTCGGCATCGGCATTCCGACATTGGTGGCCAATTACGTTCCCGACGGTCTGACCGTGACGCTGCAGAGCGAAAACGGCATGCTTGGCATTGGGCCGTTCCCCTATGACGACGAAGTCGATGCCGACCTCATCAACGCTGGCAAACAGACCGTGACGGCCTTGCCGACCTCGAGTTTCTTTTCGTCGGCCGATAGTTTCGCGATGATCCGCGGTGGCCATATCGATCTTGCGATCCTCGGCGCCATGCAGGTGGGCGAGAGGGGCGATCTCGCCAATTGGACGATCCCGGGCAAGATGATCAAGGGCATGGGCGGCGCCATGGATCTTGTGGCGGGCGTCAAACGCGTCGTCGTGGTGATGGAACATACAGACAAAGCGGGCGGGCCGAAGTTTCTGCACGCCTGCTCGCTGCCCTTGACCGGCGCAGGCGTCGTGGATGTCGTCATCACCGATCTTGCGGTGTTTGCGATCGACAAGCGGCAGGGTGGTGCCACGCTGATCGAATGTGCCCCCGGTGTCACACCAGACGAGATCAGGGCTAAGACCGAAGCCGACTATGTCGATGGGGTGACCAAGGTGGCCTGATCAGCCGCAGATCCCGCGCGTTCCGACGACACTGCTGCTGACCCTCTGGAGCTCATTGTCCCGAAGGTGAAGGCGCTCGAGCGGGCACCAGCGTTCACATGACCTCGTCGGGTCCGCGCCAAAGGTTCGACCTTCACCCACCGGCGCGGGTTTTTGTGCTCAATCCTCGCGCGGCGGGATGATCTTCTCGGCGCGAAGGCGATCGAAAAGCTCCGTAAACGACCGCTCGGTCACTTGCAGATCCATGAACCCGAACTCCCGGCTCTTCGTCATGTCCGTGAAGGTCTCGAGCTCGCGGCCGAGATCGGCATCGGTATGCCACCACGAGGCAAGGGTCTTGAGACGATACGGTCGCAAGCCATGTTTCTCGACGATCCGGTCCCAGGTCGCGTCCTCGCCAGCCATCTGCTCTGCGAGCGGCGTCGGGTGACCCGGATAGGGCGCGACCGATACGCCGAGATAGGCCGCGATCGTTCCCCACAGCCGACGCCAGCGGAAAACATCGCCATTGACGATGTTAAACGCCTGATTGTAGGCCGAGGGCGTGGTTGAGGCCCACAGCAACTGTCGCGCCAGGATCCGGGCATCGGTCACGTCCGTCACAGCCTCGTGCTGCTGCGGCGTGCCGGGAAACAGGAAGTCGCGCCCGGTTTCCTTGCAGATGGCCGCATAGACCGCCAGGGTCACGCCCATGTTCATCGCATTGCCCAGCGCCCAGCCGATGAGTGTGTGGGGACGATGCACCGACCAGGCAAAGTTCGACCTCGCGGCCGCTGCGAAAAGGATGTCTTCCTGGTCGTAGTAGAAGTTTTGGTAGGGGAGGCGAGCCTGATCTTCCCGGAACGGGGTATCGGGTTTCACTTTGCCATAGGATTCGAACGGGCCGAGGTAGTGCTTCAGACCGGTCACAAGCGCGACATGTTCGATGCTGGAGGTTTTCGTGACAGCATCGAGCAGGTTCTGCAGCATCGCGCCATTGACCCGGCAATTCTCGTCTTCCGTCTCCTGGCGTGCCCAGGTGCAGAAGAAGACATGGCCGATATCGAGGCCCGTGACGGCTTTTGCAACGCTCGCTGGATCGAGAAGATCGGCCGTGACCGGATGGATGCCGGGCCGATCTTGCGGGGGACGCCGTGCCAGACCGTGGACAGTCCAGCCTTCGGCAACCAGGAGGTCGGCGACGTTGCTTCCGGAAATTCCGGTCACGCCGACGACGAGCGCATTTTTCTTGGTCATGGTTCTCATCCTTGCTGTTCGGCCTCGACGGAGCCTTGGTCGCCTTTTTTCGGTTCCACAACCCAAAAAGGCGCGCTGACCATCGCCGTTGGCGAAAGCCGGCTCGCGTTGTCGTCGCACCAAGGCCGCCTCGATCATCGGTCCGCGTCGTGTCCGCGTTCGGGCCGAAGGTCTTGTCCATTGGTTTACGGCGGAGGCTCGATCATAGTTCCCGCTCACGACCACGCCGCGCTTGTCGCCGATCGGCTTGGCGGCCCGGTAGTTTACCTGATCACGTCGGCTCCTCGGGCACGAAAACACCTCCGCGAGCGCTCTCAACTCGGTTGACGATCCGATCGGCTCGGTCAGTCGCCCGCCGACGTCCGCGCTGCTGTCGAGTAAGCCGCCGATCCCGCCCTCATCCGGTCGAGCAGCGCCAGGAACCTCGCTGCAGATTCTTGCTGATGCAAACGCTGGTCGACGAACCGTCGCGCGCGAAGGTTGCGCCTAGCCTTCGTGGACCCGTTGGAGATCGCCATTCGGCGACGCCAACGCATCCTCGATGAGCCGGGTCAGGCGGACCGCATGAGCGAAGCTTGTCACGCTCGACGATCCCATCACGATGTCGTCGCGGAGCGCCGCATAAACACCGGCGACGTTCAGGGCGCCATCTGATAGACCCCTGCGCTCGCCCTCGTCGACTTGCAGCCGCTCGCCATCGCGCAGCAGGCCGACGCGGCCGGCCTGGAGCCCGCGCGGCGCGCCACCGTCGAGGCGCAGGATGCCCTTCTCGCCGACGATGTCGAGGTAAAAAGGCGTCGCCTTCGTGCGGCCGCCGGCCACCTCCATGGTGAACGGCACATTCGCGGCGAACCGACCATGCGCGAGCAGATGGTCGAAGGTGACGCGCTGCCGCGTCTCCCGTGGCTCACCAACCTCAATCACCGGGAACTGGCGGGAGGCGAGGGCGGAGACGCTTTCGATGCCGCCCCCGAGCGCTAGCAGCAGGTCGAGCGTGTGCGCCCCTTGGATGGTGACCATGTTGGCGAAGGCGGCGGGGTCCTCCAGATAGGCGAACTGTGGCGGGACGTCCGGCCCGAAACCCATCGTGGTCGAGAGCGCGCTGAGGCTGAAGATGCGGCCAAGCGCGCCGGACGCGATCATCTCCCGCGCCTGGGCTACGGCAGGGCTGCCGCGGAGCTGCAGTCCGATGGCGTTCCTGACGCCCGCCGCCTCCGCCGCCTTTGCGATCTCGGAGGCTTCCGCGGTGCCGCGCCCGAGCGGCCATTCGCTGTAGACATGCTTGCCGGCGGCGACTGCGGCGAGGATAAGATCGCGATGGTCGGGCACACGCGTTGCCACGGTGACCACGTCGATGCCCGGATCGGCGATAAGCGCCAGCCCATTGCCGTAGGCCTTATCGACACCATAGGCGTGCGCCGCTTCGTCGGCGGTCTTCTGGCTGTTGGTCGCCACAGCCGCCAGGGTCATGCCCCCGACTGATTTGACGGCGGGAACGTGGGCCTCGCCTGCCCAGCCGCCGCTCGCATTCGCGCCGATGATCCCAATCCGCAGTTCGGAAGCCATGATGTCAGCCTTTCTCTGTGTGTTTATCGTAGATCAAGATATTCGACACTATTCGGATGGTAAGACCTCGTGTGAAACCTGCAGTAGAAACCAGGAGTTTCGGATGATTGATCGGCTGACCAGCATGGCGGTATTCATCCGCGCAGCCGACACGGGATCATTCGCAGCCACCGGCAAGGGGCTCGGCATGACCGCGCAGATGGTGGGCAAGCATGTCCGCGCGCTCGAAGACCGACTCGGCGCCACGCTGTTGCAGCGTTCCACGCGGCGACAGAGCCTGACCGAGGCCGGGCGCCTGTTCTACGACCGTTGCCGTGCCGTGCTCGTGGAGGTCGAAAGCGCGGAATTGGTGATGGAGGCGATCGGCGCGACGCCGCAAGGGCGGCTGCGGATCAGCGCGCCTGTAGGCTTCGGCGCCTGCCGGCTCGCGCCTATTTTGACCGGCTTTATGGCCCGCCATCCCGCCATCACGGTCGAACTCAACCTAACGGACCGCTTCGTCGACCTCGTGGACGAAGGGTATGACGCCGTGCTGCGGCTCGGACCGATCGCCAACACGTCGCTCGTCGCGCGCGAACTCAGCCCTCATAAGCAACTCGCCTGCGCCGCGCCGTCCTATCTCGCCTCGAGGGGCACGCCGGAGACACCCGCCGACCTCATCAGCCACACCTGCCTGGGCTTCACCAACGCCTCCGGGCTGCCCTACCTCAATTGGGTCTTCAGCAAGGGCGGAGTGCCGCACCCAATCCGCATCCAGAGCCACCTCCAGGTCAACGACGGGCGCGTGTTGGCGCAGATCGCGGCGGCAGGCGGCGGCATCGTGTTGCAGCCCGAGGCGGTGCTCCGCGAGCACCTCGATGCCGGGAGGCTGCTGCCGGTGCTAACCGGCTACGACGCCCCCTTCCGGCCGCTGCTACTCTTGTTCAACGGCGGCCGGGCGCCGGCACCCAAGCTGCGCGCCTTCATCGACCACATCGCCGCAGCCTTACCTGCAAGATCGCGACGGGACGCCTGATCGGGCCGGACAAAGGGTCGGAGACGGCCTCCTCTCACACACGCCCGAAGTCATCAAAGCTGCAGTATTGTGACGGGCGTATGCCGAAACAGTTCAAGCGCTACAACCGCATCGGTGCAAGAGCACTAGAGGAAATACGGTTCAAGCGTTGTGACCAGCCAATCGACGAAGACCCGCAGCATCGACACAGGCGGCGGCGGGAAGTCGGCAAGCACTTCCACCAGCGTGCCGGACGCAAGATCATCGGCTAAGCGATAACGCGGCGCCTGCTAGAGCCCCAGTTTGAGCCGTACCGCCACGGCGCCCGCATCCATGCTGCTGACCAGGACTCGCGCAGGGATGATGACCTCAAAAACCTCGCCACCACGCGTGAACTCCAATGGTAGCGGTTTGGCTTATCCGCGAGGAGACAAAGCCAACCACCTTGTGCCGGCCAAGGTCGTCAGGAGCATTCGGCGTTCCGTTGGCGGCCAAAACGGGCGGCATGCGAAGCTCCAGGAAGTAAACGGACCAATGCGGCGGGACCGGTCACGACCTTTCGCGCCGATGTCGAAAAGCACAGCTCGACATGTCGCTGTCTTTTGACGCGTTCGCAGCCGAGGCCTATGGGCTGGCTCAGGGCATCCAGCCCCGCGCCCGGACAGGTTTGGGCGCGCTCGACGGCGCTCTGGGCGCTCGCGCTGGGTGCCGGCGAAGGCCGGCGCCTGCTCTTCCTGTATGGGGCAGGCAGTTGGTCGTCGGTTGGGGCGTCGTCGAAGCGGTGCTCGACTTCGGCGAGGCCGAGCCACATCAAGCAGCCGCAAAGGATTAGGCTTCTTCATGCGGCACCCTTGCGGACGATGCGCCTTGGGCGAGAGCGCGAGCCGGTCCGACCCGCCCCTCGCTGATCTGCATCGCGAGCGTCTCGAGCAGGATTTCCTTCAGCCGTGCGACCGCGGGCGGGGGTTCGGCTTCCGCGACATGGAGAGACAGCGGAGCGTCCGGCAGGGCCGGGAGCCCGCTCGCCGCAGGATCAAGCACGCTAAAGGCTTTCGGCATGGCTAAGCTCGTCCGGGCCGTGATGCCGAGCCCGCCTTCCGCTGCAGCCAGAAGGCCGGCGAGGCTCGGGCTGGTGAACACCACGCGCCAAGGCATCCCGACACTATTGAGAGCCGCGACGGCTGCCGACCGGAACGTGCAGGGTGGCTGGAAGGCCACGAACGGGAGCGGTTCGCCGCCGAGGCTCGCGACGCCGGGCCAGTCGGGCCGTCCGATCCAGTGGATCGGGACGTCGGCGACGTGCTCGGCATAGGGCGCCCTAGCCCCATCGTCCCAGGCAAGAGTGAGGTCGAGTTCGCCCTTCAGAGTTTTTTCGATGAGGGGAACCGTCCGGTCGACCTGGACCTCGATCCGCACCTTCGGATGCGCCCGCGCGAAGCGGGTCAGCACAGCGGGCAGCCACGCCTCGGCGAAGTCCTGCGGCAGTCCGAGACGCGCCCAGCCCTCGACATTGGCGCCGCGCAGGCGCTCCACCGCCTCGTCGTTGAGATCGAGCAGGCGCTTGGCGTAGCCGAGGAGGCTTTCGCCGGCCGCCGTGAGCGCGAGGCCCCGGCCTGCTTTGGCGACGAGGGACTGCCCGACCTGGGCTTCCAGCTTCTTCAGCTGCGTGCTGATGGCGGATGGCGAGCGCCCAAGCCGCTCGGCGGCGCGCACAAAGCTGCCGAGCTCGAACCCCGTCACGAAGGTCCGCAGGGTATCCATGTCCAGGTTGGTGTAACGCTGCATCGTCCCAAAAAACCGAAATATGAGTTTGTTTATTCCTGATTGTTGAAACGATTTTGTCGATCTAGAACCAGGTCGTCAAGCGGTGGTCGCCTTTCTCACCACGGCTCGAAAAGCCAACCAAACTCATAGGAGCCGCCCATGCCGCTCGTCACGATTTCGCTGATCAAGGGTAAGTCGCGTGCCCATATCGCAGCCATTTCTGATGGCATCCAGCGCGGTCTCATCGAAGCCTTCCGCGCTCCGGCAACCGACAAGTTCCAGCTGGTGCACCAGTTTGAGCGCGAGGACTTCATCTACGACCCCGACTACCTCGACATCCACCGCACCGACGATCTCGTGATCATCCACATCGTTGCCAGCAACTGGCGAGACACGTCGCAGAAGAAGGCGCTCTACAAGGCGATCGCGGACAATCTGACGGAGGCGCCCGGCCTGCGTCCGGAGGACGTGATCATCGTGCTCTCGCCGAACGGGCGGGACGGAGAGGACTGGAGTTTCGGCCGCGGTCTCGCCTCCTACCTTATCGACAAGCCCTGACACGCGGTGCGCGGATCCGGCGGCTTTCCACCGAGATCACGCTAATGACGAAGGAAGAATAGCCATGATCGTACTCGTGACCGGTGCAACCGCCGGCTTCGGCCTTGCGATCGCGAAGCGCTTCGCGGCAGCCGGTCACAGGATCGTGGCCGCCGGGCGCCGGAAGGCGCGGCTTGAGGAGCTGGCAGCCGAGCTGGATCCCGACCGCGTCCACCCCCTAGAGCTCGACGTGCGGGACCGCGCCGCCGTCGAGGCGGCCATTGCCGCGCTGCCCGCCTCGTTCGCCGCCGTCGACGTCTTGGTCAACAACGCCGGCCTGGCGCTCGGCCTCGAGCCCGCACCATCCGCCGATCTGGATGCCTGGGAGGCGATGGTCGATACCAACATTAAGGGATTGATGTTCGTCACTCGCGCCGTGCTGCCCGGGATGGTCGCGCGCGACAGCGGCCACATCGTGAACATGGGATCGGTGGCTGCGACCTATCCCTACCCGGGCAGCAACGTTTATGGCGCCAGCAAGGCCTTCGTGCGCCAGTTCTCGCTCAATCTGCGGGCGGACCTTTTGGGAACGCAGGTGCGCGTGACGGACATCGACCCTGGGCTCGTCGGCGGTACGGAATTCTCAAACGTCCGCTTCCGGGGCGACAACGCGCGCGCCGGCCAGCTCTACGAGGGCACCGTTGCGCTGACGCCGGAGGACATCGCCGAGACTGTCACATGGGTGACGGAGCGGCCCGCCCGCGTCAACATCAACACCGTCGAGCTGATGCCCGTGACACAGGCCTTCGGCCCGCTGGCCGTCCACCGCCGGCCGCAGTCACGTTCATGACGCCACCCTCGCCCCGCGAGGGCGTCTCCCGGCGTGACATCCTGCGAGGCGGGCTAGGCCTGTCCTTCCTGATGAGGGCCGGTCCTGCGACTGCGCAGACAGGAACTTCGCCCATGTCCCGCGACACCGTCAGTTCCCTCCCTCCCATACCGGGCGTCCGCGAGCGCAGGCTCGTCGGCGTCAACGGGCTATCGGTGCGCATCCTCGAGGCCGGATACGAAACGCCGGGCCGCCCCGCGGTGCTGCTGCTGCACGGCTTCCCCGAAATGGCCTACAGCTGGCGCAAGGTGATGGGCCCGCTCGCTCTTGCAGGCTACCACGTCATCGCGCCCGACCAGCGCGGCTACGGCGGCACCACGGGCTGGAACGAGGCGGATACCGCCTCCTTTCGCACCCACGCCTACGCCCGTGATGCGCTTGGCATCGTTTCGGCCCTCGGCCTCAGTTCCGTCGCAGCCGTGGTTGGCCACGACTTCGGCTCTATGATCGCCGCCTATTGCACCCTGGTGCGCCCCGACGTGTTTCGCTCGCTCGTCATGATCAGCTTTCCATTCGACGGGCCGCCGACGATCCCCTTCGACACCGCCGACGCGCCGCGCCCGCCAACTCCTGTATCCCTCGATGCGCAGCTCGCGGCCTTGTCGCCGCCACGCCGAGACAGCATGGCGTTCTTCGCGTCCCCGGAGGCAAATGCCGACATGCTGCACGCCCCACCGGGGCTGCACGCCTTCCTGCGCGCCTACTACCATGTGAAAAGCGCCGACTATGCGGGCAACCACCCGCATCCCTTGTCGACCGGATCGGCGGCCGAGCTCGCGACGCTGCCGACCTACTACATTATGGACCGCGGTGTCGGAATGGCCGCGACCGTGGCACCCGACATGCCATCGCCCGCGGCCATTGCTGCGAACCTTTGGCTTTCAAAGGCCGATCTCGAGGTCTACGCACACACCTATGCCCGAACCGGCTTTCAGGGCGGCCTGAACTGGTTCCGCTGCCACACGGGCGACATCGGCCGGACCGAGATCGAGTTGTTTGCGGGCCGGACCATCGACGTCCCCGCCGGCTTCATCTCCGGCACGGCGGATTGGGGCACCTATCGCAAGCCCGGCGCGCTCGAGCGCATGCGTACCAAGACCTGCACGCGGATGAAGGGCGTCCAGCTCATCGAGGGCGCCGGCCATTGGACGCAGCAGGAGCAGCCGGATAGCTTCAACGCCGTGCTGCTCGACATGTTGACGTAGCAGCTCGCAACGCGAGATCGGCACCCAAGGCCGGATTATGATCGATCGGTGCAAGATGCTGGGCTTCCGGCCGGAGCCGGTAGCGCTGCAGCCCCGTCGTCGAGCGCGCGTGCTGTAAACGCAGATGTGAGGTCAATCAGGGCGGACGCCAGCTGTCTTTGGTCAGCCGGCCCTTCAAGTGTTAACCGCCGACAATGGACCTTCCCATCGACTACCGGGCCGACAACCCGTCTTCCTGTGCTCAAGGTGCTTCTGGGGAGGGTGAACAGCTGAAAGTAGCCGGTCCAGTCGGGGATCGGTCAATGCTTTCGAACGACCGCTGTCACGGCAGTCACTCCCGGCATCTAACGACGGCGATGGGCGCAATCTGGGCTGGCTTCTTACGACCGATGCTGGCGCATACTGGACGCGGCAAGGAAAGCACCTGACGTGCAATTAGACCAGTTCAGGGGCCGTCAGCCATCAGCCTCAATTCGCCCGTGTCAGCCCGCAGGCACCGCGCCTCTCCGAACCATACGCGAGATCGTCGCTTGATCGACGTTGAATCGACGTGCCAAATCGGCTTGTGTGGCTTCACCCATGCTCAAAGCCTCAAGCGCCTCCTCGCGTTGATGCTTTGTTAGCTTGGATGGCCTCCCCATATGGACGCCGCGGGCCTTTGCTCGCTGACGCCCTTCTCCGGTCCGGGCGCGGATCAATTCTCGTTCGAACTCTGCCAAACCACCGAGGATAGTGAGCATCAGACGGCCATGGGCGGTGGTGGTATCGGCCCAGGTGTCGCTCAGCGATCGGAACCCAGCGTTCGCGCGCACCACGGTATCGAGGATGTTGAGCAGGTCTCGAGTCGAGCGCGCGAGTCGATCAAGCCGGGTGATCAGCAGCGTGTCTCCCTCCCGCAATCCCCTGAGCGCGCGACCGAGCTCCTTCCGATCCGTCTTGGCACCACTGGCCGTCTCGGCAAAGACGCGGTCGGCCCCAGCGCTTTGGAGAGCTTGCTTTTGGGCTTCAACCGTCTGCCCATCAGTGCTCACGCGCGCGTAACCGATCACCGTCATACACCGAAATTACAGTGACGGCCGACTTAGCAAGACTTCTGCATAAGCTAAGTAACTGTTTTAGTTACTTGCATCGAGCCATGCAAAAGTTTTGACTTTCGCAAACCCAATCCGCCATCCGATCCAAACTGACTGGCGCAGATGCATTTGGTCTAGCCGCCAAAAGGAACCATTCGGGCCGCCGGCCAGCGTGGATCGTTACGACGACTCGAGATGGACGGATGATCTCATGACCGCGGCGCATCGGTAAGCGACCCGCGAGCTGAATTCCAGCAAGCTGAGCCAGGCGAACGGCCTCGCAATGCTGTTGCGGTTGTCGTGCGCTTCGTCATCAATTTGGACGCTATTGACTGCGGTCCTTGGAAGCTGGGTCCGGCTCTTCTCGTCAAAGGATACAACCGGTGCCTCATTGTCCATCAATGCTCTACGCCGCCCTGGGTGCAGCCGACGTAGCTCAGCGTATACTTGCAATAAACAATTTCTTGCAGGGAGAAGGATCAAACTGAGATAATACTATGTTGTCGATCACGGCAGCAATGATAAAACATGTTTGATGGCCGCGCACATTTCATCGTTTCTGGCTCCCTGAGGGTGGCGCAGAAAGAACGTTGGATACAGAGCTCCTTCTATATCATACTTGCACCTAAGGAACTGCGGGAAGCTCTCATCAAGTCGTTCGGGATTTGGGATTGTCGGGAAGGCCCAACGCCGACTCGTGAAGACGATAACTTTGTCTGGGCGCTGTTCGCCTGGCAACCGTAAGAAACGTTGTTGGCCAGCTTGCCTCTGCTGCGATGTGCCGTGACCGTATTTGTTAATTTCGGTGCCTACCAATGTCGGCAGAAAATTGAAGAACATGACCCGAGGCCAGAATTTGCGACCATCAGAATATCCAAATAAGTTTTTGTCTGTGTAAAAAACCGAAGTGGCCAGTGACCGTTTATGACCTGTCCTATACAGTATTCTGTGCCCCGATCCTCCTCGGGATCGCCGTGATGCGACCAGCCAACGATTGCCACCTTTTGTCCATTAATGCCGCTTTGATAGCTAGAGCCAACCCAAGTCGGGTGTTCCATTACAATATTGTTCACTGACACGTCTTCCATTATGACCAATGTCAACACCATACGTTAAGCGTTAAACCGGTAGGAACGATTGTACCTTTTCGGGGCTCCATAATTAGCTTGGGCCTAGAGCATTTTCCGATCAGGAGGCATCATAGCCGGCATGCCTTAAGTCGTTGGCGCATTCGTCGGGTTTGAATGCGTCGAGGCTGTTGCCGATGACGGTCCAGAGCTGCTCGACGGTTCGGGCGGCGGCTTTTCGGAGCAGCGCCTTGAGCGTTGCGAAGGCGTTTTCGATCGGATTGAAGTCGGGCGAGTATGGCGGGAGGACGAGCAGCGTCGCGCCGCCTGCCTCAATGGCTTCACGGACGGCGGCGCCTTTGTGGGCGGGCAGGCTGTCCATGATGACCACATCGCCGGGGCTGAGCGTCGGCACGAGCACCTGCTCGACATAGGCGAGGAACCACTCGCCCGTCATCGGGCCGTCGAGCACCATCGGCGCGGTCATGCCGGTCAGCCGCAGTGCGCGCCGGTGAATGTTGTCGTTTTCCAATGGCCATGCGGTACGCTCATCCGCATCCGCTGCCCGCATGGTGCCCGCCCGTGAAGGCGCGCCATCTTGGTGCTGGCCCCGGTCTCGTCGATGAACACGAGGCGATGCGGATCGAGGTCGAGTTGGCCTTCGAACCACACCACTGGGTTGGGAATCCCCGACGAGTCTGTCAGCTCGAAAGATGCTCTAGACCCGAGGCAATCGCCGCAGACATCCTGCGTCGATGCGATGCACGTGCTATGCGAAGATCTCCAAATCTAACTGCGTGTTTCGAGGAACTTAGGGGCTGGCTACCAGCGTCTTTCGATCACGTCATGCAGTTCGCTTGCGCCCTGCTGGAAAAGACATCGGCGAGCACCCGACCGCTCGAGGCAGCGGTGACACGATACCAGTGATCGAGTCGCTCCGCGGTCTCACGCAAGCCGCGAAGCGCGATGGCGATCGGTTCGCCGATGTTGACATTGCCCTGATAGACGATCTCGCGCGACACGGTGGTCAACGCCGGATATCTCGAGCCGAAAGTTTCCCATTCGACCCGGTCGACAGCCGCCTGAAACGACGAGAAATAAAGCAAACCTGCACCGTTAAAGTCCTGCGACGGGCACGGCAGGACCATAGTGGCCTCTCTCATCGGCGCGGCATCGGTGCGGAAGCCTAAATGCTCGGTCCACTCGCCCCGCCGCAGCATCGGGACGCGGCTTGTCAGGGTCGAAAAATCCGGCACGAGAGGCATCGACGCAAGCCCCTCGACCGCGACGCGGACGATCGATCGGTTCTCGCCTACCGCATCCCGCTTGACGAAGACCGACAGCATCTCGACATGGCCGAGCGCCCTCCCCCCGCACGACAGGGAATGGCGACTCGCGAATTGCGTACGCGATACACGAGCGATGTCGGAGGCAATGAGCAGATCGTCATGCTCACACACCGTGTCGAGGCGGCCGTCCAGGACGGTAACGCCGCAGAAGGCGGCATAGACGGTGTCGCCAGCTCGATCGCGGAACATCGCGCGCGGGAGGCCGGATGCCTGCGCGATCAACTGCCAATGGCGATGCCCGAGCTCTTTCAGGAGCCAAGTCTCCGAGAGCCCGTAGGCAGTCAGATGTGGCATCCCGAGCGCGACCAGAGATTGGGACAAGGAGGCGGGCGCCGCCTTGCCCTGTGGCTCGCCCGAAACGAGTGCGACCGCGATCGTCATGTCGGACCTCAGCTCGCGAGACGGGCGAGATCGACGCCGCTTCGCGTGGCAGCGGTGATCGTCCGTCTCTCCGCGATCCGTGCGGCGATATAGGCCGCGTCTCGCCCGACATTCAGAAACCGTCCCGACCCCCATGTGTGAAGCCAGGGCATGCCGACGACGTAGAGGCCGTCGATCGGCGTGACCCCCCTTGAGTGGCGCGGATAGCCCCCTTCATCGCAGAGTGGCAGGTCGACGAGCGACCAGTCCGAGCGAAACCCGGTGGCCCAGATCACGGTCGAGACCGCGGCACCCGCAAGATCGAGCGCATCGGAAAGCGCGTCGGGCTGCCAGTCCGCCGCATAGGGCTGGCCGGAGGGCGCATCGATTCCGCTGTCGGCGATATGCTTGTCGATCAGCGCGCAGATGCCGTTGTAGACGCGATCGGCGTTGTCGAGGTTGGTGACGAGATCGTCGCCGAAACGGAGCGTCGTGCCTTCGATGGCGGTGAGGCGGCCATGGAGCCGCATGCCCTCCTGGGCGAAGCGGCGCAGGTCGATGTCGCGGCCGCCGTCGCGGCCGGTGAGATAATGGTTGGCCTGCCGACGAACTGCCTCCCCCTTGGGGTGGCGATCGACCGGCATATCGTATTGGCCGAGGTCCGACAGCCATTCCACCGCATCTCGGCCGCGATAGACGCGCGGACAACGGGGGGCGCTTCCGACCACCAGATGGACCTGCCGCCCGGCGAGATGCAGGTCCTCGGCGATCTGGCATCCCGACTGGCCGGAGCCCACCACGACCACCGCTCCAGCCGGCAGCGCGTCGGGGTTCTTGTAGGCGGAGGAGTGGATCTGCACGATCCCGGAAGGCAGATGCTTCGCCATCGTCGGCGCGTTTGGCTTGTGATAGGCGCTGATGGCCATTACCACAGCATCGGCCGTCACCGTGCCGGCTTCCGTCTCGACCGTGAAGCGCCCTCCCTCGCGACCAACCCGCGACACGCCGACATTCTGGTGGACGGGCGCTCCGATATGGGCGGCGAAATCTTCCACATAGGCGACGATCGCGTCGCGGGGCATGAACCCTTTTGGATCGGGACCGGCATAGGGAAAAGACGGCAGCTGACATTGCCAATTTGGCGTTACTAGGCAAAAAGCGTCCCAGCGCTCGCTGCGCCAGGCGTGGCCAATGCGGTTTTTCTCGAAAATAACGTGACCGATGCCGCGTTCGCCGAGATGGGCACTGACCGAGAGGCCCGCTTGACCACCGCCAACCACGACGACGTCGTAGTGGGCCTGAAGCGCTGGTGCTGTCATGGAAATCTCCCGTTTATTCATGGAAAGAGAGGACGGTGACGTGCGCGTCGGAGATCTTCGAAAATTTGTCGCTGGCGGCTTCGATCCGGTGAAGCTGGCCGAGGGCGAGCGAACATGGCATGCCGTATCGCGCCTGCACCCTGTCGCTCGCGATGGTGAGCGCCTGCCGGCTGCGCGTCAGGAAATCAGCCATCGGATAGGTCTCGCCGGGCGTGAAGAACTCCTTGATGACGAGCGAAGGCGAGTAGCAGGAGTCCTCGGCGCCATCCGGCCATTGCACGCGAAACCGCATTTCAGGCATGAGTGAACGCTCCCATCGTCTGATAGACTGAGCCGAGCGCCTCGGCGGCGCGGCTCCAATCATGGCGGGCGGCGACGCGATGGCCGCGCGGCACGAGGGCGGCCGCGAGGGCCGGCTCGAGGACAACCATCATCGCATCCGCGATGGAGCTGATCTGCTCCGGCGCGCACCACACGACATCGTCGGCGTCGAGATAGTCCGTGAAGGGCCGAATGGCGGCCGTGACGACTGGAAGGCCAGACGCCATGGCTTCGAGGACCACGAGGCCGAACCCCTCCTTGATCGACGGAAACACGAGGGCGTCGGCCACTCTGTAGAGCGCAGGCATGTCGGCATCGGCGACCGGGCCGATGCACAGGACGGCGCCCGCCGGAAGGTCGCTGTCCGTCAAGACACTTGCGAACCGGGCCTGATAGGCGTCGTGGTCGAGCAGGGAGCTGCCACCCGCGATGATGAGTTGCGCGTCGGGGTGGAGAGCCACCACCTGAGTGAAGGCTTGCAGAAGCCGCACCGTGTTCTTGCGCTCCTCGATACCGCCGATCGACAAAAATACCGGCCCGCGACGCAGACCAAGGCTTCGACCGAAAGCGAGGTCGCTGGGATGGCCGTGCTGCGAATAGCGCCGCCGGTCGACGCCATTGCCGATCACCGTCGCGTCGAGGCCGAACTCCTCGTCAAGCACCTCGCGCCATTTTTGGCTGACGACCACATGAGCATCCGCCTCGACGACGGCGCGCCGCTGGAGGGCCGCGATACGGGGATCGTCGAAGCTGTCGAGATGATGGACGGTGCGGACAAATCCATGGATAAGCCCGCGTTGCTTCAGGGTCGCCAGGGCATTGCCGGAAATGCCGTCTTGGGCGTGAAAGATATCGAAGCGGCGATGCGCTGGGTCTGCAAAATGGCGGAGATAGTCGGCGACCCGCGTCTCGATCAGAGCGAGAACGTCGCCCGGCATCAAACGGGACGCCACGACCGGCACCGTGTCGCAGATGGTCGCGCGGAAGAAGCCATGGCCAGCCGCATCCGGCGCGTGGACGACCGCCGCATGGCCCAGCGCCGCCAACGCGTTGCCGACTTCGAGCGCGTGGACGACGCCGCCGCGCGGATTGGTGGAATGGGCCAGCAAGGCGATGCGGAGGGGGTGGCTTGTCATGCCGCTTGCCGATCGGCAGCCGTGATCAACGGGCTTTTGGCGAAATCCCAGATCGTGGCGCGGTCGCCGGCGTGCGACACGGTCACGGCGCTTCCCTCCGCAATGCGGCCGACGGCCGCCGACGCGATGCCGCGTGCCGCGAACATTTGCGTGACGGCGACGACATTGGGAGGGTCGACCGCCAGAATGTGGCCAAAACTCGGAAAGCTGAGCAGCCAGCGGGCCAGATCGACACCCTCCGGCCGAGGACAGGCCGCGATGTCGATGTCGATCGCGACCCGAGAACACTCGGCAAGCATCGCCGCCGTGCCGACGAGGCCGCCCTGGCTGATATCCTTGCCGGCGCGCGAAAGGCCCGCTTCAGCAATCTGCGGCAGCAGATCGAGATCGCCGCGCAACCGTGCGGCTGGCGCATCCGTTGCCGCCTCCCAGTTCGAAAACGGGTCGCGGTAGCGGCCGCGCAGGTCGATGGCGGCGATGAGGCTCTGGCCGGGCCGGGCGTCGAAACTGGTCAGCAGGCGCTTGGCACGGCCGAGGACCGCGACCGAAAGCTGGCCGCGATCTGTCCGCAAGTTGCTGTGGCCGCCGACGATCGGCACGCCATATGACGCCGAAGCGTCACGCAGCCCGCGCAAGACCGGCTCGGCTTCCACCTCGCCCTTGGCCCAGAGCGCGTCCACCACAGCGATCGGACGGCCGCCCATGGCGGCGATGTCGGACAAGTTGACCATGATGCCGCACCAGCCGGCGAACCAGGGATCGCCCGCGACGAACTCGTTCATGAAACCCTCGATGGCGAGCAGCAGATACTCGTCTCCGTCGGGGATGGCGGCACAATCGTCGCCCACCGGCACGGCCGATGCAGCCGAGAGGCCGAGCGCCTCTGCGACGCGGCCGATGTCGGCCTTCCCGGCCATGCTGCGGCTCGCGGTCAGTGTGGCCGCGATGGCGGCAAAGGCGCGTCCATCCAGCATCAGGCCGCTCGCCGGGGCAGCGCGAGAAAACCGGATTCCGGGGTCGCAAACGGCGGGTAGAAGGCAAGATCGGCGCGCATCTTTTTGTGCGGAAGGCCGTGCAGGTCGATCTCGCCGACGATCTCCCAATGCAGCCGCTGGAACAGCAGCGCGTTCTGACTTTGCACATGGGCCAGGAATTTGGTGCAGCCGCGGGCGTGGGCGGAGGACACCGCGAGACGGATGAGCGAGGCCCCGAGCGCTCCGACCCGACGATGGTCTGCAGCAACCGCGAGGCGCGATCCCCACCACGTCCCAGGCTCGGCCTCATGGATCCGCACCGTGCCGACGACCGCATCGGGCACGACCGTATAGGACGACAGCGCCACGATCGGGATCGCGACCTCGTCGAGCGCATCGCGGTCATCGGTCCCGAACAGCCCCTGCTCGGCGCAGAAGACTTGGCGGCGCAGAGCTGCCGCACCGCGATGCTCCCAGGCGTCGGCCGCGAATTTGATGTGAAAGGCGCTCGACACGAAGGGCCGGACGGGATCGAAGATCATGCGGTCAGCCTTCGCTCGTAGGTCGACAGCGCCGAACAGGCGCCGCATTTGCCGCACCCAGCCTTGACGTCGGCCGACGTCATGCCGCTCGCGACCAGCATCGTGGCGAGCGGCTTCAAGATGGCGTGCATAAAGGCGGCATCGGGCCCCGGATGACTTTCGAGCGGCGTCCCGGAGATCGGCACGAAGGGCACGACGAAGGGGTAAACCCCGAGCGCCACGAGCTTCTCACTAATCGACAGGATGTCCTCGACGGTGTCGCCGAGGCCGGCGAGGATATAGGTCGACACCTGGCCCCGCCCGAAGACAGGCACGGCGGCCGCGAAGGCCGAGAGATATCGCGCGATCGACACCTGCGCTTTCCCGGGCATGATCCGGGCGCGGACCTCCGGCGTCACGGCCTCAAGGTGCATGCCGAGCGCATCAGCGCCCGCATCGCGCATGCGCTCGAACCAGATGTCGTCGTCCGGCGGCTCGCATTGCACCTGGATCGGCAGGGCGACGGCGGCCTTCACGGCGGCGGCGCTCTCGGCCAGAACGGCGGCGCCCCGATCGTTGCCGGGCGGCGTTCCCGTCGTCATCACCATGTGTTTGACGCCGTCGAGTTCGACCGCCGCCTTGGCGACCTCGGCCAGCTGCGCCGGCGTCTTGCGCTCGATGGTGCGGCCGGCCGCGAGCGATTGGCCGATAGCGCAGAACTGGCAGGTCTTGGTGCGGCTCTGGTACCGGATGCAGGTCTGCAGCACGGTCGTCGCCAGCACGTCGCGCCCATGCAGCACCGCAATTTTCGAGTAAGGAATGCCATCCGAGGTCGACAGATCGTAGAAGCGCGGACGGGACGGCAGGCCAAAATCTGCGACCGTGATGCCATCCCGCGTGATGCGGCCGCGCCCATCAGGGCCGGGCTTCTCGGCGACATAAGGGCTCTCGAAGGCGGGAGCCGTATGCACCGGCACCATGACGGTCATGCCATCGATCGTGAGCGCCTTGTGATCCGACGGTCCGGCGCCCCCGCGGCGGCTGTCGGCCCCTGCCTTGGGATCAACTAGCCGCACTCCGAACGACTGCAATTCGTTGATCAGACGCTCCGTCGGCAACTCGGTCGGTATCATCGCGTTCATCGGCGGGGTTCCCGGGTGCGGAGGTTTGCGGGGCGGTGGTCATGTGCATCGGGGTCGCAGTCCGCTGGTCGAGCAGCAGGCTCATCAGTTCGGGGCGGGCGTAGTGGCCGACCGAGTCCATCATCCGCTTGCGTTTGACGATGAGTCCCATGTCGAGGTCGGCCACGAGCAAGCCCTCGCCTTGCTTCAGGGGCGGAACCACATGAGCGCCTTCGGGCGAGACGATCGCCGTCATGCAGCCACCGCGCAGCGCCTTCCGCAGTTTCTCCTCGGGACAAATGCGAGCGATCTGATCTTCGGTGAGCCAGCCCGTGGCATTGACAACGAAGCAGCCGCTTTCCAACGCGTGGTGGCGGATCGTAACCTCGATCTGGTCGGCGAAGATGGGACCGACCAGCGACCCGGGAAATTGGGCGACGTGGATTTCCTCGTGCTGCGCCATCAAGGCGTAGCGCGCGAGCGGGTTATAATGCTCCCAGCAGGCCAGTGCTCCGACGCGGCCCACGGCCGTATCGACCACCTTGAGGCCAGCGCCATCCCCCTGTCCCCAGATCATTCGTTCGTGAAAGGTCGGGGTCAGCTTACGACGCTTGAGCTTCAGGGTGCCGTCGGCATCGAAGATCAGTTGAGCGTTATAGAGGGAGCCGTGGTCACGCTCGTTGACGCCGAGCGCGACCACCATGGTGTGCCGCCGTGCCGCCGCAGCAACGGCCTCGGTCACCGGCCCTGGCACCACCACGCCATTCTCGTAAAGGCGTATGTGCTCGGCGCCCGTCATGACCGGCGGGTGGACGAAGGAGAAATATGGGTACCAGGGGACGAACGTCTCGGGGAAGACGATCAGGTCGACCCCCTTGCCGGCAGCCTCGGCGATGGCGGCGAGAACGCGATCAAGCGTTCCATCGCGACTGTCGAGGTCTGGCGCGATCTGCACCGCGGCGACGCGCACCGTCCGGGCTCCGGACATGGCTATTCTCCTTTAAGCGGTGTGACGCCTCAGACGGTCCAGGTGTGGACCATGAAGGCGCCATCCCGGTTGTGGATCAGCATGAGA
Organism: Lichenihabitans sp. PAMC28606; assembly: GCF_020616535.1. GTDB lineage: Bacteria > Pseudomonadota > Alphaproteobacteria > Rhizobiales > Beijerinckiaceae > Lichenihabitans > Lichenihabitans psoromatis. Next base: position 3,864,241 of record NZ_CP085136.1, read on the forward strand.
TCGAGCACGTCAGTCGGGGCGATCGGCCGAATGCCGGGGATCAGCGAGGGCTCGCCATGTCCGTAGAGGGCCTGGAGGGCGAAGCGGCACGCGTAGACCTTGCCACCCTCGTCCATGAATTTCGTGAGCTGGTTATTCATATTCAGGTGGCCCGGAAAAGCCTCATCGCCGATCTTCGGGAAGCCGCGCTGGATCCCGAGCGTGACGCCGGGGCCGTAGAGCAGAACCGAGGTTTCGAAGCCCTTGCGCAGCAGCCGCGTCGCTTGCAGCAAATTAACAAAACCGATCGAGCCTTCGAACGCCACCGTATGGAAGGTCACCATGGCCTTTTGACCGGGCTCGGCTTTCACGTCCTCGAAGACCTTCTCCTCGTAATCGACGAAATAATCTCCCTTTTCATGGGCGGGCTTTTGTACGGCGGGCATGGCTCGTCCTTTCTATGCTGTGGATGAGAGCCAGCGAAACTGCTCTTCTCCATCCATACAAAGCTCGTCAATTATGCAATCAATCACAAGCTTAAATTACAGACATTTTGAGACTATGCGGCCGGAGGCAATCGGATTTTTCTGCATCGGATTCGCTCGATTTGCTTATGTTTTTTGCTGCTATGATCGGCATATCGCTTCGGCCGACACCACACCTCGGACTAATCACAGAATTGAGTTGTTTTGTTACCTTGTCCCGATATACATTCAATACGGTCAATATTGAACGAGGGATGACTTGCGATGGATGGGGCTCTGCCGCATGAGAGCGGCATGACAGATTGGATGCCCAACCTCGATCAGAGCGACAAGCCGCGCTATTTAGCGATTGCAGACGCCATCGCCTCCGACATCGTGGCAGGCCGCCTGTCGACCGCCGACCGCCTCCCGCCGCAGCGCAAGCTCGCGGCTCGGCTGGGCATCGATTTCACGACGGTGGCGCGCGGTTACGGCGAAGCGCAAAAACGCGGGCTCGTCATTGCCAAGGTGGGCCAAGGGACGTCGGTCGCCGGTCACGCCTTCGCAACCTCTCCGATCGGGCGATCGAGCGCTCGGCCGTTGATGGTCGATCTGTCGATGAATCTGCCGCCCGAGCAGAACGATCCGGCGCTGCTGCGGCGCATGCAGGAGGGCATCGCCGCCATCTCGCAGGACGTGATGGGACTCTTGCGCTACCAGGGATTTGGAGGAGCGCCCGCCGACAAGGACGCGGCGTCGAGTTGGCTCGGCCGTCGTGCGCTGGTGCCGACGCAAGACCGTATCTTCGTGACGCCCGGCGCCCATCCCGCCCTGCTAGGAATCTTTGGGCTGCTGGCGCAACGCGGCGAGGTGATCCTGTGCGAGGCCATCACCTACCCCGGCGCCCGCGCCATCGCGGCGCAACTCGGGGTGTCACTCGTCGGGCTCCCGATCGACCGCGACGGGATCGACCCCGATGCCTTCGCGGACGCTTGCCGGGCCTTGAAGCCGAAGGCGCTCTATCTCAACCCGACGCTGCACAATCCGACCACGCTGACGATCCCAAAGGACCGGCGCGACGCCATAGCGGCCACAGCGCGCCACTTCAACGTCCCAATCATTGAAGACGACGCCTACGGCTTCATTCCGATCAAGAGCCCCCCGCCCTTCGCCGCGATCGTGCCGGATATCACATGGCATGTCGCCGGGCTCGCCAAATGCATCGGAGCGGGCCTGCGTGTCGCCTATGTCCTGGCGCCCGACACGCGGTCCGGCTGGCCCTTCATGGCGGCCTTGCGCACCGCCAACGTCATGGCCTCGCCTCTGACAGCCGCGATCGCGACACGCTGGATCGAGGACGGCACTGCCGACGCCATCCTGAGCTTCATTCGCGCGGAAGCCGCGGCCCGGCAGTCGCTCGCGACATCCATCTTGCCGGCCGGCTCGTATCAAGCCGATCCCATCAGCTTCAATCTCTGGATCAATCTGCCGCCGCCGTGGACGCGCTCCGCCTTCATCGGCCACATGCGGGAGACCGGCATTGGAGTCGTGGCCAGCGACGTCTTCACAGTGGCCGGAACGCCGCACGAGGCCGTGCGCGTCTGTCTCGGCGGTCCGACCAGTCGCGAGCAGGTGCGCCGGTCGCTGGAATTCATGGCCCATAGTTTCACAGATGGTCCAGCGCTGGCCTGATTCTGGCAAACCCAACGGGTGCAGCTTCAGCACGACGTTCATTGGTCATTGGCAGCACTGATCTTCTATTTCGGCGGCGCAAATCTACCGGGCCGGCGCTACGGCCGGAGAGGTCTGATTCAATTCCGCCCTGGCCATCCACGTCTCGACGAACCTTGGCGGGCACTCCTGGACGACCTTGGCGAAGCCCGTTTCTGCATCGGTTTCCTTGGCGTGGGCGCGATCCCATTCGGCCTTGTAAAGTCCGCTTCACAGACGTGATCCTCGCCTGGCTTGGACGGGTCCGCCGTCGCGGTTTTAAGCAACAAAGCGGGATCGAATGCTTCGGAGAAGATCGCCAGCACGGGATCAGGCCATTCCGTGGTCACACCGGCTTGCCCTGCATAGGCCGGTGGCACGGGCACGTTCTCGCGCGCCTTGACGATATCGTCGGCCTGTCTCAGGGGAGCGCATGATGTCGATCAGTGGCGCATCGGTTCTGGGGTGAATTGCCACCACCTAGAAAAGCCGCGTATCGAGCGCGCCGGCAAGCAGGCTTGGGGATTCGCCGCATTCACCTGGAATCGTTTGGACCGGGGGTGGGTCAAAACTCGCCGCGATGACCTTTCAAGACCGGTTATTCAAACCCGCAAAAATCTCCGCGAAATTTCGAAGAACCTTTTTTTTTTGGGCCCGTCCAACCTGGTGGCGCGCATCGTTTACATGAAAATCAATTCAGCTTCGTCGAGTCGTTCAACGCTCGCTTCCGAGACGAGCTGCGCGACGGCGAGATTTTCTACTCACTCAGGGAAGCCCAGGTCATCATCGAAAGCTGGAGAAGGCACTTCAATACAGTGCGCCCACACGGCTCCATCAACTACAAGCCACCGGCTCCAGAGTTATTCGTGCCCGCCTTCGCCGCATGGCGGCTGCGAAACCCCGACTTCTCCGCCGGCCATGCTCAGGGTGGCGCCCAGACCGACCCTGAACTAACATTCCGCCCGGACCACCCGATGGGGGCCGATCACGTCCTCGAGGGATGTCTGGGCGAAATTGGCGTCTATGCTGGAGGCAAATTATGCGACAGCCCGAAGCCGCATTGAGCCCGCCCGAACTGGGTGCTTTCGGTGACACCCTCGCCGCCTACTACCACCAGGAATCGAGCAGCACGGCTTCCGCCTCGTGGACCGACAAGACGACCTTCGCGATCACGCGGCTTCAATCGGACGTCGGGCTTCCGGGCACGTCGCAGCCGATCCCCGACGAGGCCGCCCTGCACGTCTCGATAGCGATCCAGCCCGTGCCGCTGGGGAGCTACGAACTGCTTGTGGACGGTCGCGAGATCGACGTGCCCTTTATCCCGGCGCTTAGGACGAGCATCCTCGACCTTAGGTCACAGATCGCCTGCACGCTCGATTGCGGGTTCGACTACGTCCACTACCACCTTCCGCGCGAGGGGCTCGACGAGATCGCGCGCGACCACAGGATCAAGCCGGTCGAGACCTACAGGTTCGGTATCTGCGAGGACGACCTCGTCATCGCCCAGGTGACCAAGACCATCCTGCCGCTCGCCACTTCGCCCAACTGGTCGAGCCAGCTCGCCATCGACCAGTTCAGCCTGCTGTTCGGGGCGCATGTGTTGCAGACCTACGGCGGCCTGGCCCGACTGCCCGAGGTCGTGACGCGCGGCCTGGCGCCGTGGCAGGCCCGCCGGGCCGCCGAGGTGCTGCGGTCCCGGCTCGACGGCGGCGTGCGGCTCAACGTGCTTGCACGGGAATGCGGGATGTCGGTCAGCCATTTCGCCCGATCGTTCCGCGCGACCTTCGGCCTATCGGCGCATGGGTGGCTGGTCCGGCGCCGGATCGAGGTCGCTCAGGACCTGCTGCTGACGAGCACTCATCCGCTCGTCGAGATCGCGCTGCAATCCGGCTTTTCCGACCAGGCGGCGTTCAACCGGACGTTCCGCCATGTCGTCGGCGTAAGTCCAGGCAAGTGGCGACGCGACCATGGACGCGGTTGACGCAAAGACCGGTGAGCGTCTTGTCGATTCTGCTCATTTCGACCTCTCAAGAATGAGCCGATCCACAAAGATCGACGGCGCTCCATCGGCTTGAAGTCCCCGCCACGGGCCAGATGCCCGGCGGAGAGACCAGATGAGCGATAAGCCTGATATACTGCTGGTTCACGGCGCCTGGGCGGACGGGTCGTGCTGGGCCAAGGATCATACCGATCCTGCAGGCGAGGGGACTGAACGTCATCGCGGCCCAGATCCCGCTGACCTCACTCGAAGACGACATCGCGGTCACCCGACGCATGCTCGGCGCGATGCCCGGCCCGACCGTGCTGGTCGGCCATTCCTACGGCGGCGCAGTCATCACCGGGGCGGGCAGCGGCGCCGGAAACGTCAAGGCGCTGGTCTACGTCACCGGCTTCGGCCTCGACGAAGGCGAGAGCCTGGAAACGCTGAGCAAGCAGGGACCGCCGTCCCCAGGATCGACGGCGATCGCTCCTGACGATAAGGGTTTCCTCTGGATCGACCGCAAGCGCTTCCACGACGCGTTCGTGGCGGACGCCACCGAAATCGAAGCGGCTGTCATGGCGGCCGTGCAGAAGCCGCTCGGCCTTGCGGCCTTCACCGGCACCTCTGGACCGCCGGCCTGGAAGACGCTTCCCTCCTGGTACCTCCAGTGCACGGACGACAAGATGATCCCGCCGCCGGCACAGGCCTTCATGGCCGAGCGGATGGGCGCGACCATGCGGTCCGTCGCGTCCAGTCACGCGCCCTTTATGGCCCATCCCGCCGAGGTCGCCGAGACCATCTTGCTCGCCTGCTGAGCCCCGAGCCATGGCAAGGAGAATGACATGACCGAACTCCTCGATCTCGCCGTGAAGGCGCATGGCGGTCTCGATCGCTGGCGGGCGGTCCGCTCGATCCAGGTCGCGGCCTCGATCACCGGCGCGATCTGGTTCGTGAAGGGCCAGGGCGACGTTCTCAAGAATGTCGTGCTCACCGCCGAGACCACGACCGAGCGGCTCACCATCGACTTCCCCGGCCAGGACAAGATCGCCGCCTTCGAGCCGCGGCGGATCACCATCAAGCGTGGCGACGGCTCGCTGATCGCCGAGCGGGATGACCCCGAGGCGTCGTTTGCCGGGCAGCGACGCGAGACGCCGTGGGACGAGATCCACGTGATCTATTTCGTCGGTGAGGCGCTCTGGACCTACCTGAACACGCCGTTCCTCTACACGCAGGAAGGCTTCATCACGGAAGAGATCGCGCCGGTCAAGGTCGAGGGCGAAGTCTGGCGGCGGCTACAGGTCACCTTTCCCGATCGATTGAAGAGCCACACGCGGACGCAGATCTCCTGCTTCGGCCCCGACGGTCTGCTCCGCCGCCACGATTACACGGTCGACATCCTCGGCGGTGCGACCGGGCTGAACTACGCCTCTGATTATCGCGACGTTGGCGGGATCATGATTCCCACCAAGCGGCGGATCTTCGCCTTCGAAGGCGACTACCAGCCGGTCTGGGATCCCCTATTGGTTCAGATCGACATGGGCGAGATCGTTCTCAGCTGACGTCAATAGAGGAAGAGGCGCATGTCCACCGACATCCTGTTTCGTCCCCTGCGGCTCGGGGCGATTGAGATTCGCAATCGTATCGTCATGGCGCCGATGACCCGGATGCGCGCCGGCTCCGGCCATGCGCCGACGGCGCTGAATGCAACCTATTACGCCCAGCGGGCGTCGGCGGGCTTGATCATCACGGAGTGAACGGCGGTGAGCCCGCAGGCGCATGGCTATCCGAACGCACCAGGAATCTACACGGCCGAGCAGATCGCCGGGTGGCGCGGCGTTGCAGATGCCGTCCATGCCGGCGGGGGGAGGATCGTGATGCAGATCGCCCACAATGGGCGTAACTCACATTCATCCCTCTTGCCGGACGGGGTGCTGCCCGTGGCGCCATCGGCGATCCCCCCAAACATCCCGGCGCTGACGAGCGACTTCCGGCAGGTGCCGGCGGAAGCACCCCGTATGCTCGACGCGATGGAGCTTCCAGGCATTGTCGCCGATTTCCGCCAGGCGGCCTCGAATGCGATCGCTGCCGGTTGCGACGGGGTCGAGATCCAGGGGGCCAACGGCCACCTGATTGAGCAATTCCTTGAGAACGGGACGAACCATCGGGACGACGCGTATGGCGGGGCGAAGGAGAACCGGGCCCGTTTTTTGTTCCAGATCGTCGCTGCGGTTGGGGCCGCGATCGGTGCCGATCGCCTCGGCGTGCGCCTCTCGCTTTTTGGTCGCTATGCAGGGATTTTCGACAGCAACCCGCTGGATCTCTTCACCTACGTCGTGCGCGAACTCAGCATGCGTGGCCTGGCCTACCTCCATCTCATCGAGGCGCGGGGCTCCGAGATCGGGCTCACGGACAAGCTCAACGACGGCGCACTGAACAACGCCGCGCTGTTCCGGCCCGCCTTCGCCAGCCCGCTCATCACGGCGGCGACCTACAACCCGGAAAGCGCATGCGAAGCACTCGAACTGGGGCACGCTGACGCCGTTGCTTTTGGGCGCTCGTTCGTCGCCAATCCCGATTTACCGGAGCGGATACGCACCGGCACCGCCCTTAGGCCCTTCGATAGGAGCACCGCCTATGGTGGCGGCGCGCACGGCTACACGGATTACCCGACGCTCGCTGCCGACGGGCCGACGTGAGATCTGAGGGTCGGTAGAAGGCGTGATTCCGGTCCGGCATGCGCGCTCGACTCCGCGGGACCACCGACGCATTGCGGACATTCGGGTCCTGAATGTTCCGACCACAGGCCCAATTCTAACTGGTCCGGACGCGGCTTAGTTTGCAGTCAGGCCGGATGAAACGGCCGCAGCCGAGGCAAGCGACATGACCGAATTTACCAATCCAGCAGCTGAGCCCGGCAGAATTCGCGTCGGCCTCGTCGGTGTCGGCAACTGGGCGCAACACGGGCACCTGCGCGTTCTGGATCTCCTGCCGGGCTACGAGATCGTGGCGGTCCAGGCTCGCAGACGCGAGGTGGCAGAGGATGCTGCGCGTCGCTTCGGCATCCCGCATGTCGTCGACAGCGTGGCAGAACTCGTCGCCCTGTCGGACGTCGACATGGTGCTTGTCTTGAACACCGCTCCCCAGCATGCCGACACTGTTCGTGCCGCCATTGCGGCCGGCAAGCACGTCTATTGCGAATGGCCGCTGACGATTAGTAGCGCCGTGGCGGAGGACCTCGCGCGGCTGGCCCGCGACGCGGGCGTCCGGCATGTTGTCGGCCTTCAGCGCCGGCTCGCGCCGCACACCCTCTATATCCGCGACCTCATTCGTGACGGCTACGTCGGAAACCTTCGGTCCGTGCGGATGCACGTCAGCATGAACTACTTCCAGGCGCTCCGGTCCCAGGCACTCGCCTGGACCGCACCGCCCGAGAACTTCTCCAGCGTGGTGGCGATCTACGCAGGCCACTTCCTCGACATGCTGTTCCACGCCGTCGGCCGCCCGACGAGCCTGTCGGCCCTGCTGGTCAACCAGTTCCCGACCGTCACGATCCGAGAGACCGGAGAGACGATCGCCACCACCGCGCCCGACCAGCTGGTGTTGGCGGGGACCTTGAGCGGCACCGCGGTTCTCTCCGTCCATATCGAGGGCGGCAAGCGCAACGGCTCGGGCGTGCAGATCGACATCACGGGGGACCAGGGTGACCTTCGGATCACCAACCGATCGGCCTTCGGAAGCGTTGGCGACGACTATGTCGTCGAAGGCGCGCATGGCGACAACCTGCCGCTCGCTGTGCTGCCGGTGCCCGAACCCGGCGAAGGCTTGCCGCCCTCCGATCTCCCCTCGGCGGTGCTGGAACTGGCGCACCTCTACGCCGCCTTCGCCCGCGACATCGCCACGGGGACGCAGACGGCCCCGACCTTCGATGACGCCGTCTGGCTGCACGACCTGTTTGACCGCTTCGACGCCTCGTCCCGCCAGGGCGTGCGGGAGACCGTGGCGTGAGCCGCCTCCAAACTTGCCGACCTATCTCGTGAGGACATTGCTATGACCGCCCGCCAGACCTCGACTGCCCATGCTCCGGGCCGCGATGAAGAGACAGCGACGCTGTTCTCCCCCATCACCCTTGGCGCCATCGCCCTTCACCATCGTGTCGTCCATGCGCCGACGACCCGGCTGCGCGCCAACTCCGACGACACCCCGAGCGCCATGATGGTCGACTACTACGGTCAGCGCGCGTCGGCGGGCGGCCTGATCATCACCGAAAGCGCGCATCCCTCCTACGATAGCCGCGGTTACGAAGGCGCTCCCGGCATCTATACCGAAGCCCATGTTGCGGGCTGGAAGCGGATCAGCGATGCGGTCCACGGCAAGGGTGGCCTCCTGATCATGCAGATCGCGCACGACGGCCGGCAATCGCACGTCGACCTCAGCCACGGCGCTGCCCCCGTAGCGCCTTCAGTTGTCCCTTTCGAGGGTCAGGCGTTCACGAAGGACGGCTGGGTGCCGGTTTCTCCGCATCGTGCACTGGCGGTCGAGGAGATTACCGGCCTCGTCGAGTCGTTTCGCCGGGCGGCCGAACGGGCGAAGGCCGCCGGTATGGATGGCGTCGAGCTTCACAACGCCAATGGCTATCTCGCCGATACCTTTCTTCAGGACGGTACCAACAAGCGCACCGATCGATACGGCGGCTCAATCGAGAACCGCATGCGCTTCTCGACAGAACTCGTCGAGGCGCTGGTCTCGGTCTGGGGACCGGGGCGGGTCGGTGTGCGCGTCTCACCGAGCGGGCAGTGGGGCTCCATTTCCGACAGCGACCCCGAGGCGACCTTCGGCGCCTTCGCCGAGCGGCTGAACCGCTACCCGCTGGCCTACCTCCACGTCATCGAACCGCGCGTGAAGGGCGTGGAGACGATCGGCGAGGGTCACGATCCCGTGGCATCCACCTTCCTGCGCCGGATTTACACGGGGCCGATCATCGCCGCCGGCGGTTTCGACCGCCGAGGTGCGGATGCGATCCTGAAGCGCGGCGACGCAGACCTCGTCGCCTTCGGCCGGTTCTTCACCTCGAATCCCGACCTCCCCGAGCGCCTGCGACGAAACCTGCCGCTGACGCCCTACCACCGCGAGGCGTTCTGGGGCGGCACGGAGCGCTGGTACAGCGACTTTGAGCCTCATCAAGCACCTTCGACTACCCGCTGAGCGACCCATCCGGCAGCGTTTTACCTTTCAGGAGATTTTTATGTCCAAGCTCTTTTCGCCCGTCCAGATCGGCGCCGTCGCTTTGGGGCACCGCGTCGTCATGGCCCCACTCACGCGGTCACGCGCCGTCCAGCCGGGCGGCGTGCCCGGCGCTCTCATGCGGACCTATTACGACCAGCGCGCGTCGGAAGGCGGCCTGATCATCGGCGAGGCCACGTCGATCTCGCCCTCGGCGCGCGGCTGGTACGGCGCGCCAGGGCTGTATTCCGACGCGCAGGTTGATGGATGGAAGGCGATCACCGATACCGTCCACGCCAAGGGCGGCAAGATGTTCGCCCAGCTCTGGCACACCGGGCGATCGTCGCATGTCGACGTTACCGAAGGTGCCCAGCCCGTTTCCGCTTCCGTCGACCCCACCTATTGGCAGGACACGACCTTTTACGCCGCCTCGACCCCGAATGGCTGGCTCGCACCATCACCGCATCGCGCCCTGGAGACTGGCGAGATCGCCGGCATCGTGGCGGACTATCGCCACGCCTCTGAGCGGGCCAAGGCCGCGGGTTTCGACGGCGTCGAATTGCACGGCGCGAACGGCTACCTCATCGATGAGTTCCTGCAGGACGGCAGTAACAAACGGACCGATGCCTACGGGGGCTCGATCGAGAACCGTGCCCGCCTGCTGCTGGAGGTGGTGGGCGCCATGGCCTCGGTCTTCGGCGGCGATCGTACCGCCGTGCGGATCGGGCCTAACGGGCGCTGGAACGGCATGGGCGACAGCAATCCACGCGCCCTGTTCGACCACGTCGCCCGGGAGCTGAATGGCTTCGGTCTCGCCTATCTCCACATCATCGAGCCGCGCGTGAGGGGCAACGTCGTCGTCGGCGATGACCAGGCACCGGTCGCGGCCGAGCATCTTCGCACGGTCTTCAAGGGTCGGATCATGGCGGCCGGCGGTTTCGAGCCCGAGACCGCGGAAGCCATCGTCGAGAAAGGGGATGCCGATCTCGTGGCCTTCGGCCGCCACTTCGTCTCCAATCCGGACCTGCCGGACCGTATCCGCAAAGGGTTGCCGCTCAGCCCCTACGATCGCGATACATTTTACACCTTCGGGGCCCCCGGCTACACCGACTATGCCCGCTACGGTGCCACCGCCTGAGCAGGTGGGCGTCCTCACGACCGTGCTCCGCTTCGCCAAGAGCTGCCCGGGACCGATGGCGTCCATTCGCAAGATCACGGTGACGGCGCCATTGGAGACGCAATGGATCGGCTCGGCCCCTTGAATGCCTTCGTGCAGGCCGCAGAAACCCGAAGCTTCACGGCGGCCGGCCGTATGCTCGGTATCTCGGCCTCGGCGGTCGGCAAAGCCATCGCCCGGTTGGAAGAGCGGCTCGGCGCGCCGCTCTTCCACCGCAGCACGCGCACCATGACGTTGACGCCGGAGGGCGCCCGCTTCCTGAAACGCTGCCAGACCATCTTCGCCGAGATCGAGGCGGCGGAGTTGGAGATTGCCGAATCGACCGCACCCCAGGGCATGCTTCGCGTCAGCCTGCCTCTGATCGGCATGCTGATGACGCCCGCGCTCGCCGCCTTCGCCGAAGCCTATCCGGAAATCCAATTGGAACTCGACTTCACGGACCGACTTGTCGACGTCATCGAGGAAGGCTTCGATGTCGTGATGCGCACCGGCAAGGTCAGCGACTCTAACCTCAAGACGCGCGTGCTGGGCAATTACGGCTACGTGATTGTGGGCTCCCCGGCCTATCTGTCGAGATGCGGGGTGCCGCGCGGACCCGAGGACCTCGCCGGGCACGCCTGCCTGTTCCATCGCTGGACCGCGACAGGGAAGCTGGAACGATGGGTCTTAAGCCGCGACGGCGCGGATCTCGACTTCCGGCCGCCGGCCTCGGCCGTCGCCAATACGATGGAGCCGCTGATCGGGCTGGCCGAGCGAGGGCTGGGCCTGGTCTACACGCCGACCTTCACGGTTCGCCGGCAACTCGCCGACGGCACGCTCCGCTCCGTGCTCGACGGCTTCCTGCGCCAATCCGGCACGCTTCAGGTTCTCTGGCCGCCGAGCCGTCACGGATCGCCCAAGATCAAGGCCTTCATCGACGTCATGGCGCGCACGATGCTGGCCGAGCAGGCCTAGGGTCGGAACAAGCGATCCCGGCGACGAAGGGGACGGCCACCCAACGTCGAAACGCAACAGTCGACCGGGTCTCGGTCGCTTGCTGTTGCAGCAGCTCTCATTGGTTGTGGCTTGCGTCCTCGATGTCGGGGTGTCGGCCAGCCTCCGCCGAAGCTGTCGCGGCCTCAACCTGCCGCCGACCTGATTGTTCAGGCCGCCGTCTCAGCCGCAATCACCCATTTTTCTCCACAAAGGACGACCTCATGCGCATGACCGGCAACACCATCTTCATCACGGGCGGCGGCTCGGGCATCGGCCGCGCCCTCGCAGAGGCTTTCCACAAACGCGGCAACACGGTCATCGTCTCCGGTCGCCGCAAGGAACGGTTACAGGCGGTGCTCGACGCCAACCCTGGCATGGCAGCGATCGAGTTGGACATCACCGATCCCGGCAGCATCGTCAGGGCCGCCGCGACGCTGACCGCAGAGCACCCAGCGCTCAACGTGCTGATCAACAACGCCGGCATCATGCTGCTGGACGAGGCGCGGAACGCCGTGGACGACGAGTTGGTCGTGTCCACGATCACCACCAACCTGATGGGGCCGATCCGCATGACTGGCGCGCTGATCGAGCATCTGAAGGGGAAGGACGGCGCCGTGGTCGCCAACGTGTCGTCGGTGCTCGGCTTCGTGCCGATGGCGAGCACTGCGGTGTATTCGGCCACCAAGGCCGCGATGCACTCCTACTTCCTGTCGCAGCGCTACCTGTTGAAAGGGCACGGCGTGAAGGTCATCGAGATCGCGCCGCCTTGGGTGCGCACCGAGTTGCTCAACAGCTCTGAGGAAGAGCGCGCGATGCCGCTCGACGCCTTCATCTCGGGTGCGATGGAGCAACTGGCGACGGATGCCGATGAGATCCTCGTCGGTCAGGCGCCATACATGCGGGCCAACCCCGGACCGGCGGAGCACACCTTTGTGACCGAGTTCAACGACATGATCGCGGGCGGAGCCGCCTTCGGCTGATAGCTGTGCCGATCGATGCAAATGACCGTTCGACTCAACCTTCAACCAGATCGGCCAGGGCCGCGCCCGCGTCGGGTCGGGTAGCAGATGACGTCGATGCCCATTCCATCGCGAACGCGCGGTCGCCCGCTGATGGCCAATCGGAAGACCGGTTGCCGTGGGGTCGGCGAGGATCGGACCGGCGTCAGCGCGGGACCGCATCAAGTGGTCTCCTGGTTTCATGGTCGCAGGGCCGAGGAGGTCCCCGGCCTCGGTGGAGCGCCGTCAGTCCGCGAGCGCACGCGAGCGATGAGCGCTTCGCGCAAGTGGAATACCTCACCATTCGGGAAGCTCAGCTCGATGTCCCCGTTAGCGAGCATCGACCCTGTGGAGAGACCGTCCTCCACCAGTCAACGTATGTGGTCGCGCTGGAGCGTCGCACTCCGTTGCTGGCTTTCAAATCCGAAGAATCGTGCGGTCTTGGAACGACGCACCACGATGATCCTTGACCGAAGCTGCGAACATGTGTGCCGGCCGGACCTCCACCCGTGCCACCGATCGTCAGGGCGGCCCTTGGTATGACCGGTCACCGGATGACGCCCCGCGAACGTCCGCTCGCATGTCCCGCTCGCTCCTAACGGACTGCCCGCTTTTGGCCAGAATACGCCACAACCTGACCTCGGGACTCGGCCACATTCCGGACGTTGGGCACGCGGCCACCATAACGGTGACTGTCGACCCACCCTGGTCGTTCAGGTTCCACGAAGCGGCGCCGGGAAGCAGACGTTGAGCGAAACATCCCTTACGGCCCAACTTGGCCGAAAGCGAGACGTCTGCACCGAAGCGTAAAATTGCAGGGAAACAGACGCGCCGTTCCGACCCACGCGAACTCTCGGCTAACCCCTTCAGCGGCGCTGGCGCGGACACGCGGCCGAAGTTAGGAATCAGCGCTGACGTGCTGAGCTGAGCGATACTAAACCTTGGGCATCAAGGATTCGACGAACGCCTGCCCGCGAAGAGTCCGGAGAGCGGCCACTGGATTCCAATAGTCCTTGTAGTGGACGATGTAGCCGCCGCGGGTCGTGACTATCGAAACGTAGCGTTGTCCGTATGGTTCTCCGGATGCAGCGCTCCTGCCGTGGCCGCTGAACTCTATGATCACGACTTCGGGATCGCTCGTTTCATGTTTGACGGTATCGGCGAAGTGGCTGAACTCGATGAGCCCGGCAATGCGATCTAGATGCGCCGCAAGGGCAGCGCGACCCTCGACGCGCTGCGGCAAACCGGGAATGGCATAGGGGAATTCTACCACACCATCCTCGGCCAGCATCTCGACATAGGAATGCGCGTTGGGATGCAGGCGCGCACCAAGGACTTCACGGAGGTATGCCGAGTAAATCGGATTGGGGTCGGACATCAGGAGGCCTCGATCGCGGTTGGAAAAGCTGCTGCGTTCTGGCGCGCCACCAAAAAAGCGCGTCGTTAAGCACGGATAGGTGTGGACCGTAGTCCATAGTCAATGGTACTGCCCAGCCATGATGATCTCTGCGTTTTCTCAGGCTAGCGGGCTCCCCGTCGACACGGTCCGCTTCTATGTCCGACAAGGACTGCTCTGCCCAGAAACCGGGACAAAGGGCGGATCACGCCCGTATCAGATGTTTTCCCAAGCAGATATCGACACTGCCCGGGTCATTCGTCTCGCCCAGGCGCTGGGACTCACGCTCAAGCAGATCAGAGCTTTTGTCGAGGATCTCTCACCGAGTGAGCGCGCAACTCCAAGGATATTGAGCTTTCTCGTCGAGCAGCGCGATCGCCTCCACCGCAAGGTCAGCGAACTACAGCGCCTAATAGAATTTCTGGACGCCAAAATTACATGGATCAACAATCCAGAGGACAATACCCCGCCAATCTTTCCGGCGTAGCTGGCGTTTGCACGCCCTGCCGCTCATCCCTGAGCTGTTGAGGCTCCATCCCGAACTCGACGTTGATCTGGTGCTGTCGGACTGTTAATCGGCGCGAGGGTTTTACCCGACTTCGGCTTCCAATATTCACCCATGCGAAACGGCCGGTATCACAGTGTGATCCGTACCTTAATGGTCGGAGCGTGGGGTTCTTGTTCGGAGCCTGTCAGGGGTCAACACCAAGCCGCATCACAGACCGCATCGAATGAAGGTCTGGTTTCGGACACAGCGATTGCCACTCAAACGACCTGAATGGGAGTAGAGCCGTCGAACGTTGCGATCCGAAAGAACGTCCGTTTTCTCGATTTTGCTTCCGGAAAACGGACCGGCAGAAACCCACCCAACCCCGACGGAGCAGCGGCGGCCGGACCGCGCTTCCGGGTCGCGCCAGAAGCTGACAACGGCCTACTGCCCACAAGCGGACCTTTGTCACCGGCCCGGGCTTCCGGCCGTTGTCGACGCATTGCAGAAATCCGCAACTTCCGAACCGGGGCCCGAGCCAATTTTCGAGAGCTCTACCGGTCTGGGGCAACACCGAATATTTATGCCGCGATCTCAGTAGAGGCAGCCGCCGCCCCGACGAGCTCGAGCAGATCGTTATGGATGGCAGGCCAGGCCTGATCCAGATTGACGGTGCCCACCCGGATGCGATGCCGCGGAAGCTGGTAGTCGAGACGTAACGGCAGTCCGCTCACCTGCGGGAATAGCAGCAGCCCTTCAATGGGAACCGCGCTCTCGCTGTGCTCCAGATAGGCCTGCATCTGATAGAGCAGCCCCGATCGCAGCTTCGTTTGGTCGCTGAACCGACCCGCTATGAAGGTTTGCTTATAGTATTTGGCATCGATGACGATAGTGCGCTCATCGAGCGTAAAGTCATGTCGGTCAGCATGTCAGGCAAGTAGGCGAGATCGACGTCCGTCGCTGCTTTTGCTGGCCAATTGAGCCGCTCACCCTTGACCTTGAACGTCCCCTTGACCTCTTCGCGGTAGAAATTGCGCAAGAAGGTCTCGAACACCGCCGACATCCGGGTCTCGTCGTCGAGGATGTCGCTGAATTGTCGGCCTGCACCCCGTCGGTCAGGGAGCGCAATCATGAGGGCGCAGCCAAGCTCCGTTTCCAAATCGCGCATCTGCCGGCTGATAGACGGCTGGGCGGTGTGCAACCTCTTCTCGGCCGCGATCGTAAAGATGCCCTCTTCAGCGATGGCCACGATATCCATCAACTACAAGCCACCGGCTCCGGAGGTATTCGTGCCCGCCTTCGCCGCATGGCCGGCTGCGAAACCGCGACCATCTCCGCCGGCCATGCTCAGGGTGGCGCCCAGACCGACCCTGAACTAACATTCCGCCCGGACCACCGGATGGGGGCCGATCACTTACGAAGTGATGCGAGCGAAAGAGCGTCCTCTATACGGGATGCCCTACTGAGAAACGGCGCGCCTCCAATAAGACGGGCATCAATTTATGACCCTCATCCGACAGCCGATATTCAACACGCAGCGGCTTTTCGTCGAAGTCGATCCTCTCAATAATACGGTCAGTTTCCAACTCTCGCAGATGTTGCGTGAGCATCTTCTGCGATATGCCCGGCATGTCACGGATCAGTTGCGAAGATCTCATGGTGGGATCTGCAAATAGGCGGAAGAGGATAGGGAGCTTCCAGCGACCTTGAACCATTCTGATCACCCGGATCACATGCTCGGCCGTGCCATCTGGCCCGAGACAGACCTCCCGATGCTCAGCGGTGACAGGCACTTTAAAGTGCGTACTTGTCTCACCCGACGTCACGATCGACCTTGCTCCTTATTTGCGGTGAAGAGTGAGCGTTGAACGATGGATCTGCAACTTGGCGACAAGACAGCTTTTATAACCGGCAGTAGCAAGGGGATTGGCGAGGCGATAGCCATGGCCTTGGCGCGCGAGGGGGCTCATGTCGTTGTTCATGGTCGAGACGACGTTGAAGCTCAACGCGTTGTAAGCGCCATCCTCGCGGTCGGAGGCCGCGCCCATGCCGTGCTGGGCGACCTCACCCAAGACGAAGCGGTGGAGCGGTTGATCGCCGAGGCCGAAGATCGCGTCGGCGCCATCAGCATTCTGGTTAATAATGCTGGTGGTTCAGGCCCGAAAAGCGATTGGGAAACGACCGCGGCTGCCGGATGGGCATCGACATATGATCGTAACGTCCTCGCTGCGGTGCGCGTGAGCACACGCCTTCTTCCCGGAATGAGGCAAGCTGGCTGGGGCCGCGTGATCAATATTTCGAGTGGAGCGGCAACGATGCCTCCAGCAACGGGGCCCGATTACTCCGCCGCGAAAGCGGCGATGAACGCCCTGACCGCTTCTATGGCAAAAGCCGTCGCGGCCGAAGGCATTACCGTCAACGCCATCTCTCCCGGGACAATCAAAAGCGCCAAGCTTGAAAACGGTTTCCGTACCGTAGCAGCGGCGCGCGGCATCGCGTCGGAAGATGCCCCTTGGGAAGAGATACAGCGCGGGGTCCTGAAACTGTTCGCCCACGTTCCGGTCGGCCGGGTTGGAGAACTGGCCGAACTTGCGGATGCTGCCGCATTCCTCGCGAGTCCGCTTGCTGGATATGTCACCGGCATCAATCTTCACGTCGATGGTGGTTTCTTGTCCATCCCCTGAATCGCCGATAACCTCGCGGTCAAGATGCTCAGGCAGGCACGAGCCCATCATCGGCCTCAGAGCAATGAAACGGCGCATAAACGAATAAAGCCCCGGCTGGCGTGTTCACGATCGAAGCACCAGCCAGGATCACTCCTATTTCAGTCTCCCGCCAGTTACAGACCGCATTGGTCGCCGCCTCTCCGCGATTGTCACCGCCGACAACGCCGTGGGCGAGCCTGCTCATCCACGGTGCGATAGCCCTTCTTTGGCTGCTTCTGTTCGCTCGGGCCTTCGTCCTCGATGGGCTGTTCGCTTGGTCGATCGGCATCGTCTACGTGGCGTACGATACGGCTTTGCTGGCGTTCGTCTTTTGGCAAACTCGAGGGCTGGCGGGGCGACTTCCTCTCTCGCAGGAGAAGAGGGCCCGAGTGTCGCTCGGCGTGCTGGTGGCGGCGCATAACGAGGCGGCCGTCCTTCCGATGACGCTCGATGCGTTGTTCGCACAATCCGAACCACCTGAACTCATCGTCATCGCTGACGACGGCTCGTCGGATCGAACGGCCATGCTGCTCAAGTCGACGTTCGGTCTCCTTCAGCCGGAGTTCGGGTCGCTCAGTGCGCCCAGCGTGATGCATCCGACCCTTCGCTGGCTGCGCCTGCCTCATAGTGGAAAGCCAATGACGCTCAATGCCGCCATCCTCCTGGCGGACACCACCCTGGTGCTGACCGTCGATGCAGATACGCTGCTGGAGCCGAATGCCATCGCGGCCATGCGCCGGGCGTTTGATGGGGATGCCAACCTCGTTGCCGCGACCGGCATTCTGACACCCGTGTGCGGACCGACCCTTGGTGGCCGCATGTTTCAATGGTTCCAGACCTACGAATACATCCGCAATTTCCTGTCGCGTTATGCGTGGATGCAGATGGACAGCCTACTTCTGATCTCTGGCGCGTTCGCCGCTTTTCGCCGAAGCGCGGTGCTGGACGTCGGCGGCTTCGATCCCGCGTGTCTCGTCGAGGATTACGAACTGATCCATCGTCTGCGCCGCCACGCCGTGCTTCACGGGCTCGGATGGACCACAGCCGTGGTCGGCGGCTCGCGCGCCCTGACGGACGCGCCGGGGTCGCTCGGCGCGTTTCTCACCCAGCGACGCCGCTGGTTCGGTGGGTTCCTCCAGACACAATATTGGTATCGCGACATGGTCGGCAACGGCCGTTACGGCTGGCTGGGCTGCCTCATGCTGCCTGTCAAAGCCGCCGATACCTTGCAACCCCTCTACGGCCTAACCGCGTTCGCCTTGCTGGTCTTTTATCTGGCGAGAGGCCGCTTTGCCCTGGTCGACCCCGTGGCTGGTGTGATCGGCGTCAAAATTGTGATCGATCTGGCTTTCCATCTCTGGTCGATCCACCTCTACCGGCGCTGGACGGGCGCATCGACGTCGATCGGCTTCGGTGCTGGACTACTTGCAGCGCTCGTCGAGCCGTTCAGCTTCCAGTTGATCCGTCACCTGGGCGCTGCTTGGGGCTGGGGTGTGTTTCTGACGGGCGGCCAGAGTTGGGGCGTCCAGCGGCGCTTGGGACTGACTGCCGTGCGTCCCGCGCCGAGCAAAGACTGATTTTTCGTTGAGAGCAGCCAACCAAAACGCAGCTGGAGAAAAGCCGTCATGACCGTCATTCAACGCTACACGCGCACCGCCATGGTGTTCCACTGGTTGATCGCCCTTCTTATCGCGGCCAATGTCGCGCTGGTCTGGATCGCTGATTGGCTCCCCGACGACTTGGTTCGTCCGGTAATTGACACGCATAAGTCATTCGGCATCACCATCCTGGGTCTGGCCATCATGCGTCTCCTCTGGCGAGCCACGCATTCGCCGCCGCTGCTGCCAGCCTCCTACCCCGGCTGGGAGCGCTGGGGCGCCCATGCGGCCCATTTCGTGCTGTACGCCCTGATCTTCTGCCTGCCGCTCTCGGGCTGGATGCATGATTCGGCCTGGAAGGCCGCCGGCTCTCATCCGATGTATCTCTATGGGCTCGTGCCCTGGCCCCGCATCGGCTGGCTCACCGCGATTGATCCCGCCAACAAGGACTATTGGCACGATCTGCTCGGCCGGGTGCACACATCCTTCGCCTACGTCCTTTATGCCATGGTCCTGCTGCACGTCGCGGGCGCGCTCAAGCACCAATGGTTCGACAACGAGCCCGAATTGCAGCGCATGTTGCCGGCCCCGATCGATCGGACGGCTGCGGCCGACGCATCGCGACCCGCCGAATGATCGCAGATCCTGCGAGGACCGGAGTGAAACGCCGGCCTGGGGAAACGGGCGAGAGACTTCGGCCACCGCCGCTGCATGTCGCGATCGCCTGGCTCTATGGAACGGCCTGCCACTTGTGCTTCGTGGTCGGCGTCGGCACCATGATGATCACGATGATCTTCGGCATGACGACGGCGTTCGGTCGCGTCCCCATGCCCTGGTCGTGGCTCGCCAACCTCGTTCTGCTGATCCAGTTCCCGCTCATCCATTCGATCCTTCTGTCGACCAGAGGGCGGACGATGTTGCCAAGGCTGGCGCCGCTCGGTCTCGGCAGACACCTCTCCACAACGACTTATGCGCTCATGGCCTCCCTTCAGGTTCTGCTGCTCTTTGCGGGTTGGACGCCGAGCGGAACGGTCTGGTGGCGGGCGAGCGGGGGCCTGTTCTGGACCCTCTGCGGTTGCAACGCCGCGGCGTGGTTGCTTCTCTTGAAGTCGATCGTGGATGCCGGCTTCGCGCTTCAGACCGGTTTGCTGGGGTGGCGCGCCATTGCGCGAGGGACGACCCCGCGCTATCCGCCGATGCCGGTGACTGGCTTGTTTCGGATCTGTCGGCAACCGATCTACGTCGCCTTCGCGTTGACGCTCTGGACGGTGCCGACCTGGACACCGGACCAACTGGTCGTGGCCTTCGTGCTCAGCGCCTATTGCTTGGTCGGCCCCTTGTTCAAGGAAGCGCGCTTCGCCCAAGTCTACGGTGCGCCGTTCGCGCGTTACAAGACAGCCGTTCCGTACTGGGTGCCAGGGCTGAAGCCGGCTCCGCGCCGCTCACCGCCATCCTCCGCACCTGTGACGGGCGGTCAGGCATCCGCCGACCCTACGTAAGCGACCTGATCGACGACATCCTGCGCGGGATCGCGACGCGGCTTTCGCACGAACGCGAGGGCAACGAGGGCCAGTACCGTTAGGATCGCGACGATCGCCCAGGCATCGTCGATGGCTTGGGTCAGAGCAGACCGCTCCACCATGCGCGCGAGCAACGCCTGCGTGGCGGGATCAAGCCGATCGGCGTGGTGCATGAACGTCGGCAAGGGAATGCCGACCGCCTTCGCCACGCCAACATCGCCTGCCCGAAGCCCGGCTTCGATGGTCGAGGCATAAGATCCGACCCTGCCGTAGATCACCGAATCGATCAGCGCGAGGCCGATCGCTCCGCCGAGGTTGCGCATCAGGTTGAACAGCCCGCTCGCGCCGGGCACTCGCTCGGGCGGCAAATGGCCCAACGCAAAGCGCGTGGGAGGCAGGAGACAGAACATGATCGCGGCGCCTCGAAGCACTTGCGGCCAAAATAACGCATCGTAGTCGGAGAACGCGTTCTGGGCGGCGCCAAGGGCCATGCCGGCTCCGAACAGGGTGAAGCCGATGGCGGCCAGGATGCGGCCATCGACCCGCCGCTCGAGAAACACCGCGAGCGGCGCGGTCAAAAGTTGAGCCACGCCTGTCACCAACATGATGCGGCCAACTTCCAGCGGGTCGTGGCCGCGAACGAGCGCCAAAAACACCGGCATTAAATAGGTGCTCCCGAACAGCCCCATTCCGAGTATGAAGCTGAGCCCGCAGCCAATCGCGAAGGATCGATCCTTCAGGGGTCTGAGGTCGACGAGGGGGTGCTCGACCGAGGAGGTGCGGCGCAAGAATACGGCCACGGCGATCACGCTGGCCGACAACGTTCCCAACACCCAGGCCGACGTCCAGCCGTCGGATGGGGCACCTTTGAGCCCGATTTCAAAAGACGCCAGCCCGGCCCCGAGCAGCAGGATCGACGGCCCGTCGAGCGCGCGCAGGCCACGCAGGTCGGGGCGCGCCTTCGGCAGGAACGCAGCCCCGCCGAGGGCGGCGAGGAGCCCCGGGGCGAGATTGATCAAAAAAAGCCAATGCCATGAGGTTGTCGCGGTGATCCAGCCGCCGACCACCGGCCCCACCGTCGGCGCAAGCACCGCCATGACGCCTGCCAGCGTGGTGGCGAGACCCTGATGCCGCGTTGGAAAGAGCAGGAACACGGCGGCGAATACAGCGGGGATCAACGTGCCGCCGGCGAAACCCTGAATCACGCGAAAGACGATGAGGCCAATAAAGCCGTGGCTCGCCGCGCAGCCGAGCGACGCCAGGGTGAACAATGCCACTGCGACGACGAAGAGCCACCGCATGCCCAGGATGCCGGTAAGGGCGCCGGTGAGCGGGATGGCGACGACCTCCGCGGACAGATAGGCGGTCTGGATCCAACTCATCGCCGACGGCGCGATGCCGAGACCAGCCTGCATGGTCGGCAAGGCGGCGGCGACGATCTGCACATCCAGGATCGCCATGAACATGCCGGCGCTCATCGCCGCAAAGCCGATCCAGGTCGCCGCACCCACGCGCTCGACGCGCAGCGACGTCTGAACACAGCCGATCTTGGCCATCAGGGAGAGCCGGCCAGGGCTCGGCTTTCCGCCCGGATGCGCACTACCAGCAGTAGGGCGTTCAGCAGGCTCGAAACCAGCGCGAAGATCGGCAGCCCGAGGGCGAGTGGCAGCGCCGCGACTTCGCCGACCACGACCGCGTAATTGGGGTGTGAGAGCAGCCGATACGGGCCTGATGCCACTAACGGCGCACCCGGGAGCACAATGATGCGGGTCGTCCACCGTCGCCCGAGAGTCATCAACGTCCAGACCCGGAGGGCCTGCAGACACGCGAAGACCGCGAGCCAGCCAAGCGAGACCGGGCGGTCCCACGCCAGGATCCATAATCCGGCAAGCCACGCCGCATGAAACGCGACGATGAAGACGTAGTGACCGGAGGCTGCCTCCCGAGCACCGCGCGCCAGCAAGGCACGGGTGTTGTGGCGGGCTAAACCAAGCTCGACAATCCGCTCGATCGTGACAAAGGCGAGAAGGCCGACGCTCGCCATCTCAAAGGACATCATGATGGACGTCGCAGGGAGACGCAGTTCAAGGAAAAGCCCGGTCCCATGGCGCAAAGGAGCGCGCGACTCGGTAAGCCAGCCTCCAACACGCGCTTCAGCACGAACAGCACGGTGGGCGCGGACATGTTGCCGTGTTCGG
Source organism: Lichenihabitans sp. PAMC28606 (assembly GCF_020616535.1). GTDB lineage: Bacteria > Pseudomonadota > Alphaproteobacteria > Rhizobiales > Beijerinckiaceae > Lichenihabitans > Lichenihabitans psoromatis. Next base: position 3,886,649 of record NZ_CP085136.1, read on the forward strand.
CGAGGACGGCGCGCTCATGATCGAGCGACCCGTCTGTCAGATCGAGCGCCCGCTCCAGGGCTGTGATTACCTTCGCGCCGCCGGGGTGACAGACGAACCGGTCGATATCGGACGGCGACAGGCCCATCGAAGCGAGGATGACGGCGACGGCCGGGCCGACTTTGGTCTCAGCAAAGCGCGGGATGGAACGAGAGAAGACCACATCCAAACCATGTTGATCGACGCCCCACCCCATGATGTCCAACGTGTCGGCCCAGAGGTGATCGCCCGATCCTTCGACGATGGCGAGCCCTGCGGCCCGAGGGTCAGGGTCGGCTGTATCGGCGCGCAGAATGCAAGCCGCCGCTCCGTCGCCGAACAGCGCCGTCGCCACGACATTGGCCTTGGTCAGCTTGTCGAGACGAAACGCCAAGGTACAGACTTCGACGACGACGACCAGAACGTGTTTTCCAGGGTGCGCGGCCGCTAGGCTGGAGGCGATGCCCAGGCCAGCCGCGCCGCCGGCGCAGCCCAGACCGAAGATCGGAACGCGCCGTACAGTCGGGCTCAGGCCGAGGCTTGCAAAGGCGTGCGCATCGAGGCTGGGCGTGGCAACCCCCGTTGAGGAGACGGTGACCACCGTGTGGATGTCGCGCGCCGGAACGTCCGCGGCGGCAAGCGCCTTGCGGGCCGCGACAACAAACAGGTCGCGCGCTCCCTCTACATATGCCGCGTTGCGGTCCGCCCACCCATGCGGCTCGGTGAACCATGCGATCGGCTGCGTCGACCAGCGGCTCCGGACGCCGGACGTGTCGAATACCCGAGCAAGCCGCGCGAAGTCCTTGTCGCGGTCCGAAAAAAGCACGCTCGCGGCGGCGGCGACCTCGCCCTGTTCGAGACGATGCGCCGGGCGGGCGGTGTCAAGCGCGAGAAGTCTGACGAGGTTTGACAATCGGTTTCCCTTGAAACACGCAGGTTCATCGGCGGTCCAAACGGCCAACACTTCGGCTGGCAGATTATTCGACACAACGTATGCGAGGGCGGACCACCGAGACATTGAGCTGGACCACGTGGCGAGCCGTCGCTCACATCGGGGGAACCAGCCCATCCTTGCCGACCGTGACCCGTTCAGCCGTCAGCGTCCCGTCGCCGCCCTTCTGGGCCTGCAATTGCACATGCGCGCCGGGAACCAGCATGGCTTTGTCGCCGGGTGCGAACATGACCACGGGCGCATCCGGCGGCACGATGATGCTCTTCTCGCCGCCCTTGTAGGTGACCGTCAGCGTCTGGCCGGACGTCAAGGTGACTTCCTGGCCAACCGTGCCGTTGGTCATGGTGCTCTTCGGTCCAAGGTCGAACGCCCGATGCCCCTCACCAGCGCCGCGCATGGCCTCGGGGAAGATGTGGACTTCCTTGGCCACCAGGGTCCCATCGGGCTGCGTCGTGGCGGCGGTGCCGATGAAGCTTCCGGACGTGATGTCGGACAGTTTTGCAGACACCAGGGCCGTCACCGTAGCGTTCGGCGTCAAGGCAATCGCCTCTTCCGCGCCACCGCCGTTCGGCATCACGCGCAAGGTGTTGCCGTCCAGGGTGGTGACCACGCCCCGGATGCGGGTTGCCGTTTGCGCCGCCGCGATAGTGGCACCGAGGGAGAGCGCGGCCACCAGTGCGAGCATCAGTCTTGTCATTGTTCGAGTCCTTGTGGATGGGCATCTCCGGATGCCGAGTGGCCGGTGATTTTGGCGGCGGACGAAAGCGATTTATTGTCGCGAGCGACCCCGAATAAATGTCGTTCCGAGGTGTTTGCGGTCGAACGAGGAACAGGAAACGTTTTGCATGCGCGGTCATCGCCACTCGTCGCGCTCATGCAGTCTGCTCCTAAAGGTCGCTTTAATCGAGGCGTGAGAGTGGGAAAGCGTGACATGCACGTGTCGCAGGATATCGTGAGGGCCGGTTTGCGGGACCACCTGGCTCGCCTCTGGCGCTATGGCCTGGTGCTCAGCGGGCGGCGAGATGTCGCCGAGGACCTCGTCCAATCAACGTGCGCTCGCGCCCTCGAACGGGCCGACCAATTCCAGCCCGATACGCACCTTGACCGCTGGCTGTTCTCGATCCTGCATTCGATATGGCTCAACGAGGTCAGGTCGAGACAGATCCGCCAAGGCGCCGGCTTCGTCGACGCCGAGACGAGTTTGAGCTTCGACGGTGCCGGCCAAATAGAAGCTGGGATCATGGCGGCGCAGGTCCTGCGCGAGGTGCAGGGCCTTCCCGAAGCCCAGCGCAGCGCGGTGTTCCTGGTCTATGTCGAGGGTTTATCCTACCGCGAGGCCGCCGACGTTCTGGTGGTTCCGATCGGAACGATCATGAGCCGACTGGCCGCGGCCCGCCAGACCCTGGGTCGCCGAACCGGCCAGTCCGACAATCGATCAACCCCGGAAATGACCCGCCGATGACGCCGCGAACACCCTCCTTAACGCCTACGGAAGAAGACTTGGTCGCCTACCTCGACGGCGAGCTGTCGCCGTCCGACAGCGTCCGCATGGGCCAGCAGATCGCCGCCGATCGCGACATTTCCAATCGCATCGACGTGCTCATGAGGGGTGGGCGGCCGTTTCAGGACGCTTTCGCGCCCTTGCTGGCGCAGGCGCCGCTCGACAAGCTCGATGTCATGCTGACCGAGGTCGTCGAACGACGGCAGCCAGCCCTGCGGCGGGGTGCGATGGACCGGCGCTTCTGGCCAGCAGCGGTTGCAGCCGGCGTCGTCTTGATGGCGCTTGGTGCCGGCTTGGACCGGCTCGTCGTCTCGCCGTTCGCGATGTCATTCGGCGCGAGCCCCTCGACCCAAGACGAGACCGCTTACTGGCGTCGAGCCGTTACCCAATATCTGTCGCTCTTTACCAGCGAGACGTTGTCGATCATTCCGGATACGGCCGACGCCAAACGCCAAGAACTGGCAAGCCTTGGAAGCCGGCTCGGCCTCGACCTCAATCCGCAGCGGGTCGATTTCCCCAATATGGTACTGAAGCGGGCCGAGATGTTCGACTACGACGGCCGGGCTCTCGCGTTCCTGGCCTATCTCGATCCCAAGAACGGCCCGGTCTCGATCTGCATAATCGCCAGCGGCGGACACGATGCGCCGACTCGCATCGAGCATCGGCGCGGCATGACGGTCGTTTACTGGTCCAAATCCGGTCGCAGCTTCATGTTGATCGGACGAGGCAACCTCGATGATCTGCAGGCCCGGGCAAGTCTGGTGGCCAGCAGGTTCGATGGAATGCCGTCCGATCACGCAACTGATGACGCCGGCTGATGTGGCCGACCTACCATGCATAGAGTCAAGGAATGTTGCACACTACCAAAGCAGCCGTAGATGCAGGACGCAGCAGCCGCCAGGACGGCGGACCATTCAACAAGGTCATAGGGCAGATCGGCCTGGATACCCCCGGATATCCCAGCGACTGTTGAGAGGTAACACGCGAGGCTCACGCAGACGGCCGGCTTAACGAGCGGACCGCCTCTTCTTCCTTACTTTGGAGTTGCCGCCGGCCAGCGCCGGGTACAACCGCGCCCGCTTCGTCCCACTTCCACGCGCATTCGCAAGCCGGACTAAATAGAAGGTAGATGGCGGCATGAGACAGTCTCAGCCGTGCTCGCGCTGACTTAGTGATGACACGAAAAAATCGATCCGAAGGCTTTGAGGCTAAGAGATTGAAATGCTTGGTGCCGCAACCCGGATTCGAACCGAGGACCCCCTCATTACGAATGAGGTGCTCTACCAGCTGAGCTATTGCGGCATACCGAACCGAACGAACCATGTTTCGCCGGTCGCGAGGTCTTACCAGATCATCACGATTTGGCAAGGCTGCATTCCCGGCCACGGCACGAAGCGCGATCGAGACACGCAGCCGATCGGTCTTCAACGGACGAAGGCAACGCGATACTACAATGAGCCTCGCCATCACGATGCGGCGATAAGACTTGTCTTCCGGCGCCGTGCAGCTTAAAAGCGCCGCTTGCGCTCGTTTCCGACACCCCTGGAGGCGTGAGCGCGACTGGCCGCCGATTTTGGCGGCCATTTTACTTTAAGAGGACATGATGGCAGCGACGAAACAAATCGCGGCCGCGGTCCGCAGCGGGACAGGCAAGGGGGCCGCCCGCAGCGTACGCCGTGAGGGCCGTGTACCAGGTGTGATCTATGGCGGTGGCGAAGCCGCCGAGCCGATCTCCCTGAACTACCGGGAATTGCACAAGCTGATTTATGCCGGGCACTTCCTGACCACCATCTTCGAGATCGACGTCGACGGCCGCCGCGAGCGGGTCATCCCGCGCGACTACCAACTCGATGTGGTCAAGGACACACCGATGCATGTCGATTTCATGCGTCTGCGGGCCGGTTCGCGCCTGAAGATGCAGATCCCGGTGCATTTCATGAACGGCGAAGATGCGCCTGGCTTCAAGCTTGGCGGAACGCTGAACATCGTGCTTCACACGGTCGAGTTGATGGTCCCCGGTGATCGCATTCCGGAATCGATCACGGTCGATCTCGGCGGTCTCGACCTGAACGAGTCCGTGCATCTGTCGGCCGTCAAGCTGCCGGATGGCTGCCAGTCGGCCACCCGCGGTCGTGACGTGACGATCGCCACGATCGTTCCGCCCTCGACGCTCACCGAGGAAGAAGTTGCGGCCGAAGCCGCTGCTGCCGCCGAGGCCTCGGCCAAGTCGACGGCCGCTGCTCCGCCCAAGGGTGGCAAGGGCGCCGCTCCGGCCAAGGGCGCTGCCCCGGCCAAGGGTGCTCCCGCCGCTGCTGCTCCGGCCAAGCCGGCCGGCAAGAAGTAAGTCCGACGATTCGCTCCTGCGCCGGTTTGTTTCGGCGCAGGACTGTCCTTCAGGAGCCACGGCGCTCTCATGCTGATCATCGCGGGCCTCGGCAACCCCGGGCCGCAATATGCGCGCAATCGCCACAATATCGGTTTCATGGCGATCGATGCCATGGCGGCCGTTCATCGGATCGGGCCGTTTCGAAGCCGGTTCCAATCGCAGGCCTCAGAAGGCCTTATCGCGTCCGAGCGGGTTCTGCTGCTCAAGCCAACCACCTTCATGAACGACAGTGGCCGGGCCGTCGGGGAGGCGCTGCGGTTCTATAAAGTCGGGCTCGAAAGTCTCGTCGTTCTGCACGACGAACTCGATCTTGCGCCAGCCAAACTGCGGATGAAGGTCGGCGGCGGCAATGCGGGGCACAACGGCTTGCGCTCGATTACGGCGATCTGCGGCAACGATTATCGTCGGGGGCGCCTCGGCATCGGGCATCCGGGCGATAAGGCTCTCGTGCATGGCTACGTGCTGAGCGATTTTGCCAAAGCCGAGCGAGCCTGGGTCGATGCCTTATGCGACAACATCGCGCGAGACGCCGAACTGCTGGTGCGGCGCGAGGATGCCAGCTTGCAAAACAAGGTTCACCTCGCGATGACGGCGGCCGGCTTCTAATCCGGTCGCGCTGAGCTCGGGTGGCCGCGACCGCGATATCTGCTCCTCTCCGGTTCCGCCATCCGTCCGATTGAATGGTTGACACGGTGCATCGGTCTGCCCATGCCAAAGCCGAGCGCGGCGGGCGTGGATCATCCTCTTTTTTCGCAACGGACGTTTTCCATGGGTTTCAAATGCGGCATCGTCGGCCTGCCCAATGTCGGCAAATCGACCCTGTTTAACGCGCTCACGCAGACGGCTGCGGCGCAGGCTGCGAATTATCCGTTCTGCACGATCGAGCCGAATGTCGGAGACGTCGCGGTGCCCGATCCGCGGCTCGACACGCTGGCGCCGATCGCCGGCTCGAAAGAGATCATTCCGACCCGACTGACCTTCGTCGACATTGCGGGCCTGGTGCGGGGCGCCAGCAAAGGGGAGGGGCTCGGCAATCAGTTCCTCGCCAACATTCGGGAATGCGACGCCATCGCCCATGTGGTGCGCTGTTTCGAAGATGGCGACATCACGCATGTCGAAGGCAAGATCGCGCCGCTCGACGATATCGAGACCATCGAAACCGAGTTGATGCTATCGGATCTCGACAGTCTCGAGCGTCGGCTCCCGGCGCTCGAAAAGCGGGCCAAAGGTGGCGACAAGGACTCCAAGGACCTTGTCGACCTGATGAGCCGGTGCCTCGACCTGTTGCGCGAGGGGAAGCCCGCAAGGCTCGTCGAGGTCAAGCCCGACGAGCGCAAGCTCTTCGCGGGCCTCGGGCTTTTATCCTCCAAGCCTGTTCTCTACGTCTGTAACGTCGAAGAAGCCGCGGCTGAGGCCGGCAATGACTTTTCGGCCGAGGTCGGCAAGCGCGCTGCCGAGGAAGGCGCGATCGCGGTCGTCGTCTCGGCCAAGATCGAAAGTGAGATCGCGCTGCTGCCGTTCGACGAGCAGAAAGATTATCTCGATGCGGTCGGCCTCACGGAGCCCGGCCTCAATCGCGTGATCCGCGCCGGTTACAACCTCCTCAACCTGGTGACCTATTTCACAGTGGGCCCGAAGGAGGCACGCGCCTGGACAATTCCGCGCGGCACGCGTGCCCCGCAGGCCGCGGCCGTCATCCATAGCGATTTCGAAAAAGGCTTCATCCGCGCCGAGACGATCGCTTATGACGACTATGTTGCGGCCAAGGGCGAAGCCGGCGCGCGCGAGCAGGGCAAGTTCCGGCTGGAAGGGAAGGACTATGTGGTCGCGGATGGCGACGTGCTGCATTTCCGTTTCGCCAACTAAGCGAAGCCGCTTCCGTCATCCAGACCATCCGACAGCGTGACGTTTTGAACGTCAAAGCGTTGCGGTTGCAGCACGCCACGGCACCCCGGTCATGATATCGCCCCGTGGTCATGCAGTGATGCGGATTATTGGCGAGGACGGAGTTGCTCGGGATGGGACGTCCAAGCGTTTTGATGGTCGGATTTGGCGGGCTCGCCTTGGTCCTTCTGATCGTGTCGGGCGTCGTGTTCTACGAACGCCCCACGGTTCTCAAGGTCGCGGTTTCGTCGACCGATGCCGAGGATTACGATCTGATGGGTGCGGCCGCGAAGGTCCTGAAGCGAGGTCATTACCCGATCCGCCTCAAGCTGGTTCCGACCGATGGCGTGACGGCGGCGGCGTCGGCGCTCGACCATGGCGCGGCGGATCTAGCCATCGTTCGAGCCGATGTGGCGATGCCGAGCAGTGGCGAAACCGTGGTGTTGCTGCACAAGGATATCGCGCTCATGCTCGCGCCGTTCGGCAGCGGCATCGAGAAGGTGAGCGACCTCGCGGACAAGCGGATCGGGATCCTGTCTCAACGCTTGGGCGACCGCAACGTGCTCGAAACAACCCTGGCGCAGTATGATATGGCGCCAACTGGCGTCAAAATGGTGCCGCTGGCGGCGGCCGGCGTCGCGGACGCGATCCGCTCAAAGTCGATCGATGCTGTGTTCGCGGTAGGCAAAGTCTCCGATGCGACGATGGCGGGCGTCGTTAAATCCGTGACCAAGGCGGGAGATGGCGCCCCGATCTTTATTCCCGTCGCGGAGGCGGCCGCCATCGCTCAGCGCTCGCCCGCATTCGAGTCGATCGAGGTTGTTCGTGGCGCTTTCGGCGGCAACCCGCCGCGACCGGCCGATGACGTCGATACGCTCGGCGTCACCTACCGGATGGTCGCGGATGCGGATCTGTCACAGGGCGTGGTCGCCAGCGTGACCCGCTTCCTCTTGTCCGAGCGCGTGGCTTTGGCCCAGCTCGCACCCGGGGCGCGCAGTATCGAAGCGCCGTCGACCGACAAGGGCGCGCCATTTCCGGTTCACCCCGGCACGGCGGCCTATATCGACGACGAGGAAGAAACATTCCTCGATCGGTATAGCGACCTCATCTACATCGGCGCGATGGTGCTCGGTGTGCTCGCGTCGGGGATGACCGCCATCATGAGCCGCTTCGGGCCGCAGAGCAGCGTGAGGATCGAGGATCTTCTGTCTCGGCTGCTGCTGGTCTTCAAACAGGTTCGGGCTGCTGGAACCCTCGGATCGCTCGACGATTTTGAACGCGAGGTGGACGAGATCGTCGCGGCCGCGCTCGACGATGCCTGTTTACGGGGGCTCGATGAGCGCCGCGTGGCGGCGCTCAACATGGCGGTCGAGCAGGTCAGGGCGGCCATCCGCGATCGCCGGGAGAATTTGGGTCGTGCAATGTTCACGCCAGCCAATGACGAGGCTCGTTTAACCGTCGAAGCCTCATCATTCCGCCCAATCCGGACCCTGTCTGATCGAAGCGCGCCGTCAGACGCGTGATCAGTGGATGTTTTGATTATTTGATGATGAAGCGAGACACCTGCCAGGCCGAACGCGAGTAGTAGGTCTGGCTCTGGAGATCGGAGTTGCTGTCGTAAGGATAGACGACGAACAGCGGGCCTTTGTCACGAACAGGCATGTATTCACCGTTTCGCTTTAGCGCCAAGATCGTGTGAAATTTCGCAAAATCGTCGATCGGGATGTTGGTCGAGTAGTCGTTCAGCGCAAGTGCCTGAACCGTATGTCCCTTGGCACCAACGACGGCCATCAACTTGTCGAGGGGAACACCCTCGAATGTCATGACGCCGTCATACCATGGCGTCTTGGTCTCAATCGTGACCATTCCAAGCTTCTCGAGCATGGCTCGGTCGAACTTGGCGGCGTCCTTGTCGTTTGTTTCTGTGATGTCGCCGGTGATGACCAGAATTGGCTTGCCGGTCGGCGCGTCGAGGGCGAACGCAGGTGCAGCGTTAAGCAACGCAAGTCCGGCTAACAGACCGGCAAAACCCCAAGCGGAAAAAGTATTGATCGTTTGCATCGCAGTAGATCTCCCCGAGATGAGGGTAGATCTACTGTGACAGAGGTAACGATAGCTTAAGATCGCCCAGCTGTCGAGCACATCTCCTCATTTTTCGGCGTTAAGGTTAATGCTTATTCATTTACAATCGGTAAATTATATCTATAAATGTTTAGCGAGTGCTCTGGAGGCCCGGATGAATGAGCTTGTAAGTGCCGTAAAGGTTCCCAGTCTGTGCAACGAACCCGTTCACGGACTGATGAACGAGGGTGAGCGGGAGGCTATGAAGCGCGCCGCCGCACAAAAGATCGAAGAGCTGTTCGATATCCTCTTCATCGATCACCGCAACGACCATAACACACGTGATACGCCGCAGCGCGTCGCAAAAATGTTTGTCGAAGAAACGATGCGCGGCCGTTACTCATCGCCGCCCCGCATCACCGATTTCGACAACGTCGAGCAATATGAACAGCTGATCGTGACCGGTCCTATTGAGTTGCGGTCGACCTGTGCCCACCATCTGATGCCCATTTTCGGACATGTGATGATCGGAATTCTACCGGCAGCGGACGGGAAGATCATCGGTCTGTCCAAATATGATCGGATTGTCGAGCATTTCGCCGCTCGTCTCCAGATCCAGGAAGAACTGATCAAGCAGATCGAGCGATACATCGTCGAAGCGACGAAACCGCGCGGTCTGGCGGTTCGCATCAGCGCCGTCCACATGTGCAAGACGCATCGCGGCGTCAAATCATCCCGCGCTGGTCGGATGGTCAATAGTTCCTATTACGGGGACATGATGTCGGACGCGCAGCTTCGGGCGGAATTTCTGCAAGAATGCGTGTCGCTCGAGCGCAACCTGTTCTGAGGCCGCATGGTCACCCCGGCGGGTCATGAGCCTGCCGGATACAGGACAGACCCCTCTCGCGTCGTCGCCTTTACGGAGGGCGAGGGCCCCGCGTTTGCGAAAGATGAGACGATCATGATCGAGGCGAACGAGCGGCGGCCAATGGGACGTTTCCGGTCGACAAAAACCTATGATCACAATGAAGGGCTCTCCTGCTGTTTCCGGCAATGGCGGGCTGACCATTCGCATTGCCGGTTCATTCATGGCTATGCGCTCGCCTTCACGTTCACCTTCGGGGCGACGCATCTCGACGAGAGGAACTGGGTCGTCGATTTCGGCGGACTCAAGCTGGTCAAAGCGTGGTTGCACGAGACATTCGACCACACGATGATCGTGGCCGAGGATGATCCGCAACTGCCACGCTTCAGGAGTTTGGAGCAGGAGGGTCTCATTGTTCTGCGCGTCTTGCCGGCTGTCGGCTGCGAAGAGACCGCCCACTATGCCTTTGATCGGGTCGATGCCATAATTACCGATCAAACGGGAGGGCGTGCCTATGTGGAAAGCGTCGAAGTCAGCGAGCACGGCGGCAACTCGGCCTTCTATTATCGAGCGGAGTAAACCTTTTCCTGACACTTGCGTGAGACCATGCTTTCAGGTTGCGCCCTGAAGGAATGGAGAAGGGCCTCGTGTCGCTTCGCTCCTTTAAAATCGTTTTGTTCGCTCTGATGTGCTGCCTGATCGCGGCTGCGGTCTACACGTCCGTGCTCGTCGTTCAGCGGCAAGAGGCGTTGAAGCAGCTGGCCCGCTACAATACGATGTGGATCGCCAGTCAAGCCGTCAACGAATACATGAGGTTGGAAGAAAACCTTGCGCGAACGGCAGTCCCGGGGAGCGCGCTTGATCAAGATGACGTTCAATTGCGGCTCGACATTGTCGCTGGCCGCGTCAACACGATGGCAAATGGCGAGTTCGGGGAATTTGTCTCAGCTCTTCCGGAACGAAAGGCTCTTGTCGCTCAACTGACGAGCGTCGTGCAGCAAATGCAGCCGCTCGTTGATAATTTGAGCAAGCCCGGCGTTGCACAACAGGCCTTAGAGCTTTTGGCGCCGCTCGACACGCCGCTCCTCGAACTGGCTGCTCAAGCCAATCGTTTCGGGGGTGATCGCGTCATCGAGGATCAACGCGAGTTGATTCGCCTGCATTTGATCTTCTCGTCGATCGCGGCGGGGCTTTTTGTGGCCGGCTTGGCCATGTTGTTTCTGCTCGGTTGGCACAATAAAATGCTGGGCGGCGCGCATGTCCGGCTGAGGTTGCTGGCCGACGATCTCCGCCAGACTTCATCCGATCTCGAAGCGGCGAACCGCGACATCTCGCTGATCAACGCCGAACTGCAGACCCGCAATGAGATCTTATCCCGCCGCGACCGTGAACTCGGGACGCAAAATAGACGTTTCGATGCAGCGCTGAATAACATGTCGCATGCGCTCTGCATGGTTGATGCCGGCGAGCGGCTGGTCGTCTTCAACCAACGGTTCGCGGAATTATTCTCGATCGAAATCACCCCACTGCCCGGAATGCCCTTCGCGGATCTCGTCGGCTCCTCGAACCGGACCCTCAAGGATATATCGGCTCGCCAACGCGGCGTATCGGTGGATGGATCGTCGGTCGGCTTTGTTCACGACAGCGAGGACCGCGCCATTTCGGTTTCGCATCAGCCGATGCCGGACGGGGGCTGGGTCGCGACCTATGAGGATATTTCGAACCGGCGTCGTGCCGAGGCGCAGATCGCGTTCATGGCGCATCACGACGGTTTGACCAGCCTCGTGAACCGGTCGTTCTTCCATTCTCGGCTGGAAGCGGCCCTCGGACAAATCAGTGATCGCCGCAAGGCCGTGATCTTCTCGATCGACCTCGATGGATTCAAATTCATCAACGACACGATGGGGCACCCCATCGGCGACGCGCTGTTGAGAAAAGTCGCGCTGCGGCTGAAAGAGCATGTCCGGGATAGCGACGTGGTGGCGCGCGTCGGCGGTGATGAATTCGCAGTCCTTCAAATCGACAGCGATGCGGCGGAGCGCACCGCAGATGTCGCGACGCGCATCATCGACGCGCTCGGCATGCCGTTCGATATCAATGGCGTCGAGGTGGTGATCGGAGCCAGCATCGGCATTGCGATCGCGCCAGAGCACGGCACCTTGATCGGCGACTTGATGAAACACGCCGATCTGGCGCTCTATCGCGCCAAAGCCGAGGGTCGAAACACCTTTCGGCTCTTCGAAATCGACATGGATAACGAGCTCAAGGCGCGGCACACGCTCGAAGCCGACTTGCGGAACGCGTTGGAGCGGGACGAATTCGAGGTCTATTTCCAGCCATTGGTCAGCTTGAAGCGGATGCAGATCACTGGCTTCGAGGCGTTGCTGCGATGGCGGCATCCCGTGCGTGGCCTTGTGTCGCCGGCCGAATTTATTCCCGTCGCCGAGGATATCGGTCTCATCGTTCCGCTCGGAGCTTGGGTCCTGCGGGAGGCTTGCGCCCGCGCCAGCACGTGGCCGAACAATCTGTCGGTTGCGGTCAATCTTTCGCCGGCCCAATTCAAAAATCGAAGTGTCGTCGATTCAGTCCTCCAAGCGCTTGTCAGTTCGGGGCTCTCGGCGCGCCGGCTGGAACTCGAAATCACTGAATCGGTGCTGCTGCACGACAACGAGGCGACGATGTCGATCCTCCACGAATTCCGCTTGATGGGTATCCTGATCGCGATGGACGATTTCGGCACCGGATATTCGTCATTGAGCTATCTGCGAAGCTTCCCGTTCGACAAAATCAAGATTGACCAAAGCTTCGTCCGCGAATTATCCACCCGGCCGGATTGCGTCAAGATCGTCCGATCCATCGCGGCGCTGGGGTCGAGCCTTGGGATGACCACAACGGCCGAAGGTGTGGAAACCTTTGAGCAGCTCGAGCAGCTCCAGGCCGCCGGTTGCGACCAAGTCCAGGGCTACTTTTTCGACCGGCCACAGCCGTGGGGATCGTTGCAATTCAAGTTGCCGGAAGCAAAATTAAACGCCATTCGGGCCGCCTAATACCCGAATGGCGCTCTCAAGCAAAGCTGAGGCCTCGGAACTCGTCCGATGAGTCTCGCGCGCCAGAGCTTACATTGCGCGGTGATGTCTCATGTGACGGTGCATCATCCGATCACGATGCATACGGTACATGCGGTCATGACGATGCATCATGCGCTCGTGCATGGCATGGTCCTTCATCATCTGCCGCGACGGCATCGTCCCGTGACGGTTCTCAGCATTTGCGCCTGATGCAGCCGCGCCAAGAAGCATCGCAGATGCCAAACCGGCTATAACAAGATTGCGGATATTCCCAGCCATCTTTATGTCCTCCCAGACTAGGCCATCGTTCAATTCGAACTACAGCTGCTCGATATACGTCTCGGAGGGATGGATTGTTCCTTCCAATGTCTTAACGACCACTCGATGGAACGACGGTCGTTTCTGAAATTCAGAGAAGATGCTGCAACAAATCGCGAGTAAATCGTCACTAATACCTTCGGTCGCATCTCCGCAATTGGAGGCTCCGGCTCATGAAAGCTCACGATCTGTGCCGTTGATGCTTTAGCGGTTGGATCCACGTCCTGTCGTATAGGTCGATTCGACCCGCACTTGCCCATCCACTTTGACGCAGGAATCACTGTCTCCGAGCTTTCGGAAGCCGGGACCGAAGGCCTCGCAACCGGTTGTGGCGGGACGCTCCGTCCGCCCGCGTGGGAGATCTTTTGCCAAGGCCGCCGAGACGACAAGGCAGGGCCAAATCGCCACGATGATGATCCGTGGGCCGATAAACCGCATTGGGGGCCTCCTTCGTGGGTGACGACTTCGAAAACCCACTAGCGCACTCGAGGGTTCAATTCCACTCGGGATCGTCATGGTTTATGCGTGAGTCCGAGCCATGCCGCGACGTTGGGGGCTGGAGCTCGTTATCGCATAAGGAAGATCATCATGAAGATCGTACATCTGCTGGCCGCCGCCAGCCTCGCCGGCCTTCTCGTGTCCGGTTCGGCCCTCGCGCAGACCGCCGCGCCGGCGGCTGCCGCGCCCGCCGCAACGACCGCACCCGCCATGGCTGCGCCCGCCGCCGGCATGATGGACAAAAAGGCCAAGTCCAAGGATTGCTCGCTTCAGGCCGATAAGCAAGGTTTGCACGGCAAGGCACGTCACGCGTTCCGCTCGAAGTGCAAATCCGGCAAGATGTAAGGCCGCGACGCTCGTCGTCCAATCTCGCCATCGTCTCGGTCGGGCGTGTGCCTCGGTCGGGATGATGGCGTGGCGTCGCGTCAGGGCTTGGCGCGAGGGAACCGCGACATCGCCTCGAGATCGTCGAGATCCATGGTGTTTCGCATATATTGCTTCGTCGCGTCTTTGAACGGCTGATAGTCCCACGGTTTCGTGGTGCCGGTCATCAGCGCGGCGTCAACGAGCCGCCGCCGATGCTGGCTGTCACGAACCGCGTGATCGAGCGCCTCGAGGTTCCATCGGCGCGCAACTTCCGCGCGGAACGCCGCCACGATTTCGGCCTGTGCGGCATCGTCCGCACAGTTGATCCGCTCGTCCGGGTCGGCCTCGACATCGTAGAGTTGATCCGGGTCGCCCGGCGCATGGATGAACTTGTGTCGTCCGCGCCGGATCATGACCAGAGGCGCGATGGCGCCCTCTGCCAAATACTCGCCGATCACACCCGCAGGACCGTCATGCCCCTCGAGATAGGGCACGAGGCTGTGACCATCGATCGGCCCCGCAAGACCTTGGGCGGGATCGCCGCCGGCCAGTTCGACGAGGGTCGGCAATAGGTCGATCAGAGACACCGGCGCCGCGACGCGCCTCGGCTCGATCGAGCCCGGCGCCGACACGATCAGGGGCACGCGGCAAGCGCCCTCGAAAAAACTCATCTTGTACCAGAGCCCGCGCTCACCCAGCATTTCGCCGTGATCGCCCAAAAAGACCACGATGGTATCATCCGCGATGCCGGTCTTCTCGAGTGATCCGAGCAGCACACCGAGGTTCTTGTCGCAAAATGAAATGGCGCCGTAATAGGCGTGCCGGGCGTTGCGGATCTGCTCGTCCGTCAGCGTCACCTCGTCCATAGCGCAAACGTGCCGAATGCGGGCCGTATGCGGATCCAGCGTCACATCCGGCGCCGCGACCCTCGGCATGTCGATCGCCGCATGCGGATAGAGGTCCCAGAACTCCGGCGTGATCGCGAAAGGATCATGCGGGTGCGTCAGGGAGGCCACCATCAGGAACGAGCGCTGGTCTCTGCTCCGGACGTGGTCGTAGATCGCCCGTTCGGCCGAGAAGACCACCTCTTCGTCGAAGTCGATCTGGTTCGTGCGGATGCAGAGCCCCGCATTGGTCACCGAACTCATATTGTGGTACCAACTCGGTCGGTCCTCCGGGTGGTCCCAGTCCGGTGTCCAGCCGTAGTCCGCCGGGTAGATGTCGGTCGTCAGCCGCTCCTCGAACCCATGCATCTGATCCGGCCCGCAGAAGTGCATCTTCCCGGCCAGGATCGTGCGGTAATTCAGCCGGCGCAGGTAGTGCGCGAAAGTCGGCAGGTCTGCGCGAAACTCGGACGCATTATCGTAGCCGCCGGTTCGTGAGGGCAGGCACCCGGTCATAAAAGCCGTGCGTGACGGCGAGCAAAGCGGCGAGTTGCAATAGGCGCTGTCGAACACGACACCCCGAGCCGCCAGGGCCGATAGATGCGGTGTCTTGACCAGAGGGTGACCGTGGATGGGCAGAAAAGCCGGTGCCAATTGGTCGACCATCACGACCAGGATGTTCTTTTGCTTCAGCGACATGGTTCAGCTTTTCCGGCCGAGGGTCGATCGACGCGAGCCTCGTCCCGTCGACACAAAGAGAAGACAATCCGATGTCGCGGGCGACGGCTCATCGCGGTGCGTCCGATCCTGCCCGAATGACGACACGAGGCGAACTCTCATGCAGAAATCGAGGCGATCGGTTCAGCGGTCGAGCGTCAATCCGTTCTGGGAAGCCAGCACCGCAAGGCTCGTGGCCGGACGCGCGCCGATATGCTGGATGACCTCGGCGGCCGCTAAGGCGCCAAGGCGGGCGCAGGTGCGGAGGTGCTTGTCCTTGGCGAGGCCCGCCAGGAAGCCTGCCGCGAAGAGATCGCCGGCGCCGGTCGAGTCGACCAACGTCTCGATCGGGAAAGCGTCGACCGCAAGCGTCTCGTCTTGCGTGACGATCACCGACCCCTCGGCACCCTTGGTGATGACACCCAGCAGACCATCTTCTTCCCGCAGCGCCGAGAGTGCGGCCTGGAAATCGGAGGTCTGATAGAGGGCGTGCAATTCGCTTTCGTTGGCGAACACGATATCGACCACCTTGGTGCGGATCAGATCGAGGAACTCACTGCGGTAACGGTCGACGCAAAATGAATCCGACAAGGTAAGCGCCACTCGGCTGCCGTTGGCATGGGCGATGCCGGCCGCCTTCAGAAAGGCCGTCTTGGCGGCCGCCGGGTCCCACAAATAACCTTCGAGATAGACGATGCCGGACGCTTGAACCGCCGCATCGTCGATGTCGGCCTCGGTCAGGTTCTGGCACGCCCCGAGGTAGGTGTTCATCGTGCGCTGCCCATCGGGCGTCACCAGAATGAACGAGCGCGCCGTCGCCGGGCCGTCTTGGGCCGGCGCGGTATCGAAGGTCACGCCCGTCGCGCGAAGGTCGTTCGTGAAAAGCGCGCCGACGTCATCGGTCCTGACCTTGCCGACGTAACCCGCCCGCACGCCGAAGCTCGCGAGGCCAACGGCTGTGTTGGCGGCCGAGCCGCCTGAGATCACCGTCGCCGGACCCATCGCGCCGTAGAGATCCTCGGCACGTGGCTCGTCGATCAGGATCATGGCGCCCTTGGCGACCTGCTGCTTGATCAGAAAAGCGTCTTCGACCGGTGCGATGATGTCCACGATGGCATTGCCCAGGCACAGGACATCGAAGCGCGTGTTCGGCATGGATCAGTTCCTCAACAAGACGGTCGCGTGGCCTCTCGCACCGGAGCGGTGTGGCGTCAAGCGCCGCCCATGGCTGTAGAGCCGAGCAACAGCGAGAGGCCGGCGATAAGAACCAACGCCGCGGCGGCGGTTTCGAGCCCGCGGATTACCAGAGTGCCGCGCCGCGTCTCAGGCGCGGCAAACCGCACCGCCACATCCTTGGCCAGGACTGCGATCCCCGCGATGGCGCCCGTCGTGATGGCTGTTCCGAGCGACATCGCCAGCGTTGCCGCGACACCGGCCGCGAAGATGCCTTGGGCGAGAGAGAAGACCAGCACCAGGATGGCGCCCGAGCAGGGGCGGGCGCCTGCCGCCACGACGGTCAGCATCGCTTGACGCCATGAGAAGCCGTCGCCGAGCGTCGCGGCATCGGGCGCATGGTAATGGCCGCAATTCGGGTCATGCCGGTGGGCCGTGAAGATCGGCAGGGGCTTGGTCATGGCGATTGCGGCGGCGCCGCTGCCGGTCGCCGTATAGGCCATCAGGGGAGGGCAGCCGCAGGGGTCTGCTGCCGCGATCTGTCGCGCCCGAACCGGAGCGCTGCCGGAATTGCTGGATCCGCTCACGAGATCCTGCGGCGGATCGCGCAGCGCCCGAATGAAGCCGCGGCCTTTGTGCCAAACCAGCCAGGCCCCGAGGACCGCGACGCTGGCATAGCTCAGGCTTTCGACCAGCGTGGCCGCATCTTTCATGCGCTGCGCCGTCGCGTGCAGCACCACCGCCAGAATGCCGACCAGCAGGATCGCGACCAACCCTTGCAGCAGGGCGGCCAGCAAGGTCAGCACCAATCCGCGTTTCAGCGCGCGTTCGTTGGCAAAGAGGTAGGAGGTCATGACCGCCTTGCCGTGCCCTGGGCCGGCCGCATGGAACACGCCATAGACGAAGCTCAACCCGCTCAACAGCCAGAACGCCGAGCCGTCCTGCTTCGTGGCACGAACCGCAGCCGACAACTGCCGCTCGAACACCACCTGTTGCTGCAGGATCCAACCCGTGATGCCGCTGGCGCTCCCGCCCCCTTCCGAAATGCCGACCCCGAACGGGTTATGGGCCTGCGCGAACGCGAGGTGCGGCGCGAGGACAGTAACGAGCAGCACCGCCGCAGCGGCGAGGCGGACGGCTGTCGATCCATTCCGGCTCATGGGCAGGCCACGATGATGCGGCTCGCCAGTTTGATGCCGAAATCCACTCCTGGCGACATATTGGAGAAGAAAGCTTCCGATAGCTTTTGATTGTCACCGCTATCGAGGGAGCGCGGCTTCGTGACGCTCGACGAGCAACCGCTCGGGGCATTTTTCAAGGCCACAGGGTCCTTATCGGCGAAGTCGAAGGAGACAAAGTAGGTTGGATCGTAGACCTGCAGCGAGAAGGCTCGGTTGGCCGCCGCGGGTTCCTTCAGCGGCAGCGTGAAATGCAGAGTCACGAGCTTGTCCGGCGTCTCTTCGAGCAGATAGTCGGTCGGGTCGCTAAACAGGACGGCCTTGCCGGCCACCTTGGCGACTGTGAAATAACCGAATTCGGCAAGCGACTCGACATTGGTCTTGGCCAGAGGCGCCAGCTCGTCCGTGGTCAGGATCTTGTTCGGATCGCCCAATCCCTGAATCGCAAACGACGAATACATGTCGTCGAACGTCCATGCGGCGCGGATGCCCGTCACCTTGCCGTCCGTCCCGAAGATCACCTCTTCTTTCGCGACCACAAAGACGTGAGGGTGAGCCGACGCGGCGGAGGCGACCGCGATCGCGCTGACGCCAATGAGAATGCCGAAGGCCCGTTTGGTTCGCGGTGTCAGGGCTGCTCTCCTCGGCCGAAAGGGTCCGATCTCCAAGCATGGGGATGCGGGGCGACTTCGGCGAATTCGAGGCATTGGCGTAAACCTCAGACTGACCCGGCGGGCGCGGGATGCCGATCGGCTTTGAAACGCCAGACGCTGGATTGTTTGATGTCGGCATCTTCCAGCGACCGCGTCACCGGAACCTCGTAGGTGGCGAGTGACTCGAGGAGATCACGGGCCAGATAGGATCGACCAGGATCGCCGATCAGCACCACGGCGCCCCGACGCGATAGGCCATGCAGCCACGCCGTTACGCGGGCCGCCATGTCGCGCTCGTAGCTCACGTCGCCGGCCGTGACCACATCCCATCCATCGTCGCGCCCGACGACATCCTCGAGCAGGACCGTGATGTCGACGGCATTGACGGAGGCGTTGAGCGCGATGGCGCTCGAGGCGAACGCATCGATCTCGGCAGCCGTGACCGAGGTCGCGCCCCCGAGCGCGGCGGCGATCGCGACCAAGCCGGAGCCGGAGGCGAAATCCAGCACGGTCTTGCGGCGCACGATATCCGGATTGTCGAGCAGATAGCGAGCGAGCGCCTGTCCGCCCGCCCATGCGAAAGCCCAGAAGGGCGGCGGCAGGCCGATCGCGCCAAGCTCGTCTTCGGTCTTTTGCCAAAGCTCGGTCGCCTCATCGGCCACATGAAGCTGGATCTCCGGCGCATGTGGCACCGGCCGCAGCCGCGTCTGTGCCACGATGAAGCCTCTGCGGTCGGACGCGGTCATCGCGCCTTCGCCGGGCTCGGCCCTTTCGGTGATCAGGTCGGTCATGCCGCACCGTGCCGCGTGTCCGTCAACTGTCAAGCGCTTTGACCGGAAGCCGCTTGACCGACCGGCGGTGACGCGCAATGACGACGGTTGAAAAACACATCGATCAGCCGCGGAGGCCTCGTATGGACAAATTCACAGTGCTGACCGGCGTCGCCGCGCCGCTTGATATGGCCAATATCGACACCGATAAGATCATCCCGAAGCAGTATCTCAAGACAATCAAGCGCACCGGCCTCGGTGAAGGGCTGTTCGCCGAATTGCGCCTCAACGAAGACGGCTCAGAAAATCCCGACTTCGTGCTGAACCAGCCGGCCTATCGTCATGCCAAGATCCTGGTGGCGGGCGATAATTTTGGCTGCGGTTCATCGCGTGAACATGCGCCCTGGGCGTTGCTCGACTTCGGCATTCGCTGCGTCATCTCGACCAGCTTCGCCGACATTTTCTATAACAACTGCTTCAAGAACGGGATCCTGCCGATCCGCGTCACGCCCGATCAGCTCGCGCTTCTGATGGACGACGCCGCACGCGGCTCCAACGCGACACTGACGATCAATCTCGAAGAGCAGACCATCAAGGGGCCGGATGGTGGCACCGTGTCGTTCGAGCTCGATCCGTTCCGCAAACATTGCATGATCGAAGGGCTGGACGACGTCGGTCTGACCATGGCCAAGAAGCCGTCGATCGATCACTACGAAACAGCCGCGGCCACGACGCGGCCCTGGGCTTAACGCGAGCCCGCGTCCCCTGCGACCGGCGTTGCCGAACCTTGTTCCCTGTCTGGCGTTGAGCCTCAGTCGGCCAACAGGGGATCATCATGGCAGCCCAGAAAAAACTCGCTCGTTTCGAAGTGGATTCGGCCGGAAAAGAATTCGTGCTCCACGTTGAGGACGAAAGCGGAAATAAGCTCGAGATGCTTGCATCGCGTGACCAACTCGACGTCATCGCGGATTCGCTTGACGACATCCTGCTGCAGGATGATTCCGCCGACGAAGTGACGGATTCGAAATAACATCATGAGCAGAGCGAGCGTTGCAAAAGACGCTCGATTGCCCGAGACTTCGGATATGCGATATCCCGACATCCGAAACGTCTGTCGATCAAGGATCCTTGTCGGACTAGCGGCATCACTCTTCTGCGTGAGCGGGGTGGCCGCGCAAACCCCAGCGACGGACAATTTTCCGTCCTGCGTCGCAGGGCTTCGGCAAGCCTCTTTAGCAGCCGGGGTCGCGGGCGAGACATTCGACGCGATCGCCCCGAGCCTGACGCCGAACGACGTGCTCCACTTTCAGACCGAGCAGCCTGAGTTCCATACGGCGGTGTGGGACTATATGGCCGGCTTGGTCGACGACGAGCGCGTGAGCGACGGCAAAGCCAAATATCGCGAATGGGCCACCGCCCTGAAATCCATTCAGTCCCGCTTTGGGGTGGATGCTTCGATCCTCGTTGCGGTCTGGGGCGTCGAATCCGATTACGGCAAGACATTCGGGCTTCGGCCGATCGTGCAGTCTCTCGCGACGCTGAGCTGCTACGGTCGGCGACCGGATTACTTCAAGTCCGAATTCGTCGCGGCCCTGAAGATCCTGCAAGCAGGCGATGCTGCGCCGGATCGCTTCAACGGCTCTTGGGCCGGGGCGTTCGGCCATACCCAATTCATGCCCTCGACCTTCCTTCGGAACGCCGTCGACATCGATGGCAACGGGCATCCAAATATCGTCGATTCAGTACCGGATGCGCTCGGCACCACGGCGAATTATTTGCGGAAGTCGGGTTGGGTCCCGGGTGTCGTTTGGGGCTACGAGGTCAAACTGCCGCCCGGCTATTCCGGTCCATCGGGTCGCAAGAACCGGCATCCGCCCGCCTTCTGGTCCGCTAAGGGCATCGTGAAGGCCGATGGTGGGCCGTTGACGGGAGCCGATGTGGGGCTGTTGCTTCCCGCAGGTCCGCAAGGGCCTGCCTTTTTGGTGACGCGCAACTTCGACGCGATCTATGCTTATAACGCCGCCGAGGTCTATGCGCTCGCGATCGCCTCACTCTCGGATCGGATCGAGGGGGCAGGCTCCTTCGTGACACCGTGGCCGGTGGATGATCCGGGCTTGTCGCGGATCGACCGCCGCGAGGTGCAGACGCGGCTGCAGGCCAAGGGCTATGCGATCGGCAACACAGACGGCGTCATGGGCGTCAAGACGCTCGAAGCCATTGCGGATTATGAAGGCCGGGTCGGGTTGCCAGCCAACGGCCGGGCCAGTCAGAAACTGCTGCAAGCCCTGCGCGACGGGCGGTAATGCTAAGTGTGTGAAGACCAAAGAATGGGCCGACGATCGACGTGATCGCCGGCCCGTTTGTCGGAGACCCGCTTACTTCGCTGCGGAGAGGAACTTGTCGACATTGTCCTTGGTGACGACGTCGAGGCCGACGGCGTTCATGACCGGAACCTTTTCGCCTTTCTTCAGGGCGACCAACATGTTCATCGCCTTTTCGCCCATCTCATAGGGGCGCTGACCCACGAGGACGCTGACATAGCCGTCCTTCAGGAGTTGCAGCTCGACCGGCAGCGTGTCCGGCATGACGAGCGGCAGCTTGCCGGCCTTCATCTTGTCCATGTTCGAATCGACGAAGGATTTATAAGCCTTCGGCGCGAACAAGGCCCAGCCGCCGATCGGGATGATGGCGTCGATATCCGGATTGGCGGTCGCAAAATCAGACAGCTGCTGGGCTGCGAGCGCCGAATCGTCGTTACAGAACGCCGGCGATCCCTTGACTTCGGTCCAGCCCGCACCTTTCAGCACCTCGTAGAGGCCCTTGAGGCGATCGTTGAGGTTGGCGGCCGCGGGTCCACCCGATTGGGTCGCAAAGGTGCCGGCTTTCGGATGGGCCTTGATCAACTGGCGGCCAAGTTCGCGGCCCATTTCCGTGTTGTCGGTCCCGACATAAGCTTGGCGAGCGGATTTATCCGCATCGGCGTCGAAGGTGATGACCGGAATGTTGGCATCACGCGCTTGCTTGATGACCTTCATGACGGAGTCGGCATCCGCGACCGAGATGGCGATCCCATCAATGCCCTGGGTGATGAAATCCTGGGTGATCTGCACTTCCGTCGCGGGCTCGTGGGTGGCCGGTCCCTTGTAGATGCAGGTGACGTTACCTAGCTTTTTGGCTTCAGCCTGGCAGCCATCGCGCGACAGGTCGAAGTAGGGGTTGTCCATTCCCTTGGGGATGAGGGCGAACTTATAGGCATCGGCGGCGTGAGCGACCGACATCAACGAGACGACCGCAACGGCGGCCAGCAGCATGCTCTTCAAGCGTTTATCCTCCAGCATAAGGGTCCTTTTGTCGGTCGGCGTCGGATGGACCATGTCCGGGCCAGAGAGGGAGGACGCGCCTATTCGGGCTCGCGCGTCCGGATACGATCGACCAGCACGGCCAGAATGATGATGGTGCCGACGAAGACCTGCTCCCAGTAGGTGTCGGCTCCGAACAGCGCGAGACCGTTGCGGATCACTTCGATCAGCGCCGAACCGATGATGGCGCCGAAGGGACCACCGACGCCGCCCGCGAGATCGGCACCGCCGATGACCGAGGCCGCGATGATCTTGAGCTCATAGCCGGTCGCGAGATTGGCAGGCGCCGAGCCGAGCCATCCCGCGATCAGGATGCCGGCAAAGCCGGCACTCATGGCGCAGATGACATAGACCGAGATCTTGACGCGAGCGACGGCGACGCCGGTGAGGGCGGCTGCTCGTTCGTTGCCGCCGAGCACAAAGACGTAGCGGCCCCAGCGCGTGTGGCGCAGCGCCACGCCCATGATGATCGCAAGGACGAGCAAATAGGCGAGGGGGACCGGGAAGCCGAAAATCTTGCCGTCCGTCAGGGAGTAGAAGGTATCGACATTCGGCCCGTCGGGAGCTTGACCGCGACCCTGCGTGATCACGTAGGTGATACCACGACAAATCGATAACATCCCGAGGGTCGTCACGAATGGCGACAGACGCACCTTGGCGATCAGAAAGCCGTTGATGAGGCCGACGATGACCGAGATCGCCATGCCGCCGAGCACGGCCCCGATCATGACCGCATAAGGAATGGAAGCGATCGAGGTGCCGGTCAGCGCCTTCATCAACATGGCGGTCGCGACCGCCACGAGCGCCATGACCGAGCCGACCGACAGGTCGATCCCGCCCGTGATGATCACGAGCGTCGAGCCCAGCGCCACGATCGCGATATAGCTGAAGTTCTTCGAGGTGTTCAGCAGGTTGCCGTAAGAGAGGAAATTATGCGCGAAGATCGCGACCAGCAGCGTGATCAGGACGAAAGCGACCGCCACATAGCCGGTCTGTGATCCGAACGCGCCGCGCTTGTACCAACGTGTTGTCCCGACGTTGCCGAAGGAGACGGGTTGCGCCACATCCTGCGACATCAGGCAAACTCCTTGGCGCCGGTGATGAGGGCCGTCACTTCTTCAGGGCTGGAATCTTTCACGAGCTTGTCGGCTCGCTTTTCGCCTCGGCGGAGAACTACGACGCGATCACAGACCGAAAACACATCCGGCATGCGATGCGAAATGAGAATGACGGCGACGCCCTGATCGCGGAGCCGACGGATCAGATCGAGCACTTCGGCCACTTGGCGGACCGAAATGGCGGCCGTCGGCTCGTCCATCAGGATAAGCTTGGCATTGGCCAGGCGCGTTCGGGCGATCGCGACCGCCTGACGCTGGCCGCCCGACATCTGCTTGACCAAATCGCGGGGCCGCGTCTCCGACTTCAACTCGTTGAAGAGCTCGAGCGCGCGGGTGTTCATGGCCTTGTGGTCGAGGAACGAAAAGGGGCCGACCTTGCGGACGAGTTCGCGGCCGAGGAACACGTTGGCGGCGGCGCTGACGTTATTGGACAGCGCGAGATCTTGGTAGACGACTTCGATGCCGGCCGAGCGTGCATCGAGCGGGCGGTCGAATCGATGTTCGACGCCATCAAAGCGGATGGTGCCATGCGTGGGGTGAAAGTTACCGGCGATGATCTTGACGAGCGTCGATTTGCCCGCGCCATTGTCGCCCATCAGGCCAACCACGTCGCCCGGCTTGATCGTCAGATCGACATCGTGCAGAGCGCGAATCGCGCCAAACTCCTTGCCGATGCCAGATAATTGCAAAACCGGGACAGACTCCCGGCTTGCTGCAGAAATTGCGCTCAACGTGTCGCCTCCCGGGCGTTTTTATTTTAGTCAGTTTATTAGAAAGCGCTGACGCCCGGAACGCAATATCAAATCACATAGAAGCTGTCGCTGAGTTCGTTGGCGGGATCCGACGAGGGCGGGAACTGGTCGGCCAAAAGACGCCCGCAGAGCGCGACGGCTTCGACATATCCATCCGCGATCCGATCGGCGCGGGCATGCCGCACCAGGACCTCGACTGGCGCCCGCCATTCCTTTGGGTCGATGCGCTTGGCAACCCCGTCATCGGCGATGATTCGCGCGTAGCGTTCCGCCTCGGATACGAAGATCAGGACGCCTGTGCGGTCGCGTTTGCGCGTCAGCCCGCGCAGCAGAAACTGCTCTGCCGCAGCCCGATGGGCGCGTTTTCGCATCAACGCGCGCGGCACGAGCATCATGCGGATCGCCGGAACCGATAAGGCGAGCAGAAGAACCGCGAACAGAACGAGTTGCACCACGAAGACCCGCTCGATCGACCACAGCGTGAATTCGATCATGAACCAGGGCGCCGCCAGCGCCAGAAGAGCCGCCCACACGAGCGGAAAAAATTCGTAGTTGGATGACGTTCGCGCCATCACGCAGACCAGTTCGGCACTGGTTCCGGCTTCCGCTGCGCGAACCGCATCGGCGATCATCTGGTGGTCGGCCGTATCCATGATCACCATCCCCCCGATGCACCACCGCCACCCGACGAGCCGCCTCCGCCGGAAAAGCCGCCACCATCGCCGCCTCCGAAGCCGCCGCCCCCAAAGCCACCGCCCCAGCCGGAGCCGCCGGTCGGCAGGAACACGATCCCGCCTCGGCCGCCGCGCCCCCCAGCCCGCAGGCCCGTTTGTCTGTTGAGATAGACGATGACGATGACGAACACGCCCATCACCAAAAACGGCATCAACTCATCGAGAGTCGAGCCTTGCTCCTGCGCCCGCAATTCGGGGCGTTTCTGCCACTCGGCCGAGTCGGTTGTCAGCACCGTGATGATATCGTCGGTGCCGCGATCGATCCCGCCTGCATAATCATTGGTTTTAAATCGCGGCACCATCGCGTTGGTGATGATGATCTTCGACAGAGCGTCGGTCAGCGTGCCTTCGAGCCCATAGCCGACCTCGATCCGGACTTTATGCTCCGTCGGGGCCACCAGAAGAAGAACGCCGTTGTTCTTCTTCTGCTCCCCGAGCTTCCAGGACCTGAACAGGCCGTTGGCATAGGGCTCGATCTCGTTGCCGCCCAGCGAGGGGACAGTCGCGACCACCAATTGGATGCCGGACTTATCCTCCAGCGCTTTTAATTTCGCGTCGAGCGCGTCCCGCGAGACCGGCGGAATGACGTTGGCATGATCCACAACCCGCCCGGTCAGGGCCGGATAAGCGTCTTCCGCCAGAGCCGGAAGCGTCGCGATGACGACCCAGCCTATGAACACAGCCAGCCAGACCAGGATAGCTGACGGCATTTTGCCGGCCTGCGCGGCTCCTACGGCTGGCCTATCGAGACGCGCCTGCATTATATCGCCCCGGTCAGAACTTCACTTGCGGCGGTGTTTCCGAGCCCGACGTCGCGGTGAACTCGGCCAGCGGCTTGTCGTGGAACACCAGCGTCTGCCAGATCACGTCCGGGAAGGTCCGCAGTGTGGTGTTGAACACGCGCACGTTCTCGATGTAGTCGCGGCGCGCGACGGCGATGCGGTTTTCGGTTCCTTCGAGCTGCGATTGCAACGCCAGGAAGTTCTGGTTGGATTTCAAGTCAGGATAATTCTCACTCACGGCGAGCAAGCGGCCCAAGGCGCCCGACAGCTGGTTCTGGGCATCCTGAAACTGCTTCAGCTTATCCGGGTCGGTGAGCTGCGAGGCGTCGATCTTGACCTGGGTGGCCTTGGCGCGCGCTTCGACCACCGAGGTCAGCACGTCCTTCTCCTGCTTGGCATAGCCCTGCACCGTGCTGACGAGGTTCGGGATCACGTCGGCGCGGCGCTGATATTGATTCTGCACCTCGGCCCAGCTCGCCTTTGCCTGTTCCTCGCGGGTCGGAATATTATTATAGCCGCATCCCGACAGGGTGGTGCCCATCGTGATGAGCACGGCGGCAGCAAGCAAACGCGAAAGTATAGACATGGTCGAACGGCCCCTGGACATGCCTTGCGCGTCGTCGCGCCCGGCCCACACCTTAAACTAAGCAGGAGCCGGAAGGTTCGCTGGGATCGCTGATCGAGATCAGCCATGCGGCACCCTTCAATGCGGCGCGGATCCGCATTTTCGCCGCCATCCTCGGGCTTGGTTTCCACATCGTTAAATCATTGCGTGCTAAGGCCGTGTTCGCGCGTCAAGCTTCGCTGGGAGTTCAACTCGTTCCATGATCAGCTCGAACAACACGGGTCGTCTCTGCCTTTTGGGGCTGGCGGCGGTCGCTTCGATCGTAATGTCTCCGACTTTGGCTGAGGCCCGCTCGCGCCATGCGGCCAAGCCGGCGGCCGCTCCGGCCGAGAGCACGACGCCCGCTCTCGTGGGGACGTTCGGAGACTGGAGCGTCTACAAAACACCCGGCAAAGCCAAGGTCTGCTACGCCCTGGCGCAGCCGAAGGACCGGTCCCCCGCAAGCTTGAAGAAGGTCGCGGCCCATATCTTCATTTCGAATCGGCCGGCCGAAAATGTCAAAAACGAAATCTCGGTCATCATGGGCGTGTCGTTGAAGGAAGGCGCCGCGGACGGCAAGGCAACGCTGGGCTCGACCAGCTTCGACCTGCTTTCCAAGGGTCAAAACGCCTTCGTCAAGAATGCGGCGGATGAAACCCGCTTCATCGACGCGATGAAAAAAAACGGTCGCTTGATCGTCAAGGTGGCAATGGCCAAGGGCGGGTCCGCGACCGACACCTACGCGCTCAGCGGCATTGCTCAGGCGCTCGCCTTGGCCACTAAGGAATGTCAGTAGGCGGGATTGCGTCGCCCCCGCGCGACGCTCCGGCTTCAAGCCGGGCGCTTGTCCAGCGTCCCGGTTCGCGCATAATGATCCCCGAACGAACAAAAAAGCACCGGGGCATGCTTCCCCGTCGCGGGGAGTGACATGTCCGAATTTTCCCACCCGGTTCCCGAGGCTTTCGCGCGGGCCGCGTCGATCTCGGCGGATGATTACGCCGCGATGTACGAACAGTCGGTGCATGATCCCGAGGCATTCTGGGGGCATCACGGCAAGCGCATCGACTGGATCACGCCCTACACGCGGGTGAAGAATACCTCCTTCGCGCCCCATCAGGTGTCGATCGAGTGGTTCGGCGACGGGTTCACCAACGTCGCGATGAACTGTATCGACCGGCATCTCGAAACGCGCGGCGACAAGGTCGCGATTATCTGGGAGGGCGACGATCCGGTCCAATCAGCGCGCATCACCTATCGGCAGTTGCATGCCCATGTGGGCCGTTTCGCGAATGTGCTGAAGCATCATGGTGTCCGCAAAGGCGACGCGGTCACGATCTACATGCCGATGATCCCGGAGGCCGCTTATGCGATGCTGGCCTGCGCCCGGATCGGAGCGGTCCATTCGGTGGTGTTCGGCGGTTTCTCGCCCGAGGCGCTCAGTGGTCGCATCGACGATTGCGGCTCGAAGCTCGTCATCACGGCAGACGAGGGGTTGCGCGGCGGCAAGACCATTCCGCTGAAAGCCAATGCCGACGCGGCCGCCGAGCGGTGCGCCAGCGTCGAGACGTTGATCGTCGTCAAGCGGACCGGCAACTCCGTCACCATGAAGGAGGGGCGCGACGTCTGGTACCACGAGGCCGCCGAAGCGGTCTCGGACGATTGCGCCTTCGAGGTGATGAACGCGGAGGACCCGCTGTTCCTGCTCTACACGTCGGGCTCGACCGGGCGGCCGAAGGGTGTGCTGCACACCACCGGCGGCTACCTCGTCTGGGCCTCGATGACGCATCAGCACGTCTTCGACCTCAAGGAGGATGACGTCTATTGGTGCACCGCCGACGTCGGCTGGGTGACGGGGCATTCCTATTCGGTCTACGGGCCGCTCGCAAACGGCGGCACAACGGTCCTGTTCGAGGGAATTCCGGTCTATCCGAGCCTGTCGCGCTGTTGGGAGATCGTCGACAAGCACAAGGTCACGATCTTCTACACGGCCCCGACCGCGATCCGGGCCTTGATGGGCGCCGGCGAGGCTCCCGTGAAGGCAACCAGCCGTGCCTCCTTGCGTCTACTCGGCTCGGTCGGCGAACCGATCAATCCAGAGGCGTGGGAGTGGTATTATCGCGTCGTCGGGGAAAGCCGGCTGCCGATCGTCGATACATGGTGGCAGACCGAGACAGGCGGCATCATGATTACGCCACTGCCGGGCGCCATGGCCATGAAAGCGGGCTCTGCCGCAAAACCATTCTTCGGCGTCCGCCCCGAAATCGTCGATGCCAACGGCCTTGTGATCGACGGGGTCGCGGAAGGCAATCTTCTGATCGCCGACAGCTGGCCCGGCCAGATGCGCACCATCTACGGTGATCACAAGCGGTTCGAGGAAACCTATTTCAGCGCCTATCCGGGCAAATATTTCACTGGGGATGGATGCCGCCGCGACCAGGATGGATATTACTGGATCACGGGCCGGGTCGATGACGTCATCAACGTCTCCGGGCACCGGATGGGAACCGCCGAGGTCGAGAGCGCGCTGGTGGCGCATGACACGGTATCGGAGGCGGCCGTCGTCGGCTTTCCGCATCCCATCAAGGGGCAGGGCATCTATGCCTATGTGACGTTGATGCAGGGCGTCGAGGCCACCGAGCCGTTGCGCCTCGATCTTGTCGCTCATGTCCGCAAGCAGATCGGTGCGATCGCGAGCCCGGACGTCATCCAGTTCGCACCGGGGCTCCCCAAAACCCGCTCGGGCAAGATCATGCGGCGCATCCTGCGGAAGATCGCCGAAAACGAACTCGGCGCGCTGGGCGATGTCTCGACCCTCGCCGATCCGGCCGTCGTCGACGACCTCGTGGCCAACCGGCAGAGCGCGCCTGAGCCCAAACGTTAACGGCGGGCGTCCACGGCCGCCTGTTTGCGGCGTAATGTAAACGATTCACCTTTGCGGGGGCTTTTCCCCGACATCCACCGATCGGGACGCCGGACGTAACACCAGGTTCACGACATTCGGCGAAGTTGACGCTCAGCAACTGGCAAGACCAGCGGGGAGCGTTTGATGAGTTTTTCCTTGCGGGCCAACGTCCGCTCCCGGCCGAATTGGGCGGATCTTCTGGTCGCCCTGATCGTCGCCTTTGCGGCCCTGATCGTGGCTTGCGCCTCCGCGCCGGCTCACGCTGGCGAGGTGGCGTCTGTCTCAATCGAGGCCGATTTCGCCCGAGGCTGATCGCGCGTCCTAGAGCGTTGTAGGCACCGCTTCGATCGTCAGCGAGTCGAGATCGAAACTGCCGTCGGGGGTGATCCCGAAATGCTGCCGGACTGCCGCGCTGGCCTTGACCTGAAGCTGCCGGATCACGGAGGCGAAATCCTCCGGCACCTTGGTCCGGGCGGTCCAAACGCCGAATTCCATTCGCAATTTGCGCGGCGTCAAGGACTGCGCCGAAAACCCCGCAGCCATGAGCTTGGCGATCCACTCGGCCGCCGAATAGTTGCGGACATGGGATGGGTCGCGCAGCAATTCGACAGTCTGGAGATGGGTGTCAAGCAGGGGGTGCCCAGGCGAAACGATATCGCTGAACAACGCCCGCCCGGTCGGCTTCAGCACGCGGCGCGCTTCCCGCAGGCCCGCCTCCGCATCGTGCCAATGATGCGTCGTGAAGCGGCAGAGCACGATATCGAAGCTCCCGTCCGCGAAGGGCAGGCGCTCGGCCGGCGCTTGTTGAACCGCGATATTGGCCAGCCCACGCTCGGCCGCCGTACGCGACACCTCAGTCAGCATGTCGGGCGTCAGATCGCAGGCCACGACCTCGCGTACATGCGGCGCGGCGCGGTAGCTGACGTGACCGCCGCCGCAGCCGAGATCGAGCACGCGGGCCTCGCTGGCGCCGCGCACGAAGGCTTCGATCTGGTCGAGATCGGCGCCGCCGCTATGCACCGCGCTCGTCACGTAGGCCGACGCGCGCGGCGCGTAATGGTCGACAACAAAGTCATGTTGGCTTTGGGTCTGGCTCATGGGGGATCCTCCTCGGTCCGGACGTATCTGGCGCTTGTGAGAAACGGGAACAAGTTGGCAGCTTATCCTGGTATAAGCTGCACCAGAATGTCCTCCCGTGACGATCATCGACGCCTGCTCGGCGCTTTCCTCCGTCGCCATCGCGAGCGGCTGACGGCTGCCGATGTCGGTCTCGCCCCGGCCCGCCATGGTCGACGGCGGACACCCGGACTTCGCCGCGAGGAGGTGGCGCAGATCTGTGGCATGAGCCCGACCTGGTATGCCTGGATCGAGCAGGGGCGCGATATCTCGGTCTCGCCGGCCGCCCTCGCTCGCATGGCGGATGCGCTGCATCTGACGCTGGCCGAGCGGGCCTACCTCTTCGAGTTGACGGAAAAGCGGGATCCCGCCGCCTTTGCCGACGAGCAGACCGATGCGGGACCGATCGCAGTCTTGCAGCAGGCGCTCGACGCCTCGTCGGCGCCCGCCTACCTGCTCGACCGGCTCTGGGCCATTCGCGCCTGGAACGCACCGGCCGCCGACCTATTCGCCGAATGGATCGACGGACACGAGCCATGCCTGCTCGGTTTTGTGTTCCTGTCACCTGCCGCGAGGCGCTTGATTCCGGATTGGGATCATCGTGCCCGCCGCATCGTCGCCGAGTTCCGGGCCGATACCGGCCGCAGTCGAGACGATCCGGCGCTTCAAGCCTTGGTGGCGCGATTGAGCGAGGCGAGTGCCGCTTTTGCGGCCCTCTGGGCCGATCAGGCGGTGCTGGCGCGCGAAGGCGGCGAACGGTCGTTCGACCATCCGGATCACGGCTTGCGGCATTACAAGCAAGTCACACTCGCGCCGGCCGGTTTTCCAGGCCACAAGCTCGTGATGTTGGTGGATAAGGGCGTGATCTAGCGATTGTCGATTTCGGCGATCTTACGAGCGAGCGCCGAGGTTGCGGCCGGAATGTGCCCCAGCAAGCTGAAGGCGGTGTTCCGAACCGCTTGCGCAGGCCCGGAGCGCAACAAGCCGACTTGCGTGATCCTGTCGGTGGTCTTGACCACGTCTTCGGCGATTGCATGCCTTGCCTTTGCCCAGGCATCGAGACCGCCGTCGTCGCCGGACCTGACTGCCTCGATCAGGGGCACGGCGAGAGCGACCGCATCTTGGATGCCAGTGTTCATGCCTTGGCCTCCGGCCGGGCTATGCACATGAGCGGCATCTCCGCAGAGCAGCACGCGACCTTTTCGCGGCATATCACTGATGCGATGGTGAACCCGGAACCGGGAACTCCAGATGAGATCGTGAACCCGAATGGCGCTCGACGTCGACGGCCCACGTTGGCGGAGGATCGCTTCGATGGCGTCGATCGTGGGATGCTCGGGCGCATGGGTCACGGTCGCGACAACGCGAAATCTATCGTCCGGCAGCGGCGCCACCACCATCAGACCATCAGGTGAGAGAAAAAGGTCGACCTCGTCGCGAGGGAGCGGCCAGTCCATCCGCACATCCGCGAGGACGAAATCCTGAGGATATGCGGCGCCGGCAAAACCGATGCCGCTCTGCTCACGAACGATCGAGTTCATGCCGTCGCAACCGATCAACCACTTTGTCTCGATCGTCCGGGTCGACCCATCGATCGTCATATCGACGGCCGCTCCTAACGGGCCCTGCCGGACGGTCGAGACGTCGACAGGCCGAACCACCTCGCCGCCGAGGCTGTGAAGGCGATCCAGAAGCACCGCTTCGGTCTTGTTCTGAGGACAGAGAAGCGCATAGGGGTATCGCGTCGGCAGGTCGGCGAAGTCGACGCTCAGCAGGAGATTGTCCCGGTCTCGAACCTGAAAGGTCGGTACAATCAAGCCGATGCCAAGCAGCGCCTCGGTAGCGCCGAGCGGTTCGAGCACTTCGAGCGTGCGGGCATGCACGACCGCGGCGCGCGACGTGTTGGCGCCCTCGGTCTGGCGGTCAATCAACAGCGCCGACGCGCCTTGACGCCGGAGTTCCGCCGCAAGCGCAAGCCCGCTTGGGCCTGCGCCCACGATGAGGATGTCGGTCGAACTTGGAAGGGATTGCATTTTGCGGCCCTCGCTGATGTAAACATGCGTTTACATATACAAGGCTGAGATAAATGCAAACGCTTGTTTGCTTTCTAAAAGATGGAATGCCCATTGCTCGATCCCGTCCAAGTCTCCGTTCGCCCGCTTCGGTCGCAGCCCACTCGAGATCGTATTCTGCTTGCTGCCCGTAAGATCTTTGCGAGCGACGGCTATGAGCGGACGACGATCCGTGCCGTCGCCACGGAAGCCGCTATCAATCCCGCGATGGTGATGCGCTATTACGGCGACAAGGACGGTCTCTTCGCGGCCGCGGTCGCGTTCGATCTACGTCTGCCAGATTTGAGCGCTGTTCCGTTCGAGACGATCGGTCGGACGTTGGCGCGCCACGTGCTGACGCGGTGGGAAGGCGACGGTGCTGGTGACGAATTGCCTGCGCTGTTGCGTGCTGCGGCCTCGCATCCGGCGGCCCAGGCCAAGGCGACCGACATTTTCGATCGTCAGCTTTTGGCGACGTTGAACCCAGTGATCGTCGATCCAGCGCAAGCCGTGACCTGCGCGGCCCTGATCGCATCCCAGGTCCTCGGCCTCGCGTTCACGCGCTACGTGCTGCGGTTGCCGGCCGTCGTGGCGATCCCGCGATCGACCGTGATCGACAGGGTCGGCGCGACGCTGCAGTCTTACGTCGACGCGGCTCGGAGCGTGACTTAAACCCCCCGCCCCATCGGGAACGGCATGTAGCCGACGAAGCTCGCGATCTTCCAGTCGCCGGTCTGCTTGGTGCAGAAATAGAGCGTCTGCCAATTCAGGGTGTCGACCCCGCCATCGGCCTTGGCGACGGTGCCGTCGAATTTCTTATGCGCCACGGCGCGCTCGCCCGACACCTCGATGAAGTGCAGGTTGGTGGCGCGGAACAGCGCCGCCCGGAGGGGCTCGGCATAGCGGGTCGTCGCGGTCTCGGCCGCTTGGCGCAACCATTCGTCGCGATAGGTTGCAAGATCCGGAAAGCCCAAGCGCCAGCTATCGGGATTGGCGGATTTACCAGCATTCAGCCCGAAGAAGCCGTCGGCGAGAAAGTCGGGTTCGGTCATCGACCAATCGGCGGCCAGAAACGCATCGATGTCGCGATGGACCAGCATGTCCCAGATGGCGCGGCGGTCGGGATCGTTCGGAAAGGGGTTCTGTTCGGGTGACATGAGCGCGTCCGGTGTGAGCGAAAAAAAGGTCAGACGACACGGCCGCGCGCCGCGACCGCGACGGTCTCCACGATGGTGTCGCCCTCGATGAGCGTGACCTCGTCGAAGAGGTTCGAGACCACGCAGCAATGGTTCGGGATGATGCGAAGGCGCTCGCCGAGGGCCGGCTTTGCCGCGCAAGCCGAGAGATCGACGATGCCATGTTCCTCGCTGAGGCTCCTGACCACGGCGTCGGGGTAGCCGACCACATAGCCGTAGCCATCGAGCCCGAGGGTGTCGCTCGTCAGCGCTTTCGAGCCCGCGTCGATGATGGCGCGGTCGTCGGTCGGGCGGCTCACCACGGTGGTCAGCACCGTCAAGGCGCAATCCTCCAGCGTGCCGACCGAGCGTGTCACCTGGAAGCGATCGAGATAGATGTAGGTCCCAGGCCGATGTTCGGTCGCGGCCGCGACCTCATGGGCGCGCCAAAGGTCGGGTGTGCCGCCGTTGGACACGATCGCTGGCCGAAGGTTCGCTTGGGTGAGCAGGTCGACGGCAGCCGCCAGCCAGGTCGCATTGGTTTCGACCGCGCCGGCGGCCGGATAGGTCATCAATCCGGCGAAGCTCAGCCCCGGCGACGTCGCGATGGCGCGGGCAAGCGTCAGAGCTTCGGCCGGGCTCTGCACGCCGCAACGGCCCATGCCGGTGTCGCATTCGACCAGCACGGGTAAGGGTTTGGCGCTCGTCGCGAAGGCGGCGCTGAGCCCCTCGACCGTAGCGGCGCTGTCGGCCGTGACCGAGAGATTGACCCTGTTGGCCAGCGCGACGAGGCGGGTCAGCTTTTGCGTGCCGATGATGTTGTAGGGCAGGAAGATCTCGGTCACCCCGCCGTCGGCCATGGCCTCCGCCTCGCCGATCTTCTGGCAGGTGATGCCGATCGCGCCGAGCTCCATCTGCCGCTTGGCGAAACGCGGCAGCTTGTGGGTCTTGATGTGGGGCCGCAACGGCAGCCGATGCGCGTCGGCATAATCCTGCGCCCGCTTGAGGTTGGCTTCGACGCGGGGCAGGTCGATCAGAACCGCGGGCGTCTCGATTTCCGAGAGGGTCATGGCTCAGTCTCCGAGCGGGAGTTGGTCGGCATTGCTTCGGCCGAGGCTCTGGTGATGTTTGATGCGTCGCATGCCTTCGAGGGCCGGCGGCCCGATGCGCTTAGCCACGACGGCGGCCAGCATGTCGGTCAGGGCCAGCAGCGCATAGCGGGCCGGGGAGGGAAGATAGACGTCCCTGTCCTCCTCGATCCGGAACGGCAGGACGATTTCGGCGACGCTGGCGAGCGAGGAGCCCGGCGCCGTGATGGCGATCGTGCGGGCACCATAGAGGCCAGCGATCCCGATCGCATCGACCACGCTGCGAACCTCGCCCGACACCGAATAGGCCACCATCACGGTACCGGGCTGAGCCGCAGCCGCCGTCATCTGCTGCATTTCGCCGTCGATATGCGACGAGATGGATAGACCGAGGCGGAACAGGCGGTTCTCGAGTTCGGTGGCGGCCAACGATGAGGAGCCGCCCGATCCATAGGCGCGGATCATCCGGGCCGACGTCAGGAGCGTGGCCGCAAGCCCCAGCGCCTCGACATCCACCGCGCCACACACGCGTTCGATCGCGTCGCAGGCATGAGCCGAGATCGCCGAGGGAATACTGTCGCCGGCCACACGGCCGGAGGAGGCTGCCTCGAGATAGCGGCCGGCCGAGGCGACCGATTGGGCGAGCCTGACCTTGAAGTCGCGCAACCCATCACAGCCGAGCGTGCGGCAGAACCGCGTCACCGTGGGTTCGCTGACGCCGGCGCGTTCGGCCAGCCGGTCGATCGCCGCGCGGGTCGCAAATTCCGGGTCTGCCAGCACGACGGCGGCGACGCGCCGGTCGGAGGGGCTGCCGGTTTCGCCAAGCGCGTGCAAGCGGGCCACGATATCGATGGGACGAGAGTTGCCGGGGTTCAGAGCCGCTCGCCCGTTTGCGCGTCGAAGACATGGACGAGCGCCGGATCGACGTCGAGCATCAGGGTGCTGCCGGGCTTCGGCGACACGCGCTCGCGGAACACGCAGCGGACCTCGACGTCGGCGATGGTGCCGAAAAGATGCGTTTCCGCGCCGGTCGGCTCGACCACCGAGACGATGTAGGGGAAGCCCGCTCCGGTCGAAGCGAGCCGGTAATGCTCTGGCCGGATGCCGATCTCGACGGTCTGACCCGATACGGCGTCGGTCGCGCCCAGCGGCAGCGTGAATCCCGCCTTGGTGCGGAGACGGGGTAGCCCATCGCCGCGCTCGATGACGCCGGGGATGAAGCTCATGGCGGGCGAGCCGAGGAATCCCGCGACGAACTTGTTGACGGGAAGGTCATAGAGTTCGAGCGGTGAGCCGACCTGTTCGATCCGGCCGCCGTTCATCACCACGATGCGGTCCGCCATGGTCATGGCTTCGATCTGATCGTGCGTCACATAGACGATGGTGGTCTTGAGCAGTTGATGCAGCGCCTTGATCTCGGTCCGCATCTGCACCCTGAGCTTGGCGTCGAGGTTCGACAAAGGTTCGTCGAAGAGAAACAAATCCGGCTCGCGCACGATGGTGCGGCCCATGGCGACGCGTTGGCGTTGACCGCCCGACAATTGGCGCGGCAGACGGTCGAGATAGGGCGCGAGGTTGAGGGTGCTGGCGGCTTTGTCGACCTTGCCGGCAATGGCGGCGGCGGTCTCGTGCCGGATGCGTGGCCCGAAGCCGACATTCTGCCCGACCGTCATATGCGGAAAGAGCGCGTAGCTCTGGAACACCATGGAGATGTTGCGTTGCTGGGGCGGCAGCGTGTTGGCGAGCCGGTCGCCGATCCACATTTCGCCGCTGGAGATGTCGTCGAGCCCGGCGATCATGCGAAGCAGGGTCGACTTTCCGCAACCCGAGGGGCCGACCAGAACGACAAATTCGCCATTGGCGACCGCGAGGTCGATCCCATGCAGCACGGCGACGGGTCCATAGGCTTTGACCAGGCGCTTGATATTCAGTGCGGCCATGTCAGGCGCTCCCCTCGATGACGTCTTTGACGAAGCGGTAATTGCCGGCCGTCAGCCCGGCATCGACGGGAAGCACGGCCCCGGTGATGCCTGAAGCGGCGGGCGAGGCGAGAAACAGGGCGGCGCGCGCCACTTCATCGGCCGCGACGAGGCGGCCGAGCGGATAATGCGGGAGCACTTGCGCCGCGAGGCCGGGCTGACGCTCGAACCGATGGTCCCAGGCA
Organism: Lichenihabitans sp. PAMC28606; assembly: GCF_020616535.1. GTDB lineage: Bacteria > Pseudomonadota > Alphaproteobacteria > Rhizobiales > Beijerinckiaceae > Lichenihabitans > Lichenihabitans psoromatis. The sequence continues at coordinate 3,923,786 of NZ_CP085136.1, forward strand.
GGCGTGCGGACCGAGCCGGGGCAGATGACGTTGGCGCGGATGCCCACGGCGCCTCGCTCGACCGCCAGCGCTTTGGCATAGGCGATCAGGCCCGCCTTGGCGGCCGAATAGGCCGGATTGCCGTAATGCGCGAGGGCGTTGACGGAGGCGATGAAGACGATCGCACCGCCGCCGCGCCGCGCCATGGCGGCGACCACCGGCGTCGCGACATGAAAGGCTCCCGTCAGATTGATGGCGAGTTCATTGTCCCAGGCCGCCGTGTCGACTTGATCGAGCATGTCGGCGCGGGTGAAGCCAGCATTGCTGATCAGCACCTCCGGCATCGCATCTGCCTCGTCGAGGCGCCCCATCTCGCGCGTGACGGAGGTTGGGTCGGTGAGATCGAACGTCAGACGATGGACGAGATCGAGCCCCTCGAGCAGCGACGAATCGCGATCGGCACCCGAGACCCGCGCGCCCGCCGCTTGGAATGTGGCCACGAGCGCACGACCGATGCCGCCGCCCGCGCCGGTGATCAGCACGTGGCGGTCTTTCAGGCCAAATAACTCCATTGCGGCAATCGTCATTCTAGGCCCGCGTCATGAGAAGAGGCGCGATCAAAGCGTTGGCTGTGAAAAAAAGCAACATTGAAATCTGTGCATTTCGCTCAGATTATACTCTTGCGAGAAATATAATTTCATAGAACACTGCGGCTTAGCCGAGCCTCTTAGAGCGCGGTTGGAACATGATGGCGAAGGCGCCGGAGTGCGGTGCGGCATGGGCCGATCGCCTCGTTTAGGGGGAGTTGCAGTGCATATGAGACGACTTGGTCTTCTTGCCGGCGCCAGCATGCTGGCTTTCTGTTCCATGGCTCAAGCCGGAACCGTCCGTGTGACGATTGCCGAATACAGCAAGGGCACAGGCCCTTACTTCGACGCCGCCGCCAAGGAGTTCGAGGCAACGCATCCCGGCACCAAGATTCAGATCGAGGTCGTTCCGTGGGACAACCTCCAACAGAAGCTCACGACCGACATTTCGGCCGGCGCCAATGCGGATCTGTCGATCATCGGGACGCGGTGGCTGCTCGACTACGTGTCGCAGAATGTCGTCACACCGCTCGATTCCTACGTGAAGCCGGATTTTAAGGCCCGCTTCATCGACACGTTCCTGAAGCCCTCGATCATGAACGGCAAGGTCTATGGCTTGCCGATCGCGGCCTCGGCGCGCGCCATGTATTATAATAAAGACGTGTTCAAGAAGGCTGGCATCGACACACCGCCGAAAACCTGGGCCGAGTTCAAGGCCGATGCCGACAAGATCAAATCCTCCGGCAGCCCGGTTTTCCCCTTTGGTCTCCAAGGCAAGGAAATCGAGACCGACGTTTATTTCTACTACGGCCTGTGGGCCAACGGCGGCGACATCATCAAGGACGGCAAGTCCGGCATGGATTCGCCGGCCGCGATCGAGACGGCTAAACTCTACAAGAGCTTCATCGATGGCGGATTGACCGAGCCGGGCGTTACTTCCTACTCGCGTGAGGACGTGCAGAACCTGTTCAAGCAGGGCAAGGTCGCCACCGTCATCACGGCGCCGTTCCTGCTGAACCAGATCAAGGCTGAAGTGCCGAACCTCGCTTACGGTGTCGCTCCGATCCCGGTCGGTGATGGTGGCGACGGCGGCACCTATGGCGTGACCGACTCAATCGTGATGTTCGACAATTCCAAGGTGAAGGACGAAGCCTGGGCGTTCCTCGACTTCCTGTTCACGACCGAACAGCGCACCAAGTTCGACAAGGTCGAAGGTTTCCTGCCGGTCAATGCCAAGGAAGCGGCCGACCCGTATTTCGCCGACAACGCCGACCTGAAGGTCTTCACGTCCCTGCTGCCGAAGGCGCATTTCGCGCCCGTCATCCCGGGCTGGGAAGATATCGCGCAGACGACTTCCAACGCGGTGCAGAAGATCTATCTCGGCCAGGGCCCGATCGAGGGGACGCTGAAGGAAGCGGCCGCCAAGATCAACACGACCCTCACCCAAAAGTAAGCCGCCACGCCGATTGACGCGAGGGGCGGCGCACCTGCCGTCCTTCGCGTCACGCCGACGATCGGCCGGCGAAAACGCAAGGCACCGAGCCGTGGTCTGGCCGGCTCGTGCGTTCGTCGCTGACCTTCGCGAGCTGTCGCTCTCGCCGCTTCTCTTCAATCACGGAACAAAATGGGACGTTCGGCGACACCCTATATCCTGATCTTCCCGAGTTTCCTGCTCGCGGCTGCGGTTATTCTCTGGCCCTTGAAGGAGATCGTTTCTCTGTCGGTCCATGACGTGAACCGTTTCGGCATCATGCGGGATTTCGTCGGGCTCGATCATTTCCGCACCTTGTTCGCGGATCCGGATTTCATCGCGGCTTTGTGGCGGACCCTGCTGTGGACCGTATCGGTCGTGGTCGGAACGCTGGTTTGTTCCGTGCCGATCGCCATGATCCTGAACGAGGACTTCTATGGTCGTGGCCTCGCCCGCATCCTCATCATGCTGCCCTGGGCGGTGTCGCTTACCATGACGGCGGTGGTCTGGCGCTGGGCGCTCAACGGCGAAAGCGGAATGCTGAATTCGGGGCTGCGCGACCTCGGCCTCATCGGCAGGAACATCCAGTGGCTTGCGGATGCCTCGACCGCTTTCCCGATGCAGATCCTGATCGGCATTTTGGTATCGATCCCCTTCACGGTGACGATTTTTCTCGGCGGCCTCTCCTCGGTGCCGGAGGATCTCTACGATGCCGCCGCGATCGAGGGCGCCGGCGCCTGGGACCGTTTCCGCACGATCACGCTGCCGCTGCTGCGGCCTTTCATCAACATCGCCTTCGTGTTGAACACGATCTACGTGTTCAACTCCTTCCCGATCATCTGGACGATGACGCAGGGCGGCCCGGCAAACTCGACCGACATCCTGGTGACCTATCTCTACAAGCTTGGGTTCCGGCTCGGGAGGCTCGGCGATGCGGCGGCCGTCTCGTTGATCATGTTCGGCATTTTGATCGTGTTCACCATCGTCTATGTGCGCCTCGCCATGCGGGAGGAGCAGGACTGATGAACCGCAAAAAGCTGATCCGCTCGCTGATTTCCTGGCTGCTGCTGGCCCCGGTCATCATCGTGGTCCTGTTCCCGTTCGCGGTCATGACCATCACGGCGCTGAAACCCGCCTCCGAAGTGCTCGACCCGGCATGGTGGCCGTCACAGGTGCATTGGCAGAATTTCACCGAAATGTGGCAGACCACCGGCTTCGGAGCGGCCCTCGGCAACTCGCTCTATGTCTCAGGCTTGACCACGATCCTGACCATTCTGGTGGCCATCCCGGCCGCCTACGGGCTCAGCCGCTACCGGTTCGTTGGGCGCAGCGCGTTCCGGCAGTTTCTTCTCGTGTCGCAGATGCTGTCGCCCATCGTGCTGGTGATCGGCTTGTTTCGCCTCGTCGCCGGCGTCGGGCTGATCGACAGCCTCAACGTGCTCGTGGTGATCTATGTGGCGTTCAACATCGCGTTCAGCGTGTGGATGCTCCAGAGCTATTTCACCACCATTCCGCGCGATCTCGAAGAGGCGGCGTGGATGGAGGGGGCGGGCCATTGGCGCACGCTCGTGACCGTGTTCCTGCCGCTCGCCGTGCCCGCCATGGTCGTCACCGCCATCTTCACCTTCATCAACGCCTGGAACGAATTCGTCATCGCGCTGACGATGCTGCGACGGGAGGACAGCTACACGCTGCCGTTGCGCGTTTTCTCGCTGGTGGCGGGCCGTTACACGGTCGATTGGCAATATGTGATGGCGGCTGCGCTTGTGGCCTCCATTCCGGTGGCGGTCATCTTCGCATGGTTGCAACGCTATCTCGTTCGGGGCTTGGCGCTCGGCGCCGTGAAATAAGCGGATCGGCTTGATCGACGCATCTTTTCGGGAATTTGGATGACAAAGCAGCATTTCGGCGCCTCTCACGTGCCACTCTCCCCTGCCGTCAGAGCTGGAGACTTCATCTACGTGTCGGGGCAGGTTCCGGTCGGGGCCGACGGCAAAGTCGTGGCCGGGGGCATCGACGCCGAAACCCGGCAGGTGATGCAGAATATTGCGGCGGCTCTCGCGCTGGCCGGCGCGGATCTGTCCAACGTAGTCAAAACCTTCGTGATCCTGGTCGATGCCGGCGATTTCGCCGCCTTCAACGCGGTCTATGCGGACTATTTCCCGACGAACCCGCCCGCTCGCACGACGCTCGAGGCCAAGTTGATGATCGACATCAAAATCGAGATCGAGGCCATCGCCTACAAGCCGCTCTGATGCGGATTTTCACCGCCTCCTTCGCGACCGAAACCAACACGTTCTCGCCCGTGCCGACCGACCGCGCGAGTTTCGACATGGCGTTTTATGCGGCGCCCGGGCAGCATCCCGCGACGCCGACGCTCTGTTCGGCCCCCATGGTGGTGCTGCGCCGACGTGCCATCGCGGAGGGTTTCGATCTTGTCGAAGGCACCGCCACCTGGGCCGAGCCCGGCGGCCTGCTGCAACGGCAGACATTCGAGGATCTGCGTGATCAGATCCTTGACGAGTTGCGCGCCGCGATGCCGGTCGATGGCGTGGTGCTTGGCCTTCACGGCGCCATGGTGGCGCAGGGTTACGACGATTGCGAAGGCGACTTCCTCGAACGCATTCGCGCTCTTGTCGGGCCGGACGTTCTCGTCGCGGCCGAACTCGATCCGCATAGCCATCTCACGCCGAAGCGCGTCGCCAACGCCGATATTCTGGCGGCATTTCTCGAATTTCCGCATACGGATTTCGTCGAACGCGCCGAGCATGTCGTCGATCTCGCGCTACGAACGCTGCGGGGCGAGATCAAGCCCAGCATGGCGAGCTTCGATTGTCGGATGGTCGGCGTCTTTCCGACGAGCCGCGAGCCGATGCGTTCCTTCGTGGATCGCATGAAGGCCATGCAGGGCCGTGATGGGATTTTGTCGATCTCGCTGATTCACGGTTTTATGGCGGCGGACGTGCCCGAACTCGGCACGCGGATGCTGGTGATCACCGACAGCGAACCCGCCAAGGCGGCCGAGGTCGCCAAGCGTCTCGGCCTCGAGATCTTCGCGCTGCGTGGCACGACAGCGATGCCGATGCTGGAGACCGAGGCTGGTCTCGACCGCGCCGTGGCGCTATCGGCGGCAGCCTCCGGAAAGCCTGTGGTCGTGGCCGATGTTTGGGATAATCCCGGTGGTGGAGTCGCGGGTGACGGCACGCTGATCCTTCGCCGCATCCTCGATCGGCAGATCGATAACGTGGCGGTCGCGACCATCTGGGATCCGATGGCGGTCACGTTCTGTCTGGCGGCCGGGGAGGGCGCGCGCTTGATGCTTCGCTTTGGCGGTAAAGCCGGCCCGGATGGGGGTGCCCCCATCGATGCCGACGTGACGGTGTTGAAAGCGGTGCCTGAGGGCTGGCAAAGCTTCGGTGCAAGCCGGGTGACGCTTGGCGCAACCGCCGTCATTCGCATCGAAGGAACTGCCGTCGAGGTGATCCTCAACACCAACCGGACCCAGACGTTCGAGCCCGACATCTTCTCCAATCTCGGGATCGATCCTGCCGCGAAGGCCATTTTGCTGGTCAAATCGACCAACCACTTCCACGCCGGGTTTGCGCCAGTGGCAGCCGAGATCATCTATATCGATGCCGGTGCGCCTTATCCGTCCGATCCGCGGCGAACCGTCTATCGCAAGCTGACCCGTCCGCTCTGGCCGCGCGTCGATGATCCGCATGGTTCCGCAGGCTGACAATCTTTTGCTTTACAAGGCTTTACTTTGCCAAGGCGCTCTTTGAAGATATGCGGATCGCGCGGGTCATGATCGTTCCGACCGTGACCCGCCGCAACGGGAGTGACCGCCATGGCCAAGGGTGAGCAGAAGAGCAACAAGGAAAAGAAGAAGCCCAAGCAGGAAAAACCGAAGGATACGGGTCCTGTGTCGCCGTTTGCGACCAAGGGCAAGGACAGCGCCAAGAAGTAATCGTCGGGTCGGAGCGCCGGGCTCCGGGCTCGTCGTGCCGTATCGCTCCGCGCGATCAGCGTCGACCGTCGGCGTGAGGTCCGCACTTGTGTCGTGTCATCGTTGATGGCACGAGACCGCGAGCCTAGCTCAACCCGGAGGATCGACGCGCATGTCTCTGCAACGCTACGTCGAATGGGTCGCCGCACAAGCGCTTCCGCTTTGGGCCGAAAAGGTGTGCGACGACACCGGGTTGTTCTGGGAAGCCTTGACGCTCGATGGGCAACCGTTGCGCTCCGCCGATTTGCGGCTGCGGACGGGCATGCGACAGATCTATGTGTTTGCTCATGCGGCCACGCTCGGGCTCGCGCCGCCCGGCCCGAGTATCGCGCTGGCGCAGCGGATGATGGACCGGCTTCGATCGATCGCCTGGGCTCCCGATGGCCGCAAGGGTTGGGTCGCGCGGTTCGACCGAAGCGGCACGGTGCTCGATAGCCGGCATGACCTCTACGACCATGCTTTCGTTCTCCACGCTCTCGGATATCTCTATCAGGCGACTCGCGACGAGCGCTATCGCACCTGGATCGACGAAACCCTGCACGTCATTGACGAGGGTATGGCCGGGCTGCACGGAGGCTGGGCCGAGAGCACGATGGGCGAACTCCCGCGTCGCCAAAATCCGCATATGCACTTCTTCGAGGCCAATCTGGCGCTCTACGAGACGACGGGCGAGGCGCGCCATCTCGCCCGCGCGGGTGAGTTATTCGGCCTTTTCCGCAGCCGTTTCATCGACCAGAGCACCGGGGTGCTCCGCGAATTTTTCGGCCCCCAATGGCAGGTCGATGGGGCCTATCGCTCGGAGCGCCTCGACCCCGGACATATGATGGAATGGGTGTGGCTGCTCCGGCGCTTCGAACGATCGACCGGACGTTACGTCTCAGGCCACTGTTCTGCGCTGATGCAGACGGCGCTCGCTATCGGGCGGCATGAGAGCGGCTTTTTGATCGATGAGGTCGATATCTCGGGACAGCCGCTTAGCGACAGTCGACGCCTTTGGCCGCAAACAGAATATCTCAAGGCTCTGTTGGTTCAGTCGACCGCGACCGGACGACAGGACTTGCTGGATGAAGCCGACGCTTTGGTCCAGCGCCTCCTCGCCACCTATTTGGGCGGACCGATCAAGGGATGCTGGCAGGACCAGTTCAGGCTAAGCGGAACATCGTCGGCGACGACGATCCCGGCAAGTTCATTGTACCATTTGATCGTACCCGCGGCCGAGATCTTGCTCGCCCGCGCCGCGCCTCAGCGCTGATCCATCCGCGACGCGACGTCGATGGCGTTCAATTCTTTCTTGATAGCCGGCTTCATCTGCTTGGCCGATGCGAGAGCAACGAAATCGTCGTTGTTATAGGGCCATGAGGTCGAGCCATTGAACACCCGCATGCCCGACGCCGTCATCACGGCATCGCCGCGCTGAAGGGTCTTATCCGTAAAGATCGTGGTGTTACGGATCGCCTGAAGCGTTTCCTGCGGCGATCGTGCGGCTTGTGCCGGACGCGTGTGGTGCTTCGGCCGCATCCGCACGGTCAATGGCGGGCTGGATGGATCGTCGAACATCGGCTGAGGAAGGGGTTCGCTCGATTGAGCGTTGCCACCACCGAAGATCTGCTGAAAGAAGTCCGACACGACGCCATTGTCTCGCGCATTCGCGACACCGGTGCTGGCGATGAGCCCGATCAAAACGATCGCACTGAGTCCCCGTTTGGCCGCAAAGGTCACGTTGGTTTTGCTCAATGTCACGTCAGCCCCCGGCAGATAAAGCGTTGCCCGATGATCTAACGAGCGAAGATGACGGGCGTGCCACTCTCCTAGCGCCGCCCCTCACGCCTCTCAATTCGGATCTTGGTTCAAAGTTGCAATTTGTGTGGACGGTGACTTTGACGGGATGCGGCTTACCGTTTGCCGGTGAAGAACGCGATGCGCGCGGATGCGCCGCCCCCCGGGTTTTGCTAGCGTCGGCCGATGACCAATGCCGTCCGTACTCCCCCCGCGACTGCTGTTTCGCTTCCTGCGCCACAGATCGCCGCCGCGACGGCGGAGGATCGCGTGACCCCGATGATGGCGCAATATCTCGGCATCAAGGCCGCGCATCCCGATTGCCTGCTGTTTTATCGAATGGGGGATTTCTACGAACTCTTCCTGGCGGATGCGGAGGTCGCGGCGCGAGCCCTCAATATCGTTCTAACCAAGCGCGGAAAACACCAGGGCGAGAATATCGCCATGTGCGGCGTGCCGGTCGATCGCAGCGATGATTACCTGCATCGGCTGATCGCGCTTGGCCACCGGGTGGCGGTTTGCGAACAGATCGAAGATCCGGCAGAGGCCAAGAAGCGCGGCAATAAATCCGTTGTTAAACGCGCTGTGGTTCGGCTGGTGACGCCCGGCACCTTGACCGAGGACCGCCTGCTCGAGCCGGCCCGCGCCAACACGCTGCTGTCCCTGGTGCGGTTGCGCCAGGGCGAGGCCGAGTGGCTTTACGGATACGCCGCTGTCGATATCTCGACCGGCGCCTTCATGGTCGGCGATGTGGCGGAAGCCGCCGTTCCGGCTCTGATCGCCCGATTGGAGCCGAGCGAGATCGTTGTGCCGGACGCGATGAATGCCGAGCCCACGGTCGCGCTCATGCTGCAGGAATCCGGTGCGGCCATCACGCCCGTGGCGCGTGAATTCGCCGACAGTACGATGGCCGACCGGCGGTTGCGGGACTGGTACGGGGTCGAGACCCTCGATGGGTTCGGCGCCTTTTCGCGAGCCGAAATCGCCGCTGCCGCATCGGCCGTGGCTTACGTGACGCAAACACAGGTCGGCGCCCGCCCACACTTGCGGGCGCCGGCGCGAGCCGAACGCGGGCAGGCGATGGAGATCGACGCCGCGACGCGGGCCAATCTCGAACTCACCCGCACCATGTCGGGCGAGCGGACCGGATCGCTGCTGGCCGCCATCGACATGACGGTGACGTCGGCCGGCGCGCGCTTGTTGGCCGAACGGCTTGCCGGGCCTCTGACGGAGCCGTGCGCCATCGCGGCGCGCCAGGATGCCGTGGGGTTCGTGCAGGCGGATGCACGGCTTCGCTCCGGTGTGCGGGGTTTGTTGAAAGCGACCCCTGATCTTAGCCGGGCTGTGTCGCGCTTGGCGCTCGACCGTGGCGGCCCGCGTGATCTTGCGGCCTTGCGGGACGGGATCGCGGCCGCATGGGCAGTCGGCACCAGGCTGAAGCAGGCCGCCGATCTCCCGGCCGATCTGTCAGACGCTGCCGACATCGCGCTGCGGATCGATCCGGCGCTCGGTGACCTGCTGAAAGCCGCTCTGGCCGATGACCTGCCGCTGGCTCGGCGCGACGGCGGCTTTGTACGGGCTGGCTATGATCCAGCGCTCGACGACATCCGCACGTTGCGGGACGACACGCGGCTCGTCGTAGCCGGCCTCCAAGCGCGCTATGCGGAGCAGAGCGGCGCAAAGCAGCTCAAGATCAAGCACAACAACTTTCTCGGCTTCTTCATCGAAGTGCCGCAAGTGCTTGGCGAGCAATGGCTGCGGCCTCCTCACAATGCACTTTTCATCCACCGGCAGACCATGACGGGCGCGATGCGGTTCTCGACGACCGAACTGGCCGAACTCGACGCGAAGATCGCCTCCGCTGGAGACCGGGCTCTGGCGGCTGAACTCGACATCTTCGCGCGCCTTGCCCAGGCGGTGCTGGATCAGACTGACCCGATCCGCGCCGCCTCCGATGCGCTGGCGTTGGTGGATGTGACTTGTGGTCTCGCCGAGATCGCGACGGCGCGCAATTGGGTGCGGCCGATCGTCGACGGCTCCCTGGCTTTCGCGATCGATGGCGGCCGGCATCCCGTCGTCGAAGCGGCCTTGAAGCTGCGCGGCATCAGTTTCGTGGCGAACGATTGCGATCTCTCCGGCAGCGGGTCGACGTCGGGCAACCGCAAGAAGCACGCGGCGGGGGGGCGTATCGCGGTGGTGACCGGCCCCAATATGGCTGGTAAATCCACTTTCCTCCGGCAGAACGCGCTGATCGCCATTCTGGCGCAGATCGGATCCTATGTGCCGGCGACGGCGGCCCATATCGGGGTCGTCGACCGGTTGTTTTCCCGCGTCGGCGCGGCCGACGATCTCGCGCGAGGCCGTTCGACCTTTATGGTCGAGATGGTCGAAGCCGCCGCGATCCTCAATCAGGCGGGCCCGCAATCGCTGGTGATCCTGGATGAGTTGGGGCGCGGCACCGCGACGTTCGACGGCCTGTCGATCGCCTGGGCCGCCATCGAGCACCTGCACGAGGTAAACCGGACACGCGGGTTGTTCGCGACGCATTTTCACGAATTGACGCAGCTCAGCAAGAAGCTCCCCCGCCTGACCAACCTGACCATGCGGGTCACGGATTGGAACGGCGAGGTCGTGTTTTTGCATGAGGTGATGGCCGGCGCGGCCGATCGCTCCTACGGGATCCAGGTCGCTAAATTGGCGGGGCTTCCTGCCGCCGCCGTCGAGCGCGCCCGCGTGCTGCTGGCCGAGCTCGAGGCAAGCCAGCGTGCCGCGCCGGTCGCCCGCATGATCGACGACCTGCCGCTCTTCGCGCTGCTCGATCGACCAGCGCCGACACAGGCAGCGCACCGGCCCGACCTCTTGCGCGAGGCGCTCGACGCGATCGACCCCGACGATCTAACGCCGCGTGCCGCGCTCGAGGCGCTCTATACGCTCAAGCGGATGCGACGCGATGGTGAGGCGACGTCGTAAAAAGCTCAGGCTTGAGACGCCAAGGCCGCGGCATCTCGGCCGATTTGGCTGGCGAGGGTGTCGGAGCCGAGTCCCTCGATCAGCCCGCGTTTGATGCGCCCGATGAGGCTCGGGCCTTGGAACACCAGGGCGCTGTAGAGTTGCACGAGGCTCGCTCCGGCGCGGATCTTGGCGAGCGTTGTTGCGGCGTCCGAAATGCCGCCAACCCCGACGAGCGGGAATTGCCCTTCGACGCGCAGGAATGTCGCAGCCAGCATGGCGGTCGAGGGGCCGAAAAGGGGGCGACCGGAGAGGCCGCCGGCTTCGCGTGCTGTGTCGCGATGGTGCAGCGACGCGGGTCGGGCCAGCGTCGTATTCGACACAATCATCCCGTCGAGCTTGCGGTCTCGCGCGACGCGCACGACGTCGTCGAGTGCCGCGAGATCGAGGTCGGGTGCGATCTTCAGCAGCACCGGCACGCGGCCGTGCAAGGCGCTCGCCGCATCGCGCGCGTCGAGCGACCGGGCCAGCAGGTCGTCCAGCGCCGAGGCGGCCTGGAGATCGCGCAAGCCTGGCGTATTGGGTGACGAGACGTTGATGGTGAAATAGCTTGCGACATCGGCGAAAATCGTGATCCCGGCCGCGTAATCGGCGGCGCGGTCGGTCGCATCCTTGTTGGCCCCGATATTGACGCCGACGATCCCGCCGCGCGCCTTGCGGCTCATGAGCCGCGCATGCGCCGCAGGATGGCCGCCACTGTTGAAGCCATAACGGTTGATCAACGCGCCATCCTTCGGCAAGCGAAAAGCACGGGGGCGAGGATTTCCGGGCTGCGGCTTCGGCGTCACGGTACCGATTTCGGCAAAGCCAAAGCCAAGGCCGAGCAAAGCGTCCGGCACGTCGGCATTCTTGTCGAACCCGGCCGCGATGCCGAGCGGATTGGAAAACGCGAGGCCGAACGCCGCGACCGTGAGACGAGGATCGTCGGGGGCAGGGCGTGAGGATGGCGCGAGGCGCAGCGCCGTGATGGTCAAACCATGCGCGGTTTCAGGATCGAGACGCAGCAGGGCCGGATGCAGCAGCGCGCCGACTGCGCCGAACAGGTCGCTCACGCGAAGCCGTCTGGGAAGACATGCCGTCCCCCGGCGTCGAGCCGCAGCGGCTCGGCCCACCGCACCGCCGTCATCGGCAGGGAAGCGAAGAGATGCGGGAACATGGCACCCCCGCGCGAGGGCTCCCACTTCAGCGCGTCACCGAGCGCAGCGGCATCGACCGCCACGAGGAGCAGATCGGTCTGCCCGGCAAAATGCTTGGCCGCCGTTTCGCGTGCTTGCGCGGCGGTCGAGAAATGGATGAAGCCATCCGCCGCGTCGATCGGCGCGCCCTTGTAGACGCCCGAGGCCTCAGCGGCGCGCCACGGCGCCTCGGGTGTGATCTTGTAGATCAGGCCGGTCATGGAACGCTCGACGCCTGGCGCTCGGCCAGGAAGGCCGCATGGTCCTCGATCAACGTGCCGTCAAGCGCCTTGCCGATGAGGGCGCGGGTCTCGGGCAGGCCGTAAAGTGCCGCAAACGAGCCGAAGCGCGGCCCTTTCGCCTCGCCCAGCAGCACCTGATACAGCATGTTGAACCAGTCGTTCGATACGCCGGGCCGCTCCGGCGTCGCAGTCTTGGCTTTGAAGTCCTGATAACGCGAGATCGGGCGGGCAATGTCGTAGAGCGCGGTCTGGATCTCCTCGGCGCCGCTGCCCGGCGGCAGGGCGCCCAGCATGTCGGACAACGCCTGGAGGGCGCTCCGCTCGACCTCGTCGGCCGCGCGATATTGCTTGGCCGGCCGCACGAAGTCCCGATAGTAGCGCACCGCATAATGCACCAGCCGATCGAGGCGCGGATGGGTCTCGGGCGAGGCGTCCGGCGCATAATTGCGGAGGAAGCCCCACAGCACCGTCGCATCCTCGGTATTGGCGACCGCCACGAGGTTGAGCAGCATGACGAATGACACCGAGGTGCCGCCATCGGCCGTCAGACGCTCAGGGGCGGGCGGATTTCCGGAATGAATGTGCCAGACGGGATTGCCAAGCCGCTCGCGCCAGCCCTGGCGGGGATAGGCGTCGAGGAAGGTCAGGTAATCGTCGACGGCGCGCGGGATCACGTCGAAGAACAAACGCTTGGCGGCGGTCGGCTTCGCATACATGAACAGCGATAGGCTTTCGGGCGACGCATAGGTCAGCCAATCGTCGATCGTGAGACCGTTGCCTTTCGACTTCGAGATCTTCTGGCCTTGTTCGTCGAGGAACAATTCGTAGTTGAATCCGTCCGGCGGCTCCGAGCCAAGCGCGCGACAGATGCGGCCTGAGAGCTTCACCGAGTCGATGAGATCCTTGCCGGCCATTTCATAGTCGACGCCAAGTGCATGCCACCGCATCGCCCAATCGGGCTTCCACTGCAGCTTGCAATGACCGCCCGTGACAGGCGTGACAAAGAGCGTATTGGTGACGGGATCGCGCCAGGAGATGGTTCCGGCGGCCGCATCGTGGCTTTCGAGCGCAACCTGCATGACAACGCCGGTTTCCGGATGGATCGGCAGGAACGGCGAATAGCTCGCGGCCCGCTCTTCGCGAAAGCTCGGGAGCATGATCGCCATGATGGCGTCGTAGCGCTCCAGCATCAGAAGAAGCGCGGCGTCGAACTCCCCAGCCGCATAAGCCTGCGTCGACGACACGAAGGAATAGTCGAAGCCGAACTGGTCGAGGAAGCTCCGCAGGCGTGCATTGTTATGCGCGCCGAAGCTCTCGTGTGTACCGAATGGATCGGGGACCTGCGTCAGCGGCTTGCCGAGAAAGGGCAGCATCGCGTCGCGGTTGGGGATGTTGTCCGGCACCTTTCGCAGGCCGTCCATATCGTCCGAAAAGGCGACGAGCCGCGTCGGAATGGTGTCTTCGGTCAAGATGCGGAACGCATGCCGCACCATGGTGGTCCGCGCCACTTCGCCGAAGGTGCCGATATGCGGCAGGCCTGACGGGCCATAGCCGGTTTCGAACAGAACCTCCGTCTGCCCGGTGCGCTTGACCCGCGCGATCAATTTGCGCGCTTCCTCGAACGGCCAGGCAGTGGCAGTCTGCACGAAGGCAGAAAAGTCGTCGTCGAGGGCAGCGATCGGGTCGGGGGGCATGGGCGAGTTAAGTCCGGTGTTTTGGATCAAAGAAGGATGTCAACGCTCTAAAGCAGATCGACGGACCTCGCACGCGCGAAATGCGATGGACGACAGCGGGATCAGCAACGGAACAAAACCCCAGTCGCAAGCTTAGCAGTTACAAACGGAGTATCATCGATGATCGCTCGTGAAATTCTGGCGCAAGCTGTCGCGACCGCGAGTGTCGCAATCCTTCTGGCTGCGCTCGGCGCGAGTGCTGCGCGCGCACAAGCCTATGAGAACCCCAACCTCCCGCGTAGCCCCTACGCGTTGCCGGTCCCGCAATTCAATGGCAGCGTCGACGAGCCAGACGGGGAGGATGCGGCCCATCCGCAAGGCAGCTGGCGTCATTGGGGCGACACCCGCAACGAGGGTCAGGTGTTTCAGCAATTATTCGCGCCGGGCGGGGTCGCGGGCGGAGCGCCAGGTTACGCTTACGGTCCCGAAGGCCTCCTCCCGCCGCCGGTCATCGAGGACCCGCGTCGCGTCCGTTTCTGCCGCCGCCACCCTGACCGCTGCGCGGACTAACGCTGCGCGGACTAACGCTGCGCACCGATCTCACGCAGCCCGACAAGGCGTGGGTTTGCGTTTTGTCAGGTCAGAGCCGCTTTCGGGCGGTTCTTCGCCTTGAGGATGTAGCGGGCATATTCCGCCTGGGCGTGGCGAATGGCCCGTGCGGCATGGAAATCCTTATGCCGAGTGAGCACTGGATAATCGTTCAGGCGCAAAAGGTCGTCCAGCGCCCTCGATAACTCTGCCATCGTCATCCGATGGCCGCGCGCGGCGTGTTGCTGGACCAGCAAAAGAAACTGCTCGCATAAGGTATGCACGATGAAGAGTTCGTGCTGATCGAGGTAGTTTTGCGCGATGCGCGCCTCGTCCATGCTCGGCACCGCGCCATCGAAACGCTGCAGACCCATGGCGGGCTTGTCGTGATCGGCACGCTCGAGAATGAGGTCGGGCGGTGTTTCGCCCGTCACCGCATAGGCGAATTTATCCTCGAGCATGGTCGTAAACCGTTTGCTGGCGTCGCTGTCGGCCGCATAATCGTCGGCGCTCGCGGCGAAGAAGGCGCGCACGCTCTCGTAGATGTTGGTCTCCTCGGCGCGGATCGCCCGGAGCCGCGCCGCCAGCGTGTCGCGCGTCTCCCGGTCGGATCGCAGCCGCCTTTGATCCAGCACGAAGCCATCGACCATCAGCGCCCGCAAGGTGCGGCTGGCCCATTGCCGAAAAGCCGTGGCTTTCTTCGAATTGGCCCGATAGCCGACCGACAGGATCATATCGAGGTTGTATCGCTCTGCCGCTGCGGCAGCGGCATCGCCTTGGGGGGCCGTCCGCACGGCGCGCACTGTGGTTTCGGCGTTTAACTCGCCCTCGGCCAACACGGCTTCGATATGTTTCACGATAGTGGCGACCGGCGTTTTGAACAGCGTCGCCATATCGGCGGGTGTCGCCCAGATCGTCTCGCTCCGCAGGTCGAGTTCGAAATCCTGGGGCTGGTCCTCAGCCGCGAACCAAACGAGTTCGAATTCGAGTTGGTCGGCGGCCGCCGCTTTGGGCATGGTTAAGGGTTCCAGGGAAAAGATCGGTCAGACCCTCAACGAGCGGGGGCGGCATTGGCTCCATCGCCGCCCATCATGTCGGCCGCACGCGATTCTTGGCCAAGCCGTGCTCCGTCTTGGTCCACACATGCGGGCGGCCCATCATCTCGAACAACGCCTGCCATGTCGCATAGCTCAACAGCAGCAGATAGGGCGGCAGCATCGCCACATAAATGGCCGTGTCGAACAGGCGGCGGCGTCTGATCCCGACCGCGATGGGCAGGACCACACTGGCAATGCCCGAGACGATCAGGAGGGCCGACAGAAAGGTCCAAGCCCAATCGGCGCTCGTATGCGGCGACAACAGCGACCCGAAGGTCGCCTGCAGCAATACGCCCGCCACGAAAACCGGGCCGAGCAGCGAACTCGCGATCGTGCCGCAGAGGATCGCGAAGATCGCCGAACCGCCGGCCAGCCCGAGGTCTGCGAACAGGCGTGCCGGGTTACGGCTATGGGTCTGGAGCGTCACCATCCAGCCTTTCTGCCAGCGGCACCGCTGCCCCAACCACGCTTTGAGCCGATACGGCGCTTCCTCCAAGGTGGATGATTGCAGCACGTCGACCCGATAGCCGAAGCGGGCCAAACGGATGCCGAGATCGATATCCTCGGTCACGTTCCAGGCATCCCACCCGTTGACGCGGCGCAGGGCGTTCACCCGAAAATGGTTCGACGTTCCACCGAGCGCGATCGGCAACCCGAGCCGGGCCAGCCCCGGATTGATCACGTCGAACAAGGCTGCATATTCAAGCGTGAACACACGCGTGATCCAACTGTCGGCGCTGTTGTCGATGGCGAGGCGGGCCTGCACGCAGGCGAGGTCGTCGCCGCTGCGCTCAAATCGATCCACCGCCTTGCGGAGCTGGTCGGGCTGCGGTCGATCCTCGGCATCATAGACCACAAGGAAGCTGCCGCGCGTGAATTGCAGCGCGACGTTGAGGGCGCGGGGCTTGGTCTGCGGTACGCCGGCCGGCGCGATGAGAATCTCGAACCGATCCGGCAGATGCTCGGCCTGAAGCGCATCGATCGTGTCGCGGTCGCTGGTTTCGACCACCATCTTGATGTCGAGACGCGCCGCAGGATAGTCGAGCCTCCGGAGCGCTGCGACGAGGTCGGGCACGACCCGTGCCTCGCGATAAAGCGGCACCACGATCGTATAGATCGGCAGGCTGTTGTCGGGCCGTCGGGGTCGCGGATCCGAGATGGTTCCGAAACTCCACATCGTCGCGAGCAAGCGCACGTAGACCATGGCAAGAAACAGCAACGAGAACAGCAGGCACAATGCCGCGAGCGTCGCTTCGGGCCAGAACCACGCCCCGACCATCATGGCGCAACCGAGGATGGAGGCAGAAAGGCGTTGGTGTCGGCTCCAGCCCGCACGCGCCGACAAGGTCTCGTTCCAATCCGGCAGCCCGTGGCTTGCAGCCGTGACGATGGCCCGCCGATGATGCAATCGGATGAGCGCGGCGAGCCGTTGCGGCGACGTGATGGCCATCCGCTCGTGGTCTCGCCAACGGCCTTGCGCCAGTCGGCCGAGCACGAGCGCGAGGCCCGCGCCGCGAGGCGCCAGCACATAATCAAGCCCCTGCGGGTTGGGAGAGAGCCGCACCATTTCGACCCGCATGGCATTGTCGAGATGCTGGTCGCCGCTGATCGGCAGAGGCTTATGCATGTAGGCGACGCCGAGATGGTGGGCCAGCAACTCGTAGAAATGCTGTGCCGACATCGCGCCTTCGGCCAGCAACGCCCGATCGGCCGACACATCGGTCTCTTCCGCGCTCGCGGCGGCACGACGCAGGATGGCGCGGTCGATGCCATAAAGCACCAGAAACGCGATTTCGATCGGCAGCTTATCCCGATCGCTCATCCGTGTTGGCATGAGCCGGCAGAGATGCGCGAGGGGCCGTGAGGCAGGGAAAACACGCGATCGCCTTCCATGAAGCCGATACCAGCACCACGACGACGGCATCGGCATAGGATACCGTGCATCGATGGCGCCGAACAACCCAAAGGAAGCCTCTCGGTGAAGATTGTTTACGTTACGTCAGGCGTGGTTCTGCTGGGCTTGATGGCGGCAAGCGGAGGCGCGCGCGGATCGGACGGCTTGGTCGTCGTGCCGAGCTTCGTCGACCCGCAGCATCATATCGAAAAGCCCAGCATGGACCCGGCTCAGACCATTCGGTTTCTGACCAGCGACGATTACCCGCCGTTCAATTTCACCGCGCCCGACGGGTCGCTGGCGGGGTTTAACATCGATCTCGCGCATGCGGTCTGCGATGAATTGAAGGTCACCTGCACGATTCAGGCACGGGGATGGGAGGCTCTGGTCCCGGCGCTCGACGCCCATGCTGGCGACGCCGTAGTGGCCTCGATCGCGATCACGGCCAAGACCCGCGAGACGGTCGACTTTTCTACGCCGGTCACCCGCACTCCGGCTCGGTTCGCCGTGAGAACCGGGCATGGACCAACCTCCGTTCTGCCTGAGACGATGGGGTCGCTTCGCATCGGCGTACAGATCGCCACCGCCCATGCGGCCTATCTCGCGGCGTTTTTCCCGCTCGCCAACGTGAAGACATTCACGGATCCCGACTCGCTCCGGGCTGCCCTCAAGGCCGGCGAGATCGATCTGATGTTCGCCGACGGAGTATCGACGGCTCTCTGGCTGAACGGCACGGCGGCGTCGGGCTGCTGCGCTTTTGCGGGCGGGCCGTTCGCCGAAAGCCGCTACTTCGGCGAAGGCAGCGGCATCGCGGTTCGAAAAGGGGATGCGCCGCTTCGGCAGGCCCTCGACTACGCGCTTGAGCGACTGTCTCAACGCGGCGTGATCGGCGATCTCTATCTCAAATATTTTCCGATTGGATACTATTGAGTGCGAGCCGATCGAGAATCAGAGTTCGCGCCTGAATTCCTCGGCGGCGGCCTCGGGCTTTTGGCTCAAGTTTAACGCATTCACGAAGCGGCCGTCCCGATCCATGACATAGACGACCGCCGTATGGTCCATGGAATAGTCGCCGTCTTTCGTCGGCACCTTCTTGGCATAGACCTTATAGGCCTTTTCGACCGCCTTGATGGCCTCCGGGGTGCCGGTCAGCCCGGAAATCCGGGGATCGAAACTCGAGAGATAGTCTTTCATGACGGCAGGGGTATCGCGTTCTGGATCGACCGTGATGAACAGGGCCGAGACCGGTTCGCTCGTACCATAGGCATTCAGCATTTGGGTTAGATCCGACAGGGTCGTCGGGCAGACGTCCGGGCAATGCGTATAGCCGAAGAAGACGATCATCGGCTTGCCGGCGAAATCGGCCCGCGTGACCGCCTTCCCGTTTTGATCGACCAGCGCGAACTCACCGCCGACGCTCGATGCGAGCGGCACATGCTGCGGCATCGTCATGGTCCATATCGCAAGGCCAAGTGCCACGCTCCCGATCAGCAAGGCGATCGCTGCGACAGGTGAGCGGAAGAGGCCGCCGGTGCGGGACATGGGATCGCTTTCGAGTTGCGCGGCCGGTCAGCCGCCGCCGACCACGCGCGAGACGACGCGAGCCGTGAAATCCACCATGGGCACAACCCGGGCATAATTCAGACGCGTCGGCCCGATGATGCCGAGGACGCCGATGATCCGATGCGTGCTGTCACGGAATGGCGCCGCGATCATCGACGAGCCGGAAAGCGAAAACAGCTTATTCTCCGAACCGATGAAAATCCGCACGCCTTCGCCGCTTTCGGCACGGTGCAGAAGCTCGATCACGTCGGTTTTGGTCTCGAGATCGGCAAACAACAGCCGAATGCGCTCGAGATCCTCGATCGCGGTCAGATCCTCCAAAAGATTGGCTTGCCCGCGCACGATCAACTGGCGGCTTCCCCCTTGCAGCCCAGCCCAACTCGCCAGCCCCGAATCGACCAGCCGCTCGGTGATGGAATCGAGTTCCGTTTCGGCAGCGCGGCGTTCGGTCTCGATCTCCGTTCGGGCTTCGGCAAGAGTGCGGCCCCGGATGCGGGCGTTGAGATAATTTCCCGCTTCGACCAAGGCGGAGGCGGGGAGGCCGGGCGAGGTCGCGATCACGCGGTTCTCGACGTTGCCGTCCTCGCCGACCAGGATCGTCAGCGCGCGTTCGGCATCAAGGCGCAGAAACTCGATATGTTTGATCCGGTCGTTATCCTTGCTGGTGACCACCACGCCGGCGCCGCGCGTCAGTCCCGACAGAAGGCTCGACGCCTCGCCGAGCGCATCCTCGAAGCTGCGCGACTCGGACGCCGCCCGCACCTCGGTTTCGATGCGACGCCGTTCTTCGTCGCCGACATCGCCGACTTGCAGCATCGCATCGACGAAGAAGCGCAGGCCTGTCTGGGTTGGAAGCCGACCGGCGCTCGTATGCGGCGCGTAGACCAGCCCGAGTTGTTCCAGATCCTGCATTACGGAGCGGATCGAGGCGGGCGACAGCGCTCTCGGCAGTAGACGAGAGAGATGTCGCGAGCCGACGGGCTCACCGGTCGCCAGATAAGAATCGACGATATGTTTGAAGATGTCGCGCGAGCGTTCGTTCAGCGATGCGAGAGTGCCCGTCGTCAACGGTTCCGCCAAGCGTGCAAGGATAATGACATCATTCGATCATGCCGCTCGACAGCGCTTGGTGCAAGCGACGCATCAACGCATGCTAAGGCCGATCCGTTGCGCGACGTCGCTCCAGGTGGCCTCCGCCGAGGCGGCTCCGGCGGCCAGCAGCCCAGCCGAATGACCAGAGGGGATATGGCTGCCGCCAACATAGCCGATCACGCGCATGCCGGCGGCGGTTCCGCCTTCGGCCCCGAACACCGAATCCTCGATCACGATACAACGGTCGGGCGCGACCCCCATTTTGCGAGCCGCAAAAAGAAAGATATCTGGCGCCGGCTTCCCCCGTGCCACCTGATGGGAACTGAACACCGCCTCGTCGAAATAGCCTGCAAGGCCCGTCAATTCGAGACTGAGCCGGATCCGCTCCGGGTTGGACGACGAGGCGACGCATCGCTTGACGCCGTCGAGACGATCGAGGAACGCCTTGACGCCCTGCGTCGGCTGCAGGTCGCGCTCGAAGGCGCGTCGGGTCGCTGGCCAGAGTGCCTCGGTCACCCCATCCGGAATATCCATGTGGGTCGCTTGCGCGATCTTCTGCAGAACGTCGGCCTGCTTCATGCCGAAGCAGTCGGCCACCATGGCGGTCGTGGCCGGGACACCCGCGCGGTTGAGCACGTCGACGAAAGCCGCGAACGCCAGTTGCTCGCTATCGACCAGGACGCCGTCACAGTCGAAAATCAGCAAATCGCAATGCGCCAGCATCATGGCCCCCTTGTCCCGTCTCAAGCGACCTAAGGGGTGGAGCCGCATACTGACAAGGTTTTTCAGTCCGATGCGATGATCCGGGCCACCGGTTGCGTCGCGCCGCCCACGCCTTTAAGCCAGGGTCACAATCCACTCACTCGGGTTTCTCCATGCTGGCTCGCGTTTCCGTCACTCTCAAATCAGGTGTCCTCGATCCGCAGGGCAAAGCGATCGAGGGAGCCTTGCAGTCTCTCGGGATCCAGGGGATCGGCAGCATTCGCCAGGGCAAGCTCTTCGAGATTGAACTCGACGCGCATGACCATAGCGACGCGCAGGATCTTCTGCGGCAGGCGTGCGACCGGCTGCTGGCCAATACCGTGATCGAGAATTATGCGATCGAGATCCTGGAAGGATCCACGTCGTGAAATCGGCGGTCATCACCTTCCCGGGCATCAACCGGGAACGCGATGCCGCCCGGGCCTTGCATCGGGTGTCAGGGCAGCAACCTGCCATCGTTTGGCATGCCGATACGGCGCTGCCTGACGGGACGGATCTCGTGGTGCTGCCGGGCGGCTTCTCCTACGGCGACTATCTCCGCTGTGGCGCGATCGCGGCGCGATCGCCGATCATGGACGCAGTCCGCCACCACGCCGCGCGTGGCGGCTTGGTCCTGGCGATCTGCAACGGGTTTCAGATTGCCTGCGAAGCTGGGTTATTGCCCGGCGTCTTGGTCCGCAACGCCAATCTGCGCTTTCTTTGCCATTTCCAGCACGTCAGCGTGGAGCGGAACGACACGGCTTTCACGCGGCGCTTTGACAAGGGCGAGGCAGCCGAATTCTGCGTCGCGCATGGCGAAGGAAATTACACGGCCGACGCCGAGACGATCGCGCGGCTGGAGGGCGAGGGCCGCGTGGCGTTCCGCTACTGCGACAAGACCGGGGCCATCGGTGGCCAAGCCAACCCGAACGGGTCGGAGCGGAACATCGCAGGCATTTATTCGGATAATCTCAAAGTGCTCGGCTTGATGCCGCATCCAGAAAACCTGATCGATCCGCTGGTCGGCGGCACCGACGGGCTCAAGCTGTTCGAGAGCCTCGCGGCCTGAGGCATCAAAGACAAAGCCTTCCTGTAACGACAGGAAGGCTTTGTCATTCAGTCGATCGCCTCGTTCAGGCGATGTCGCGAACGTCGACGAAGTGACCCGCGATCGCGGCCGCTGCTGCCATGGCGGGCGAAACGAGATGACTGCGGCCCTTGAAGCCCTGACGACCCTCGAAGTTGCGGTTCGACGTGGTGGCGCAACGCTCGCCAGGCTTCAGCTTATCGGGATTCATCGCGAGGCACATCGAGCAGCCCGGTTCGCGCCAATCAAAACCCGCCGCCTTGAAGATGAGGTCGAGCCCTTCGGCTTCGGCTTGTTCCTTCACAAGACCCGAACCCGGCACGATCATGGCGTCAACGGTTGTGGCCACTGACTTGCCTTCGACGATCTTGGCGACCGCGCGCAAATCTTCGATCCGCCCATTGGTGCAGGAGCCGATGAAAACGCGATCGAGCTTCAGATCCTGGATACGCTCGCCACCTTTGAGGCCCATGTAATCGAGCGCACGCGCGATCGAATGGCGCTTGTCGTCCGTCTCACCATCCTCGATCCGCGGCACTGTTCCGGCCACGGAAGTAACGTCTTCCGGGCTGGTACCCCAAGACACGATCGGCGGCAGGTTGGCGGCATCGAGATGCACGATTTTATCGTAATGGGCGCCCTGGTCGGTCTGCAGCGTCCGCCAATAGGTGACGGCCTGGTCCCATGTCTCGCCCGTGGGCGCCATCGGGCGGCCCTTCAGATAATCGAAGGTCTTGTCATCGGGAGCCACGAGACCGGCACGCGCGCCGCCTTCGATCGACATGTTGCAGATCGTCATCCGGCCTTCCATCGACAGCGCGCGAATGGCTTCGCCCGCATATTCGATGACGTGGCCGGTGCCCCCGGCTGTTCCGATCTCGCCGATGATCGCCAAGATGATGTCTTTGGCGGTGACGCCGTGCGGAAGCACGCCATCGACCTGAACGAGCATGTTCTTGGCTTTGCCCTGGATCAGAGTCTGGGTCGCAAGCACATGCTCGACTTCCGAGGTGCCGATCCCATGCGCCAAGGCGCCGAACGCGCCATGCGTCGAGGTGTGGCTGTCGCCGCACACGATCGTCGTGCCCGGCAAGGTAAAACCCTGCTCGGGACCGATGATATGGACGATGCCCTGGCGACGATCGAGTTCGTTGAAATATTGGATGCCGAACTCGCGCGCATTCTCGGCCAAGGTCTCGACCTGAATGCGGCTTTCGGGGTCGCTGATGCCGAGGCGACGGTCGGAGGTCGGCACGTTATGGTCGACCACCGCCAAGGTCTTTTGCGGCGCATGAACACCACGTCCGGCCAAACGCAGACCTTCAAACGCCTGCGGGCTGGTCACTTCGTGCACAAGATGGCGGTCGATATAGAGGAGGCACGTCCCATCGTCCTGCTGGTCGACCACGTGGTCGTCCCAGATCTTGTCGTACAATGTGCGCGGGGTCCCTGAATGCGTCGCAACCATGATGGCCTGATCCTGATCTTGTGCCGCGACCAGAGGTGGCTCGACGACAACGGACCTGCAAGGTCCGGATCGACCCAACCTTCATGGGTCATGCGCCCGCGTTCACGACGGCGCATGACGGTTTGCGGACTGTCCCGTGATTATTCGGCGGCCGGAGCTGCCTTGTCGGCAGCCGGAGCGGCCTTAGCCTTGACCTTGCTCTTACCCGACGTATCGACGCGTTCGGCGATACGCGCCGACTTGCCGCGACGATCGCGCAGGTAATAAAGCTTGGCGCGGCGGACACGCCCACGTCGCAGCACCTTGATGCTGTCAATGTTGGGCGAATAGATCGGGAAAACGCGCTCGACGCCTTCGCCATAGGAGATCTTGCGGACCGTGAAATTTTCATGCAGGCCGCTGTTCGCGCGGGCGATGCAAACGCCTTCATAGGCCTGGATACGGGCGCGCTCGCCCTCCTTGACCTTGACGTTGACCACGACTGTATCGCCGGGCTGGAACTCGGGGATCGAACGAAGCGCCGTCAAACGAGCGACTTCCTCGCGTTCGAGGATTTCGATGATATTCATGATGACTCCTTGCCGATGCGACTTAAATCGCTGCGTTTCGGCGCGCTGTTTTAAGTTAAGCGCGGGTCATACACCGGGCGGTTCGGATTGTCGACCGCTTTAAGGCCCCTCCGGAGGTCTGCTGATCGACCGATTTGCGACGGTGTGACCCAGCGTCGGATAACGGTCACGGCGGACATTCCAAAAGATCTTGGGTACGTTCTTCGCCAATGCTGACGGTCTCACCCGCGTGAGCGAAATAATCGTCAAAAGTCCAATTGGATGAAAGCGGCGACCCATGTTTTCTCACCAGCGCGCGAAAGACGCCGGGCCGGATCGTTGGCTCTTGATTACCAATCTGGTGCTTTGGGCAGCCTTTACGTTCGCGGCGCTCGCTTTTGCGCTGCTGTCGCTGTCGATGCTGACCGGCCCCTTTACCTATCGCGATTACCTTACTGCGATCGGAGCCCGTTGGGATGGGGAATGGTTTTACTTTTTCGGACCCACCGTGTTGCAGACGATCATTTTCGCGCTTCATCTGACATTGATCCTACGCTGGAAGGATCTTGCGCGCTGGACCAGCCAAACGGCGTGGAGCGGTCGAATGGGGCGCCCGACCCGTCAAATGACCGAAGCGACATTACGCCGGATCATTTCTCTTCTTCCGTTGCTGGCATTCCTGAACGCCGTTGCCATGTGCGAGAGCTTAGCCACGGTCCGCCGCCTGGCACTCCACATGCAGTAGTCGCACCTGCCGGATGATTCAATCATCAGCATGGGATGCCGAAAGCGTCAGCCGATCTGCAGGGGCGGATTATCGACGCTCGTCAATGCCCGCTTGAGCTTCTCCATTGCGCGATTTTCGATTTGCCGGACACGTTCTTTCGAGATTCCGAGCCGGGCGCCAAGCGCCTCGAGCGTCGCGGTCTCTTCCGCGAGGCGGCGCTCCCGAACGATCCGCAACTCACGATCCGTCAATACCTTGAGGGCCTCCTTGAGCCATGTCACGCGCCGATCGCTATCGATCTGCTCGCCGACGGTTTCGTCCGGCAAAGGCTTGTCGTCGACCAGAAAATCAACCCGCTCGGCCGGGCCGGAGGAATCACTCTCGGTCATCGGCGCGTTGAGCGAGACATCCGAGCCGGACAACCGCGTGTCCATCAGTTCGACATCCGCGGGCGACACACCGATCGCCAGGGCAATCGTCGCGAACATCGACGTGTTTCCGCCGGGCCCCGGGTTCTGAGAGAGTTTGGCGCGCAGACGGCGCAGGTTGAAGAACAAAGCCTTCTGGGCAGAACTTGTGCCGCCCCGGACGATCGACCAATTGCGGAGGATATAGTCTTGGATCGAGGCGCGGATCCACCACGTCGCGTAGGTCGAGAAACGAACCTCGCGCTCAGGCTCGAACCGCGCGGCGGCTTCGAGCAAGCCCACATGACCTTCTTGGATCAGATCGGCTAAGGGAAGGCCGTAATGACGGAACCGAGCCGCCAGGGCGATCACGAGACGCATATGGGCGGACGCGAGTTGATGCAGCGCGGCCTCGTCGCCATGGTCTTTCCAGCTCTGCGCGAGCGCCCGTTCTTCGTCCCGTTCAAGGAACTTCGCTGCCATTGCGGCTTTGACAAACTGACGTCTCACGCCGGCCATCTGCAACATGGTACCCTCCAGAAGCGTGCATGAGATACGCACGGCCGAGAGATTTGGTTCAAGGATCCGCCAGGATCCTGATCGCCGCGGATGCGACATCTTCGCCCGACGCGACAGAGGCTGGTCGAGCCCGAAGGCTCGGCGCGCGCGTTACTCGGTGACGATCTTATACCGCTGGCCACCCTTCAACGCCGCACCGGCTTCGACGTCGTTGAGAACCCGGAACAGGTCGAGCGGCCGGTCGGCGGCCTTCATCTTCGCCACCAGGCTCTCCTCGGTGTCAGTATCGCTGGCCGTCACGATGTCGATCCGCATCGGCCTGACGTTCTTGGCTTCGTCCGGTGTGATCTTGCGAAACGTATTGATCGACGTCCTGAAGGCGCGATCATCGGCATCCGACAGCGTCTTGGCCGCGAAGATCATGCGATAAACTTCGCCGCCATACCGGATGGCGGCGAGCCTGAAGGTCCACTCGCTGCCCTTCGCGGTCGCGGTGGCGGCCTGAAATCCGTTGACGACGATATTTTCGACCGACCCCTCCTGCAGGCCATCGATCCAGCCCGAAACCAGATAGGCTTGGAGCGTGGTCTCGGCCGGAACATGCACACGATCGAGCCGAAGCGCCTCCTCCCCACCGTTGGCGATTCCGAGGACGGCTTGAGCCGAATTTTCGAGCACGAACCCGTCCGGCGCTGTGAAAGCAAAGCCGAGCTTCGGGTGGACAAACTGCACGCCGCGCACGAACCCTTCCGCGGGATCGTCGCCAAACGGCAAACCATCGATCGCGGCGAGATAACGATCCCGCCCGATTTCGCCGATTCCGGGTGCCCCGATTTGGCGTGCTTCGCCAATCGCCCGCTCGATTCGTTCGGGCGTCGAGGGATGTGTCGACATCATATCCGGCTTGTCGACGCTGGCCTGCCCGAAGAGCGATTGCCGCATGGCGCTCGACCGACCGAGCGATTGCAGGAACCGGGAGGCCGCATAGGGGTCATAGCCGGCTCGCGCGATCGTATGCACGCCGATCCGGTCCGCCTCGAGCTCCTGCAACCGGGAGAAGCTCGCGAGGCTGAGCTGTGCATAGGCCTGGAAGGATCGTCCCTTATTCCGGTCTTCGATGACGTTCGCGGCCTGGCTGATCACGGCCGATTGCTTCTCGATCTCGGCGCGCTGCGTGGCATGTCGTGCTGTGACATGGGCGATCTCATGCGCCATCACGGCGGCGACCTCCGACGTATCATTGGCGAGTGCGAGAAGACCGCGGGTGACATAGATGCGGCCCGACGGCAACGCGAAAGCATTGACGACCGGCGAGTTCAGGATCGTCAGCTTATAGGGGATGCTCGGGACCTCGCTGGCGACCGCCAGCTTGGCCAGAACCTCATCGAGCAGTTTTTCGGTCGCGACCGAATGATATTCTCCGCCAAACACGTGAACGAGTTGCTTGTGCTCGCGAATGGCAGGCGAATCCACACCCGTGGTCTTCGGGGCGGCATCCGGCAAGGCGGCCGCTTCGACGCTCGGTTTGGGATTGGTCTGATCGATCGACGTGCAACCGGCCAGCAGCCACGCCATCGCGCATGCGCCGGCGAGCCCACGCACCATCGCCGAGGGTCGAACGATCCAGCCTATTGCCGTTACCCGCTGACGACCGATCGAGACCGACATCCGCCGTGTTTCTCCTTGCGACCAACCAGTTGAACGAGGCCGTTCCGCCCTTCGTTCGCGTCCGGCCAACGGTCCCGCCGTCTTCATGCTTCAAAAGATACGCTTGTTCCAGCGCCGAGATGCGCTCTCACCGCGTTCTGATCACGGAATCGTTACGGGGCCACAACCATCGGGGCGCTCAGTGGCGTCAGCACCTCGATCTGATCACCGCGTGTCACGTCGATCGAGGCGCCGAACCTGTCGTCGAGATACCCACGAACTCTAAGACTGACCCCTGACAATCGATCTTCGCTCAATGCTAGTTCAGTCAAGATGAACGAATCCCGTCTGGCGAGTCGGATGCTGAAATCGGCCTGCCGGCCGCCCATCGCGATGTAAAGACGCGAGCGGCCGTGGCCGACCCGTGTGACCGCTCCCTCGACGATCGCCATCGCGCCCGTGCTGTTTTCGATAGCCGCCTGATCGGCAGCGTCGAGAACCGCATAGGCCGGGTCGCTCCACAAGCCGATCCGCGCTGCGCGCGCCGCTTGTTCGGCGCGAAGCAGATCCGGCCAGCAGCCATGCGCGTCGGGATCGGGCCGCGCGCGCCCAAGGCCCGCATCCACCATGGCGAGCGCGACCGATAGAGCGGGGCTTGCGGATGAGGGCGCCGCATCCGGATCCGCGAACAGCAGCGCGGGAATGCGATTCCACCGGTCCGGCGCGGCAGCCAGCGCCCGGAGTGTCGCTGACCGGCCGATGAGCCACGCCCGAAGCTTGGCATGTGCCGCGGCGGCTAAATCGGGACCCGTCGCCGTGGCCCGAACCGGGTCGACCCCAACCAGCAGGATCGACCGTCCATCCGCGAGCGTCACGCTGAAATCATCGCCGATGCCGGTTATCCGCACCGCTTCGCCGCCATCCGGCGTGCAGGGCAGGGCTGGGGTGGTCCTGGGCGCTGCCGCGACCTCCCGGGACAGGGCCAGATTGGCAAAGAACACCAGCGCAGCGGCGGCCCGCCGGCCGCGGCCAGCCCCTTCATCCCGACGTTGGTTCATGCTAAGGGCGTTCCTTGAGTGTCCCGGTAGCTCAGCAGGATAGAGCAACGGTTTCCTAAACCGTAGGTCAGGGGTTCGAATCCCTTCCGGGACGCCAACAGGGCCATTCATAGCCGCCGAAATGCCGTTCCGGTATCGCGGGTTTCCGATGATTGCGGCTTGACCGATCATCATGGCGGCGTTCACGTAGAGAGATGTCGGACGGACGGATCGTGCAAGCGCCGGTCCGTCGACGAAGGAGAGCGCAAGAGATGGCCCGTAAGCCGAATTATGACTTCGAACGCAAGGAACGCGAGCGGGCGAAAGCGGCCAAGAGCGCCGAGCGAGCCAAGGCCAAGAGCGACAAAGCCGGCCAGCCAAAGGGCGATGGTGAGGGCGATATCGAGGCCGATGCTGCGGTCGCCAAGGAGCCAACCGCCGAGTGAGGCTTTGCGGCCTCGAGACGACATGACGGCCTCCGGCCGGTTGGCCCAACCGCGAATCGATTTTGTCGGCGGGGCCTTGGGCCACCGGCTTCGGGCCGGTGGGCCGCGAGAGCCTCTGGCCAAAGCCGTCGGGTTTGGCAACGGCCATCGACCGACGATCGTCGACGCGACCGCTGGGCTCGGACGAGACGCGTTCTTGCTCGCGGCTCTTGGTCTCCGTGTGACGCTGATTGAACGTTCACCTGCGGTCCACGCTCTGCTGGCAGACGGCTTGGCTCGCGCCAGCGAGGCAGGCCCGGACATCGCCGTGATCGTGGCCCGCATGACGCTCCTGGCCGGCGATGCCAAGCACCATCTCGCCGGGCTTCGGCCCGACGTGGTGTTGGTGGATCCGATGCACCCGCCGCGCCAGAAGTCGGCTCTGGTCAAGCAAGAGATGCGCGACCTGCGTGCCCTCGTCGGCGCCGATCTCGATGCCCCCGCTCTGATGCAGGCCGCGCTGGCGGCCGCCACCAACCGCGTCGTGCTGAAGTGGCCGCTGCGGGCGGAGCCGATGCCGGGTTTGGAGGCTCCGCACCATCAGGTGTTATCGAAAACGCTGCGGTTCGACGTGTTTATGGTGTGAGAGTCGATTGCGCCGCCGCCAGTCGGGCCGGCGTGTCTTGTGCCCCCATGCCAAGCGCGAGAGCGGCGGCCGTCATGCCGCTCGCGTCTCGCGTCTCGGGGTTTGCACCCCGTGCAAGCAACAGGTCGACGATCTCGACACGATTGAACATCGCGGCCAGCATCAACCCGGTCCGCCCGTCCGGCCCGCAGCCGTCCACCTTGGCGCCTTTGTCCAGCATGAGCGTGATGATCTCGATGTCGCCTTTGAACGCGGCGCCCCCCAGAGGCGTCTGACCTCGATCGTTGGCGAGTTCGGGATCAGCTCCATGGTCGAGCAGGAGGCGCGTCACCTCATACTGCCCGTGATAGCTCGCCAGCATCAGTAAGCTATCGCCTTTGTCGTTGCGAAGGTTCGGCGGGAGGCCGCGCGTGAGAAACTGCGACATCGCTTCCACATTCCCGGAGCGAACGTAGCCGAACACACGCTGTGCGAAATCGATGATTTCATTGTCGAGTTGGGGGCGCGAGCCCTCCTGCGGCTGTTCCATCTGTTCTCCTTTACTTGGCGTGGGCCTTCAACCGCGCCCGCCCTGTCATGCCACTGAATGGAACCGGTCCCGGTGCCGGTCAAGGTTTGCTCACCCCTTGGCGGGGGTTGTCGCCAGCGACCGATCGATGTGCCGCAAAGCATGGCGCATCGGTTCGCTCGAGACTTTGACCAAGCCGTCGAGAGGTCCATCGAGTTCCAAAATGACAAAAAACGCGCCTGCCACAGCCACCGCCACGAGAAAGACGAAAACCGCCGCGAGCTCGTTGCGCGGTGCGCTCAAGCCAAAGCTGAAGAAGACGATGACGAGCCAGCCGGCGAGCATGTCGTAGAACGGGATCGTGATGGCGCTT
This sequence comes from Lichenihabitans sp. PAMC28606, assembly GCF_020616535.1. Lineage (GTDB taxonomy): Bacteria > Pseudomonadota > Alphaproteobacteria > Rhizobiales > Beijerinckiaceae > Lichenihabitans > Lichenihabitans psoromatis. Next base: position 3,954,071 of record NZ_CP085136.1, read on the forward strand.
TTCGCCTCGTCGATCAGGACCCACCGCTGGTCGAGCACGCGGTCGAGCCGCACCAAGCAACTCGCGCGGATCGAGCTATCCTCCGGGCTCGAGACTGCGACGCGCTGCAATTGGCTCTGAATGTGGAGCAACAATTCTCCGAGGTTGCCGGCGTCGAATTCATCCTCTTGGCTATCTGCTTTCGGGTATTGGCCGCTCGGCGGCGTCTCTTCCGGCCAGGTGCTGGCCAAGGCAGACGCCGTATAGGCTCTGAGGCTCGTTCGGATCGGGACGGTTCCCGCACCGAGGTTCTCGAGACAACCGGTCAGCCGAATGAGTTGCGATGAGTAGCCGCGCAGGTCCTGTTCGGTTTTTTCAAAGCTGCTGTTGACCGACGTGATCAGAAGGCTGGTGACCAGCGCCGTGAATGTCACCAGCAAGCCTGTCACCAATCGGGTGAAGTCGATCGTTTCGCGCGTCCGATGCCGCTCCGGCAAACGAGCGGCGACGAGCGAACCGATGATCGCGCTGGCGCAGAGCAGCAGGAAAATCAGGCCTGACGAAAGAAGGTCGGTCATCGCTCGCTGGTGTTCATGAAGGAGTCGTCGTCTGAAAGTCTGTCGCCGCGTCCATCGTCCCGCTCTGCACCTTAGCGGATCGATGCAGATCGGCATGCTGTTTTTGCGTCGTCCCGCCCTCTCGATAAAAGCCGTGTCGATGCCTCGCGGTGGTGGTCGTTATGGGCTATGGCGACGCGAGCGCGCCCGCGCGCCTCGCCAAAGGTGATTGACATCCGGATGCCTAAGTCGTTGCTCCTCGCCGCCCTGGTCGGGCTGGCGCTCGTGATCGCGCTGATCGCCTATTATGGCGCGTCTTCTGTCTTCGATGCGGTGACGGCAGTGGGGTGGGGTGCCGCCTTGGTGGCGTTGGTGCGGGCCGGCGAGACGAGTGGGGCGGGGCTCGCCTGGTGGTTCGTGGTCCCGGGAGCGGCCGGTCCGCTGGTTCGAATCTGCATGATGCTGCGCTGGCTTCGCGAAGCGATCAACTCGCTTCTCCCGGTGGCCCAAGTCGGGGGGGACCTCATCGGCGCGCGGCTTCTCACCTTCTGGGGGGTACCCGGTGGGGCCGCCGGCGCCAGCGTCGTGGTCGATCTCTTCGTCCAGACCGTGACGCAATTCTTTTTCACGCTGATCGGCCTCGCTTGCCTGATCCAAGCCGGCGGCGACACCGGTATCGTGCGCGCGGCGGCGATCGGCCTCGCGATTCTCGGCCCGGCCCTGATCGGCTTTTTCGTGGCCCAGCGGTTCGGCGGATTTCGTTTCGTCGAGCAGGCGATGCTGCGGCTCGCCAAAGACCCCAAATGGGCGTCGCTCGGCGGCATTTCCTCCCTGAACGACCGGTTGCAGGAGATCTACCGACATCCGCTCGGGCTTGCGATTTGTTTCGCGATCCATTTTGCAATCTGGTTCTTCGGCGTTCTCGAAGTCTACACCGCGCTGCATTTCATGGGTTACCCGGTCGATTACCGCACCGCGTTGGTCATCGAGAGCCTGGGGCAGGCGGTGCGTGGAGCGGCCTTCGTGGTGCCTGGCGCAATCGGCGTTCAAGAGGGCGGCTTCATCGCGCTTTGTGCCGTCTTCGGCATTCCAGCCCCGACCGCCATCGCGCTCTCGCTGGTCAAGCGGTTGCCGGAAATCGCGCTCGGGATTCCCGGCCTGATGATCTGGCAGGGGATCGAGGGTCGCCAGCTCTTGCGCGCCACCCGCAACAGCCCCTAAGCCGTGTCGCGAACCCCTCATCGCCCGCTCACAATGGTGACATAGTCTTCGCCGTAAAAGCGCCGACAGAGAGCTCGATGAGGGCTTTGTGACGCAGAGCGATTCTCGACCGCTTGCACAATCAACGTGAGATCAACGATGCAACATGTCTCTCGACGGACCCTTCTGGCCACCGCGCTGGCGTCGCTGGCCGGCTTGGCCGCCCCGTCCGTCGCGATTGCGGACGGTCTGCCGACCCAGCCGGTCGCCGATTTCTACAATACCCTGATGGACAGCATGCGGCACGCGCGGGAACTCAAGGTCAAGGGCCGCTACGAGCTGCTCGAACCCGTGATGCTGAAAAGCTTCGACGTGCCCGTCATGGTCAAGATGGCGGTCGGACGGGAATTCACGGCAATGTCGGCCGACGATCAGGCCCGGCTGCAGACGGCGTTCGGCAAGCTGCTGGTCGCGAGTTTTGCCAGCGAATTCGATGACTTCAAGGGCGAGAAATTCACCATCGACGATCAAACCGCCGATCGGAACGAGGGCAAGCTGGTGAAGAGCAAATTCGTTGGAACGGGTGCGCCCGTCGATCTCAACTATCTCGTCCGCAATACTGCCGGAAGCTGGCGGATCGTCGACGTTTATCTGAATGGGACTATCAGCCAGCTTGCGACGTGGCGGTCGAAATTTGGCGCGACGTTGAAGACCGGCGGCGCCCCTGCGATGATCCAGGCCGTCGAGCAGCAGACCGCCAAATATATGGCTGCGATCTGAGCCCAGCATTCGGCTCCGCCGCCGGCATCGTGGCGATCCTGTTTGGCGTGCTCGCGGTCGCGGGCTGCGCTTTTTCGCTGTTTGCGATCGTGGCGACGCGGTCCTATAGGCGGCGTGTCGGAGCGGTCTGCGACACCTATCCGTCGGTTTCAATCCTCAAGCCGCTCTATGGTTTGGAACCGAACCTGTTCGATAATCTCGCAGGCTTCTGCCGGCAGGATTATCCGGCCGAGGTCGAGATCATTTTCGGCGTGCGAGACGGAAGCGACCCCGCTGCTGCTATCGCCCGGCAGGTCATCGCGGCGTTCCCGCAGGTAGCGACCCGCCTCGTGATCGATCCGCGGCAGTATGGGCAAAACGGCAAGATCTCCAACCTGATGAACATGCAGCCGTCTGTGACGCATGAGGTTGTGATTCTGGCCGATAGCGACATGGTGGTGGACCCCACTTACTTGCGCGATGTTGTCGACGCGCTCTCTGGCCCCGACGTCGGGCTGGTCACCTGCCTTTATCGGGGGCTCAGCGTCCCCGGCTTCTGGTCGCGACTTTCGGCGCGGGGAATCGACGATCACTTCTTGCCGAACGTCATCGTTGGCCTGACGCTCGGGTTGGCCAAACCCTGTTTCGGATCAACGATCGCGTTGCGCGCCGACACGCTGTTGCGGATCGGCGGCTTTGCGACCTTCAAAGATGTGTTGGCGGACGACAATGCCATGGGGCAGGCGGTGCGGGGTCTCGGGCTGCGGGTCGCGGTTCCGGCTCGTCCCGTGCTTGGACATGTCTGCGGGTCGACCACCTTCGCGGCTTTGTTTCGTCAGGATTTGCGCTGGTCGCGGACCATCAAGTCTGTCGATCCGGCAGGATTTGCCGGCTCGATCGTGACTAATCCGCTACCCCTCGCAATAATCGTCATAGCAATTGGCGGTTTTGACATCGTGAGCGGAGCCCTGCTCATGGCTACGCTTGCGTGTCGCCTCGCGCTGCAGGTAGAAATCCATCAACTAACCGGCGTGAAAGTCAGGAGCTTGTGGCTCGGGCCTTTGCGCGACCTCGTCTCGTTCGCCGTTTTCATCGCGAGTTTCTGGCCCGGATCCTTGGATTGGCGCGGTCATAAGTTCGCCGTGCAGTCCGATGGAACCATGGCTTCGACAGATTCGACAGGATCATGATGCGCACACTTTTTCTACAGGCTCCTTCATTCGACGGTTTCGACGGCGGCGCGGGCTCCCGCTATCAGGCGAAGCGCGAGATCAAGTCCTTCTGGTATCCGACCTGGCTGGCTCAGCCGGCCGCGCTCGTCGAGAATTCCAAACTGATCGACGCCCCGCCGCATAAGACCAAGCTGGCCGAGGTCACCGCGCAGGCGAAGGATTTCGACCTCACCATCATGCACACGTCCGTGCCGTCCTTTAATTCAGACGTGAAGGTGGCGCAGGCCCTGAAGGCCGCCAATCCGTCGATGAAGATTGGCATGATCGGCGCCAAGGTGGCGGTGCAGGCCGACAAGAGCCTCGAACAGGCATCGGTCATCGATTTCGTGGCACGCAACGAGTTCGATTTCACGGTCAAGGACGTGGCGGACGGCCAGAACTGGGCGTCGATCCCGGGCCTGTCGTTCCGCAATGAATCCGGCGTGATCGTGCATAACAAAGACCGTCAGATCCTCGAGAACATGGATCTGCTGCCGTTCGTGACCCCGGTCTACAAGCGCGACCTGGTGATGGAAAACTACTTCATCGGCTATCTGAAACACCCCTATATTTCGATCTACACCGGCCGTGGCTGCAAATCGCGCTGCACCTTCTGCCTCTGGCCGCAGACGGTCGGCGGCCATCGCTACCGCACCCGCTCGGTCGACCACGTCATCGAGGAGATTGTCTGGGCCAAGAAGAATTTTCCGCAGACCAAGGAATTTTTCTTCGACGATGACACGTTCACGGACGACTTGCCGCGTGCCGAAGCCATTGCGGCTCGCCTTGGTCAGCTTGGCATTCAATGGTCGTGCAATGCGAAGGCCAACGTGCCGCGCGAGACCCTGAAAAAGCTGAAAGACGGCGGCCTACGCCTGCTGCTGGTCGGCTACGAGTCCGGCAACCAGCAGATCCTTTACAATATCAAGAAGGGCATGCGGATCGAAGTCGCCGAGCAGTTCACCAAGGATTGCCACGAACTCGGCATCGCGATCCATGGCACGTTCATCCTGGGTCTGCCGGGCGAGTCGCGGGAGACCATTCAGGAGACGATGCGGTTCGCTCGCAAGATCAATCCGCACACGATCCAGGTTTCGCTCGCGGCTCCTTATCCGGGCACGTTCCTGTTCAATCAGGCGGTCGAGAATGGCTGGTTGGACGAGTCGAATGCGGAACTCGTCGATGATAGCGGCGTGCAGATCGCACCGTTGCACTACCCTCATCTCAGCCATACCGAGATCTTCGAGTCGGTCGAGACCTTCTACCGGAGCTTCTATTTCCGCTCGGGCAAGATCGCGTCGATCGTCGGCGAGATGGTGCGGAGCCCGGACATGATGAAGCGCCGCCTGCGCGAGGGCGTGGAATTTTTCCACTTCCTCAAGGAGCGCCGCAACCTCGCGGCCTAACAGCCGCCCTCGCGGCTTAATGGCTGCACCTTACTGGTTTGAACGCCCCGCCTCTCGGTGGGGCGTTGGCTTGTGGAAAGCTCGGCGAGAAAGCCGCCACGGCTTGACCCCGATGAAGCCTTCGCGGAGCGTGCGTCCCGATAGGCCTGCGGGGCCTCCGGGGGCCTGAACCATGAAAGACTTGATTGTCACGGCCGACGATTTCGGTCTCGCAATCGAGGTCAATGACGCGGTCGAGGAAGCCCATGCGATGGGGATCCTGACGGCTGCCAGCCTCATGGTGGGATCCCCCGCCTGCGCCGATGCGGTGGAGCGGGCTCATCGGCTCCCCAAATTGCGGGTCGGGCTTCATCTGACGCTCGTCGAGGCCACCCCGGTTCTACCGCCGGGATTGGTCCCCGATCTCGTCGATGCAAACGGGATGTTTCGGTCCGACATGGCGAAGGCCGGCGCTGCCATGTTCTTCCGACCATCGGTGCGCCGACAGTTGGAAGACGAGATCGATGCTCAGTTCGCGGCCTTTCTGGCAACGGGCTTGATGCTCGATCACGTCAACGCTCATAAGCATTTTCACCTGCATCCGACGATCGCCGGGACGTTGATCGCGGTGGGACATCGCTACGGCATGCGGGCCGTGCGGGTTCCGTCCGAGCCGCTCGGCATCGTGCGCCGGATCGATCCCGCGTCGCCGCTCGCCATCCCGGCTCTCACAGCTCCGTTTACGCGCATGCTCCGCAACCGCATGGTGCGAGCCGGGCTCGTCGTGCCGGATCAGGTCTTCGGTCTCGCGTGGTCGGGCGCCATGACGACCGACAAGCTCGTCGCGATCCTCGATCGCCTCCCCCCGGGCCTGACCGAGATTTATACGCATCCCGCCACGAGCGGGGCTTTCGTCGGTGCCGCTCCGGGTTATCGCTATGCCGAGGAACTTGCGGCTTTAACGTCGGAGCCGGTCAAAGCGGCCCTGGAGCGAAGCCACGCACTCACGGGTGGGTTCGCCGACTTCGGCTGAGCGGACCCTCCGAAACGCGCCGCAAGACAGCAAAAAGGCGGCTTTCAGTCGATCAGGCCGCCTTGCGCAGGTTGGTCGCGAGATCATGGTCGATCGGCTCGACATGCTTCTTGCGTGGCGGACCCATCAGTGCGGTTTGAAACACCACAGCCATAAACAGCGTGCAGGCGAGCGACAAGGCGAGCAATTCGCCCATCGAGGCCGTGCCTGGATGTTTCGAAGACCACAAGCTGCCGAACGCCACGGCCGTGCAGAGCGCACTGAAGAACACGGCGCGCGTGAGGCTCGAGGTCAACATGCTGGTTTCGCCGCTGCGCCATGCCAGGACGAAGTAGATCTTGAACGCGACACCGAGCCCCAGGAGCAGCGGGAGCGCGATGATATTGGCGAAGTTCAGCGGCAGATTGATCAACACGGAAATTTCAAGCGTCAAAATCCCGGCTAGCAGAAGCGGAACCAGCGTCAGCAGCATGTCGCTCACGCGACGCAGCACGACGATCAAGAGTATCGAGATCGAGGCCAGGGCCCATGCGCCAGCTTCGATAAAGGCCCAGATGACCGTGTGGCCGGATTCGCGAATGAGGATCGGTTCGCCGGTCGCGTCGGGCGCGATCGATTTCACGGCAGCGCCGAACTGTTCGAGGTTGCTGTTCGCGTCGCTCAGGTTCTTCGGATAGACCTCGATGCGGGCTTGCCCTTCGGGCGTCACCCAGTTGCGGGCCAGGTCTTTCGGGATCGTGTCGAGCGAAATTTTCTCGGCCGACATCGTGTCTTTGATCTGCGCCAGCAGGATGTTGAGCGGCGGCAGAAGCGACTCCCGAGCCGCTTGCCGCGCTGCCGGATCTGCAGCGCTCAGCTTGCTTGCATCGTTGGAGAAACGCTTGGCGGTCTCGGCATCCGAGCCCGTACCCTTGGCGGACGCACGCATCGCATAGTCGGCAAGGGTCTTGAGCGCCGTCTGGTCCTGCTCGTCGGTCGGGGCCGGTTTGCGATTCGGGGGATCGAGCGTCGATCCGAGCACGCTGGCCGCATCCTGAATGATGGCCAGCTTGGCATCCTGATCCTCGGGCACGAAGCTCTCCAGCGTTGTCACGCGGTTGACTTCGGGGAGCTTGGCGATCTTGGCGCCGGTCGTGGTCGCGTCCTGAAGGTTCGGCTCCAACACCTGGATCGTGTTGGTGGTGGTGTTCGGATCCTTCATGAGGTCGAGGAGTGTCGCGACCGACTCAACCTTCGGGCTGTTCAGGTTCAGCGGATTGAAATCAAAACGCAGCTTGAGCAGGAGAGGCGAGCCGAGCAGCACGATCAGAATGGTGCCACCAATCACAAAGGCGCGGTGACGCTTGAGAAAGTCATCCACGGGCTGGAGCGAAGTGTAACCGACTTCCTGATGCTCGGATGGCGGGTGCAGAACGGTCAGCAGCGCCGGAAGCATCGTGATGCTGATCAAGAACGCGATGATCATGCCATTGCCGGCGATCAAGCCGAGTTCGGAGACGCCCTCGTAATCGGTCGGCAGGAACGAGTAGAAGCCGGCCGCTGTCGCAACGGCCGCGAGCAGCAATGGACGACCGGCCTTGCCGCCCGCCATGACGATCGACCGGATCAGATCCGGCTCCAAGAAACGTTCGTTGCGATAACGAACGCTGAACTGAATACCGAAATCGACGCCGATGCCGATGAACAACACCGCAAAAGCAACCGAGATCAGGTTGAGGGCGCCGACCAACATCAAGCCGAGCGCCGCCGTCATGAGGAGGCCGACGGCCGTGCTGGCGAAGACCGCGAAGATCAGTCGTCCCGACTTGAGGGCGGCCCACAAGATCAGCAGGACCGCCACCACCGTGATGATGCTGTTCAGGGCGAAGCCGTCCTTGACGGTGCCGAACTCTTGATCGTTCAGCGGAACGGGGCCGGTCAACCGCACCTTCACGCCGGTATCGGGCGTCAGATGCAGGTCCGTGATCGCTTTCTCGATCGCATCGGTCGCGACTTCGCCCGGCTCCAGATTGCCAAAATCGAGCTTTGGCTTGATCTCGATGAAGCGGCGCCGGCCGTTCTCGCTCGTCACGGTGGTGTCTTGGCCGGGCTTGTTGGCGAAAAGCGCCTGCCAGGAGAAGGGCGCGACCTTGCCGGCGAGCGCCGACTCGAAGACGGCCGCGAACTTGCCGAACGGGCCTGCGACTTGACTGAGATCGGCATCGCCGCGTTCCACGCCCGCGCCGAGCAGCGACATCGCGTTGGAGAAGCCGCGCAGGCTGGGGTCGTTGGAGAGGGTGCTCAGCAGAGGCTGAACCTTGACGAGCTGGTCCGTCGTCTCCTGAACCTCGTCCGTCGTTTTGAACAGCAACCCGTTCTTGGCATAGAAGCTTTGTTCGGGCGGCAGCTGCACGAACTCGAAATGTTGCGTCTGGCCCTTCAGGGTGTCGACGAGGCTCGTGGCAGCCGCCTGAGCGCGCTCGGACGTCACACCGTCGATCACGACGAGGATCAAATTGTTGTTCTGCGGAAACGCCGTGTTGAGCGCCGTCTCGGTCTTCCGCCAGGGCAGCTCGGTGGAGATCAGCTTGCTGCTATCGGTGTTGATCGCAAAATGCGTGACCGAGTAATAAGCCGATGCGGCCCCGAGCAAAACCGAGATCAGAAGAACGAGCTTGGCATGAAGACAGCAGGCAGCGACGATCCGCTGGACGATTTTGGTCAGCATAAGGTTGGTCACTGTCCGTTGTTTGGTGTCGCTGGCGCAACCGGGGTACCGCTACGCGGGCGCCTTCGATTTTGCAAGTTTTCCGGGGTTTAGGGCAGGCTGCTTGTCGGCGGATTTATCGCTGGCCTAAAAAAGCGGCAAGAAAGCGTCGTCTCGCCGATCCTCTGTTGCATTGCAACAATTTCCCGAGCGCTGGAGCAGAATCTTCACGCTTCCTTGCTTCGGCTTGACGATCTTGACCGAGCTTGGAACAAGCAGCGATCGGCTGTCGCGTCCCGCGTGGCCTAGCGGTTCAGTCATGGCATCTCAGCAGCGCATTCTCGTCGGCGTGGTCGGCGCACCGCATGGCATTCGTGGCGAGGTCCGCGTCAAATCCTATACTGCCACCCCGACCGCGATCGCGTCCTACCGTCCGTTGATATCGGAGGATGGGCGCAAGACCCTGGTGATGCTTGGTCTGCGGCCAGTCAAAGACGATATGGTGGTGGCGCGGTTCGAGGGTGTCGGCACGCGGGAGGCCGCTGCCGCACTCACCAACATGAAACTCTATGTCGATCGCGCGATCCTGCCCGCTGCCGACGAGGACGAATACTACCACGCCGATCTCGTCGGATTGCGGGCCGAGACGAGCTGCGGCGAGCCTCTTGGAGAAGTCATGTCGCTGGCAAATTACGGCGCTGGTGACCTGCTCGAAATTCGCCCGCCCGCAGGCGAAACGATTCTGGTCCCCTTCACTCAAGCTTTCGTGCCGGTGGTGGACGTGCCCGGCGGCCGTGTGATGATCAGCGACGAGGCGTTGGCCGAGGCGGATCCCGACGCGGAAGCGGCCAGCGCGGACGCCCCACAAGACGATGCCGACCGCTGATGTGGCGCGCCACCGTCCTCACGTTGTTTCCCGGTTTTTTCCCCGGCCCGCTGGGATTCTCCCTGGCGGGTGACGCGCGCGACCGCGCGGTCTGGGACGTCGAGACGGTAGATATCCGCGAGCACGGCATCGGCCGCCATCGAGCCGTCGACGATACGCCGGCCGGGGGTGGGCCGGGCATGGTGATCCGCGCCGATGTCGTGGCGGCTTCGCTCGATGCTGCGATTGCCCCGGACGACCCGCGACCGCGCTTGTTCATGAGCCCGCGCGGCAAGCCGCTCACCCAAGCCCGTGTGCGGTCATGGGCGTCCGGCGACGGTGTCGTGATCCTCTGCGGTCGTTTCGAGGGGGTCGACGAGCGGGTGATCGCAACGCGTGGGCTCGAAGAGGTTTCGATCGGCGATTATGTGCTGTCGGGCGGCGAGATCGCGGCGCTAGTGCTGCTCGATGCCTGTGTGCGCTTGCTGCCCGGCGTTATGGGGGCGCAGGCGTCCGGCGTCGACGAGAGTTTCGAGAACCATCTTCTCGAATATCCGCAATATACCAGGCCGCGACATTTCGAGGGACAGGATATTCCGCCGATCCTTCTCGGCGGCGATCACGGCAAGATCGCGGCGTGGCGCAGGGCCGAAGCCCTTGCGGTGACCCGGGCGCGCCGCCCGGATCTCTTGACGAGCCGCCGTAGCGACGCGGATTAGCTGACGGCGGCTTCTTGCTGGGCGACAATATCCGCATCACGAGCCGTTGCGGCCTCGAAAGACGGGCGTTTGGTCATTCGCTCGAGATAGGCTTCAATCTCAGGCAGCTTCGGGACGAGGCCGAAATTCGTCGTCCATTGTAACGCTCCGGCCCACAAAATGTCGGCCGCCGTCATGCGCGCACCAAGCAGATAGGGTCGCCCACGGAGCTGATCTGTGAGCGTCGAAAGCATGCTGTCGTAGGTGCCGTAAGGACAGAGAGCGATGGAACCCGCATCCCGCTTCATGGCTCGGTCGACGATAGCCGGCTCGAACGACGAACCATAGAAAGCCAGCCATCGGAGATAGGGACCACGGAGCGGATCACCGATCGCTGGGGCAAGGCCTTCCTGCGGAAACAGGTCAGGCAGATAGGTGAAGATCGCAACTTGTTCGGTCACCAACGCATCGCCATGCAGGATCGCCGGCACCTTACCCATCGGGTTGACGGCCAGGAACGACGCCTCGCGCTGTTCGCCGGCTTTCATGTTGACGAGACGAAGCTCGTGCGGCGCGGCGAGTTCATCGAGCAGGATGGAGACGCCCGTCGAACGGGTCTGTGGGGCATGGAAGAAGACGAGCTTGTCGGTCATGCAGGGTCCTTCCTGTTTTGATCGAGCGATCAGAGACCGTCGAACAGCGCCGTCGAGAGATAACGTTCCGCGAAGGACGGCACGATGACGACGATCCGCTTGCCCTCCATGCCGGGACGCATGCCGATTTCGAGCGCCGCCGCGATGGCGCCGCCCGAGGAAATGCCGACCGGAATGCCCTCGATACGCGCAACATGGCGAGCGGTGTCGAACGATGTCTGATTGCTGACCGTGATCACCTCGTCGATCACGTCGCGGTGCAGAACGTTGGGCACAAAACCCGCGCCGATGCCTTGGATCTTGTGCGGGCCGGGTTGGCCGCCGGAGAGCACGGGCGAATCCTCGGGCTCAACCGCCACGATCTTCACGCCAGGCCTGCGCTGCTTCAGCACCTCGCCGACGCCCGTGATGGTGCCGCCAGTGCCGACCCCCGCTACAAAGACGTCGATATCGCCGTTTGTGTCGGCCCAGATCTCCTCGGCGGTGGTGTGCCGGTGGATGTCGGGATTGGCGGGATTCTCGAATTGCTGCGGCACGACCGCGCCCGGCGTCGACTCGAAGATCTCCTGTGAGCGCGCGATCGCGCCCTTCATGCCATGCGCGGCGGGCGTGAGCACCAATTCGGCCCCAAGAAGCGCCAGCATCTTGCGGCGTTCGATCGACATCGACTCGGGCATGACCAGGATCAGGCGATAGCCGCGCGCCGCCGCCACAAAAGCCAGCGCGATCCCGGTGTTGCCGGATGTCGCCTCGATCAGCGTCGATTGTCCCGGCTTGATGGTGCCGGCCCGTTCGAGCGCGTCGATCATGCTGACGCCGATCCGATCCTTGACGCTCGACATGGGGTTGAAAAATTCAAGCTTGGCGAGGATCTCGGCTTTGCAGCCCTTCTCGGCCGCAAGGCGCTGCAGGCGCACCAACGGCGTGTTGCCGATCGTATCGGTGATGCTGTCGTAGATGCGTCCGCGGCCATAGGTCGGCACCGCCGCTGAGGCGGTGTCGTTGGCCGGAACGGGAGCGGTCGCGAAAGCGGATGACATCGTAGGCTTCCTCCCGGAAAGAACGTGCTTCTGCCGCAGCTTATCGCAAGTGCCGCCCCTTCAACAGCGGCTTCCACGTGTAAGCCTCGACCGCCTAGATGTGAAAATCGGCCATGGTGGTCTCGTCGGCATCGATCCCGAGCGCGTCGGCGCGGCGGCACAGGTCTTCGATGGTGGTCTGGTCGAGTCGGTCCAGAAAGGCGGCGGTTGCATCCGCGATCGTCGGTTTAATGACGTCGCCAAGCAGCCTTGATGGGGGCGCCGGATCGGTCTTCGGATCCGCTTTCGCGGTGTCGATCGCGCGTGCGATATCGCCGAGGCTGATCCGTCGCCGCTCCCGCGCCAGTTCGTAGCCGCCATGCGGGCCGCGGAGGCTTTTCAGAATGTCGGCGCGCACCAAAATCTGCAGCAGCGACTCGAACTGTCGCGGGGCGACGTCATGGCGCGCCGCGAGCGACTTAGCCGGCAGCGGCTTCGATCGAGCGAGCCGCGCGGTATCCAGCACGGCCGCGATCGCAAAGAGAGTACGCCGCGACAGCATCGGTCAGTCGTCGGCCTTGACGAGCGTCGAGAGAAGGCCGGTCGACCCGAAGCCCCCCGCGCCACGATGAGTCGCGCCGAGATCCTCGGTGACCACCAGCAGGGCCTGTTCGACCCGGGCGAACACCAGTTGGGCGATACGGGTCCCGCGCTCGATCGGAAAGGGATCGCGACCATGATTGACCAGCAGGACCCTGACCTCGCCGCGATAATCGGCATCGATCGTTCCGGGTGCGTTCAGCACCGTGACGCCATGATTCAGCGCCAGCCCAGAGCGCGGCCGCACCTGCGCCTCATAGCCGTCGGGGATCGCCAGCGACAGGCCGGTCGGCACCAGATCGCGGGCCCCTGGCTCCAGCACCATGGTGACGTGGTCGGGCAAGGCCGCCACAAGATCCATGCCGGCCGCTCCGCCGCTTTGATAGGCCGGAAGCTCCATACCCTCGGCGTGAGGCAGCCGTAGCACGCGAACATCGATGGTCATGAGGGCGCTTTCATCATCTCTGCGATACGGGCGACGAGCCGCGCCGCGACATCGTCCTTCGACAGTCGGGGCCAGGATTCGACGCCGGTCCGCGTTAGAAGATGGACCTCGTTCATGTCACCTCCCATGATGCCGCTGTCTGGGCTGACGTCATTGGCGACCAGGAGATCGCATCCCTTCCGGGCCAGCTTGGCGGCCGCGTGATCGAGCAGGTGGTCCGTTTCAGCCGCAAAGCCGACCACGATCGTCGGTCGCTCCGTCGTACGGTGCGCGACGGTGGCGAGAATATCGGGATTTTCCATGAGGCGGAGCAGGGCGGGCTCGTGATCGCCGCGCTGCTTTTTGATTTTGACGGGTTGCGGTTCGGCGGGGCGCCAATCCGCGACGGCGGCGGCCGCCACCAGAATGTCCGACGGCAGAGCCTGCTCGACCGCTGCCAGCATCTGCAAGGCCGTTTCGACATGCACCACCGTCATCCCGGCCGGATCCGGCAGGTCCACCGGCCCGCTCACCAGAACCACCTCGGCACCGGCGGCGGCGGCCGCGATCGCGATCGCGTGGCCCTGCCGGCCGGATGAGCGGTTGGCGAGATAGCGCACGGGATCGACGGGTTCGTGCGTCGGCCCCGAGGTGACGATCACCCGGCGACCTGCCAGCGTCTCGTCAGGTGCGCGGACTTTCTCGGGGGGTCGTCCCGTGATGCCGGGCGGGAGCGCCACCGCCGTGTCATGGGCGAGGGCGGCATCGATCGCGGCCAGGATATCGAGCGGTTCGGCGAGCCGACCCGGCCCATATTCGCCACACGCCATGCTGCCCTCGGTGGGACCGACGAACATGACGCCGTCGCGCCGCAATTGGTCGACGTTGCGGAGCGTCGCCGGATGCAGCCACATGCGAAGGTTCATGGCGGGTGCGACCAGCACACGCGTGTCGGTCGCGAGCAGCACCGTGGTGGCGAGATCGTCGACGATGCCATGCGCCATCTTGGCCAGGAGATTGGCGGTTGCCGGTGCCACGACGATCAGGTCGGCGTCGCGCGAGAGCTGGATGTGGCCCATCTCGGCTTCGTCCGTGAGCGAAAAAAGATCGGTGAAGACTTTGTCGCCCGTGACGCTGCCGACCGACAGGGGCGTCACGAAATGATGCGCCGCCGGCGTCATGACGGCGCGCACCTTGGCCCCCGCCCGGGCGAGATGACGCGCGACTTCGAGGCATTTATAGGCCGCAATGCCGCCGCCGATCACGAGGAGAATACGTTTGCCGGGGAGGTTCGAGGCGTTGGTCAAGGCCGGGCTCCGGGGCGAGGGTCCCTGTTGGCTATACTCCGACTGAAGCACGAAAGGAATGCGAGCTTGATCGCGACGGTGATCGTCGCGCGCCGCGTGTCGAATTAGGCGCCCTTCGACGGGGAGCGCATGTCTTTGCGCGGCGAAAAGCCATTCAGCCGCAGAGCATCCGACAGATCGTGAGCATCGGTCACGCGCCGTCCGCGACGACGCAACGAGCGGAGCAAGGCCGCGTCCGGGAACGGGCAATAGGGCAGTCTCGGAACGAGGCGCCCTGGCGGCATGCCGTCACGCGCGATCGTCGCGAGCACATGATCGAGCAGCCTCCGTCCGCGCTCGTGCAGCAGCACGGATGCGCCCGACGCGCTGGTGCCCGGCGGCAGCGTCGCAGCCTCCTGCTCGAGGATGGCGCCTGCATCGATGTCGGCGACGAGACGATGCACGGTGACACCGAAGGCGTGGGGGTCTTCGGCCAGAGCATGGACGGTCGGAACCGGCCCGCGATGGCGCGGCAACAGGCTGGGATGCACGTTCACACCGCCGAGCGGCGCCAGCATCAGCGTCGTGGCCGAGAAGATCTGGTCAAAATGAAACGAGACGATGAGATCGGGGCGATGCGCCGCGAAAGCGTCCGCAACCTCGACGCCATTGACGTCGTCGACCCGAATGACCGGTATGCCATGCCGCTCGCAGAGGGTGCGCAGCGGTGTGCCCGAGACCGGTGTGGGATGTGGTGCCAAGCGGCCGAGCAGCGGAAAAAGCGCGGTGGACAGATCCGGCAAGCCGAAGTTGACGATCAGGTAGGGCAGAATGCTAAGGCCCGAGCGGCGCACGTGCCGCCCGATTTGCCCGAACAAGCCGCCGGCCTTCGGTCGCTCTGCATTGGATAGGCCCACGAAGGCGATCTCGGCCGCATGATCGACCAGAAATTGCCGCACCGCGCGTGCGTTCGGTAAGGCTTCCAGAGCGAATAGGGCCAAGCGCGGCGGCGACACCGGGTTAGAAGAGCCAGTGCAGCATCAGCGCGATGCCGATGAGCCACAACGCGCCGGTCATCCACCCGAATCGGCCGGCCTGCGCTTTGGCAAGCGCCTCCAAGCTTTCACCCGAAAGGCCGATGCCCTTGTCGAAGCTGGTTTCCAGCGACGATAGGATGCGCTCGCCGCGCACGAGAACATCGGGCAATGCAAGGGAGGCTCGCGCAAGGCTCATCACGCTGGCGCCCGCATCCTGCAGTTTGCCGAGCGGGCCGAGGTTTTCCTCGATCCAGCTCCGCACGACGGGTTCGGACGTCGCCCAGAGATCGAGGCGGGGGTCGAGTTTGCGCGCCACGCCTTCGACCACCACCATGGTCTTCTGCAGCATCACGAGCTCGATCCGGGTGTGCATGTCGAACAGGGCCGTGATCTCGAACAGCAGCGTCAGTAGCTTGGCCATCGAGATCTGGTCGGCCGTGCGGGAATGGATCGGCTCGCCGATGGCCCGTATGGCTTGCGCGAAATCGGCCACGCGATGGGTGCGCGGCACATAGCCGGCCTGGAAATGCACCTCCGCGACCCGGTTATAGTCGCGCGTGATGAAGCCATAGAGGATCTCGGCCAGAAAGCGCCGCTCCTTCGGGCCGAGCCGTCCCATGATGCCGAAATCCACCGCGACGAGCTTACCGTCGTGGTCGGCGAACAGATTGCCCTGATGCATGTCGGCGTGAAAGAAGCCGTCCCGCATCGCGTGGCGCAGGAAGCTCTGGATTACGACACGACCGAGCGAGGGAAGGTCGAGCCCACGGGCTTCGAGGCCCGCCATGTCGGACAACGAGGTGCCGTCGATCCATTCGAGTGTGAGAACTTCCTTCGCGGTCAGGTTCCAATCGATGCGCGGCACCCGGAAATCCGGATCGGCCCCCGCATTCTCCCCGAATTCCGATGCCGCAGCGGCTTCAAGACGGAAATCCATCTCCATCGTGACGCTACGGGCCAGCGTGTCGACGACCTCGACCGGCTTCAGGCGACGGGCATCCGGAAGCCAGCGCTCCGCGAGACGGGCGGCGAAATACATGTCGGAAATATCGCGACGGAACAGGCGCTCGACGCCAGGCCGAAGCACTTTGACAGCGACATCGCGCTCGCCGTCCTGATTGCGGAGCCGTGCTCGATGGACCTGAGCGATTGAGGCAGCGGCCATGGGCTCGCTCAGCGAGACGAACAAGCTGTCAATCGGTTGGCCGAACGCCGCCTCGATGATCGCGACCGACACCGCGCGTGGGAAAGGCGCAACTCGATCCTGCAACGATTCCAGCGCCATGACGGCTCCGGCCCCGACCACATCGGGACGGGTGGCCAGAAATTGGCCGAGCTTGATATAGGACGGACCAAGCCGCTGAATCGCGACCGCGAGGCGGCTCATGCCGACCCCGACGTTCTTGCGCGCGATCAGTCGCGCAACGGCGAGCGGCAAACGGGCTTCGATCGGCACGAGGCGCGGATCGATGCCGGAAAACACGCCCTCGCGCGCCAGGACGTAGACGGCGCGAAGCAGCCGGAGCAGATGGCCTATGGCGGCGAACATCGGGGTCTAGAGCTTCCAGGCCGAGTGGATGGCAACAACACCGCCCGTGAGACGCGTCACCGACACGCGCCGGAACCCGGCGGTCTCGATCATTTCGGCAAAAGTGTCCGGGCTGGGAAAGCGGCGGATCGATTCGACCAGATAGCGATAGGGCTCGGCATCCCCGGCCACGATCTTGCCCATGGCCGGAATGGCCTTGAACGAGAAGGCGTCATAGATCCGGTCGAGCCCTGGCACGTCGACCGAGGAGAATTCCAGGCAGAGAAAATGACCGCCGCGTTTCAGAACGCGATAGGCTTCGGCGAGCGCGAGTGGGATGCGCGGCACGTTGCGGATGCCGAACGCGATCGTATAGGCGTCGAAGTGATTGTCGGGCAGCGGCAGTTCTTCGGCATTGCCGGTCACGAAGCGCATCTCGCCCGGAATGTCGCGCTTTGCGGCGCGGTCGCGACCGACGTCGAGCATGGCCGGGTTGATGTCCAGCACCGTCACGTCGGTCAGCGTGCCGCCGGCCGATGCCACGCGGAACGCGATATCACCGGTGCCACCCGCGACATCGAGATGCCGGAAGGCCGCGGTGCGTGAGGGTTTGACTTGCGCCGCGAAGACGTTTTTCCACGCCCGGTGCAGACCGCCGGACATCAGGTCGTTCATAATATCGTAGCGGTTCGCGACCGTGTTG
The DNA here is from genome assembly GCF_020616535.1 of Lichenihabitans sp. PAMC28606. Classification (GTDB taxonomy): domain Bacteria; phylum Pseudomonadota; class Alphaproteobacteria; order Rhizobiales; family Beijerinckiaceae; genus Lichenihabitans; species Lichenihabitans psoromatis. Next base: position 3,971,694 of record NZ_CP085136.1, read on the forward strand.
AACACGTCATCGACGAGCCGCTGCTTGTCGCCGACCGTCACGTCCGAAAAGCCGAAATGCGTGTTGTCCGCACTGTCTGGCTTAAGCAATTCGGAGTGTGCGACTTCCATGGGTTCGTCCTTTGGTGCGTCATGTCCGGCGCGGCCGGACCATAGAGCAGGTCCGGGGCGAACGAAATCGCCAATTCAGCAAATAGCGCGTCGCGACGCTCCCGCGCAAAGGCCCTCTGGCGCGAGCGGTGCGGCATGGTTACGTGTGCGCATCAATCGATCAGCAGCCGAGGCCGATGCCCGAACTTCCCGAAGTCGAAACCGTGCGTCGCGGCCTTGCCAGCGCGATGGAAGGCGAGGTGCTCGCCCGTGTCACCCTGAACCGGCCGGATCTTCGGTTTCCTTTCCCGCCATCCTTCATCGAGCGTCTCCAGGGCCGCCGTCTGATCGCGATGGGACGCCGTGCCAAATATCTGCTGGCCGAACTCGACGATGGGCTCCTGCTCGCCATGCATCTCGGCATGACCGGCTCGTTTCGGGTTCGGGCGCCCGGAGCAGGCAGCCCCGATACAGTGACAAGCCATTATTACCACGAGCGCAACGCCGAGAGCCTGCACGATCATGTGCGGTTCGATCTCGGCAGCGGCATGACGATCACCTATAACGATCCGCGGCGCTTCGGCTTTATGACACTGGTTGAGGCGGGCGGCCTCGACAGTCATCCGCTCTTTCGCGGCATCGGGGTCGAGCCGCTGTCCAACGCCTTCGACGGCGTGACACTAAGCCGATTGATGGCCGGCAAAAGCACGCCGCTGAAGGCGGCGCTCCTCGACCAGACTCTCATCGCGGGGCTTGGCAATATCTACGTCTGCGAATCGCTGCACCGCGCGCGGTTGTCGCCGCGCCGCATGGCCGGAACGCTGGCCCGAAAAGATGGTGGCCCGACTGCGCGAGCCGAGCGCCTGTCCACGATGATCCGCGACGTGCTGAACGAAGCAGTCGAGGCCGGCGGCTCATCATTGCGGGATTACCGCCACACCGATGGGGCATTGGGCACGTTCCAGCACGGCTTCCGAGCCTATGACCGCGAGGGCGAACCCTGCACGACCCCGAGTTGTCGGGGTATGATCCGGCGGATCGTGCAGTCCGGCCGGTCCACCTTCTTCTGCGCCGAGTGCCAGCGCTAGACGAGACGCTCTCGGTTGATCGGCGTTGACAAGGACGCCGTCGCGCCCGAAACCTGCGCCGGTCATTGAGAGGCGTTCCATGCAGCACGACGAACTCCGAGGCATCATCGAGCAGGCGTTCGAGGATCGCGCATCGGTCGGATCACACACGATGGGCGCGGTCCGAGAGGCGGTCGACACCGCGCTTGCTTTGCTGGATCAGGGGCGCCTCCGGGTTGCCGAGCGCGATCCGGCCAAGTCTGGCCGTGACGCCTGGAGCGTGAACCAGTGGCTCAAGAAGGCCGTGCTTCTGTCGTTCCGCCTGAACAATATGGTTTTGATCTCGGGTGGGCCCGGTGAGTCGTCGTGGTACGACAAAGTGGCGTCGAAGTTCGACGGCTGGGATGCCGGCCGCTTCGCCGAAGCCGGCTTTCGCGCCGTGCCCAACTGCGTCGTGCGCCATTCGGCCCACATCGCCCGGAACGTCATTCTCATGCCGTCCTTCGTCAACCTCGGGGCCTATGTCGACGAGGGCACGATGGTCGATACGTGGGTGACGGTCGGCTCTTGCGCGCAGATCGGCAAGAACGTGCATCTGTCGGGCGGCGTTGGCATCGGCGGCGTGCTCGAGCCGCTGCAGGCGAACCCGACCATCATCGAGGACGATTGCTTCATCGGCGCGCGATCCGAGGTGGTCGAGGGCGTCGTGGTCGGGCAGGGCTCCGTCCTGTCGATGGGCGTGTTCCTGTCGGCCTCGACCAAGATCATCGACCGGGCGACCGGGCAAATCCATGTCGGTTACGTGCCGCCCTATTCGGTCGTCGTGTCGGGCAATCTGCCCGGCAAGCCGCTGCCGGATGGGTCGGCCGGCCCGTCGCTTTATTGCGCCGTCATCGTCAAGACCGTGGATGCACAGACCCGCTCCAAGACGGCCATCAACGACCTCCTGAGAGATTGATGTCCGAGACCGAGCGCCACACGTTCTTCTTCCTGTTCCGCACCGACAAGGGGCTGATCGGGCGTTCGACGTGGTGGCGCGGGACCGTGCCGCTCACCACATTGGCCGTGGTTGGCACGATGATCTGGGTCATCCTGCGTCCTTACGCGCATCACGATCTGGCGCAGGAGCAGTTCCTGGCTCCCATGACGATCCTAGCCTACGCTTACCTCATCCTATTCGCCTTCGCTGTCCTCCTGATCGCGATCTGTGAGTATAATCTCAGTGCCAAGCGCTTTCGGGCGCGCGGGCGCCCCGCCTCGCTCGCTGGTCTCTTGCCGCTCAGCCTTCTGGTCGGCAGCGCCGCCATCTGGTTCATTCCGCGATCGTTCGATAGCCTCCCCGATTGGTCAGCCCCCGTCATCGTCGCCTTGATGACGGCGGTTGCGCTGTGGAATGCCATCGAATTGGGCGTTCTGAACGATCGTCCCTCGTCATGACCCTCTCGCGCGCCGTCGACCTCACGCAACGTCTTCTGCGCTGTCAGTCCGTCACGCCCAACGACGGCGGAGCCTTGCCGTTGCTGGCCGATATGCTGCGCGACGCCGGGTTCACGGTCGATCTCGTCTCTTTTTCGGGTCCAGGCGAAGCCGAGATCCTCAATCTCTATGCGCGGATCGGAACGGTTAGCCCCTGCCTCGTCTTCGCGGGCCATACCGATGTCGTGCCGCCCGGCAATCCGGCGGCGTGGCGGTTTGACCCTTTCTCAGGCGAGATCGCCGACGGTATGATCTGGGGGCGGGGCGCCTGCGACATGAAAGGCGGCGTCGCAGCATCGATTGCGGCAGCGCTCGATCATTTGGAAGGGGCGGGGGCGCCCAATGGCTCGATTGCCTTTCTGATCACGGGCGACGAGGAAGGCCCCGCCATCAATGGAACCGTCAAATTGCTCGACTGGGTGATGGCCCGCGGCGAACGTTTCGACGCCTGCGTGCTCGGCGAGCCGACCAACCCGAACGCGCTCGGCGATATGATGAAAATTGGTCGCCGCGGGTCACTGACGGGCGAGATCGTGGTCCACGGCCGCTTGGGTCACGTGGCCTATCCGCACCTCGCCAGCAATCCGATCCCGCCCTTGTTGCGGATCCTTGTGGCGCTCACCGACGCACCGCTCGACAAGGGAACCTCGAGTTTCGACGCCTCGAACCTCGAAGTCGTGACGGTCGATACGGGCAATCCATCCACCAATGTGATCCCGGCGGAAGCGCGAGCGCGGTTCAATATCCGCTTTAACGATCTCTGGACGCCCGAAACACTCCGGGCCGAGGTCCAGACGCGGGTCGACACCGCAAGCGCCGGTGCCGATGTGTCGCTCGATTTCATGCCGTGCAACGCTTTGGCGTTCTTAACCGGGCCTGGACGCTTTACGACCCTCGTGGCTGACGCTGTCGAGGCGGAGACCGGTCTGCGCCCGGTGCTATCGACCACGGGCGGAACATCTGACGCCCGATTTATCTCCGCCCATTGCCCGGTGGTCGAGTTCGGGCTGGTGGGACGCACGATGCATGCGATCGATGAGCGAGTTGCGATTGCCGATATCGACCGTCTCACCGCCGTTTACGGTCGAATCATCACGTCGTTTCTCACCTGAAAAATGAAGTGGGCAGGCACTACCCGCTCCACTTCTGGACCAGGCGCTCTGGGGGTCGGCTCAGCAGCGCGATGGCGAGAATTCGCAATAATCGTGGCGGCTCTGACGAAGTTCTTCGGCCCCGGCGCTGCCCGGCGGATAGCGGTTGAAGTCGAAGCCACCGCCATAGGGGTTCGTGCCGCTGTTGGTTTCGTAATTGGGGCCGTAGACGGCACCATTGTCATAACCATAGCCGCTGGGGCGGTGACCAAACGCCTGTTGGATCGTTACGACGCGCGCGTTGCGATCGACCGAATAGTCGATATCGGACGCCATTGCGGATTGAGCGACGGACGAAAGAAAAAGCGCTGCCGCAACGGTGGCGCCGGCGAGAAAAAAACTCTTGTGCATCGAAAGCTCCGTGCCGGCAGTGCCGGCCGTCATCTTGACTGATATGCGAAGAAAACGAGCGGCCCGCTGTGGAGTTCCGGACGCGGCTCGCGGCGCGGCGTCGCGTCCCGTAAATCGAGCGATAAGGCATCGATCCTGCATGCGATGGCTGGACAATCGAGCCGTCGTCACAGCAAATCGGGCGCGTCGGATTGGGGAGAAACAAACATGAAGCGGATGGTTGGTGCGGGTCTCGTGCTCGCGGGATTGCTGATGGGCGCGACGGCGGCTCAGGCCGATGACACGAAGGTGGCGATTGGAATTTCGGGCTGGACTGGATTTGGGCCGCTGACGCTCGCGAAGGAAGTCGGCATCTTCAAGAAGCACGGCCTTGACGTGACCTTGCCGAAGATCCCGCAGGCGAGCCGCTCGCTCGCCATGGCGTCGGGCTCCATCCAATGCGCCGCAACCACGGTCGAAACCTGGATCGTCTGGAACGCCAACGGTGTCCCGGCGCGCGAGATCGTGCAACTCGACAAGTCCTATGGGGCCGACGGTATCGTCGCACGCGGCGACATCAAGACCATCAAGGATCTGAAAGGGAAGGCGGTGGCGGCTTCGTCGCCCGGGACGACGCCCTATTTCACGCTGGCCTGGTTCCTCAACGCGAACGGCATGACCCTGAAAGACGTGAAGGTCGTCAATCTCGAGCCCGGTCCTGCCGCGCAGGCTTTTCTCGCCGGTCAGAACGATGCGGCCGTGACCTACGAGCCCTATTTGTCGGCCGTACGCGATAAGCCGGATGCGGGCCACATTCTCGCGACGACGCTCGATTATCCGATGATTCTCGACACGCTTGGCTGTACGCCCAAATTCCTCGACGACAATCCGACTGCCGCGAAGGCGCTCGTCGACAGCTATTTCGAGGCGCTGGACTACATCAAGGCCAATGAGAAAAAGTCGTTCGAGATCATGGGCGCCGACGTCAAGCAATCGGGTGACGAATTCGCCGATTCGGCCAAATATCTGCGCTGGGCCGACCGCGCCTCGAACACCACATTCTTCGGCAGCGAATTTGGCAAGTTCTCGGACACGGCCGCCGATCTCTTGATCCAGGTCGGCACCATCTCCGACAAGCCCGACATGAAGATGTTGTTCGACCCGCGTCCGCTCGGCCTGAAATGATCGGATTGACCCCGTCGTGTCGAGGGGCTGCCTGATCCATGGCACGCCCCTTTACGCCGATTGGACAGCCCGCGCGCATTGCGCTCGGACTGTCTTTTTTCATTCTTTTCTTTGCTATCTGGGCGTTCTTCACGCTCGGCGGCTTCGTATCAAAGACGTTCCTGGCCGACCCGCTGTCGATGCTGCGGGACGGCTACGTGTTGATCACGCGGTTCGATTTCATGACCGATATCGGCATGACGGTGTGGCGCGTGGTCGGCGGTTTCGTCATCGCTACGCTCGTGGCGGTGCCGCTCGGCATTGCCATGGGAGCCTATAAGCCGGTCGAGGCGCTTCTCGAGCCGTTCGTGTCCTTCGCGCGCTACCTGCCAGCCTCCGCCTTTGTCCCCCTGCTCATCCTCTGGGCCGGCATCGGGGAAACGCAGAAGCTGCTCGTCATCTTCATCGGCTCGGTGTTTCAGATCATTCTGATGGTGGCCGGGCAGGTGGGACAGACACGGCGGGACCTTGTCGAAGCCGCCTATACGCTCGGCGCGAACGATCGGGGCGTGATCCACCGCGTCCTCCTGCCGGCCAACGCGCCCGGCATCGCTGAAATCCTGCGGCTCGTTCTCGGTTGGGCCTGGACCTACGTGATCGTGGCGGAACTCATTGGCTCGTCCTCGGGCATCGGCCACATGATCATCGATAGTCAGGCGTTGCTCGCGACCGGCAAGATGATCTTCGGGATCATTACGATCGGCGTGATCGGGCTCATCTCCGACCTGTTCTTCAAAGCCTTGAACCGCAAGCTGTTCGCCTGGACGTTCGCATGAGTGTTGCCAGAACCGAGCAAGCCGCCAAATTGCGGGTGGAGGGCGTCTCGCGCGTCTTTCTGGGCCCGCGCGGCGGCGAGACCGTCGCTCTTGCCCCCACCGATCTCACCGTTGCGGCGAATGACTTCATCACCATCCTCGGCCCCTCAGGCTGCGGAAAGTCGACCTTGCTCCGGATCGTGGCGGGGCTCGATCGGCCGAGTTCCGGGCGCGTGCTGCTCAACGGCAAGCCGGTGATCGGCCCTGGGCCGGACAGAGGCATGGTGTTTCAATCCTACACGCTCTTCCCGTGGCTCACGGTCGGGCAGAACATCGCCTTCGGGCTTCGTGAAAGAAACGTTCCGACGCGTGAGCAGGCCGACATCGTCGATACATATCTTGGGCGGATGGGCCTCAAGGGATTCGAGCATCATCTGCCGCGTCAGCTTTCCGGCGGGATGCAGCAGCGTACCGCCATCGCGCGCGCGCTCGCCAACGATCCCGACATCCTGTTGATGGACGAGCCGTTCGGGGCGCTGGATAACCAGACGCGTGCGCTGATGCAGGAATTGCTGCTCGACATTTGGGAACGCGACCGAAAGACGGTCTTGTTCGTGACGCACGACATCGAGGAAGCGATCTTCATGGCGTCGCGCGTTGTCGTCATGACGGCCCGGCCGGGCCGCATCAAGGCCGATGTGCCAGTCGATCTGCCGCATCCGCGTCGCTACACGATCAAAACGACGCCCGAGTTCAACGCCCTCAAGGCGCGGCTCACCGAGGAGATTCGAGTCGAAGCCGTCCTGGCAGCGCAGGCCGGTTGACGCAAGGCGCTGGCGCTCACGGGTGCTTGTGGATCGGGTCGACCCAATAAACCGCTTCGGGTGGCTCCACCGGGTCGACATTGGTGATGTTGACCACGAGGCTTCGTTGTCGGATCGGACCAGAACGCATTCGAGCGGCTGGTCGGGGTCGGCGTTGATCTCTTGATGCGGCACGAAGGGTGGCACGAAGATGAAGTCGCCGGCTTCGGCCTCGGCAACAAATTCCAGCCGTTCGCCCCACCGCATGCGCGCGCGACCGCGCACGACGAAGATCACGCTTTCGAGGTCGCCGTGATGATGCACGCCGGTCTTTGCGTTGGGCTCGATCCGAACCGTCCCGGCCCATATTTTCTGAGCGCCGACGCGCGCATGATCGATAGCGGCCTGTCGGAACATGCCTGGCGTTTGCGGCGTGTTGGAATCGAGCTGGTCGCCCTTGATGACCCGAATACCGTCATGCTTCCAGCGCGGGGGCGCCTCGTGGTGACGATCGGAATGGTCGTGGTCGCCATCGGCTTGGTCGTGTTGATGATCGTCTTGGCTCTGCATGGTCGCGCTCGTGGTTCGGGGTCGCGTCATTCACCGGATGGCCAGATGCAAGGCAAGCCTGCCGCGCGGCTCCGGATCGAGAGAAGTATGGTCGGGAGCGAGCCGCAACGCGAGGCGTTATCGCGCCTGATTTCCCGTTCGCTGCTGCGAGGCCGCTATCCTAAGATGAGCCGCATGGCAGGATCAATGGCGCGTGCCAGTCCGCCGGGCATCATGCGCGACACCGACCGGAGCCGGGCGATGTCGTCGGGCGGGAGGGCCGCCAGCAGCCTGACTGCGATGAGGTAGGTCGCAGCACCGGCTCCAATTGCGACCAGCAACCCAAGGATGCCGCCGACCAGATCGAGGCAGAGCCGTGCCGCGAGCGCGCAGAGCACGGCGGCCGCGAACAGACGTGCCAATGACGCGATCGGGATTTCGAAATGGAGACGACGGACGAGGAACCAGGACGATACCCCGACCGCGACCAATTGGGTCGCGGCCCTGGAATAGGCCGCGCCCATCGGACCCAGGGGGCCAATCACGAGAAGGCCGCCGAGGATAGACAGAACGGCGCCGACGAGGCCGACGTAGAAATCGACGTCGCTGCGCTCCATGGCCCACATCAAGTTGGTGCCCACCGTCGCGACAGCCGAGATGGACGCGGCGCAGACCAGGATCGTGGCGGCCGGGATGGCGCCCGCAAAGGCTTGGCCGTAGAGCAGCGTAAGAACGGCGGGCATGACGGCCGCTAGACCGAGGCAGGCCGGGAAGACCAGAAACGCCATCAAACGCGTGCCGGTCGCATAAACCCGTCGCATCGCCTCGATGTCGTTTTGTCCACGCTGTTCGGAAAAATGCGGCAGCAATCCCCAGGTCAGCATGAGAGGGCCCTGGATCGCCAGATTGGCTAAGGTCAGGCCGACCGTGAAGAGGCCGATCGATTGAATGCCCCAGAATACCTGCAGGAAGAACACTTCGATCCGTGACCAGATGAAGAAGCCTAGCATCTCGGACGCCCAGCGGAACCGCGCATAGGTGACGATCCTGGCTTTCAAGTCGGGCGCTACTTTGCCCGGCTCGCGCCAGATTTCATGCAGCACCAAGAGCGGCAACAGGCTCGCACAGAGATAGCCGCCGACCGCGCCACGCACCCCGAACAGCGAACTCCCGATCGCGAGCGCCACAAGCTGTGCCGCCATGGAGATGCTGGTGATCTTGGCGACGCGCGAAAAGGCGTGCATGCCGCGCAAATAACTCCGCGCATATTCGGCCAAGGCCTGGGCCAGACAGGTCAAACCGACCAGTCCACAGATCATTGGATCGTGCAGCGGCGTTTGGGGGTCGAACTGCGCCAATGCGTCGGAGTGTTGGACGATCAGCCAACCCGCGTAGGATGCAAAGCCGATTGCCGGAAGCGCGGTCGCCAGAAGGAATGGGCGAAACAAATAGGCCGCGAGGCGCATCGCCTGCTGCGTCTCTCCGCGACCCAGCATTTCGGGCAAATAGCGGGCCAGCGTGAAGGGCAGGCCGAGGCTGGTGAGCGTGGTCGCGACGCCCACGACCCAAACGACGTAAGCGACCGCGCCAGTGGCCTCCACGCCCAGGAGACGCGCCACGATCAGGCTGCTGGCGAAGCTACCGAGAGTTGTGCTGACGCCCGCGATCGTTCCGAATAGCGAATTGCGAACGAATCGACTGCTCATCTGCTCAACCTCGTTTCAGCGTCGATGTTCCCTTTACGTACTGTCACCTCAAATTACTACCACAGGTTGCGATTCGCGATGAGATGGGCCATCAGTCCGCATGCGATCAGCCGGTGGGCGGTTCGCTGAATTGAAACAGGGCAGAGGGTGGAGCTTGGATGGCGGACGACATGGCTGTGCGGCTCGCCGTCATCATCCCGACTTACAATTACGAGCGCTATGTCGGCCGCGCGATCGAGAGTGTGACGCGCCAGATCGATCCCCGCGTCGAACTCATCGTCGTCGACGATGGGTCGACCGATGGCTCATGGGCCGTCATCCAGTCTTATGGGATCGCAAAGAGCTTCCTGGTCGAGAATGGGGGCGCCGCACGCGCGTGCCTGCAAGGCTTCGCGCAGACGACCGCACCGTTCGTTCTCTTCCTCGACGCCGATGACGAATTGATCGAGGGGGCGCTCGCGCGCATCTTGGAGAATCTCGACGATCGGGTCGCCAAGCTACAATTTCCGCTTGTACCGATCGACGAAAACGGGACCGTGATCGGTGATCCGCTGCCGCCGCTCAGAGACTTTCGGGACCGCGTAACGCTGATGCGCGATGTCGCCGTCAATGGCGTCTATTCCAGCCCCCCGACATCCGGCAACGTTTTCCACCGCAGCCTGTGTGTGTTGATCGAGGAGGTCGATTACGAAACATGGGTCGATGGCGTCACTCTGATCGCTGCCCCGTTTTTCGGTGATGTGGTCAGCCTGTCGACCCCGCTCGGCCGCTATCGCATCCATGGAGCGAATTTGTCGGGATCGGGGGCGGCGTTGACGTCCAAGCGTTTTCAAGCCGAGGCGGATCGTTTCGTCTTTCGGCTTGATCATCTCAAGCGTACGCTCGTGGCCAAGGGTGACCCCCGCGCGCTGCTCGAGCCCCACCAGTCCTTCTATTATCGCGAGACCAGGACATATCAGAGCGTCTTCGAAGCGAGGCGTCCGCGGATGGGGCACGTTCTTGTCACGCTTGCGTGCCTCGCCCGCAGTACAGGGTCGCCCTCAGCCAAAGTGGCAAAAGCCCTGACCATCGCGCTTTGCATGGTTCTTCCGAACCTCGCGTCACGGCGCGTGGTCGAGTATCGGTTCAGCGCCGGTCGCCGATCGTTCGTCGGCCTGATGCGGAGCATGTTCCCCGCGACGCCGTGAGCCGCGCAATAACTCTCGGCTGAGTGCGACGTGCCGCGACACGTAGGCGCGCGAACCAAGATCGTCGGCACGCATCCGGGCTTGGGCGCGACTGGCGAAATGCACGCTGAGTTGCGGATTGGCCGCGAAAGCCTGGGCGGCTCGGCGGAGCGATGTGGGATTTTCAGGCTCGACGAAACACACATCGTCATCCCGGAAATATGCGTCGAGCCCGCCGACCCTGCTGGCCACGGTCGGCAGTCCAAACAGCGCCGCTTCCTGCAGCACGGTGATGCCGGAGGCATGCATATTTGGCTTGAGTGGCAGAACCATGAGGTCGGCGGCGCCGTAGAGCAGCTTGAGTGCTTCGTTGTCGCGTGGAGTCACGACCGCGATGTTGAGGTAACTCGAGAGATCGGTGCGGATCGTCTGAGACGCGATTGTGAGGTTAAAACCCGCGACGTTGCCAAAGGCGCTCACAAGACACTCCCAATCGCGGTGCCGATCGTTGCCGACGGCTAGGATACGAAGCGGCGATCGCACGGTTCCGCCTCGCGGCGCGGCCTGAATATCGGCTCGGATGCCGAATTGAACGAACTCACATGGCTTGTCTGGAAACAGGGCCGATGCCACGCTCGCGTTAACGGGAGACAGGAACGTCAGCACGTCCGCGCTCTCGATCAACCATCGGTAGAAGCGTTGCCGAAGCGGGTGTAACCGCGACCACCCGTCAATCAGCCACACGCTTTGGGCGATCAACCGCGGCCGATGCGTGGCGGATCGTTGCTTGAGGAGCAGCGAGACCGCGAGATGTTGTGACTCGGTATGGGTCCAGATGACATCTGCCGCCATCATGGCGTGGCGATTGCGAAAAGCATGCAGGACATCGAAGCCAAGCACGAGCCGCAAGAATCCCCGTAGAGAGTGGCCGATCAAACTCTCGGCGTGATCGGTCGAAAAAACGACGTCGCAGCCATGCTCGACGGCATGGTGATAGCCGTAGGGGCGAGGTTCGTTGAGGCCCAGAAGGCGCCCGTCCCGCCACTTGAGTTCCCACTGTCGAGCGTCGAAGCCATAGGCGAGATGCGCGAAAATCCGCATGCGTGCAGGCTCGCGCTCAGTCGAAGGCTGCGTCATCAGGGTCGCTCGCGATAGGCGCGGATGTAATCGATCGTCATGATCGAAGGATTGGGCGTCTCGTCGATCGGCCAGCCTGATCCCATCGCCAGATTGGCCAAAATCATCAGTTTGTTTTTATGTTCGGGCGGGGTCGGGCAGCGCCATTTCGGCTTGCGGTCGAGGTAGACCGTGATCCAATCGGGCCGGACCAGCACGCCATAGGTGTGGAAGTCGTTGTAGAGGCTGCCTTCCGGAACCTCGATCACAGTCTTGCGGGCTGCGTCGTCGTCATTGGGCGGCTTCGGCCAGATGTGAACCAGTGCCTGATAAAGCTTCGGGAAATGGCCGTAGTGTTCGATCACATCAATTTCGATGCCTGGGATCGGCGAGCCTTTTGGCAAGACTGTGTTAAGCCAAAAAGCCGGCCACAGTCCTTTTCCGGCCGGGAGTTTCGCCCGCATCTCGAAGTAGCCATACTGCTGGGAGAAGCCTTGCCCGGTGGTGTCGACCGAGGACAGCAGGCCCGATTGCCACACGCCGGCTGGTGTCTTGCTGGCGATAATCTCGAGATGCCCGTCGACGATCTTGAAGGGTCCCGTTGGTCCCGGATCGGTGAAGCGAGCGTCGCCGAAATCTCCACCCCAGGACGTATGCGTGGCCCATTTCGCGCCAAAGCCGGTGCCGGACACGTCAAGGCGATCGAACTCGTCCGAAAAGGCGAGCTCGAAATGGCTCAGATCGATCGCTGCCTCCTGGGCGACAGCGCGCGGCGGCGACAACAGCAAGATGGCCGCGACGAGCGACGATCCGACGAGAACGGAGAGGTTGGCTTGCACGCGATCGCCCTCATGGCCGTCGGATCAGAAGGATGGCAGGACCTCCGTCATCGTCTGCTACCACAGGTTGTTGTGAGGTTCTAGGCTTTCGGCGGTGATGTTCCGTAGCTGAGGCAAGACACGCGATTGACCAATGTTGCCCTGCAGCATATTCAACTTATAATTGATATTCGTTTAAGGCTTGCGTCGATGATCGTGCCCCGTCCAGTCGTGCTCATGCTGTTCTGGATCGCCATGTTGACGGCCATGCCGGCGAGTGCGGAAACGGCGGACTATCGTCTGGGGCCGCAAGATAAGCTGCAGATCAAAGTCTATGATTGGCGGACCGGGGCCGGCGAGGCTTATCAATGGACGGCACTGAACGGTGAGTTCACGGTTGGTGCGTCCGGCGCCATATCGCTTCCTTTGCTCGGCGAGCTCCCGGCGTCCAATGGCACGACCTCGGCGCTGGCAAGCATCATCGGTGAGAGACTGCAGGCCAAAATCGGGCTGGCCCAGCGACCGGATGCCTCGGTTCAGGTCATCAAATATCGACCCTTTTACATCATCGGTGCCGTGCAAAAGCCGGGTGATTACGACTACAGGCCCGAGTTGACGGTTTTACAGGCCGTCAGCACGGCGGGGGGCATGTTACGCGCACCGGACGACAACCTGCTCGGCCTCGAACGCGACTCCCTGGTCAATCGTGGTGACCTACGGACCCGTGCCATGGAGCGGTTCGGACTGCTGGCCCGTCAAGCGCGCCTCGACGCCGAGGTGAAGGACACCGACAGCATCGTTTTCCCGGCCGATCTCACGACCCGCGCCGCAGATACGGACCTCGCGCGAATGATGCGCGAGGAGCAATTGATTTTCGAGGCGCGCCGCGACTCGCTGCGATCGCAGACCGATGCGCTCAATCAAACGAAGCTGCTTTTAAGCCATGAAGTGGAGTCGCTTGCGGCGAAGGATGCGTCACTGTTGCGCCAGCTCGATGTGACCAAGAAGGAGCTCGATCAGGTCAGTGGTCTGGTCGCCAAGGGGCTTGCGGTGCTGCCGCGTCAGTTGGCAGTCGAGCAAAGCTCCGCACAATTCGAAAGTAGCCGCCTCGACGTTCAGCTCGCGACCTTACGGACCCAGCAGGATATCTCGAAGACCGGTCGCGACATCCTCGAACTGCATAATGAACGGCGTCGTGAGGCGCTGAGGGAGGCGGCCGACGTTCATGCCAAGCTCATCGAGGCGAACGAGCGGATCGATACGGCGCAGAGCCTGATCTATCAATCCGAGGTGCGCGCGCCGCTCGCGATGGCGGCCAACGGAAACGACCGGGCCCCCCTCTACTGGCTCGTTCGGCGCAGCAACGGCGTGTCCGAGACGATCGCGGCGCAAGAAGGCGATCTGGTGCAGCCGGGCGATATCGTGCGGGTTGACGTTCCCAGGCGCGGCACCGGAGCGTCTCAGCGCGCCATGTCGGACCGCAGCCCGACGACCGTGGTTGGCCAAGCCGCCTCGAGGCTCTCGGGCTTTTAAAAAGGACGGACCGACGCCAGTCCGCAAGCCTCATGTAGCGGAACGCCTCGATCGCTTCGGGATTGAAGGAGAGAAGCGCGCGTCGCATGATGGGCAGGTCGGTCGAGGCTTGCGCCTGGATCGCGCGTCGATACGGAGTTTTGCATGGATCGCCGGCAATTCGTTTCGACCGGTCTTGCTGCGGCCGGGAGCACGTTGGGGCTCGGCGTTGCAAGCGGCAATCGGGCTTTGGCCGAAACCGTGACGGCCCCTAAGCCCGTCTCTTTTCCGGACGGCTTTCTTTGGGGTGCCGCGACCGCGGCCTACCAGGTCGAGGGATCCTGGAACGTGGATCAGAAGGGTGAGTCGATCTGGGATCGCTTCACCCATACGCCCGGCACTATTCGCAATGGCGACACCGGCGATGTCGCCTGCGACAGCTATCGTCGCTATGCCGACGACATCGACCTGATGAAACGCCTCAACTTGAAGACGTTCCGCTATTCGATCGCTTGGCCACGGATCCAACCAACGGGTCGCGGTGCTCCGAATCAGGCCGGCCTCGACTTTTATCGGCGGCTGACCGATGCGGTTCTCGAGGCTGGCATACGTCCTCTCGTGACGCTTTATCATTGGGATCTTCCTCAGGCCTTGGAGCAAGAGGGTGGCTGGCCGAACCGCGATACGGCGGATCGCTTCGCCGATTATGTCGAGATTGTGGGTCGGGCGCTTGGGGATCGTATCGACCACTGGTGCTTGCTGAACGAGCCGAAGACCTTCACGCATGTTGGCTATTGGTACGGTGCCCATGCACCGGGCCGGAAAGACCCGCTTGCCTGTCTGCGCGCGACCCACACGGCCAATCTGGCACAGGGAAAAGGCTTTCGAGCCATGAAGGCGGTGCGTCCGAACGCGCAGGTCGGCACGGCCGTGGATGTCGCGCCGATGGTGCCGGCGACCGACACCGCTGCAGATCGCGCCGCAGCGGAACGCTGGCACAAGTTCCTCAATCTCTGGTTCGTGCTTCCGGCGCTGGAGGGACGATACCCGGATGGCGTACTGCCACCCGAGCAACAAGCGGAGCTTCTCGGGTTTCGCCCCGGCGACGAGACGATCATGCGGGCCGACCTCGATTTTGTCGGCCTTAATTACTACACGCTTTACACGGTCCACGACGCGCCGGAAGGCAACGGCATGCCCGGCCTGAATCTTCGCGCCGATTGGGCTACCGGCACAGACCATAAGACGGACGGTGGCTGGGCGATCGATCCGCCAGGCTTCTACGATATCCTCGCCACGATGAGGGGCGTCACCGGGCATCGACCGATCGAAATCACCGAGAATGGCGCAGCCTATAACGCCGAGCCCGGGCCGGATGGGCATATCGATGACCCTCAGCGCGTCGCCTTCCTCCGGGCGCACCTACAAGAACTCGCTCGGGCGATTGGCGACGGAGTGCCGGTGCGGGCCTACCATTGCTGGAGCTTGATGGATAATTTCGAATGGGCGGAAGGCTATTCTCAGCGGTTTGGCTTGGTCTATGTCGATTTTGTCAACGGACAGCGCCGCGTCGTCAAAGCGTCCGGCGATTGGTTCGCCATCGTCGCAGCCTCTAATCGTGTCGTCTGAATCGATCCCAGCCGTTGCGCCCGGCAGCACGCCGGTCCGTCTGTCCCGCTGTGGTCTTGTTCAAAATGATGCCGAGAATTCTCGTCTTGGTCGACCGTAAAGCGGTCACGGCCATCGCGACCTCGTCGCTCGTGGTGCGATGGGCCTCGATCACGAGGACGAGACCATCGAGATGAGGCCCGATGGCTTGAGCATCAGATGACACGGAGAGAGGCGGCAGATCGATGATGACGCTCCGTTCCTGCCTCATCGCCACGAGGATGATCTGCATCTCGGGTGAGCCGAGATAGATGTTCGGGTCGCTCGTCGTTCCGCTCCTCACCGCCGGAACGAATGACAGCGCTTCCGATAGCGGCACAGGTCGCAATTCGGTTTGTGTCGAATCGCAGGACAGAAGCTCGTTCAAACCGCTTTCGGCATCAGGCGCTAGCGTCTGACTGAGGCCTGGCTGATGGAGATGACCATCGATCAAGGTCACGCGATCCCCGGCGGCCGCCACGAGATGCGCGAAGTTACTGGCGATCGTGGACGTGCCCTCGCGATGGGACCATGCGACGAAGCCGATCGCATGGTGACGCGTTGTCGGGTTGGCGGCCAGGATCGCAGTTCGGCTCACCCGAAGGGCGGCCGAAACGTTCGAGTCCGGATGGACTAGAATTTCATCGAGGGCGATGATGGGCCGTTGCAGACGGCGGCGCGAGCCACCCGATCGGCGGGGGATCAGGCCAAGGCAGGCCATGCCGGCCGATCGCCAGACATCCTGAGGCGAGTGCAGCGTCCGGTCGAGCGCGTAGCGGATCGCCGCGATCGATAGGCCGATGAGCAGCCCAGCCACCGCCGCAAAACTTAGCACCAGCATAGTTTGTGGATAGGCTTTTCCGAGCGGTTCCAAGGCGGCGCTGATGACACGCGCATCCGAATCCGGCAGCCGCATGTCAGGCACAGTCCCAAGGCGCACCGCTTCGGCCGCCGCAGCCTGCTCGGCTTGAACGTCGGCGATCCGACCCTGCAAATATTCGCTGCCGCGCTGGGCGGCGCTGGCCTTAAGCTCGATTTGGTCGCGGATATAGGCAGCCGTGATCGAATTGGCGAGTTTAGCGGCTTGCTGCCGCTCCAACGATCGATAGGAGATTTCGAGCACATAGGATTGCCCGATTCGGCGCACGCTGACCCGATCCGAAAAAGCCTGGAAGGCGCGCGCCTCTTCAGACAGCGGCGCAAGCGCCGGCGCTGCCTCACGCGATGTCGACGGGATGAGGCCTGATAACCCCTCCCTCAACCAATCCCTCACGCCGCGACCATGGGTCGAGAATTCGGAAGTATGAGCGAGATCGAGCGTCGTGAAAACGAAGCGCAAGATCCGCTCCGACTTGACGACCTGGATCTGGCTTTCGGCCTGGGCACTATCGAGCGTCGGGGGGTATGAGCCCGGTCCGGCATCCTGAGCTCCGGCAAATTGTCGGCGGGGTTCGAGGATGATTTGCGTCGAAGCCAGATATTCAGGTGGGGTCGAATACAGGTAGGCGCCTGCGAGGGCGAGACACAGCAGCACCCAGAGGGCCAGCATCCGTCGGTTTGCGTGCAGCACGGCGAGCATGTCACGGACGCTGACCAGAGACGCATCCTCTGCCGGTCGAGCCGATGCATGATCATCCGCGCCGTCCGTGATGGGATGCGGGCTTGGCCAGGATGGCCGGGTGAGGGTGTTATGCTGGTTCAAAGCTGGGCGGCTCGTTCGGGCGCGACGCGTCCCCGCACCAGATCGCCGATCCCGACGAGATTGCCGCGCAAGCGACCGCGGCGGTCGACGTAAGGCTCCGGCGCAAACGAGCCGAAAAGGTTGCTGAGCATGTTGCGTCCAAGATGGTCGGCGACGGACCGCACGGACATATGGCCCTTGCGGAAGAGGTAAATCGGATTGACGATCTGTGAATAGCCCAGCCGATTGCCCGGCATTCTGCTTGTCTTGATCCCGAGATGTACGCCGAGGGCAGCGCCGAGTTTGATCGAGCGCCCACCGCGTCTCGCGAGTGCGGCGCCGAAGTCTCGATCTTCGAGCCAGCCATACAAGACCAGACGTTCGTCGAACGTCAGCCCGTCGAGCGCCTCAACACGGAACGCCATGTTGCATCCGTAGGGGCTATAGTGCTCTTCGATCGCATCAAAGTCTTTGTCACCGAAGGCTTCGATCATCTCGCAAGCGTCGTCGAAAGAGAGACCGGGACCCTTGATGCCGTCGGCGATCAGGCGTCCCGTGATGGCACTGACATCCGGCCGCGCCGCAAAGGTCGCCGCCACGGCGTTCAACCAATTCGGATGCGGCACGAAATCGTCGTCGAAGAAGACCACGATGTGGGTATCGATCGGCAGATGACGAAGCGCCGTGTTGCGCTGGGCGCAACAGCCGGCCGGCCCGATCATAAGAGTGACGTCGGATCGTTCTGCCGCGACGCCGGCATCGTCGCGCGACGTGCAGGAGAGGATGATCGAGGCCGGCCGATGAGTTTGATGGTCGAGCGAGGCCACCACGGCACTCAGAATGTCGGGACGACCTCTCGTCGCAAAGACGACGCAGATGTTGAGCGAGCCGGCGGGGCCGTGGCCGCCGATCGGATGCAATGTTGTCTCGTGTGCGGCGACTGGACCGGCTTGCGGGACCAAAACCGTAACCCCGTTCATGAAGGCCTCATCGATCATCCTCAGCCGGGCCGAGCTTGTCAGGATCGCACGCTGCAGCAATACAACTTGAAGTAGAAATAACAATGTGAGATTGCAGAGCTGGGCGAGAGGGTCGCCTTGGTCGCTGCTGGTTTTTGTCAAACATCGAACATGTCGAGGTAGCCGCGCGCCGAAGCCGCCCAAGAATACAACCTCACCTGCTGGTGACCTCGTCCGACGAGGTCCTGCCGGAGATCGAGCGAATCGCGAAGTCGCGTGATATGCGCCAGCCAAGCCGATGCATCGGTGGGAGAGGCCAACAGAGCCGCCGAGCCGCAGATTTCCGGCATGCTGGCGCGATCAGACGAGACGACCGGGCAACCGAGCGCCATGGCTTCGACGATCGGCAGTCCGAATCCTTCCGTGAACGAGGGGAAGACAAGGCAAAGTGCGGTCGAGAACAGCAGCGCGAGATCATCGTCCGACACGACACCCAGCCACCGGATATTGGCGGCATGGCTCTCGGCCTGGGCCGCAAAGATGCCGGCCTGCCCCCCTGCAACCACCAGATCGAGCCCGCGCGCGCCGAGAGCGTCGGCGATACCGAGAATGAGATCGGCATTTTTGTGTTTGGCGCGACTGCCGAGCAAAAGCACGAACGGTCGCGATATCGGATCATCCCGGAACAGAGTCGAGGCGGCGGACCGCCACCGCAGCGCATGTTCGTGGCCGTTCGGCAGCACCGCAATGGCTGAGGCCTTGATCGGCAGATGCTGGGCGAGTTGCTGAGCCGCCGTTCGCGACACCGAGGCGATCCGCATGGCGCGTCTTGCGAGCGCGGGTTGCAATCCTCGGTAAAGGTAGCGGAAGGCCGCGCCGTAGCTTTCGGGCTGGATGAAGACATTGGCATCGTGGATGCAGACGACCTGGTCGCGCCTAAGCACCGGAGCGGTGTTGCACAGATTTAAAAGAGGCTCGCGGGTTCGAAGCGGCAGAATTGCTTGCTCCCACACGTGACTTCCGAGCGGACCGAGCCGCCGGACCGTCAAGGCTTCGAGCGTCGGCAGCGGGACATCGTCGACGGGGAGAACGACCGTGCCGGTCCGGTTCTGTTCACCGAGGAGCCGATCGATCGCTCGCGTGATCTCACGGGCGTAACGCTGCACGCCGGTCGTCGCTTGCGTATAGAAGCGGCCGTTGATCGCGAAGCCGCAATCCTTGGTCGGCTGTCGGCTTCCGCATGGCGAGAGACCCTCTGGCGCAAGGCGTGCTGGCGCCATTCTCATGGCCCGGCACTGCCTTCGGCGACGTAGAAGGACGGCGACCTCGGAGCGCGGCGCAGCCAGAGCGGTGGTAACCGTCGATGCACGACGGCGCTGCTGCCGCTCACGACGATTCTCGCGGCCGTGAGAAGGGTGCTGGGCGCCACGCTACGACGCACCAACTGTCCCATCACCGGATCTCGACCGGCGCCGTCGCTCCCCTGACGGGGGTCGATCACGTCGATAAAATATTCTGCTACGTCATGCGGCATCAGGGCCGGACGACCACGCGCGACATGCCCGAGCCAGCCGGCACTCGTTTCCCGCGCGTGAGACAGCGTAGCGGCCGGCCATAGATAGGCAGGATGAACGCCTGCATGAAACGCCAACATGGTTGCGGTCGTGCCATCGAAGGGGCGCAGGCGCTCGGACAACGTCTCGTCCACCACCTCGTCGAGGAGCGACAAGGCCGCTTGCTCGAACGCATCATCGCCTGCTTCCGACCGCAACCCAATCAGGCGTTTGATCCATCGGGTCGCCAAAGGGTCGCTCGCGAACCATTCAGCGTGGCAGCGCGCGCCCTTGCGCTTGATGTCCTCGGCGCCGACCGACCGTAAAGCCTGCGGCCGGAGCCTGAGTCTCTCGGGTCCCAAGCCCCAAGCTCGTGCCAGCACGCCCGTTGCGAGATAGGCCGAGAGGGAGGACGGGAGCCGACCATCTTTCGGCACTAGCCGCGGGAACAAGCGGATATATTCGTCCGGGCCGCAGGAAGCCCAGGTCTCGACGGCGGCGATCTCGGACCAGCGGTCGTCCGTAATCCCGTCGCCCCAGAGCCTCGAAGCTCTGAAGGACGTTCTCGTCATCGGCCTCGCCGCCTTCCTGGCTCGTTTGCAATCATGGCGCGCAACACGCTCGTCGAAGCAGGCTAGTAGCTGCCCTTCGAGCGAAGCACGGCCGGGACGGTTTTGACCAAGATGGACAAATCGCGCCCGAAGCTCCAATTGGCAACATAATCCGAGTCGAGCTGAACGCGCGTCGAATACGACACGTCGTTGCGACCGGCGATCTGCCAAGCGCCTGTCAATCCCGGACGAACACGGTAATAATGCTGAATGTGCGGCCCGTAATACTTGACCTCGTCATCGACGATAGGTCGGGGACCGACAAGACTCATCTCGCCGCGCAAAATGTTCATGAACTGCGGCAACTCGTCGATGCTCGACTTTCGCAAGATATGGCCAAGTGGCGTAATTCGCGGGTCGTTCTTCAATTTCCGTGTCTCGTCCCATTCGGAACGCGCCTCTGCATTGGTGGCTAGATGCCGGCGGAGAATGTCGTCTCCTTGGACCGCCATCGTGCGGAACTTAAAACACGGGAACACTTTTCCGCCGCGGCCGACCCGATGATGCCGAAAGAGGATCGGGCGACCTTGGGTTAAGACCAGCAACGCCACGATCGTCAGTATAAGCGGAAGAAAAACAATGAGAGCAAAGATCACGACACTCACATCGAGCCCACGCTTCAGGCCTTTCGAAGTGGAACGCGCCTCACATGCATAGTCCACGGAGGACGTTGCGCGGCCGGATGCAGTCGAGGCCGTGATGGTCGTGCTACTACTGTCAATCACGACGATTGCCTCAACCCTAGATTGCGTTAAAAAACTCTTAATTGGCATTTGATTCGAATTCAATCAGTTTTTGCACTGCAACAAATTAAGATTTACGATAAATAAGACAATGGGATAGAGCGGGACTCTGCCTCATTTCTCGGGCGCGCTTTCATTTCCATCCATGCAAGGGAGAGCCGCCCAAATTTAAGAAAACAACTTAAGATTGCGGAAGGTCGGCCAATTGGGCATAGGAGTGCGAGGCCAGGATCAACGTTGAATGACGTCACCGATTCGGCCAGCGAGACCTGATATGCGAGTCGCAATCATCCACTATTGGCTCGTCGGCATGCGTGGTGGCGAGAAAGTCATCGAGGCGCTCTGCCGACTTTATCCGCAGGCCGATATTTTCACGCATGTCTATGTGCCGTCCGCGATCTCCGACACGATCAACGCGCATCGGGTCGAGACCTCGTTCATCTCAAAGTTGCCGCGCGCCGCCAAAAGCTACAAATCCTACCTGCCGCTGATGCCGATGGCGCTTGAACAGCTCGATCTGCGTGGCTATGACCTGATCATCAGTAGTGAGTCAGGTCCGAGTAAAGGCGTCATCCCTCCGGCGGGCGCGTTGCACGTTTGTTACTGCCACTCTCCGATGCGCTACATCTGGAACATGTTCCACGATTACCGAGATCGTAGCGGTACGCTCACAAAACTGCTGATGCCACCCATCTCGCATTATCTTCGCACCTGGGATGCCATTTCAGCGACCCGCGTCCATCGGTTTGCGGCAAACTCACGTACCGTCGCGCAACGGCTGCAGACCTATTACCGCCGCGACGCCACCGTCATCTATCCGCCGGTCGACGTGCAAGCGTTCGCGCCTGTGCGACGCGACGAGGTCGAGGATTATTATCTGATGGTTGGCGAGCTCGTGGCCTATAAACGGCCGGATCTCGCTGTCGAAGCCTTCAACCGCTCGGGGAAGACGCTCGTGATCGTCGGCGGTGGCGAGATGCTGGCCCGGATTAAAGCGATGGCGGCCTCGAACGTCATAGTCCTCGGGCCGCAGCCCTTTGAGCGGCTTCGCCATCTTTACGCCCGCTGCCGCGCCCTGATTTTTCCGGGCGAGGAGGATTTCGGCATCGTGCCGGTCGAGTGTATGGCCAGCGGGCGTCCCGTCATCGCCTATGGTCGCGGGGGTGCGACCGAGACGGTGATCGAGGGCGAGACCGGGACGTTCTTCATGCGGCAGACGAGCGACGACATTCTGGCTGCCTGTGATCGATGCGAGACGCTCGATCTTGATCCGCTCGACATCGCGACGAAGGCGGGGCGGTTCAGCACGGTACGGTTCGACGATCACATGCGGCGGTTCATCGCGTCCAGTTTGGCGCTGCAGAGTGGGCCCGAATGGGATGTCGCGATTGCGTCGGAGGAGTATTTGCCGGTCGCGTGACGACACGTGGAGTTCACGGGCGACGTCGGCCCTTTTTCACCTCGCGCACCAGCGTGGTCGGCCACATCTCCGTCTCACTGGACGGCGTGTCGTCCGCCGTGCGACCACGTTTGACATGCGTCAGTGCCAGGACGCCAAGTCCTAAGCCATAGCCGACCTGACAGCATACGAAGAGAAGAGCGGCCCAGAACAACACCGTGGCGATCGGAAAATTCTGGGTGACGGCTACGACGCCACCGAGCAACGTGGCGAGAAGAAGCCCGAGTGCGAATTGGATCGCCGGCATCCAGACCGCCAAAGCACTGCCGATCAGCACCGCGAGGACGCATACCGCCGCCATTGCACTCTCCGAGTCTGGCCACAATCAGACATTGCAGCACATTGTTCTACAAACGTTAAGGTTCTGGCCTGCTCTCACGCATCGCCAGAGCGCTTTCCTGCGCCATGGGTGTCATCGGGTGATCGGCGAGATAGCGATGGATTGCCGCGACCACCTGCGCGCCCTCGCCGATAGCGCCTCCGACCCGTTTCACCGATCCGGAGCGGACGTCGCCGACCGCAAACACGCCCGGCATGCTGGATTGTAATGGAGAAGCGCCCGTCTTGGCCGGGGTCTCGCCGGTCAGGATGAACCCGGCTTTGTCGATCGTGACATCGCATCCCGCGAGCCAGCCGGTCGCGGGATCGGCGCCAATAAAAAGGAAAACGTTGCGGATATCCGCCTCGGTTTCGGCGCCGTCCCGCCCCTCGCGCCACCGCACCCGCTCAAGCCAGGCCTCGGGCTGTCCGGAGAGCCCGATGATCTCGGTTCGGCGCATCAATTGGATGTTGGACGCCGCCGCGATTCGGTCGATCAGATAACGCGACATGCTGTCGGCGAGGTCGTCGCCACGGATCATCATCTTGACCGACTTGACGTGGCCGGACAGGAACACGGCCGCCTGACCGGCCGAATTGCCACCTCCCACGAGAATGACATCCTGCCCGGCGCAGAGCTGCGCTTCGATCGGGGAGGCCCAATACCAGACACCACGCCCCTCGAACGTCGCGAGGGGAGGGATATCCGGTCGACGATAGCGCGCGCCAGTGGCCACCACCACCGACCGGGCGCAGACCGGCGCGCCGTCGTCGATCACGAGCGCGAAGGTCGAACTGGCGTTTGTGCAATCGAGCGACTTGACCGGGCACGGGATCATCATCTCGGCCCCGAACTTCTGGGCTTGAACATAAGCGCGTCCGGTCAAGGCCTGACCGGCGATGCCGGTCGGAAAGCCGAGATAGTTTTCGATGCGGGCGCTGGCCCCGGCCTGTCCGCCATAGGCGCGCTCGTCGAAGACCAGAACCGAGAGGCCCTCCGAGGCCGCGTAGACGGCCGTTGCTAAGCCGGCCGGCCCGGCACCGACGATCGCGACATCGTAGATCCGATCTCGTGCGCCAGAGGCGATCATGCCAAGCTTGGCCGCAATCGCCTCCTCCGTGGCCTGCCGAATGACCGTCCCGTCCGCAAAGATGGCGAGCGGAAGATCCTCCGCTGCGGGAGCATAACGGGCTACGACATCGCCGGCTTCCGGGTCTGCCGACGGGTCGAGGACGTGATGAGGCAGGCCGTTGCGGGTGAGAAAATTCTGCAGGCGAAGGATACTGTTCGATGTCGCGGGGCCGACCAGAACCGGCCCGCCCGCTCCGCTCTGGATGAGATTGACCCGTCGTAAA
This sequence comes from Lichenihabitans sp. PAMC28606, assembly GCF_020616535.1. Taxonomy (GTDB): domain Bacteria; phylum Pseudomonadota; class Alphaproteobacteria; order Rhizobiales; family Beijerinckiaceae; genus Lichenihabitans; species Lichenihabitans psoromatis. Next base: position 3,995,783 of record NZ_CP085136.1, read on the forward strand.
ATGAGGGCACGCGTGATCCGCTCGCCGAGATCGGCCTCGCCGATGAGAAGCCGGCGGAGATGATCGGGCGGGATCAGCAAGACATCGACGGCACCGAGTGCGCGCCCATCGACGAGGGCGGGTCGGCCCGATAATTGACCGACTTCGGCGAGAAACTGCCCTGGGCCTTCCTCGACGATCGGGACGACATGGCCGAGGCCATCGCGTTGCGTGATGGCGACATGCCCCGCGAGAATCACAAAGAGGCCGCAACTCGCTTCGCCGGTTTCGAACAGGGTGTCACGATCCTCGTAGTGGCGGATCGTGCCGTAAGGCCGGAGCCGATCGATCTCCCCCGGGGTCAGCGTCGGAAAGATCTGGTCGTAGCGGGGCATCAAGGGCGATGCACCGGTCGCGTTGGGGAGGACCGTCTCTTGCGCCATATCAATGGTCCGATCTGATCCGGTAAGACCGCGTCGATAGATTGCGATCCTGCCCGGCTTGTCAAACCACCTCGGCGCCGCGAGGCGCGTCAGGCGTAAGCCATCTGCCGATTGAACGATGCCTGCATTTCGCCGAGCAGCTCATAAGAGCGAAGACGGGCGCCATGATCGAAGATCGCGGAGGCGACCAGCAATTCATCCGCACCAGTATTTTCGATCAGACGGTCGAGCCCGCGTCGCACCGTCTCGGGTGAACCGACGAACGAACAGCCGAGCATATTGGAAGCTTGTGCCTTTTCGGCCGGGTTCCAATAGCTGTCGATGTCGTCGATCGGCGGTTGCAGGAGCCCGCGCGTGCCGCGGAACATGTTGGTAAAAGCTTGCTGCATGGACGTGAAGAGGCGGCGCGCCTCGGCGTCGGTCTCGGCCACGACGACATTGACGCCGACCATGGCATGGGGGCGCTCGAGTTGATCGGACGGCTGGAACTTGGCCCGGTACATGGCGAGCGCCTGGATCAAGGCATCCGGCGCGAAATGTGACGCAAACGCGTAGGGGAGGCCCAACATGCCGGCCAGTTGTGCGCCAAACAGGCTCGAGCCCAAGATCCAGAGCGGAACGTTGAGGTCCGTCCCCGGAACGGCCTGGATTGTCTGCCCGGGCTGAAGGGGGCCGAACAGGGCTTGCAGCTCCAGCACGTCCTGCGGAAAATTATCGGCGACCGAAGGGTCACGACGCAACGCCCGCAGGGTGCGTTGGTCTGTGCCGGGTGCGCGCCCGAGACCGAGGTCGATGCGACCGGGATACAGCGAGGCGAGCGTGCCGAATTGTTCGGCGATCACGAGTGGCGCGTGGTTCGGCAGCATGATGCCGCCCGATCCGACCCGGATCGTGCGTGTGCCACCTGCGATATACCCGACGACGACGGCGGTCGCGGCGCTGGCGATGCCGACCATGTTGTGGTGTTCGGCCACCCAGTAACGGTTATAGCCCCAACCTTCCGCATGTTGGGCCAGGTCGAGCGTGCGACGCAGCGCGTCCCCTGGCGTGCACCCTTGCGGGACGGGCGCCAGGTCGAGCACGGAAAATGCAGGCATCGTGAACTCCGAAGGAGGCGCGATCGACGCGCGTGTGACCCCAGACATCGGCATCGGAAGCCTTCGACACAAGAGCGTATGGGTTGGAAACGCCGCGTTGGGTCACGCCATGGCCGGTCAGGCGATGCGTTCGATCGGCGTCGCGTCCGGCTCGAAAGGCGGTCGACCGGCCCAAACACCCGCCAACAACGAGCCAGACAGATTGTGCCACACCGAAAAAATGGCGCCCGGCAACGCCGCGAGAGGCGAGAAATATTTGATGCCGAGCGTTGCAGCCAGACCCGAATTCTGCATGCCGACTTCGAGCGCCAACGTCCGGCAGACGCTCTCGTTGAACCCGAGCAGACGCCCGCCCCAGTAGCCGCCAAGCAGCCCGACGCCATTGTGCAGGATGACGCCGACCATCACGACGGGGCCGACCGCCGCGATACTGGGCTGAGCGCCGCCGACGACCGCGCCGATGATCAGCAGGATCGCCGCGATGGACACGAGCGGCAGCAGGGGCTCGACCCGGCGCACAAGCCTCGATGCGAGGTGATTAACCACAAGCCCGAGCGCAACCGGCAGAGCCACGATCTCGACGATGCTGCCGAGAAGCCCCACCGTATCGACCGCGATATCGGCCGAAACATAAAGGCGGGTCAGCAGCGGCGTTGCCACGATGCCGACGAGCGTCGAGAAGGCACTGATGGTCACGGAGAGCGCCACGTCGCCGCCCGATAAATACACCATGACGGTCGAGGCCGTGCCGCTCGCCACGCTGCCGACCAGGATCATACCGGTCGTTATATCTGGCGGCATAGCGAGCGCATGGGCGATCAGATAGGCTGCGAGCGGCATGATGAGATAATGCAGGCCGAGACCCGCGATCACCGGGCCTGGCTGCACGAAGACGCGTTTGAAATCAGCGATCCTCAGCGACACGCCCATGGCGAACATGATGAGACCGAGCAGCAGCGCCACATAGGGCGACACGGGGCGGAACGTGGTTGGCGACAAATAGGCCGCCACCGCCACGAGGACGGTCCAAAGCGGAAACAAGCGGATTACGAGCGCCAAGGCATATGTCCGAACTGTGGTGAGAAAAGGCCGCGCGACCCGAAACCCGCGCGCGGGGAGGGGACGGCGCAGCCCGAAACGTGTCAGCCGAAGGCTTGAATGCCGGTCTGCGCCCGTCCGAGAATCAGCGCATGGACATCATGCGTTCCCTCGTAGGTGTTCACGGTTTCAAGGTTCTGGGCATGGCGAATGACGTGGTATTCGCCGACGATGCCGTTGCCGCCGTGCATGTCCCGCGCCATTCGGGCGATATCGAGCGCCTTCCCGCAATTGTTGCGCTTGATCAGGCTGATCATTTCGGGCGCCATCTGGCCGGCGTCGAACAATTGGCCGACGCGCAAAGCCGCCTGCAAGCCAAGCGCGATCTCGGTCTGCATGTCGGCGAGTTTCTTCTGCACGAGTTGGGTGGCGGCCAGCGGCCGACCGAATTGTTTGCGGTCAAGCGTATAGCTGCGCGCACGGTGCCAGCAATCCTCGGCCGCTCCCATCACGCCCCAGGCGATGCCATAGCGGGCGCGATTGAGGCAGCCGAACGGGCCCTTGAGGCCCGCCACGTTCGGCAGCAGGCTGGTCTCGGGGACTTCGACCCCGTCCATCACGATCTCGCCCGTGATCGAGGCCCGGAGCGACAGCTTCCCCTCGATCTTCGGCGCCGACAGACCTTTGGTGCCCTTGTCGAGGATGAAGCCGCGGATCGCGCCCTCGTGGGCGTCCGACTTTGCCCAGACCACGAAGACATCAGCGATCGGCGCGTTGGAGATCCAGGTTTTGGCACCGGTGATGCGATAGCCGCCGTCGATCTTCTCGGCGCGTGTCCGCATGCCGGACGGGTCGGAGCCTGCCTCCGGCTCGGTCAAGCCGAAACATCCCACCCATTCGCCGCTGGCAAGCTTCGGCAGGTAGCGCTGGCGCTGCGCCTCGTCGCCATAGGCATGGATCGGGTACATCACCAACGAGGATTGCACGCTCATCATCGATCGGTAGCCCGAATCGACCCGTTCGACCTCGCGCGCCACCAGCCCATAGGCCACATAGGATGCGGCCGCCCCGCCATATTGCTCCGGCAGCGTCACGCCGAGCAGGCCGAGCGAGCCCATCTCCTCGAAAATCCCCCGATCGGTTTTTTCATGAGCGTAAGCGTCGACGATGCGCGGCTGCAGCTTTTCCTGAGCAAAAGCCCGTGCCGTGTCGCCGATCATCCGTTCGTCCTCGCTCAATTGCTCGGCGAGGCGGAACGGATCATCCCACTGGAATTGCGCGGCGGAGCGATGCAGAGCGGCGGGCATCTCGGTCATTAACGGGTCTCGCGAGGGGTGAACTGACGGGAGGCATTGCTTTCCATTTAATCCGAAACCGCGGCTGCAGAAAGAGCCGTCGGCCTGCACGCGTTACGGAGCGCGGGAACCACCGGCCGCGAGCCAGGCGAGAGCTCCACGGGCCGCAGCCGCGCCAGTCGCGAAATTTGCCTGGAGCAGGTAGCCCCCGGTCGGGGCCTCCCAGTCCAGCATTTCGCCAGCCGCGAAGACGCCCGGATGCATCCTCAGCATGTAATCGGGGCCGATTGCATCGAAGCGGATGCCGCCCGCGCTGGAGATGGCGCGCGCCATCGGAGCCGTCCCGGTCAAGCGCACCGGCACGGCCTTGACCAAGGCCGCCAGCCGTTCGGGACTCATGTCGGCCAAAGGCTCAGTGTGGCCCGTCGCCGCAGCAACGTGATGGGCTTCCTGCACCAGGCCGATCGCCGCTGGCGAGAGCTTCAGGGATTTGCGGAGATAGGTCGAAAAGGATTGCTTCGAGGGGCGATCCCCGAGGCGGCGCGCCAGCGTCGGGGTGTCGATGTCCGGCCGCAGCGCCACCAGCAGGGTCGTGCCGCCCTGCGCCTGGATAGCATCCCGGAGGGGAGCCGACAGCGCATAAACCGCGCCGCCTTCCAGCCCCGCCCTCGTCACCATGGCGTCTCCCCGCACTGTCTGGCCCGCGCCGGTCAAAGCGACGTTCTTGAGTGGATGCCCCTCGAACCGTTCGCGAAACATCACCGACCAATCGACCGTCATGCCGCAATTTGCCGGCCGCAACGGCGCGACATCGACGCCAGCCTGTCGCAACGGCTCGACCCATGCGCCATCCGAGCCGAGTTGCGGCCACGTCGCGCCGCCGAGCGCCAGAAGGGTCGCGTCGGCATGAGCGACCACAGCGGCGCCGTCCGGCCCCTCGAACAGCAGGCCGCCATCCGTGGTCCAACCGGTCCAGCGGTGACGCGGCTTGAACGTCACGCCGCGTTGATCGAGACGCCGCAACCAGGCGCGGAGAAGCGGGGATGTCTTGAAGCTCGCGGGAAACACCCGACCGCTCGACCCGATGAAGGTGGCTTGGCCGAGCGCCGCGCTCCAGGCCCGAAGCGCATCCGGCCCGAAGGCATCGAGGGCAGGGCGCAAGACGGCTGCGGCCGAGCCGTAACGCGGGACGAAGGCCTCGAGTGGCTCGCTATGCGTGAGGTTCAGGCCGCCACGGCCGGCAAGCAGGAACTTGCGGCCGACCGACGGCATGCGATCGTAGACCGTCACGGTGGCACCGGCCTCGGCAGCGACCTCGGCCGCCATCAGGCCGGCCGGCCCAGCTCCGATGATCGTCAGCGTCGGGGCGGCCCGGCTCGCATAGGGCGACGAGATCATGCCGGCATCCGGTCACGGCGAGGTTGTCGCTTGATTGGAGAAGTGAGGAAAGTCCACATCGAGGTCTTGGTTTCCGTTTGATCTTCTGTCGAACCACCTTACAGCAGAGATCATGCAGATCGCGTGAGCCGCGTCGATGGCATGACCGATCGAACCGACAGCTCGTCGCTCCAGGGTGAATTGGAATGAGACCGAATGGCGATCAAGTTCGAAGATAAGTCCGCACCGGACGCCAAAAGCGCCAAGAAGCCGGTCGCGGCTCCCGCGACGCCGCGCGAACCTGCCGGTGATGGCGCGCCCGAAGGTGATCTCGGCTTCGGCGAGTTCGGCACAAGCACGGCGAAGGGCAAGACCAAGCGACGGGGGCGATAGCGCTGCGCTCCGGTTCGGTGAGGGATCGCACGTGACGGTTCCAGATCTCGAGATCGAAGCGCCCGCCCTGCTGCGCCGCGCGTCGTTCGTGCGGTATTGGTCCGCGCGGGTGAGTTCGACGGTCGCGTTTCAGATGACCGCGGTCGTGGTCGGCTGGCAGGTCTACAGTCTCACCGGCAGCACAGTAGAGCTCGGGCTTGTGGGCCTGATGCAATTTCTGCCAATGCTGCTGCTGACGATCCCGGCCGGCCATGTCGCCGATCGCTATGACAGACGGGTCGTGGTCCGGATCTGCCAGACGGTCGAAGGCTGTGCGACGGCCCTGCTTGCCGTCGGCAGCTACGAAGGCTGGCTCAGCGTTCATGTGATTTTCGCGGCCGTCGCGGTGCTTGGGGCATGCCGGACGTTCGAGAGCCCGACGGTCTCGGCTCTTCTGCCCGGCGTCGTCCCAGTGGCGCTGCTGCCCTCCGCCTTGGCGCTCTCCGCCTCCGCGACGCAAACCGCGACCATCATCGGCCCGGCGCTCGGCGGCTTTCTCTACGTGCTCGGTCCGGCCTCCGCCTATGGGACCGTGGCGGTCTTGTTCTTCGTGTCGAGTGTTCTGGTCGGTGGCATCGCCATGGCGCGAGTCTCGCCCCGCCGGGAACCCGTCACAATCGAATCGCTCCTGTCCGGTTTCGTTTACATCCGCGATCATCCGATCGTGCTGGGCGCCATTTCGCTCGACCTCTTCGCCGTGCTGCTGGGCGGCGCCACGGCGCTATTGCCGGTCTATGCGCGCGATATCCTGCATACGTCGCCCATCGGGCTTGGCCTGTTAAGGGGCGCGCCGGCGGTCGGCGCTCTGACGACCTCGATCCTCCTCGCGCGCCATCCGCTTCGTCGACATGTGGGTTTGACCATGTTCGCGGCCGTCGTAGTGTTCGGCCTCGCCACTATCGTGTTCGGTTTGTCGACCTCGTTTCCGCTGTCGCTGGCGGCGCTCGTCCTGCTCGGTGCTTCGGACGTGGTCAGCGTCGTGATCCGGGGAACGCTCGTCCAATTGGAGACGCCCGATGCGATGCGCGGCCGGGTGAGCGCCGTCAATTCGATGTTCATCGGCACGTCCAACCAGCTCGGCGAGTTCGAGTCCGGGATGACGGCGGCGCTGTTGGGCACCGTCCCGGCCGTCGTGGTCGGCGGTCTCGGCACCATCATGGTGGCGGTGCTCTGGTCGCGGCTGTTTCCCTCCCTGCGCACCGTGCAGCGTCTCGACGGCGATCGCAGCTCAGTGCCGTGATGTGGCACGGTGGCCCGCTCTGCTTGGCCTCATCTGGTGCGCGTGCTAGATGCGAGGCCCAATCAGGAGTTCGAAATGTCTCAGAAAAGCGGCCGCTTCATCGACGATTTCGCCCGTCTCGTGACCGACGCGGCCGGTGTGGCGCAGGGGGTTCGGCGCGAGGCCGAGACCGTCGTCAAGACCCAGACCGAGCGTCTCCTCTCGACCATGAACGTCGTGACGCGCGAGGAATTCGAAGCTGTGCGCGAGATGGCCTCGCTGGCCCGCGACGAGAACGACGCCCTGAAGCGGCGGATCGCGGCTCTCGAGGCGCGTCTCGACGACATCAGGCCGCCGCTCGACGGCACCATCATGGCTTGAGCCCGTCAGGCTCAAGCGGGCTGAACCTCTTGGCTTGAGCAGGCTCACATTGGCTAAGCCCTCATTGGCCCAATCCATCGTGACCTCAGCCCTCAATCAAGGGCGGCTCACGCAAGAGACCGCGGAGATCGAGCGCCGCCGTCACCATGGCGATCTGGCCATCGGCATCGCGCGGCCACTCCTCGCGCGGGCGATCCCAATAGAGTTCGACGCCATTCCGATCGGGGTCGTTCAGATAGAGTGCCTCTGAGACGCCATGGTCGCTTGCACCGTCTAACGGCACCTTGTTGTCGATCAAGCGACGGAGCGCATCCGCGAGCTCGGCGCGCGTCGGATACAGGATCGCGAGATGGAACAGCCCGGTGGTTCCGCGTGGAGGAGGCGATCCGCCTTTGCTCTCCCAGGTGTTGAGGCCGATCTGGTGATGGTAGCCGCCGCCGGCGATGAAGGCCGCCTGCGACCCGAACCGCTGCATGAGTTCGAACCCGAGGACGCCACAGTAGAAGGCGAGCGACCGATCGAGATCGGCGACCTTCAGATGGACATGTCCGATTCGAACGCCGGCCGAGATCGGTCGCGGCGTGAGTGGCGTCGCCGCAGTCGTCGTCGTGGTGGGCCTGTCGCCTAAACTCATCTCTTCATCCAAACACCATGTCGACGCCCAATTGACGTCTTGAGGAAGCCTTAAAGTTTCTTGGCGACCCCGTCGATTAATTTTGCCTGATGCTTTTGCGACACGGCTCACAAGAGACTGTCGTCCGCGAGGTTCATGCGCTTGCCAATTCCCGGTCACTCGACCTTAAACATGGCGGCGGGTGCGCCCCATCAGTGTCGTGAGTCTCAGTGATCGTGAATTCCAGCCCAGCTTTTCCGATCCGGACATCGAGCGCGCTCGGGTGACGCGTCGCTCCCTCAAAAGCACGCGGGCCACATGTCTCGTCATCGTCCTGGCTGGCGCGACGGCGGGTTGCACGTTCGACGAGACAAAGCCGGCGCTCGGGATCGCCACGCCTGCCAAATTCGAGTACGGCGGCCCGAAAGCCGCACCGCCGATCAGCGCCGATTGGCCGGGTTTGTTCGGCTCGCCGGAGTTGACGCGCCTTGCGGCCGGCACGGCCAGCGGCAACCTCGACATTGCGGCAGCCGCAGCCCGCATCGTGCAGGCGCAAGCTCAGGTCGAACAGCAAAGCGCCGCCCTCTTTCCGCAACTCTCCGGCAGCGCCAACGCGCAGCGAACGTTCTCGCCCTCCACCACTTTCCGGAGTAGCTCGGGAAGCGCGGGAGGCTCGGCCAGCAACCTGTTCCAGCTCGGCCTGACAGCGAGTTACGAGGTCGATTTCTGGGGCCGCAATGCCTATACGAGCGTCGCGGCGGAGCAAAACGCTCTCGCGTCGCAGTTCTCGCGCGACACCGTGGCCTTGTCGTCCGTCGCCTCGGTCGTCAGTACCTATTTCACTCTGCTGTCGGCTCAGGATCGGCTGCGGATCGCGCGGGAGAACGTGCGGAGCGCCCGTGAGGTGCTGGAAGCCATCAAGGGCCGCCTCACGGTCGGAACCGTCACGGCTTTAGAGGTTGCTGAGCAGGAGAGCGTGGTCAACCAGCAATTGGCGACCATTCCGCTGCTTCAATTACAGGCCGATCAGGCCAGGACGCAGATCGCCATCCTCATGGGGCGCACGCCCGAAAGCGTTCATGTCGCGGGCGGGTCGCTCGACGCATTGCGCTCGCCCCGCATTCCAGCCGGCGTTCCGTCGCAGCTGCTGCGGCGGCGGCCCGACATCGCTTCGGCCGAGGCGACGCTGGCCTCTGCGGACGCCACCGTACAGGCGGCGCGGGCCGCCTTCTTTCCCTCCATCACGCTCACGGGGAATGGCGGCGTCGAAAGTGCACTGCTACAGAACCTCCTCAAGCCGGAGGCGCTGTTTGGCACGATCGCTGGCGGCCTGACGCAACCGCTGTTCGACGGCTACACGTTGCAAGGCAACCTCGACCAGACGCGGGGCGTGCGCCGTGAGGATCTCGAAACCTATCGCAAAGCGATTTTGCAGTCGCTGGTCGACGTCGAAAACGCCCTGGTGGCGATCCGCCGCAACCTCGAACACGAGAAACTTCTCGCCGATGTCGTGGTCTCCTCGCGCCGCGCCTATGACATCACAAAGGAGCGTTTGAAGCTCGGCACCATCGATATCGTGACCGTACTCAACACCCAATTGACCCTGTTTGGGGCTGAGGACGCGGTCGCGGTGGCGAAACTGGCTCGTTTCCAAGCCATCGCCAGCTTGGCGCAAGCGCTCGGTGGCGGGTGGGTCTATCCGAAAACCGGGCCGGTCGAACCGGCGATCGCATTTCCGGCGCCCCTGACCTATGGCATACCGGGACAGGCCATCGTTCCGCCCAATCAAGCTGCGACCGAGACGCATGAGCTTCTCGGCCAGCCCCCGATCCCGAGCGTCGGTCCGCCCCGGGCCCCCGGGCTGGGGCCGACTTGAAGCCAAGCGGTGAGTGTCATTGAAACGGTTTCTGTTCCTGCTCGTCCTGGTGGCGGTCGCGACGGTCTTCCTGGCCGAGCGTTACGTCTGGCTGCGCGATGCCATGCCCTGGTTGCCGCATCTGCCGTGGGCCAAGACCGAGACGGCCTCGACCGCCGCTGACGGCGCGGCTCCGGGGCAGGGCGCTGGCCGGCATCGCTCGGGTGGCGCGGCGGGGTCATCGGCCGGAGGCGGCGGACGTCGAGGCGGCTTCGGCGGACCGACGCCGGTGCTTGTGGCGCAGGCCCGCTACACCGACCTGCCGGTCACGACCGACATTTTAGGCACCGTGCAGGCGACCAATACCGTCACGGTCAAGACGCAGGTCGACGGCAAGTTGATCGAGGTGGATTTTCAAGAAGGGCAGGACGTCAAGAAGGGCGATATCCTGGCCCGGATCGATCCGGCCACCTATCAGGCCTCCTATGATCAGGCGGTCGCCAAAAAAGCCCAGGACGACAGCATTCTGGCCAATGCCCAGGTCGATCTGATCCGCTATCAAAAGCTGGCCGAGACCCAATATGGCTCGCACCAGCAGGCCGATACGCAGAAGGCTCTAGTGACGCAGACGCAGGCGATCGTGCAGCAGGATCAAGCCGCGATCGACAGTGCCAAGACGACATTGAACTATGCCACGGTCCGATCACCGATCGATGGTCGCACCGGCATCCGGCTGGTGGATCAGGGCAACATCGTCCATGCGTCGGATACGACCGGCATTGTCACGGTGGCGCAGGTGCGGCCCATCTCCATCATCGTCAACCTGCCGCAGCAATATCTCGCCTCCGTCAACGCCTCCAATGCGCGCGGATCCTTGAAAGCCGAGGCGCGGGATGGTGACAACCGCAAGGTGATCGATACCGGCGTGCTGCAGGTGATCGACAATACCATCGACCAGACCACCGGAACCGTCAAGCTGAAGGCCAGCTTTCCGAATGACAAGCTGCAACTCTGGCCCGGTCAATTCGTCAACGTGCGGCTCTATATTGATATGCTGTCGCATGTCGTCGTGGTGCCGACCTCTGCGGTGCAGCGCGGGCCCGATGGCAGCTTCGTCTACGTGGTCGGCGACGCCGAAACCGTGAAGATGCAGCCGGTCACGGTGGGGCGGCAGACCGAGACCGATAGCGTCGTGACGGCAGGGCTCGAGGTACCGGCCACGGTGGTGACGACCGGCTTCACACGGCTGACCGATGGCTCGAAGGTCACGATCTCGACCGCGACGGCATCGGCGGGCGCGTCCGACGCCCCCGTTGGTGGGGGCGAAGCCGTGCCGTCCGGCAAACAAGGCGAAACCGCACGGCCGGATGCTGCGGGCCAGCCCATGATCCCGACGAGCGCGACCGGAGCGGCGCCGGCCAGCGGCCACACGGGGGATGGTCCGGCCGAGACACCGGCCGCGTCCGCAACCCCGAACGACACACCGCCCGAGGCCGACCAGACGCGGCATCGTCACCGCGACGGTCGCAAGCCACGCGACGTCAATCAAAGCCCAAGCAACCCCGGACCGACCGCCAATTAAGACGCAACCCTGATGAACGTCTCGTCGCCCTTTATCCTCCGGCCGGTCGCCACATCGCTGCTCGCGGTGGCGGTGCTGCTGGCTGGGCTGCTGGGCTATAAGCAGCTATCCGTTTCGGCGCTGCCGCAGGTCGATTTTCCGACCATTCAGGTCACGACCCAATTGCCGGGCGGCAACCCGGACACGATCGCGTCACTCGTCACGGCCTCGCTGGAGCGGCAATTCGGGCAGATCCCGGCGCTCGCCAACATGACGTCGCAAAGCTCCTTCGGGCTGAGCCAGATCACGCTGCAATTCAATCTCGACCGCGACATCGATGCGGCCGCGCAGGACGTGCAATCGGCCATCAACGCCGCCGCGTCGACGCTGCCGCGCAATCTTCCTTACCCGCCGACCTATTCCAAGGTGAACCCGGCCGATACGCCGATCGTGACACTGGCCTTGACCTCGAAATCGGTCTCGCTGCGGGACCTGAGCGATGTCGCCGATACGCTTCTGGCGCCCCGCCTCAGCGAAGTGTCGGGCGTCGGTCATGTGTCGGTGCAGGGCAATATCCGGCCCGCCGTCCGTATCCAGGCCGACCTGACCCGCATGGCCGCCTACCAACTCGGTATGGAGGATCTGCGAAATGCCGTCGTGGCCGCCAATGTGGCCGGGTCGAAAGGCTCGCTGGACGGAAAGACCCAGGCTTACACGATCGCGGCGAACGACCAGATCGAGGCGGCGGGTGCCTACAGGGACGTCGTCGTCGCCTATCGGAACAATTCGGCGGTTTTGGTGCGCGACATCGCCAGCGTGATCGACGGTGTGGAAAACGTGCGCGCCGCCGGCTGGTTTCAGGGCGATCCCGCCATCATCATCGACGTGCAGCGTCAGCCCGGCGCCAATGTGGTGCAGACCGTCGATCGCGTGCTGCAGCAGCTTCCTCGCCTTCGCACCGCGCTGGCGTCGGGAGCCAAACTCGAGGTTGTGCACGACTCGACCGACACCATCCGCGCCTCCATCGCGGACGTGCAGTTCACTCTCGTGTTGAGCTGCGCCCTCGTCGTGCTCGTGGTGCTGCTGTTTCTCCGTACGGTCCGGGCCACCATCATCGCAGCGGTGGCGCTGCCGCTATCCATCATGGCGACCTTCGCGGTGATGGCCGCCTTCGGGTTCAGCCTCGACAATCTCTCGCTAATGGCGCTCACCATCGGCACAGGCTTCGTGGTCGACGATGCGATCGTGATGATCGAGAACGTGGTTCGCAAGATCGAAGATGGCGAGACGCCGCTTCAGGCCGCCCTCACCGGTGCGCGGCAGATCGGCTTCACGGTCATCTCGCTGACCGTATCGCTGATCGCGGTCTTCATCCCGCTGTTGTTCATGACGGGCCTCGTTGGCCGCATGTTCCGCGAATTCGCTCTCACGCTGACCTTCGCGGTGATCGTCTCGGCCGTCGTGTCGCTGACCCTGACGCCGATGATGTGCGGACGCCTGCTGCGCGCCACGCCCGATCGCGAGACTTGGCTGATGCGGATGGTCGAAAAACCGATCACCTGGATGGCGACCCTTTATGGGAACACCCTCGGCTGGGCTCTCCGCCGCCAAAGCCTGATGCTGCTGCTGACGCTGGGAACGCTCGGCCTCACGGTCTACCTCTACGTCATCATCCCGAAAGGCTTTCTGCCCAAGCAGGATACCGGGCTGCTGACCGTCGTGATCGAAGGCTCTCCGACCTCATCCTTCGCGGCCATGACACGCCTTCAGGATCAGGCTGGCGCGATTCTGCGGCGCGATCCCGACGTGACGGCCGTGACGGCGGTTCTCGGTATCGGCACGCTCAACCCGACCTCGAACGTCGCCTCGCTGCAGGTCGGGCTCCGTCCGGCCGATCAGCGGAGCCAGACCTCCACCGAGATCGGCGACCGCATGCGGACCGCGCTGCTCACGATCCCGGGCGTGACGCCTTACGTGAAGCCGATCCAGGATATCCAGATCGCCACGCAGCAAAGCCGCTCGCAATATCAATATACGCTGGTCGGGACGGATGCGACGCAGGTACAGACCTGGTCCGACAAGCTCCTGGCCGAACTTCGGGCCGTGCCGATCCTGTCCCAAGTCGCAGGTGAAACGCAGACCGGCGGTCTTCGCGCTTTCGTCGATATCGACCGGCAGAAGGCCGGTCGGCTTGGCGTCAACATGCAACTGATCGACGACACGTTGAACGACGCTTTCGCGCAGCGGCAAATCTCGACCATCTACGCGCAATCGAATCAATATCGCGTGATCCTCGAAGCCGCGCCGCAATATCAGACCGATCCCAATGTGCTCGACAAGCTCTATGTCGGCATCGTTGGCGGGGCCGAAGTGCCGCTGGTGTCGCTCGCGACCTTGAAGCGGACCACCGCGCCGCTGTCGATCGACCATCAAGAACAATTTCCGGCGTCGACGATTAGCTTCGATCTCAGCGAGGGCGCATCGCTCGGGCAGGCCGTGACGGCCATCAAACAGGCTGAGACCGATATCGGTATGCCGCCCTCGATCGCCGGCTCATTCGGGGCCGACGCGGCGGAATTCACCAATTCGCTGGCTAGCGAGCCGATGCTGGTGCTGGCCGCCGTCGTCACGATCTATCTGGTGCTCGGCATCCTCTACGAAAGCTACATCCACCCGCTGACGATCCTGTCGACGCTGCCGTCGGCAGGGGTCGGGGCGTTGCTGGCACTGATCCTCTGCGGTCATGAACTCTCGATCGTGGCGCTGATCGGCATCATCCTGCTGATGGGCATCGTCAAGAAAAACGCCATCATGATGATCGACTTCGCGCGCGAGGCCGAGCGTGTCGAGGGGTTGTCGCCCCTGGATGCCATTGTGAAAGCCTGCCACCTGCGCTTTCGCCCTATCATGATGACGACTCTCGCGGCCCTGTTCGGTGCCATTCCGCTGGCCCTCGCCCATGGCAGCGGCTCTGAGCTTCGCGTGCCGCTCGGCATCTCGATCGTGGGTGGCCTGCTGCTCAGCCAGTTGCTCACGCTTTACACGACGCCCGTGATCTACCTGCAACTCGGCCGGGTCGGTGCAAGCCTCGGGCTCCGCGACACGCCGCTTTATGATCCGGAGGACGACCTCGAGGTCGACGCCGCGGGGGCGTCCCGCCACTTTGGTCCGCCCTCGCTCCAGGGACAGCGGCATGACGGGGACGGCGAGGCGCCCACCATTCCGTCGCGGGCGGCCGAATAATGGGCTTCTCCGACCCCTTCATCCGGCGCCCGATCGGCACCACGCTGATGTGTGTCGGATTGTTCCTGGCCGGGGTCGTGGCCTATTTTCAACTTCCGGTCGCCAGCCTGCCGTCGGTCGAATTTCCGGTCGTCCGTGTCAGCGCGTCACGGCCCGGCGCCGATCCCGCCACGATGGCCGCGACGGTCGCGGCGCCGCTCGAGCGGCGGTTGGCCGAAATCTCCGGCGTCACGGAACTGACCTCGACCAGCACGCTCGGCTCGACCTCGATCTCGATCCAGTTTGATCTCAGCCGCAATGCGGATGATGCGGCGCGCGACGTGCAAGCTGCTCTCAACGCCGCCGCCACAGACCTGCCCAGCGACCTGCCGACGCTGCCGGTCTACCGCAAAGCGAATTCGGCCGCCGCGCCGGTCATCATTCTGGCGCTCACGTCAAAAAATCTGCCGACGACAGCGCTTTACGATGCTGCCGATACCGTGCTGGCCCAACGCATTTCGCAGGTCGAAGGCGTGGCGGAAGTCACGGTCAACGGCGCCGACCAGCCCGCCGTCCGGGTGCAGATCGATCCATCGCGGCTCGCCGCCATGGGGCTCGCACTCGACGATGTGCGAGCCGCCATTGCCAACGCCAATGTGGGTGAGGCGGTGGGCGGCTTCGATGGGCCGGACCTTGCTGAGACGCTGGCGACCAGCGATCGGCTGAATACGCCCGACGACTACAAGGGCATCATCGTTAAAAACACCAACGGCGGCGTGGTGAAACTCAGTGACGTTGCGGATGTGCAGCAGGGCGTCCGCACGCGCCGCGCCGCAGGCTGGTACAACAAGAAGCCGTCGATCCTGCTGATCGTGACCAAGCAGCCGACCGCCAATGTGATCGACACGGTCGACAGGGTGAAGGCGCTGCTGCCGCAGATGCAGCAGTTTCTCCCGGCCGGCGTCGATATTTCAATATTCAGCGATCGCACGACCACGATCAGGGCCAGTGTCGAGGATATCCAGTTCACGCTGCTGCTGACCATCGGGCTGGTCATGGGCGTCGTGCTGGTGTTTCTGCGCCGCCTAACCCCGACGCTCGCGGCGGGTGCGGCCGTGCCGTTGTCGCTGGCCGGAACGGTATTGATGATGTGGCTGTCGGGCTTCAGCCTCGACAACCTCTCGCTAATGGCCATCACGATCTCTGTTGGTTTTGTGGTCGACGATGCCATCGTCATGATCGAAAACGTGACTCGCAACATCGAGACCGGCATGAAACCCCGCGCCGCCGCGATGCTCGGCGCACGGCAGATCGGCTTCACGGTTTTGTCGATCAGCGCGTCGCTGCTGGCCGCCTTCGTCCCGCTGTTGTTCATGCCGGGCCTGATCGGCATCTTCTTCCGCGAATTCTCGCTGACGCTTGCCTATGCGGTGGTCGTGTCGACGGTGGTGTCGCTGACCCTGACACCGATGCTTTGCGCCCACTTCATGACGCATGACCGGGATCGACGGGAAACGCGCTTCGACAAAATCGTCGAAGGTATTCTCGGTTGGCTCATCGCAATCTATGCGTCGTCGCTGAAGGTCACGCTCCGGCATCCGTGGCTGATGGTGCTGGTCATGCTGGCGACGATCGGGTTGACGGTCGTGCTGTTCGGCACCACGCCGAAAGGCTTCTTCCCGCAGGACGACGCGGGGCTCATCATGGGCATGACCGAGGCGTCGGCCGATTCCTCCTTCACCGCCATGTCGGCCTTGCAGCAGGAACTGGCCGATCGGGTCGAAAAGGATCCGGCCGTGGATGGGGTCGGCTCCTTCATCGGCGGCGGCCGTGGCTCGGGCAATCAGGGCAGCTTGTTCATCAGCCTGAAGCCTGCCGACCAGCGGGAGCCGATCACCGAAGTGATCGACCGCCTGCGCCGCAAGGTCGCCCATGTCGCCGGCATCTCGTTATTCATGGTGCCGGTGCAGGATCTTCGGGCCGGTGCTCGCCAAGGCAAGGCACAATATCAATTCACGCTGTGGGACAGCAATCTCGCCGAACTGGTCGAGTGGCAACCCAAGGTCCTGGCCCGGATGAAGCAGGTGCCCGGCCTCGTCGACGTCTCGACCGATCGCGAGCAGGGCGGCCTCCAGGTCGATGTCGTGATCGACCGGCTCAAAGCCGCCCGCCTCGGTGTGCAGATCCAGGCGATCGACAATGCCTTGAACAACGCCTTTGGCGAGCGGCAGATCTCGACCATCTACACCCAGCGCAATCAATATCGCGTGGTTCTGGAGGTCGCGCTCCGCAATCAACGCGATCCGATCGACATCACGAAAATCTATGTGCCGGGGACCCGCCCCGTTTCGGGGGGGCTGAACGCCTCCGGCACGACCGCGATCGCGGCTGTCAGCGATGGCCAGCAAGGCGCGACCGCCGAGGTTCCGCTCACCGCCTTCGCGCATCTCGAGCGCAGTGCGGCAGCCCTCGTGGTCAATCACCAGGGCTCGTTCCCCTCAATCACCATCTCGTATAATCTCACATCTGGCGCGAGCCTCGATTCCAGCACGGCGGCGGTGTTGCAGGCGGTGGCCGAGATGCATCTGCCAGACGGGCTGCATGCCGAATTTGCGGGCGACGCGCAATTATTCCAGCAGAGCGGCGGCGGTCAGGGGATGCTGATCCTGGCGGCCTTATTCGCCATGTATATCATCCTGGGCGTTCTCTACGAGAGCCTGATCCACCCGATCACCATCATCTCGACGCTCCCCTCCGCCGGCCTCGGCGCGCTGGTGGCCCTCAACGCCGTCGGTATGGAACTCACGCTCATCGCCTTCGTGGGCATCATCCTGCTGATCGGCATCGTCAAGAAGAACGGCATCATGCTGGTGGATTTCGCCATCGGGGCCGAACGGGCTCGGTCGCTGACGCCCGAGGTCGCGATCTACGAAGCCTGCCTCGAACGGTTTCGGCCCATCCTGATGACGACGCTCGCGGCGCTGCTTGGGGCGCTGCCGCTGGCGCTTGGCACGGGGGTCGGGGCGGAACTCCGGCGCCCGCTCGGCGTCACCATCGTCGGTGGTCTCATCCTCAGCCAGGTGCTGACGCTCTATACGACGCCCGCCATGTATGTGGTGCTCAGCCGATTGCGGGCGCGGTGGATGCAGTTGCGGCGCAAGGCGGCTCCCTCGCCGATGCCGCTTCCCGCGCCGGGAGAATAGTGCGGCATCCCGCCATATCACAAATTCGACATAGGCTTGTCGTCTCCACGCTAGACGCTTGCGCGCCGGACCATCACAAAGACGGCACGCGCCCTCCGGAGCCTTGTCGACGTGCGATTTTCGCTGCTGAACCTGATCCGCCAAAGCTTCGATGCCAACCGGGGCTGGCCGGAGCAGTGGCGCTCGCCCGAACCGAAAGCGTCCTACGACGCGATCATCATCGGGGGTGGCGGCCATGGCCTCGCGACCGCCTATTATATGGCGGCCGAGCATGGCATGACCAATATCGCGGTGGTCGAGAAGGGTTGGCTCGGGGGTGGCAACACCGGCCGCAACACCACGATCATCCGCTCCAACTATCTGTGGGAGGAGAGCGAGGCGCTTTACAACCGCGCCATGAACCTGTGGCAGGATCTGTCGCATGTGCTGAACTACAATGTCATGTATTCGCCGCGCGGCGTCATGATGCTGGCTCACAACACGCATGACGTGCAGGTGTTCAAGCGGCATGTCCATGCCAACCGCCTCGCCGGCATCGACAACGAATGGTTGAGCCCGGTGGAGGCGCAGGCCTTCTGCCCCATCCTCAACATCTCGCATAACCTGCGCTACCCGATCGTCGGCGCAAGTCTCCAGCGTCGGGGCGGGGTCGCGCGGCACGACGCGGTCGCCTGGGGCTATGCCCGCGCAGCCTCCGCGCTCGGTGTCGATATTTTGCAGAAATGCGAGGTTACGGCGATCCGGCGTGACGCGACCGGCGCCATCAGCGGCATCGACACGACGCGCGGACCGATCGCGACCAAGCGGCTCGGTGTCGTCGCGGCGGGAAACACCAGCGCCGTGATGCAGATGGCCGACGTGCGGCTGCCGCTGGAGAGCTATCCGCTCCAGGCGCTCGTGTCCGAGCCAATCAAGCCGATCATGCCCTGCGTGGTGATGTCGAACACGATCCACGCCTATATGTCGCAATCCGACAAGGGCGAGTTGGTGATCGGTGCCGGCACGGACGCCTACACATCCTACAGCCAGACCGGCGGCCTGCATATTGCAACCCATACGCTGGATGCGATCTGCGAGCTGTTTCCGACCGTGCGTCGCCTTCGCATGTTGCGGAACTGGGGCGGCATCGTCGACGTCACGCCCGACCGATCCCCCATTATCGGCAAGACGCCGGTGCCTGGGCTGTTCGTCAATTGCGGGTGGGGGACCGGCGGCTTCAAAGCGACACCCGGCTCCGGCAACGTCTTCGCGCATCAGGTCGCGACGGGCGAGCCGCATCCCATCAACGCGCCTTTCTCGCTCGACCGGTTCACGACGGGTCGGCTCATCGATGAAGCGGCCGCTGCCGCGGTGGCTCACTGATATGCTCCTCATTCCCTGCCGATATTGCGGCCCCCGTCCGGAACTCGAATTCAAACATGGCGGTGAGGCTCATGTGGTCCGCGACCCGAGCGTCGCCTCGGACGCAGACTGGGGGGCGTTCCTCTACACCCGCAGCAACACCAAGGGCGTGATCGCCGAGCGCTGGCGGCATTCATCCGGCTGCGGGCGCTTCTTCAACTGCCTGCGCGACACCATGAGCGACATGATCCTCACGACCTACAAGGTCGGCGAGCCGCGTCCCGACCTGTCGGCGACGGATGAAGCGTCGTTGCCGGGTGAACAATATCCGGCGGCGGAGTCGACCCAATGAGCGCGCCATACCGCACGCCGACCGGAGGACGGATCGACCGCCGTGCATCGCGCCGCTTCTGGTTCGATGGACGCAGCTTCGACGGGTTAGAGGGCGACACGCTCGCCTCGGCCTTGCTCAGCCACGGGATCCACTTCGTTGGCCGTTCGTTCAAATATCACCGCCCGCGCGGTTTTCTCGCGGCTGGCTCCGAGGAGCCGAACGCGCTCGCGGTCATCGATCGGGGCACCGGCCGCGAGACCCCGAACCTTCGCATGACGCAGGTCGAGCTGTACGAGGGTCTCGAGGCACGCAGCCAGAACCACTGGCCCTCGCTGTTCTATGACGTCGGCGCCATCAATGGCGTGTTGGCCCCGATCTTCGCGGCAGGGTTCTACTATAAGACCTTCATGGGGCCGCGCTTCATGCGAGGGCCGGGCGTCTGGACCAAGCTGTTCGAGCCCGCGATCCGCCGCGCCGCCGGTCTCGGGCCGGCCCCGACCGCGCCTGACCCCGACATCTATGCTGGCCGGTTCGCGCATTGCGACGTGTTGGTAGTCGGCGCCGGACCGGCCGGCCTTGCGGCGACGCTCGCCGCGGCGCGAGCGGGCAAACGCGTGATGCTCTGCGACGAGGGGAGCGAATTCGGCGGCTCGCTTCTGTCCGAGCCTCACCTCACGATCGACGGGCAGCCCGCGGCGGATTGGCTGCTTGCAGCGCTGGCCAACCTCGGCGCGATGTCAAACGTGACGTTGCTGCCCCGCGCCCAGGCGTTCGGCTATTATGGCCATAACCTCGTGGCTTTGACCGAGCGCCTGACCGACCATCTCGCCTCGGTCGATCGTCCCACCCCGCGCGAGCGGATGTGGCAGGTTCGCGCCAAAGAGGTCGTGCTCGCGACCGGCGCGATCGAACGGCCGCTGGTCTTCCCCGGAAACGATCGTCCAGGCGTGATGCTGGCTGGTTCGGCCCGCGTGTTCCTCAACCGCTACGGCGTGAAGGTCGGCCATCGCGTCTTGGTCGCGACGGCGCATGACAGCGCTTATCGGGCAGCGCTCGATCTCAGGGCTGCCGGTGTCGAGATCGCCGCGATCCTCGATCTGCGCCAGCACCCGAGCGGGCCGCTCGTCGCCGAGGCGGAGGCCGTCGGCATTCGCATTCTGCGCGGCGCGACCGTGACGGGCACCAAGGGATATTGGCGCGTCAGCGAGGCAACCGTCGGTCACGTCTCCGGCGAGTATGTGACGGACCTCGAGACCATCGCATGCGACGCGCTGCTCATGAGTGGCGGCTGGACGCCATCGATCCATCTTTTCTCGCAATCGCGTGGCGTGGTCGCCTTCGACGAGGCGAGTGGCATGTTCCTGCCCGATAAAGCCGTCCAGGCGCAGCGCTCCGTGGGGGCCTGCCGTGGCGTGTTCGGCATCGCGGACGCCTTGTCGGACGGCGATGCGACGGGACGCCCCTTCACGGTGCTGGGCGACGATCAGCATGGCCCCGGCGGGTTCATCGGGGCTTTGCCGCAGACCGGCGATGGCGCGCGCGCCAAGGCGTTCGTCGATTTCCAGAATGACGTGACCGCCAAGGACATCAAACTCGCGACGCGCGAGGGCTTCCGCTCGATCGAGCATATCAAGCGATACACCACGACCGGCATGGCGACCGATCAGGGCAAAACATCGAACCTCAATGCGCTGGCGATCGCCGCAAAGGCCCTCAACGAACCCGTGCCGGCGGTCGGACTGACGACCTTCCGCCAGCCGTTTACGCCTGTGACCTTTGGCAGTTTCGCGGGCATGTCGCGCGGACAATTGTTCGATCCCATCCGCAAGACGCCGATCCATGACTGGGCGGTGGCGCGCGGCGCGCGGTTCGAGGATGTCGCGCTGTGGAAGCGGGCCCATTATTTCCCCGAGGCGGGTGAGGACATGCATGCGGCGGTGGCGCGGGAATGTCGCCGCACGCGGGATAGCGCTGGCCTGTTCGACGCCTCGACGCTCGGCAAGATCGAGGTGGTTGGGCCCGATGCGGCCGAGTTCCTCAATCGGCTCTATCCGAATGCCTGGCTCAAGCTCGGTGTCGGCCGCTGCCGCTATGGATTGATGCTGAACGAAGCCGGGTTCGTGATGGATGACGGCGTCGTTGGGCGGCTGTCGCCGGACCGTTTCCACGTGACGACCACAACCGGGGGCGCACCTCGCGTGCTGGCCCATATGGAGGATTATCTCCAGACCGAGTTTCCCGATCTCAAGGTCTGGTTGACGTCCACCACAGATCAGTGGGCCGTCATCGCGGTGCAGGGTCCCCGCGCACGCGACATTCTCGCGCCGCTGATCGAGGATGTGGATTTAACGCCTGCCGCCATGCCGCATATGGCGATCCGCGAGGGTCACATCGGTGGCGTACCGATGCGGCTGTTCCGGGTGAGTTTCACGGGCGAACTCGGCTTCGAGGTGAATGTGCCGGCCGATTACGGCCGCGCCGTCTGGGAGGCGATCTGGGCCGAGGCGAAGCGCTACGACGCGGTCGCCTATGGCACGGAGGCGATGCATGTCTTGCGCGCCGAAAAGGGCTACATCATCGTCGGGCAGGAGACGGACGGCACGGCGACGCCGGACGATGTCGGGCTTGGCGGTATGATCTCGGCCAGCAAGCCCGATTTCGTCGGTAAACGATCTCTGGCGCGCCCGTTCCTGATGGAGGCGGGGCGCAAGCAATTGGTCGGTCTGCTCACGCTCGATCCAACCGTGGTGCTGGACGAGGGCGCCCAAGTGGTTCCCGTATCCGACGCGCCCATCGGCACGCATGCGATCGGCAACGTCACATCATCCTATGCGAGCGCGGTGTTGGGCCGATCCATCGCGATCGCGATGGTCGAGGGCGGCCGCGCGCGGCTTGGCGAGACGATCTATATTCCAATGGCGAGTGGTTCGATCGCGGCCAAAGTCACGACGCCGGTCTTCTACGATCCGCAAGGAGAACGCCTGAATGGTTGAGGCGGCCAAAATCCTCGAGCGCGTCAGCCCACTCGCCGACCAAAAAACCGTGTCGTTCGGCTTGCTCCCTCCTATGACGCGACTGTCGGCGCGTGGGGGTGCCGAAGCGGCCCTGCGTTTCAGCCGCGCCTTTGGAACCTCATTGTCGGCGGACGCGCTCAAGGCCACCCAGGCCGGCGATCGTGCGGCGCTCTGGCTCGGGCCGGACGAATGGCTCCTGATCGCGCCGCTGGACGACAGGCTCGCTGGCAGCATTGAAGGCGGCCTCGCTGGCGAACCAGGCTGCATCGTCGATATTTCGCACCGGCAAGTCGGCATCGAGGTGTCCGGCACAGCCGCCGCCGAGGTCTTGAACGCGGGATGTCCGCTCGATCTCGACCTTGCGGCTTTTCCGGTCGGCATGTGCACCCGGACGGTGTTGGCCAAAGCCGATGTCGTTCTGTGGCGCCTCGCGCCTGACCACTTCCGCCTCGAATGCTGGCGGTCTTTCGCGCCTTATTGCTTCGACTTTCTGAAACAGGCGGCCGACGATTGCGGCTATTGACGTCACCCTGATGGTGCGGGGGTCGCACCATCGGGGTTGAGTGCTGTGGCTCAGGCCGCGCAGGCCAGGAAGCCCTTGCGGATCTCCTCGATCGGCAGATCACGGCCGATAAACACGACCTTCGAGGTTCGCTTCTCCCCCTCTTTCCAATCGCGCTGAGTGTCGCCATCCAGCATCATGTGAACGCCCTGGAAGACGAAGCGCTTGGGTTCGTTTTTGAACGCCAGAATGCCTTTGGAACGCAGGATCTTGCCGCCTTCGGTCTGCACCAGATGGTTGATCCAGGGCATGAACTTGTTCGGATCGACGTCGCCCTCGTGGACCATTGCGACCGATTGCATGTCCTCGTCGTGATAATGCTTGGCGCCGCCGTAGCCATGCGCATGGACGTGTCCATGGTCGTGATCATGATGGTCATGGTCGTGATCGTGGCCATGGTCATGATCGTCGGTCTCGAGAAAATCCGGCTCGATTTCGAGAATGCGATCGAGGTCGAAGGCATTGCGGTTGAGGACGGCGTCGAGGTCGACCGCGCAATTCTTGACCTTATGCAACTTCGCATAGGGGTTGATGGCGCGGATACGGGCCTGAACCTCGCGTAACTCCTCGTCCGAGACGAGATCGATTTTGTTCAAGACGATGACGTCCGCAAAGGCGATCTGGTTCTTGGCTTCGGGCGCATCCTTCAGGCGGGCGCTGAGCCATTTGGCATCGGCGACCGTCACGATCGCATCGAGGCGGGCGTTATCCTGCACGTCCTGATCGACGAAGAAGGTCTGGGCCACGGGCGCCGGGTCGGCGAGGCCGGTCGTCTCGATAATGATCGCGTCGAACTTGCCGCGGCGTTTCATCAAGCCTTCGAGGATGCGGATCAGATCGCCGCGAACGGTGCAGCAGATGCATCCGTTGTTCATCTCGAACACTTCTTCGTCGGCGCCGACCACCAATTCATTGTCGATCCCGATCTCGCCGAATTCGTTGACGATGACGGCGAATTTTTTGCCATGGTCCTCGGTAAGGATGCGGTTGAGCAGAGTCGTCTTGCCGGCGCCGAGGTAGCCGGTCAGCACCGTGACGGGGATCTTGTCCATTCTGGTCTCCGAGGGAAGTTCTGTCGCAACGATGTTAGCTTATATCGGAGCTTCTGCCGCCGATGAAAGCCCTGTCCGACGCGATAAACGGGAATGGGTCCAGGCCGAGCCGTCGACTTCAACCCATGAAGGGAGCCACGACGATGCCCTACCGATCCCGCCGGTCTGGATGTCACCATCCGTTCACGCGTCGTCACGTGTTTGCAATCGCGGCTGCCGGGCTCGCCGTCACGGCGTTGCCGATCTCAGCGACCGGTGCGACCTCCGATGTCGTGGCGACCGATGAGGAACCGCATCATCACGTCATTTTCCAGAACGGCGTCATCCGACTGATGCGCGTGCTGATCCCTGCCGGGAAAGCGACGTTATGGCATGAGCATACGCGTGATTACGCCGTCACAGTCATCGGCGGCAGCACGGTTCGCACCGAGTCGCGCGAGGACGGATCCTCCAAGGACGGAGAGATGACGACCGGCTCGGTTATCTACGGCGCGTATCAAGACAAAGACGCCATCCGGCGCATCACCAACACCGGACCCGACCTTCTTCACCAGATCGCGTTCGAGTTGCTGCGACCGAGCGCCGGCGATTTCGGCAAAGCGGATCGGTCCGAAGCGAGCATGTTCGCGCTGGTGCTTGACGAGCAGCGTCTGAAAGCGTGGCATCTGATGCTCGAGCCCGGCGCCTCGACCCCGATCTACCGGCAAGACGGGCCGGGCGTGCGCGTCGTGCTTTCGGGGCAGCGCATCATCGAGACCAAGCCCGGTGAGATTGGGCATGAGGCGGTGGTGCAGGCTGGAGACGCAGCCTTCACCTTGCCGGCGACGCGGGTACTGACCAACGCCGGTCCGACACGATTGAGCGTGATCGAGTTCGAGTTGCGGTGAGCCGGCTCGATCTCGATCAGCGATCAACCGACAGGTTTAAAGCGTACCGACGATCTTCTTCAGCTCGACCCTGAGTCCGTCGGCTAGTTCGGGGCGTGCCATGGCGAAAGCGATGTTGGCGGCCAGGAAGCCGAGCTTCGAGCCCGTATCGTAGGTTTTGCCATCGAAGCGGACGCCGTGAAACGCCTGGTTCTTGGCGAGTTTGATCATCGCGTCGGTCAGCTGGATCTCGCCGCCCGCGCCCTTCTCGGCATCCTTCAAGGCTTCGAAGATGGAAGAGTCCAAGATGTACCGGCCCGAAATAATCGAGGTCGACGGCGCGGTGCCTTTTGCCGGCTTCTCGACCATGCCGGTGATCTCGAAATTATGGCCGTCATCCTTGCCGATCGACACGACGCCATATTGATGCGTCTCCTCCATCGGGACTTCCTCGACCGCGATGACGTTGCCGCCATGCTGGTTGTAAGTCTCGATACATTGGGCGAGGCAGCGGCTGCCGCGGCCACCCTGCATGGTGATCATGTCGGGCAACAACACTGCGAAGGGCTCGTCACCAATGATTTCGCGCGCGCACCACACCGCATGGCCGAGGCCCAGCGGGGCTTGCTGGCGCGTGAAGCTCGTCGTACCGGCCGGGGGCAGGTCGGCCATCAAGGCCTCGTATTCCTTCATCTTGCCGCGAGCCTGAAGCGTTGATTCAAGCTCGTAGGCCATGTCGAAATGATCTTCGATGACAGCCTTGTTGCGGCCGGTCACGAAGATGAAATGCTCGATCCCCGCTTCCCTGGCTTCGTCGACCACATGTTGCAGAACGGGGCGGTCCACAACCGTCATCATTTCCTTCGGAACCGATTTGGTCGCGGGCAGGAACCGTGTACCAAGACCGGCGACGGGGAAAACCGCTTTGCGAATGCGCTTCATGAACGATCCAATAGGCAAGCGGCCGAAAATCATGGCCGGGGGCTGGACGGAGCCTAGCTGAGGCTAGGCGATGACTATCCTACAGCAAGCGTTAAGAACGCGTCGCTGTGATGAAGGCCACATCCTTAAACGACGAGCATGGGAGAAAGATCGACATGACGGTTCTTGTGACGGGCGGAGCAGGCTACATCGGTAGTCACATGGTGCTCGACCTGATCGCCTCGGGCGAGACCGTCGTGGTGGTCGACAATCTATCCACGGGGTTTCGGGACGCGGTTTCAAACGGGGTCGTGTTCGCCGAGGGCGATTTCGGCGACGAGGCGTTTATGACGAGTGTCATCGAGCGTAACGACGTCGATGCCATCGCGCATTTCGCCGCCAAGATCGTCGTCCCGGATTCGCTATCCGATCCGCTTGGATATTATCTCAACAACACCGCCAAGGCGCGGAGCCTCATTGCCGTGGCCGTCGCGACTGGCGTCAAACACTTCATCTTTTCGTCGACCGCGGCGGTTTATGGAAATGTCGGCAGCGAGGCCGTGTCTGAGGAGACGCCGCTCGCACCCGTTTCGCCCTATGGCCGATCGAAGTTGATGGTGGAGTGGATGCTCGCCGATACGGCTGCGGCCCATGATCTCCGCTACGTGGTGCTGCGCTATTTCAATGTGGCTGGGGCGGATCCGCAGGGTCGGGCCGGTCAATCGACGCGGGATGCGACCCACCTGATCAAGGTCGCGGTGCAGGCGGCGCTCGGGCGGCGCAAGGGCCTGCAGATCTATGGGACCGATTATGAGACGCCCGACGGCACCTGCCTTCGCGACTATATCCAGGTCAGCGACCTCGTCGGCGCTCACATGGATGCGCTGCGCTACCTCCGCGCGGGCGGCGATAATCTCACCTGCAACTGCGGCTACGCGAAGGGCTTCTCGGTCAGCGAGGTGATCGAGGTCGTGAAACGCGTGTCCGGCGTTGATTTCCCCGTCACGCGGGTCGGGCGACGAGCGGGCGATCCGGCCGCCATCGTGGCCCGTAACGATCGTGTCCGCGAGACATTGGGCTGGGTTCCGCGCTACGACGATCTCGGCACCATCGTCGAGCAGGCGCTGGCCTGGGAGCGCCGACTGCACAATCGCGAGGTCTGACGACCCACCGCGAGTTGCGGTTTGTCTGGTGTCGCACCATCTTTCCAATGAAGTTTTCTGCCGGCTGTGGCCGTGCGACCAAGGGGTTGGGCATGTCGTTCGAGAGCAATTTTGGGTCGGGCATTCCCGTGCCGTCGGCGGCGTCGACGACCGTCAAAGATGTGACGAGTGCAACCTTTCGGCAGGACGTCGTTGCCGAATCGACCCGTCAACCGGTGCTGGTCGATTTCTGGGCGCCCTGGTGCGGGCCATGCAAGCAACTCGGGCCTATCATTGAAAAGGTGGTGGCCAATGCGGGCGGCAAGGTGAAGCTCGTCAAGATGAACATCGACGATCACCCCGAGATCGCGGGACAACTCGGGATTCAATCGATCCCGGCCGTGATCGCGTTCAGCAAAGGTCAGCCGGTCGATGGGTTCGTCGGCGCCTTGCCGGAAAGTCAAATCAAAGGGTTCATCGAACGGCTTGTCGGACCCGTCGGTGATCCGACCCAGGAGGCGCTCGACGAGGCCGCGGCTGCCGTGGCCGAGGGGGATGTCGAGACGGCGGCGGCGATCTACTCCGAAATCCTGTCCATCGACGAGACGAATGCACCAGCTTTGGCCGGTCTGGCAAAGCTGCATCTCGATGCGGGTGCTCTCGATCAGGCCAAAGCCGTTCTCAGCATGGCGGTCGGGAGCGCGGCGCAACATCCGAGTGTCGTCGCCGTCAGGGCCGCCATCGACCTCGCAGAGCAAAGTGCGTCGCTTGGTGATTTCAGCGATCTCGAGCGGCAAGTCGCGGCCGATCCGGACGATCACCAAGCGCGCTTCGACCTCGCCTTGGCGTTCAACGCCAAGAACAAACGGGACGAAGCGGCGGATTGCCTCCTTGAAATCATCAAGCGCGACCGCAGTTGGAACGAGGATGGGGCGAGAAAGCAACTCTTGCAGTTTTTCGATGCTTGGGGCGTGACCGATAAGGCTGCGGTTCAAGCACGTCGTAAATTGTCAGGTCTGCTGTTTCGTTGACGTCATAAACGCGAACCCAAGACGGGCTCGGTCGGTCCCCGGCGCGATACCGATGCAATCGTCCCCACGTCGGAAGGAAGGCAAGCATGAACAAGCCCTACGGGTCTGCCGACGCGCTCCCAACCGTGATCCCGGTCTTTCCGCTCCCCGGCGCGTTGCTGCTGCCGCGCGGCCAGATGCCCCTCAACATCTTCGAGCCGCGTTATCTTTCGATGATCGACGACGCGTTCAAGTCGCATCGCGTCATCGGTATGGTTCAGCCTGATGCGGAACGCATCCTCGATAAGCACGGTCTTTACGCGACCGGATGTGCTGGACGGATCACGTCGTTTTCGGAGACCGGCGACGGTCGCTACCTCGTGACGCTCACCGGCATCGCACGCTACACCATCATCGAGGAAATGACCGTCATGACGCCGTATCGGCAGTGCCGGGTCGATTTCAGCGGCTTCATGCATGATTTTGATTCGGCCGCGGGTGAGGGCGACGTCGATCGCGAAGGGCTATTGCGAACGCTGCGGAATTTTGCCGACGCTCATGGCCTGTCGGTCGATTGGTCGGGGATCGACGATGCGCCCAACGACGCGCTGGTCAATGCCTTGTCGATGATGAGCCCATTCGGCCCGCGCGAGAAGCAGGCACTCCTGGAAGCATCCGATCTCAAGACGCGCGCCGATGTGCTGATCGCGATTGCCGAAATCGAACTCGCCCGTGATGCGGGCGAGACGCGCTCACTGCAGTAGAATGGGCGCTACCATGGCCAACGCCGTCGAGGGCCGTTTTGAGGATGAGATAGTAGAATGAGCGATATGGGCGAGACAATGCGACCGGCTCGGCGGCCCGGAGAAGCAACGGTCGATCCGAGATTGCTCGAGATTCTGGTTTGCCCCATCACCAAGACGACATTGTCTTACGATGCCTCTCGGCAGGAGCTCGTATCCCGAGCTGCGAAATTGGCTTTCCCGATCCGCGACGGCATCCCAATCATGCTGCCCGACGAAGCTCGTCTGCTCACCGATTAAGGAGCGCGCACGAGCCGACAGACGCGATCAGTCGCCCTCGCCGGGGTTAGCGGAGAAATAAGCCTCGAGCTTGCCGGGCTTGCCATCGAAATCCTTGGCATCGGCCGGGCTCTCCCGCTTCACCGAAATGTTCGGCCAAGCCTTGGCATATTCGGCGTTCAGGCCCAGCCACTTCTCAAGGCCCGGCTCAGTATCCGGCTTGATGGCTTCGGCCGGGCATTCAGGTTCGCAGACACCGCAATCGATGCACTCATCCGGATGAATGACGAGCATATTCTCGCCTTCGTAGAAGCAGTCCACGGGACAGACTTCGACGCAATCCATGTATTTGCATTTGATGCAGTTTTCGACGACCACATAAGTCATGTTTTGTTCCCTGCACGGCCATCGTGAATGCGGCCGGTGCGCGATCCGTTCAGATCAGATTTGGTTGCTAACGCCTTTGTCCAAGGCGTGCAAGCATCGTCCATATGGCCAATCTAGAGCGATTCCACAATCACAGAAAATGGATCAGACCAGGCGAATGCGCGCATCATGGCGAACTGGTGTCATCGCGCCTTGCACAAGACAAGGCTTCAGGCGTCGTCGTCCGGTGGGGCAGGTTGGGCCGATAGATCGTCGTAGAGCAACCGCGCCTCCTCATAGGGCCCTCGACGCAAGCCAGGCGCGTTGATCCGCAGGACACGCACGTTCCGATCAAGTGCGATCGTCAGGACATCTCCAGCGCGGACCGCTTTCGCGGCATTATCGATCCGGACCGTATTGATCCGGACATGGCCTCCGATGACGAGTTTTGCGGCAAGCGACCGCGATTTTGCAACACGGGCGAACCAAAGCCACTTGTCGACACGCTGGCGTTCGACAAGTGGCTCGGTGGGCGATGAGCGGTCGGCGCTCACGTGTCCTTTTTGGATCGCCCTTCAAGCTCGGCCTTGAGGGCCAGCAGCTTGGCGAAGGGCGAATTTGGGTCAGGTTGGCGGTCGCGCGGCGTGGGCCGCTCGGTCGATGCGAAAGACGCACCAGCGGATCGGGCATTCTCGGGCCGCTCGTTGCGTCGGTCGCGGTTGCGCTCGCCCTCGGGCCGCCCCCGCGGCGCACTGGCGCTATCCGGCGCGCCGGCATTGCTCTGTCGCGGAGCCTGGTCGCCCCCTTGGCGGGGTCGATCGTCGCGACGACCGCCACCTGGACGAGAACGCTGGTTGCCGCCGGGACGCTGGTCGCGTTGGCGATCGGGCCGCGCATCACGGTCGGGCCGCGCTTGAGACGCGGGCGTCGCCGTTGCATCCATGGTCGGCGCATCGACACCCGAGACTGCCGCGACCGGCATGTCGGTCGGTGTCGGCTGATCGCGTCCCGTTCCGCCATGCGGCCTCCGGTTGTCCCGTTCACCGCCGCGCCCCTGCGGCCGCTGACGGGCCGGACGATCGTTACGTTTTTCGGCGTGGAATGCCGTTCTGTGCGGACGCCAAACGTCGATCAGAACCGGTTCGGCCGGAACGTCCGGCTCGTCTGCTGCGGCGGCCGTCTCAAGGGTGGCATCCGGTGCATCGGCGTTGTTCTCGCCCGACACCTCCAGTGTGCTCTCGATCGAGGTTTCTGCGGTGGCGTGAGCGTTCGCCGCGACCCTGTCGTCCGGCACGGCGCTGATCGGCTCCGTCACCTGATGCGACGCCACAAGTGCGGGCTCTTCCGCCGAGGCGGCCTCCGCCGCCGGGGCAGGCTGTTCGACTGCGGCCGTGACAGGGTCCTCGCGGAACCGTGCCGCGCTTTCGACGAACTCCTCCGGAGCGTTAAACTCCTGAACGCGCTCGGCCTCCATCTCGTCCATGCGATGCGGCGCGGCGGAGCCGGGCGCTGACGCTTCACCCTCAGCTGCGTCGACCGGGACTGCGCTCGGGGCTTCCGCCACCTCTGATTCGGATGTCGCCTCGAGTTGTTCAGCCCGTGGTTCGTGATGCGCCGTCTCGGTCTCGATGGGAGCTGCGTCCGCTTCAAGGTGCTCGTTGCTCGGCGATCCATCCGTCACGGCGGGCGTTGCGACTGGACGCAGCGGTTCGGTTGGAGCGGTCGGCAGCAACGGAACCGTGATGGGCGGTCCGACTCGGCGATCGAGCACGTAGCCGAGCGATCGCAGGATCGAGGCGAAATCCTCGCCCGAACAACCGGCCAGGGACGTCATCGCGACCGTTGTGACGAAGCCGTTATTGTCGGCAGCACCGGGCGGCGGAGCGCCGGGGGTCGTGCCGGGACGATAGGCGATTGCCGGCCGGATCAGATCGGCCAGACGCTCCAAGATGTCGACCCGAACCGCACGCTCGCCACAGACGCGAAAACCCGCTGCGCGATAAAGACCCTTCGGGACGTCCTTGTCGGCCGGGAACGAGGTGCGTCCCGAGGCGGCGAGGTATGGGACGTCATCAAGGCCCTTGATGGTCTCGGTACCGCCATGTTTCAGCGCCCAGAGTTGCGCCGCGAGAGCACGGGGGGCTGGCTTGAGCGAGAGCGGCAGATAAATATTATAGGCGCCAAACCGGAGCCCGAGCTTCCGCAGGGCGCCGCGTGCGGTCTGGTCGAGGTTTTTCATCTCCTCGGCGACGCGCGAACGCTCCAGCACGCCGAGCGCTTCGGCAGCCTGATAGGCAATGCCGCGTGCGATTCCTTCAAGACCCTCACCCGCTTCGAGATCCATCACCGGGCCGAGGAGTTTTTTGACATGCTGAGCGAGCCAAAGATCGAGCCGCCGCTGCACCATCTCGAGGGCCGGTCCGGTCAGATGCTCGTCAGCCACGAGCCGGGCCCGGGGCGCAAGCAGCCCGTCGCCCGCCGTCAGCTTCGCAATCGGATCGCCGAGCCAGCGGATCGTCCCGTCATTGGCAAGTGCGATCGATTCATCGACCGACGCGCTAAAACGCTCGGCCCGCGCGTCGATTTCCCCAGCCAGCGCCTTGAGCGCTGCCGTGTTCAGCGCCTTGGCGGCTTCACCGGCTGCTGATGGGTCGGCCGTAAATCGGAAGCCATGCAGCTGACCGACATTCTGACCTTCGACAAGGACGTCACCCTGAGGCGTGACTTCCGCTTCCAACATAGCATTCTCTCTCAACCGTCGCATCAGTACACTGGTCCGTCTGTCGACGAACCGTTGTGCCAGCCGTTCGTGCAGGGCATCGGACAGCCTGTCCTCTACCTGACGCGCCACGCCCTGCCAATGCTCGGGATCACCAAGCCAGTCGGGGCGGTTCGCAATAAACGTCAAGGTGCGGACCTGAGCGATCCGCGCCGACAACGTGTCGATGTCGCCATCGGTTCGCTCGAAAGCCGCGAGTTGCCGCGAAAACCAGTCATCCGGGATGCGGCCGGCCCGCACCACGAAGCCGAACAGCGTCAAAGCGAGGTCCGCATGAGCGGATGGCGACACTTTGCGATAGTCCGGAACCTGACAGACTTCCCAAAGCCGCGCGATATCGGCCCGCGTTTTCGCGTGGCGGCGGACATCGACGTCACGGGCCGCGATATCCAGCACCATGACGTCTTCGGCCAAAGGCGCACGGGTCAAGCCGGCTTCGTCGGGCGAAACATCCAGCGATTGCTGCAGCGCCTCAACGCTTGAGAAATCGAGATCGGTGTTGCGCCATTGGAGGATGTTCACGGCGCCGAAGCGGTGGTCTTCGAGCGCTTCGATCTCTTCCTCGTCGAACGGCGGGCAACGGCCCGTCGTACCGAAGGTCCCGTCTTTCAGATGACGCCCCGCGCGCCCCGCAATCTGGCCGAATTCCGCCGGGTTCAAACGACGATATTGCCAGCCATCGAACTTGCGGTCGCCCGCGAAGGCGACGTGATCGACGTCGAGGTTAAGGCCCATGCCGATCGCATCGGTGGCGACGAGATAATCGACCTCGCCGTCCTGGTACATGGCGACCTGGGCGTTCCGGGTGCGCGGCGATAGCGCGCCGAGCACGACCGCCGCTCCGCCGCGCTGTCGCCGAATCAGTTCGGCGATGGCGTAGACCTCTTCGGCCGAGAAAGCCACGATGGCGCTTCGATGCGGCAGGCGCGAGAGCTTCTTCTCTCCCGCAAAGGTGAGCTTCGACAAACGAGGGCGGGACACGATCGTGACACCCGGCAACAGATGCTCGATCACCGGTTTCATCGTCATGGCGCCGATCAGCAGCGTCTCGTGGCGGCCGCGACGATTGAGAAGGCGGTCGGTAAAGACATGCCCGCGATCGAGACTTGCGGCGATCTGGATTTCGTCGATCGCGAGGAACGACACGTCGAGGTCGCGCGGCATGGCCTCCACGGTCGCGACCCAGTAGCGCGGCCGCTTCGGCTTGATTCGTTCTTCGCCCGTGATGAGCGCCACATTGTCGGCGCCAGCCTTTTCGACAACGCGATTATAAACCTCACGCGCCAACAGGCGCAGTGGCAGACCGATGATCCCAGACGGATGCGACAGCATCCGTTCAATCGCGTAATGGGTTTTGCCGGTATTGGTCGGGCCGAGCACGGCCGTGACGCCAGCCCCGCTGAAGCGACCGGATGACACGCCGCGCGGCAAGGCCCAACCGAAAGTGGCTGGATCGTCAAGATCCATATGGCTCACCGCATCGATTCGTGTTGCGCGCCGAGGGCGGCGGCGTAGCGGAGGATTCCCAACGGTTCGACCGGAGATCGCAGCGTAAAACTCAAACTGGCTGCTTTCAGCGTTGTCGACCGGGACTGAATCTCGATCAGAACCGGCATTCCCGATCCTTCGTTCTACCGCCTATATGGGCAAGGCGTTCTGGATTCCGAGAGCCCGTCGTTGTTTTCAAGCCCTACCGGCCTTTGAGCACGCGGTCGCCGTCGATCCGTCCGCCTCAATGGCCGATGGACGCGTGGCTTGCTGGATCGACCGCGAATTCGTCGGCTTCGATCACGGTGGTGCCGATCATGGTCATGAGCGAGATCCGATAGGGGAACACGACATGAGTTCCGCTGATCGGCGCGAGCCAGACCTCCATGCTTTTATTGTCTTCCATAAATTTCGTCGCCGGTCCGTCCATCCGATGGCCTGAAATCGCGTGATAGCGCGCCGAGCAGACCGACACGTCGCCGTTATAGCCCTTGGTCTTGACGTGGCGGGTCCCGACATAAGCCAATGCGAGATCGAACCGGGTCGCGCCATCGAAGACCGGCAGGGTTCTGTCGCAAGCGGATGCGCCGACAAGATCGTTCCCGGGCGGAACCGCCATCACGAAGGCGCTGAGGGGATCGACGATGTTGCGCTTGTCGGCCTCAGTCACCGGGACGCGCGGAATACGGGAATCGAACGGCGGCGTGATCTCGACGCCACTCACGGTACCGGCGTTCATGGCCATCCGGAGCGTTCGCGTCATGACCGAATTGGCCGAGGTGGTCGCGTAGGTCGCCGGCGCGATATGGCTGCCGACGACGCTCCCGGTCGCCGTGGCGGCTCCCTTCGACGACGACATCATGCTGGCGAGCCCGATCAGTTTGGCGTTGGCCTCGATCCGGTAGGAGTTGGGCTCGACCACGCCGGAGACGAGCGCGGTGCCGATCGGCAGCCCGATCAGCGTCACCGCGTAGTGGATCTTGAGCGTATCGGCGGCGGCGCTTCCCCACGTTGGGGCAGCCACAACCGCAAGCAGTCCGGCGGCTGCGAACAGGCTCGCGGCACGGCAGCGACGCATCAGCGAAGACAACAGGATCATGTTCGACTCAAAAGCGGCCGCAGCGATGTGGCCCGGAAAGATCGCGCAGCATCCGAGCAGAATCATGCAAACGTCAAGGCCGCAGCTTTTGAAGAAAATTCCGACAGTTTCAAGACAGACCGACGGTACTGACGTTCAAGCCGCGGGTCTTGCAAGCGTCGTCCCATGTTCATAGATGCCGATCGGAGAGCGTGCCCCCGGTGCACGGTGATGGCCGGAGAGGGCTCATGCAGGACAGCGACGGTCGTATTCCGAGTTTTCACGCCACGACCATCATCCTGGTCAAGAAGGGCGGAAAGACTGTGATCGGCGGCGATGGTCAGGTCAGTTTCGGTCAAACCGTCATGAAGGCGAATGCGCGCAAGGTGCGTCGCTTGGCTAAGAATTCCGTCATCGCGGGTTTTGCCGGCGCGACCGCTGATGCTTTTACGTTGTTCGAGCGGCTCGAGGCGAAGCTCGAGCAGTTCCCCGGCCAGTTGTTGCGAGCCAGCGTCGAGCTCGCCAAGGATTGGCGCACCGACCGCTACCTGCGGCGATTAGAGGCCATGATGCTGGTGGCCGATCGCGAGACCGCGCTGGTCTTGACTGGCACCGGCGACGTGCTGGAACCCGAATCAAGCCCGATGGGCTGCGTGGCGGCGATCGGGTCGGGCGGTAATTACGCGCTCGCGGCCGGGCTCGCCTTGATCGATATCGAACCCGATGCGGAGGCGATCGCCCGCAAGGCCATGGGAATCGCGGCGAATATCTGCGTCTACACCAACAACAATCTCGTCATCGAAACCATCGAGCGCGACTAAGGGCTTTCGATCCGGCCACCCGCCCTGCAACGTCAAAGAAGGCTTCTCATGACGGATTTTCTGCCGCGCGAGATCGTATCCGAACTCGATCGTCACATTATCGGCCAACGCGATGCCAAACGTGCGGTGGCCATCGCGCTTCGCAACCGGTGGCGCCGCCTGCAATTGACAGGGCCGATGCGCGACGAAGTCCTGCCCAAAAACATCCTGATGATCGGCCCAACCGGCTGCGGCAAAACTGAGATTTCGCGCCGGCTGGCACGGCTCGCCAATGCGCCTTTCCTCAAAATCGAAGCGACCAAATTCACCGAGGTCGGTTACGTCGGCCGCGACGTCGAGCAGATCATTCGCGATCTGCTCGAGATCGGCATCTCGCTTGTCAAGGAGACGAAGCGCAAGGACATCGAAGCCAAGGCGCAGATGGCGGCCGAAGAACGACTGCTCGATGCGCTCGTCGGGGCCACGGCCTCACCGACGACACGCGATTCGTTTCGCAAGAAGCTTCGGGCGGGCGAGCTCGACGACAAGGAGGTCGAGATCGAGGTCGCGCAAGGCGGATCGCAATTGCCGATGTTCGAGCTTCCTAACATGCCAGGCTCATCGATCGGCGCCATCAATCTCGGCGATATGTTCGGCAAGGCCATGGGCGGCCGCACCAAGACGCGTCGCATGTCGGTCCGTGATGCCCATGTGCCGCTGCTGGCCGAGGAAAGCGACAAGATGCTCGACGTCGACAGCATCGTGCAGCAGGCCATTCGCGAGGTCGAGAATAACGGCATCGTGTTTCTCGACGAGATCGACAAGATCTGCGCGCGCGAGGGACGGGGCGGGGGAGGCGATGTTTCGCGAGAAGGGGTGCAGCGTGATTTGCTGCCGCTGATCGAGGGGACGAGCGTCGCGACCAAACACGGAACCGTGAAGACGGATCATATCCTCTTCATCGCATCCGGCGCGTTCCATGTGTCGAAACCGTCCGATCTGCTTCCCGAATTGCAGGGTCGTCTCCCGATTCGCGTCGAACTCGCCTCGCTGACCGAGGATGATTTCCGCCGCATCCTCACCGAAACAGAGGCCAGCATCGTCAAGCAATATGTGGCGCTGCTGAAGACCGAGGGGGTCGACCTCGATTTCACGCCGGATGCGATCGACGAACTCGCGGCCGTCGCGGTTCAGGTCAATTCCAGCGTCGAGAATATCGGGGCCCGGCGCTTGCAGACCGTGATGGAGCGGGTGCTCGACGAGGTGAGCTTCACGGCACCCGACCGGCCCGGCGAGACCATCGTGATCGACCGGGCCTTTGTGCAGCGGAACATCGGCGATCTTGCCCGCAACGCCGATCTGTCGCGCTTCATCCTCTAAGCTCGTCTCGACGAGGCGCCACGAGCCGAGCCGTCGCGGCCGTGATTGCCATGGCTCGGCGGGCCGGTCATAAGCGTGCGCTTCCCGACAGGACGATTGATCGCCAAGGACCGCTACGATGACCGATGCCGCCTCCCAGCCCGCCGCGATCCGGCCGCGCGTCTTTTCGGGCGTGCAGCCCACCGGCAATCTGCATCTCGGCAACTACCTCGGCGCGATCACCCGTTTCGTGTCGCTGCAGGAGGCGCATGAGTGCCTCTATTGCGTGGTCGATCTGCATGCCATCACGGTGCCGCAGAACCCCGAAGATCTGCGCTCCAGCATCCGCGACGTGACCGCGGCTTTCCTGGCGGCCGGGATCGACGCGAAGCGGCACATCGTCTTCAATCAAAGCCGGGTCGCCGAACATGCGGAACTCGCCTGGGTGCTGAATTGCGTGGCCCGGCTCGGATGGCTCAACCGGATGACGCAGTTCAAGGAAAAGGCCGGCAAGGACCGCGAGAACGCGTCCGTCGGGCTCTATGCCTATCCGGCCTTGATGGCGGCCGATATTCTGGTCTACCGCGCCGCTTTCGTGCCGGTCGGTGAGGATCAGAAGCAGCATCTCGAACTGGCGCGCGACATCGCCCAGAAGTTCAACAACGACTTTGCGGCTGAGATCGAGGCGCGTGGTCAGGGAGAAGCCTTTTTTCCGCTCCCCGAGCCGCTGATCCAGGGCCCCGCGACGCGTGTCATGAGCCTGCGCGACGGCACCAAGAAGATGTCGAAATCGGATCCCTCCGACAATTCCCGCATCAATCTCGTCGATGATGCCGAGACGATCGCGCAGAAGATCCGCCGGGCCAAGACCGACCCTGACGCGCTGCCGTCGGAGATCGAGGGGTTGGCCGGGCGGCCCGAGGCCGACAATCTCGTCGGCATCTATGCGGCTCTGTCGGGGGAGGCGAAACAAGAGGTGCTGCGGCAGTTCGGGGGCGGCCAGTTCTCCGGCTTCAAGGGGGCTCTGGTCGATCTCGCGGTCGCCAAACTCGGACCGATCGGCACCGAGATCCGGGCCTTGCGGGCCGACCCCGGCCATATCGATCGGGTGCTGGCCGATGGGGCGGAGCGTGCGCGCGCCATCGCCCGGCCGACCATGGATGCCGTGAAGGACATCGTCGGCCTCTTGCGTTAGGCGCCTTCGAAGGCGTCGCGTCAGGCTTGCGCCCGGCATTTCAGCAAAGTTGAGGCGATGCGCCGTCCCCGACTTGCATCAACCCCCCGGCTATGGCAGTAACCCGCCAACGGTTTCTGCCGCGCCGATGATTTCATCCCGCGTCCCAACCCCATCGCTGCCGTAGCTCAGTGGTAGAGCACTCCCTTGGTAAGGGAGAGGTCGAGAGTTCAATCCTCTCTGGCAGCACCATTCCATCCCCCAGATTGCTCCGTCACGAGCCGGTTGGTGAAGCGCCGATCTCGAGATTACCGACATGTGTCGAGACGTAATCCGTCACACATCCTGCCGAGCCATTGTCCGATTACCGGCACAATCCACTGCATTTCAGCTCCGGGACGGACGCGCGCAAGCAGATCGAAACGACCGCGTTTAGCGACGCGCTGAGGACCGCGATGGCGGTGGCGCTTGGTCGACCCGAGCTTGGAGAAGGCGGGCTGTTCGCTGACGCGATCGGGTTTGGCAAGGCGAAAGCCGCAACCGTAAGCGTCCATCATTCAAAGGTGCGGCAGGGCTAAGCACCACCGCTGCCGGCAGACTGTCGGTCAGCGTCGTGCCGGCGCTGCGCGGCCGAACGTGTTCGCTCATCGAGTCGCAAGATCACTCGTCGACGGCGCGGCGATGCCGCCGTTTTGCGCGACCGCCGATCGAGTGCGTCCTTCAACACAGTCTTCCCCAATTTTGCGATTGACAGCGAACTCACAGGTCGTATTATGAATTAACAATCGATACTGAATATTTAATCAATGGGAGGTCGTCTTGGCCGGAGCAGAGCGAACAGCCACGTCGCTTGAGGTTGGATCACCGACGACGCCACTCGTCCTGCGCGCGGTCAAGCCGTCGTTTGAGCGAACGGCCGACCCCGAAAATCTTCGGCATATCGCGTCGGCGGTTCGGCAAAAAATCGTTAGAACCATCGCTTTGGCGGGCCTCGGCCACGTCGGCGGTGATCTGTCCGTGACCGATATTCTCACGGCGCTCTATTTTGACGTTCTCGACATCGATCCGGCCGATCCGTTGAAGCCCGATCGGGACCGCTTCATCTTATCCAAGGGGCATTGCGCGGCTGCATTCTACAGCGTGCTGTCGCTGCGCGGTTTCTTCGATCCCGCGGCTGTCGATACCTTTATGAAGCCGCTCTCGCCGCTGAACGGACATCCGAATCGGCGCAAAATTCCCGGGGTCGAGGCCAATACCGGCCCACTCGGGCATGGCCTGCCGATTGGGCTTGGCGCAGCCATCGGCGCCAAGGTCACCGGCCAATCCTGGCGCACCTTCGTGGTCGTCGGCGACGGGGAATTGCAGGAAGGCTCGAACTGGGAAGCCGCCATGGCGGCGGGCCATCGCGGCCTCGACACCCTCACGGTGATCGTCGATCGCAATCGCTTTCAGCAAGGCGCCGGGACGGAGGCCACGAACCGGCTCGAGCCGCTCGCCGACAAATTCCGCGCCTTTGGATGGGACGCAATCGATGTCGATGGTCATGACGTCGGCGCTCTGCGCGACGTGTTGGCCACACCGGGCAGCGGCAAGCCGCGCGCCATCATCGCCAAGACCAACAAGGGTCGTGGCGTGTCGTTCATGGAAGATCTCGTCGACTGGCACCACAAGGTCCCGAACGCCGAGCAGGTCGAGCTCGCATTGAAGGAACTGGCCCGATGAGCGCTGCCGAAGCCCCTCGCGCCGATGGCGCCGTCGAGACATTCGATTGCCGCGTCGCCTTCGCGGACGAGGTGATCAAACTGGCTCGGGCCGATAAGCGCATCGTCGTCGTGTGCAACGACAGCGTCGGCTCATCCAACATGGGCGCGTTTCAGAAAGAATTCCCGGACCGGCTCGTCAATGTCGGCATCGCCGAACAGAATATGGTGGGGGTCGGCGCGGGCCTCGCCAATGCCGGGATGATCCCCTTCGTCTGTGCCGCCGGACCGTTTCTGACAGGCCGGGCGACCGAACAGATCAAGGCCGACTGTGCCTATTCGCAATATCCTGTCGTTCTCTGCGGCATGTCACCCGGCATGGCCTATGGCGAACTCGGGCCCACGCATCACTCGATCGAGGATTTTGCCTGGATGCGGGCGATCGCCGAGCTGATCGTCATGGCTCCGGTCGATCCGGCCGAGACCCGGCAGGCGGTGCAATGGGCTGCCCAGGCGGGCAAGCCGGTCTATATGCGTGTGGCGCGGTTCAAGATTCCGGCCGTAACGGGCCCGGATCATCAGTTCGAGCCGGGTCGGATTTCGACGCTGCGCGAGGGGAGCGACGTCACGCTCGCGGCGATCGGCACCATGGTGTCCCGCGCGCTCGATGCAGCAGATCTGCTGGCTCAGGAGGGGATTTCGGCGCGAGTGCTCAACGTCTCCACGCTCAAGCCGCTCGACGATGCGACGATCCTGAAAGCGGCCCGCGAGACGGGCCGCATCGTCACGGCCGAAGAAGCCGTCTCGTCGGGCGGCCTCGGCGGCGCCATCGCAGAACTGGTGGCGCAGCATCATCCCGTTCCGATGCGGATTCTCGGCGTTCCGGGCTTCGCGCCGACCGGCGACACTCAGTTCCTGCTCGATCATTTCGGGCTCAACGCGGCCGGTCTGGCAAAGGCCGCACGCGAATTGATGGGCAAGGGGTCGGACTAATGGCGACGCCCCTCGTCCTCGGAATCGATCAGGGAACGAGTTCGACCAAGTGTCTCTTGGTCGATGGCTCGGGCACGATCGTGTCGCAGGGTCAGGCGGCGCTCGCCGAAACGCATCCGCAACCCGGCTGGGTCGAGCAGGATGCCGAGGCCGTGTGGGCGAGCGTTCAGGAGGCGGTTCGGGCTTGCGTGTCGCCGGATCAAGCGGGCGACATCGTTGCGGCCGGCCTGAGCACGCAACGGGAATCCGTCGTCGCGTGGGACCGCGCGACCGGGCAACCGTTGTCGAAGGTTTTGTCGTGGCAAGACCGGCGCACCGTGGCGCTGGCCGCCAGCATCGGCAGTCCGGCGGTGCTCGACCGTGTGCGGGTCATTAGCGGCTTACCGCTCGATCCGATGTTCTCGGCGCTCAAAGCCCGGTGGATCCTCGATAGCATCGATCAGGACCGCACGCGGGCCAAGGCCGGTGCGATCTGCATCGGCACGATCGACAGCTGGCTCATGAGCCGGTTTGGCGGGGAGGCCCTCGTCGAGGCCGGCAACGCCTCGCGATCGCAATTGCTCGACGTGGATCGCGGAACGTGGAGCGATGAACTCCTCGAGATTTTCGACATTCCGGCCGCCGCGTTGCCGCGAGTCGTGCCGTCGAACGGTCCGTTTCCGGCTCTGCGCGGGCTCGCCCCCTTGCCGGACGGTGTGCCGCTTGCCGCCGTCATGGCCGATTCGCATGCGGCTCTCTTCGGTCACGGCGCCAAACGCCCCGGCGACGTCAAGGCGACGCAAGGAACCGGATCCTCGGTCATGGGTCTCGTCACATCCGGAGCGACGCTTGATCCCGGAGTCTGCAAGACCATCGCCTGGTCGCTCGATGGCATCGTCCATGCGGCCGAAGGCAATATCCGTGCGGCGGGCGCGACCTTGCGCTGGGTTGCCGGCCTATTGAATCTGTCGGTCGACGATTTGATGGCGCTCGCGGAGGGCGCCGATAGCCAAGGCGTCTCCCTGGTTCCGGGCTTCAACGGGCTTGGCGCTCCCTGGTGGGACGATCAGGCCGTCGGTCTGCTGACCAATTTCACCCTTGGGACCTCGCGCGCCGCAGTGGCCCGTGCCGCCCTCGACAGCATCGCGCACCAGATCGCCGACGTGATCGATGCCATCCACCGGGGCTCGACCCCGCTGGGCCGCCTCTTCGTCGATGGCGGCCCGACCCGAAATGACGATCTGATGCAGGCCGAAGCCGATCTGATCGGTCGCCCGATCCTCCGAGGCAGCACGGCCGAGTTGTCGGCGCTCGGCGTCATTCAGCTTGCGGGTCTCGAGATTGGCTTGTGGACGGAGGCGCAGCTTGCCGATCGTCAACCTCGGCTCGACATGTTCGAGCCCCGCCTGTCCGAGGCGACGAGGCGCGGCGCGCGCGAGCGCTGGCGTCGCGCGGTCGAACGATCGCGCTTCCGTGACCCGATGCCGGATGCGGCTTGAACGCGGCGAAGACCGTGAACGACACAAGGGAGGACATCTGGATGACCGTGCAGACCAAAGAACCCGTCGGTGCCGTGCCCCGCTTCAAGCTCGACCTGACCTCGGGTGTCTGGGGGCCGCTGATTGGGCTGATCGCGCTTTACGTCTTCTTCGCCTTCAAGGCCCAGCATTTCTTCACGCTGCAGAACGCCATCATCATCTTCGATCAGGTGACGGTCTATGGCATCCTGGCGATCGGAATGACGCTGGTGATCATCACCGGGGGGATCGATCTATCGGTCGGATCCGTGCTGGCTTTCGCCGCGATGACGACCGGCTGGCTGTTCTCGATCGTTGGAATGCCGTTTATTCCGGCGCTGATCTGCGGGATTGCGATTGGCGGTGTGGCGGGGCTCGTCTCGGGCATGCTGGTCACCTATGCGCGGCTCCCGCCCTTTATCGCGACGCTGGCGACCATGACGATCACACGCGGTCTCGCCAACAAATACACGGACGGCAACGTCGTGTCGGGTTGGCCGGATGCGCTGAACCGGCTGAATACCTACCGCTATTTCGGCGTCATCACGGCCACGACGGCTTTTTTCCTGCTGCTGGTTCTCGCCACTTGTGCGTTCCTCAAATATCGCCCGGCGGGTCGCAATCTTTATGCGATCGGCGGAAATCCCGAGGTTGCTCGCCTGGCTGGCATCCCGGTGCGCTTTTATCTGATCAGCGTCTATGTCGTGGCCGGCGCCCTCTCGGCAATCGCCGGCATGGCCAATGCGGCACGTCTGCAGACCTCGCAGCCCTACGACGGGCTCGGCTATGAGCTCACCGCCATTGCGGCCGTGGTGATCGGCGGCGCCAGCCTGTCGGGCGGCGTCGGCAGCATCGGCGGCACCCTGATCGGCGTGCTGATCATCGGTGTGCTCAACAGCGGCCTCAGCCAGATCGGCGCGCAGACCTACGACAAGGACGTCATCATCGGCGTCATGATCGCGGCGGCCGTCGCCTTCGATACCCTCATCCGGCGACGCCGGTAAACGAGATCGGGCCGGCGCAACGTCGTCGTCTTGGTAGACAGAGAAAACCACATAACCCGTGAGGAAACACCATGCGTAGACGTATTCTGCTGTTCGCCGCGACCCTCGCCATGGCGGCATCGCCATTGGCTCTCGGCACGGCCAGCGCGGCCGAGCCAGTCAAGATCGGCTTGGCGGTCGCTAATCTGCAGGCTGACTTCTTCAACCAAATCAAGCAATCCGTCGAAAAGAACGCCAAGGACATGGGCGTGACGGTCATTACGGTCGACGCCAAGGGCGATGGCGCGACGCAGGTCAGCCAGATCCAGGATCTCGTCAACCAGAAGATCCAAGCGCTGATCTATATCCCGGCCGGCGCCGCCGCTGCCGCCATTCCGGTGAAGACCGCCAAGGCCGCCGGCATTCCGGTCGTAGCCGTCGACCGCAACCCGACCGATGCGCCCGGCGACACGTTCATCGCCACCAACTCGGTCGTCGCCGCCAAGGCTCTCGGCGACTACGCCTGCAAGGACAGCGGCGGCAAGGGCGTGCTCGCGATCATTCAGGGACAGATCGGCACGACGCCCGAGCAGGACCGCGACAAAGGCTTCAAGGAAGCGATGACGAATTGCCCCGGCATCAAGGAGGTCACGCGTGAAGCCTCGAAGATGTGGATGAAGGACGAAGGCTTCAACATTGCCCAGAACATGCTGCAGCGCGACCCCACCATCAACATCTTCTTCGGCCGGGCCGATGCGCTCGCGCTCGGGGCCGCGCAGGCCGTGAAGGCCGCTGGCGTCGATCACAAAGTCTATGTGTTCGGCTTCGATGGCGACCTGGCCGGCTTGAAAGCCGTCAAGGATGGCACGCTCGACGCCACCATGACCCAGCGGACCCAGTTTATGGGCAAGCTCGCGCTTCAGTCGGCGCTGGATCTCGTGGCCGGCAAAAAGGTGCCGGCCGAGCAGCTGCAGGATGCGGCCCTGACCACCAAGGACAATGTGGACGGCTATATCGCCAACCATCCCTGAGCGACACAACTGCCGCGGTGCGCGACCCGCTCACCGCGGCGACACGATGACTGCGCTGGCTGCCGAGTGGTAGCGGGCGTGGCAACAGGGCCGGGGAGGGCTCCATGTCGAACGGTGACACACCAGGTCCGAGCGAAGGGCTGTCGATCCGCCGGATCACCAAGCACTACGGACCGATTACGGTGTTGCGCGACGTCGATCTCGACGTGCGCCCCGGTGAAGTCGTGGCGGTGCT
Organism: Lichenihabitans sp. PAMC28606; assembly: GCF_020616535.1. Classification (GTDB taxonomy): domain Bacteria; phylum Pseudomonadota; class Alphaproteobacteria; order Rhizobiales; family Beijerinckiaceae; genus Lichenihabitans; species Lichenihabitans psoromatis. Next base: position 4,040,244 of record NZ_CP085136.1, read on the forward strand.
CGGCGAGAACGGAGCCGGTAAATCAACCGTCTCCTCCGTGATCGCAGGGCTCGTTCCGCCGACCTCCGGCACGATGACCTGGAATGGCCAACCCTATGCGCCCACCAGCCCCGCCGATGCCCTGCATCAGGGCATCGGCCTCATTCACCAGGAAATGCGTCTTCTTCCCGATCTGTCGATCGCCGAAAACGTGTTCGTCGGGCGGCTCCCGACCAAAAACGGCAGGGTCGATCGCGCCGGGATGGCGCGTCGCGCCGCCGAAAACCTGCGCAGCCTCGGGCTGGATGTATCGCCCGCGACGCTCGTCCGCGATCTGCGGGTGGCGGCGCAGCAGCAGGTCGAGATCGCCAAGGCGCTGACGCTCAACGCACGCTTTCTGATCTTCGACGAACCGACGGCAGCATTGGGGGGCGGGGAGACCGACCACCTCTTCGCGCAGATCGAGCGGCTGAAGCTCGGCGGCATGGGCTTCATCTATATCAGCCACCGCCTGGACGAAATCGCCCGCATCGCCGACCGTGTGGTGGTGCTGCGCGACGGGCATGTGGTGGGCTATTACGCCACCGCCCAGGTGCCGGTCAAGACGCTGGTCGAAGCCATGGTGGGCCGCTCGCTCGAGCGTATGTTCCCCACGATCGAGCCCCTGAACGGCAAAGAGGTGCTGCGCGTCGAGCGGCTGACCTCACCGGCAAAGACCTTCACGGACGTGTCTTTCTCGGTGAAGGCCGGGGAGGTGTTCGGCGTCGCCGGCATCGTCGGAGCGGGCCGGACCGAATTGATGCGCGCCATTGCGGGTGCGGATCCGATTGCCTCCGGCACCATCACGGTCGAGGGCAAGCCGCTCGTGCCGAAAAGTCCGGCCGACAGCCTCGCGGCCGGCATCGTCCTCGTGCCCGAAGACCGCAAGGCGCAGGGCCTCGTGCTCGAACATACAATCGGCGACAATATCGCGCTCGGCAATTACCCGCGGGTCGCGCCGAGCGGCTTCGTCACGCCCGGAGCGGTGCGGCGCTTTGCCGACGAGAACATCCGCCGCTTCGGCATCAAAGGGTCTGCGGGGCAGCCGGCCAACCACCTGTCCGGCGGCAATCAGCAAAAAGTGGTGCTGGCCAAGAGCATCGCTCGACGACCCAAGATCGTGATTTTAGACGAGCCCACGCGCGGCATCGACGTCGGCGCCCGTGCCCAGATTTACGACGTGATCGCGGCTCTGGCCCGGGAAGGTCTCGCGGTCATCGTGGTCAGTTCCGACCTCGACGAAGTTTTGGGCCTGTCGCACCGCGTCATGGTGCTGAGCCGTGGCATGAACCGAGGCATTCTCGATCATACGCAAGCCAACCGCATCTCCGTCATGGAACGGGCGACGCACTGAGACGGCACAGCCGGGAGAAGGCGAATATGGACATTTTCAGTTTGGGTCGGCAGGTCGCGTTCGTGACCGGCGCAGGCAGCGGCATCGGCCAACGCCTGGCAATCGGGCTCGCGGAGGCGGGCGCTGACGTCGCCTGTTTCGATCTCCCGGACTCGGCCGGGATCGCCGCCACCGTCGCGGCCATCCAGGCCCACGGCCGCCGCGCGATAGCGCTGGCCGGCAATGTCACGCAGGCCGACGCTCTCGTGGCGGCCGTGGCGGATGCAGAGGCGGCACTCGGACCTCTTGATCTCGCGGTCAATTGCGCCGGTATTGCCAATGCGGCCCCGGCCGAGGAAATGCCGCTCGCCCAATGGCAGCGCATGCTCGACATCAATCTGACGGGCGTCTTCCTCGCGTGCCAGGCAGAGGCCAAGGTGATGCTGCCGCGCAAGCGGGGTGCGATCGTCAACATCGCGTCGATGTCGGGCTCGATCGTCAATCGCGGCATCCTGCAGGCGCATTACAACACCTCAAAAGCCGGTGTCGTGCATCTCAGCAAGTCGCTCGCGATGGAATGGGTCGAGCAGGGGCTGCGTGTCAATTCGGTCAGCCCTGGCTACACGTCGACACCAATGAACCTTCGTCCGGAGGTCGCAGAGCAGGTCAAGCGCTTCGAAAGCGAGACGCCGATGGGCCGCATGGCGGCGGTCGACGAGATGGTCGGACCGGTCGTTTTTCTGCTCAGTCGCGCCGCCTCGTTCGTGACGGGCGTCGACCTGCTCGTCGATGGCGGCTTCGAGTGCTGGTAAAGTCGGCTCTCTCCGACGATCGATATTCGTGTGTCGCAGCGTGGCTCGCGGCCTCAAGGCGGCTTGAGGCAGGGCCACAATGCCTTAAAGCTCGTGCAACTTCCCGGGTCCGGCGAGGTAACAGGCAGCGAGCGAGCAGAACCACGATGTCCAGGGCCGACGACCTCCGCCTCATGACCCGCATCGCCCAGATGTACCACGTCGAGGCCCGGAAGCAGGCCGAGATCGCCGAGGCGCTTCATATTCCTCAAGCGCGGATTTCCCGCCTTCTCAGCCGAGCCGTCGATGAGGGGATCGTCCGCATCTCGATCACGCCGCCGCCGGGGGTCTTCATGGACCTCGAAGCCAAGCTGCGCGACCAATACGGGATCGAACAGGCGATCGTCGCGGAAAGCGTGAGCGAAACCGAAGAATCCGTCATCGCCGCCATCGGCGATGCCGCCGCTCATTTTGTCGAGACGACCGTCATGGACGACGAGGTCATCGGCCTGTCGTCCTGGAGTTCGTCGCTGCTCCGCATGGTGGATTCGATCACACCGCTCAAGCGGGTGCGCGCCTCTCAGGTCGTGCAGATCCTCGGCGGCATCGGCAGCCCTTCGGTTCAATCGCATGCTCAGCATCTGGTGATGCGGATGGCGCAACTGACGGGATCGTCGCCGCAATTCCTGCCGGCGCCTGGCGTGACCGGCTCGCCGGAGAGCCGCGCCGCCCTCCTGCAGGATCCCTTCGTGGCCGAAACGCTCGGTTATTTCTCGCGCTTGACACTGGCCTTCGTGGGCATCGGGGCGATGACGCCGTCCAAAATGCTGGCCAATTCCGGCAACGCTTTTACGCGGAAGGAGCTCGACGATCTGGCCGAGCAGGGCGCCGTCGGTGACATGGGGCTGCGTTTCTTCGATGCTGCGGGTGCTCCCGTCATCACGCCGCTCAACGACCGCGTGATCGGGATCGCGCTCGCCGAAGTAAAGGCGGCCAAGCGCGTCGTCGCGGTGGCCGGAGGAGCCAGGAAAACGGCTGCGATCCGGGCGGCTCTGGTCGGCGGCTATATCGATATTCTTATCACCGACGTGTTCACGGCCGAGCGGTTGATCGCGCCTGACCCCGAACCCGCGACGATTTCCTGATCCGACCCGAAAGGACAACCCCTATGCAGGCTCCCACATCGACGCGGTTCGAGGGCAAAACCATTGTGATTACCGGCGCCAGCCGGGGCATCGGTGCGGCGATCGCGCATCGGTTCGCCCGCGAAGGGGCCTCGGTGATGGTCAGCGCCAACGAACCACGCGTCGAAGAGGTCGCGGCCGCCATCCAGGCTGACGGCGGCAAGGCGATCAGCTTCGTCGGCGACGTGACCGACAAAGCCAGCGTGGTCGCGCTTTACGACGCTGCCGAAGCCGCCTTCGGGCGTGTCGACGTGTCGGTGCAGAACGCCGGCGTGATTACCATCGCAAAAATTGAGGCCATGACCGAAAGCGAGTGGGACAAGATCATGGATGTGAACACCAAGGGGGTGTTCCTCTGCTGCCAGGAGGCTATCCGCCGCATCCGTAAGCACGGCTCGGGTGGCCGGCTCATCAACACGGCTTCAGGCCAGGCGCGCCAGGGTTTTATCTACACGCCGCATTACGCCGCCTCGAAGTTCGGGGTCGTGGGCATCACGCAAAGCCTCGCCAAGGAGGTCGCCAAAGAGGGCATCACGGTCAACGCGTTCTGCCCCGGGATCATCGAAACCGATATGTGGGCCTATAACGATGCGGCCTGGGGCAAGCTGCTCGGCGACTACAAGCCCGGCGAGTTGATGGCCGAATGGGTCCGCAATATTCCGATGGCTCGGGCCGGCTCAGGTGACGACGTGGCGGGACTTGTCGCCTTTCTGGCCAGCGACGACGCCTCCTATATCACGGGCCAGACCGTCAACGTCGATGGCGGGCTGATCATGTCGTGATGACCGCGTTTGATCGAGAGCAACAGGGGCGGTTTTCGCGTCGCGGCGACCGAGCCTTGGCTCTTGGCCGCCTGCGCCGCGCCTCGGCGGGCACGACGCCGCTTAGGCCGCCAGCACGACCACTTTGGTCTTGACCGGCGTTCTCTCGTAAAGGTGGATCATGTCTTGGCTGATCAGGCCGACGCAGCCACTCGTGATGCCTGTGCCGATCGATGTTGGCTCGCTGCTGGCGTAGATCGTGAAAAGCGTATAGGCGCCGTTCTGATAGAGATAGAGTGTGCGGGCACCCAGCGGGTTTTCAAGGCCTCCCGGCATGCCTTTCGCGTATTTGGCCGCTTCCGGCTGGCGCTGGATCATCTCCTTGGGCGGCGTCCAGGTCGCCCATTCGGCCTTGCGTCCCACGTAAGCGTCACCGCTCCACCGGAAACCATCGCGGCCGACGTTGGCGCCATAACGCGTGGCGGATCCATCGCCCTCGACGCGGTAGACGTAGTAATTGTGGGGATCGACGATGATGGTCCCGGCCGCTTCCTTGGTGTCGTAGCGAACTGTTCGGCGATAGTATTTCGGGTTGATTTTGCTGACATCGACCGCCGGAATAGGAAACTTTTCCGCAGGCACCGGCCCGTAGACCTTCTCGGCTTCCGCGAGACTCATGAAGTCGGATGTCGCGCAGCCCGCGAGCCCCAGAACGCCGAGACCAGCGGCCGAGCCGAGCACGAAGGATCGACGGTTGATGAGACCCGACCGACGCTCAAACGACGCAGTCTTATCGTCGCCCAAACCGCCATTTCCGATGTGTGTGATCATGATTTGGACTTCCGTGTCCTGCCGCCAACGATATGAAACCCAGGCATACACGCTCTGATCGTCTTGTCGAGCAGACTGCCGTCAGAGGGGGTCGACTGGCAAGCGCCAGCCTTGGCCGCGCGGGTCGCTCCCGTTCATGGCGTCGCTCTCGTCCGAAGGACCTTGCGCCCGATACGCTCCCGGTGCCGACGACCTTGCACGTCGAGAGTGACAAGGACGCCGCTACCGGATGACCGAGGTATCAGCGCCAGCCGAGTGCCGGAGCCACATGCTTCAGGATCGCCTCCATGACGTGAACATTATAGGCGACGCCGAGCTGGTTCGGCACGGTGAGAAGCAAGGTGTCGGCTTCGGCAATGGCCTCGTCGGCCCTGAGCTGTTCGACCAGTTTGTCAGGCTCGGCCGCATAGGAGCGGCCGAAAATCGCGCGCATCTCGTCGGAAATGTAGCCAATCTGATCGCGGCTGTCGCCTTGGCCAAAATAGGCTCGGTCGCGGTCGTTCATCAGCGCGAAGATGGAGCGCGACACCGAAACGCGAGGCGTCCGTGTCTGTCCAGCCGCCGCCCACGTCTCGCGATACAGGCGAATCTGCTTGGCTTGTTGCACGTGGAAGGGCTCGCCCGTCTCATCCTCCTTGAGGGTCGAGCTCTGCAGGTTCATTCCCTGCTTGGCCGCCCAGACCGCCGTGGCGTTCGAGGCCGATCCCCACCAGATGCGATCCCGCAACCCCTCCGAGTGCGGCTCGAGGCGCAGCAGCCCCGGCGGGTTCGGGAACATCGGCCGAGGGCTCGGCTCCGCAAAGCCCTCGCCCTTCAGCGCGCGGAGGAACACTTCGGCATGGCGACGGCCCATATCGGCATCGCTTTCGCCTTCGGCCGGTGCATAGCCAAAGTGGCGCCAGCCGTCGATCGCCTGTTCGGGCGAGCCGCGACTGATGCCGAGTTGGAGTCGGCCGCCGCTAATGAGATCGGCCGCGCCCGCATCTTCCGCCATATAGAGCGGGTTCTCGTAGCGCATGTCGATCACGCCGGTGCCGATTTCGATGCGGCTCGTCTTTGCGCCGATCGCCGCCAGCAAAGGAAAGGGTGACGCGAGCTGGCGTGTAAAATGATGGACGCGGTAATAGGCGCCGTCGACCCCGAGTTCTTCGGCCGCGACCGCGAGGTCGATCGATTGCAGCAAGACGTCGCGTGCCGAACGCGTGCCAGACTGCGGAGCAGGCGACCAATGCCCAAAGGATAAGAAGCCGATCTTCTTCACGGGATGATCCTCGTTTGGAGAGGTTGAAGCTCGTCGCCGCCCCTGTGAAAGAAGATTCTTGACCTTCTCGGGGCTCGCGTTCGCTTCGACATGCCCGTCATAAGGTGCCTGCCGCATAAAGCTGCAAGAAGGCACAATTCTGTGACTAGGATGACTTGCGTTGCGTGACGAGCACAAGCAAATGCTGGCGTCAGACCCCGCCATGCCGAAGCGGGACGTATCGATTTCGCCCTGACACCGCCCCGTAACCACCGCCCGTCGGGGTCATGATCGTGATGGCTTCGTCGGCGTCCCGTCGCGTCTGCGCGCAGCCGCCGATGGGATTGCGTCACCTGTCGACCGGCCCCGCTCCGTTCCCCTCATCCACCGCTTTAATCGAGGTGCAGATCCTCCGCCGCAAGGTCGAGCAGGCGGGCCATGGCTGTGCCCGCACCGGCCGTGTCTCGCATCCTGATCGCCTCCAAGACCCGCCCGTGGACCGAGAGTGCGCGAGCTTGGCGCTCCATAAACGTGTTGGTGATCGTGAAAGAGGCATTCAGCGCGGCCTCCATCAAGCCGGCCAGCCCACGCAGCACGACATTGTGGCTGGCTCTGATGACCCCGCGGTGAAAGGCAAGATCCGCCTTGCAGTAGCGGTCGAAGTCAGTCGGCACCGACGCTGTCATCGCCGCGAAGGCCGCCTCGATCGCCGCCAGATCCGAGCCCTGAGCACGCCGAGCGGCGAGTTCGGCAGCCGCCGGCTCAATGATGCGACGCGCCTCGATCAAGCCGGCCATCAGTTCCGCGTCATCCTGGATATTGGGATGCCAGCTTAAGACAGCGGGGTCGAGAAGGCTCCAGTCTTCCCGGGCTCTGACGCGGACGCCGACGCGGCGGCGCGCCTCGACCAGCCCCTTGGCAGAGAGCACCTTGACGGCCTCACGCAGCGAGGTGCGACTGACGCCGAGCATGGCGCCGAGCTCCTCCTCGCGGGGCAACATTTCACCCGGCTTATAGGTGCCCCCAAGGATATGCCGCCCAAGGATGTTGACGAGCGAATCATGGACGCGGCTGCCGTTCCCGGCCTCGCGCTCGGCGGGGAGGGGGGTCGACGTGGCTTGTCCGGTGGTGTCGAGCGGCATCGCGTGTTCCATCGCCGCGACGGCGATCGGCCGCGCGCCGTCACTCATGATAGAGCACGGAACGGCCCCCATCGATCACGATGCAGGCCGCGTTGATGAACGGGGCCTCGTCGGAGGCGAGAAACACCGCCGTCATCGCCACTTCCTCCGGTCGGCCGATGCGTTTGGGGGGATGCAGGTCATAGGTCCGCCGACGTTCGGCCTCCGGGTCCGGGAACGTGTTCCAATAATCGACTGCGATCTGTGTCTCGACATAGCCCGGCGCGATGGCGTTCACACGCACGCCGCGCGCCGCATAGTCTATTCCAAGCGCGCGCGTGAGGCCAAGCAGGCCGTGCTTTGCGACCGGATAGGGAAAGCAACCTGGGATGATGCTGAAGCTATGCGAGGAAGCGATGTTGATGATGGCTCCGTCGCGGCGCTCGAGCATGGCGGGCAGCACCGCTTTGCTCATTCGCCATACACCGTCGAGGTCGACCGCGAAGCAGCGGCGCCATTCGGCCTCGCTGGTGTCCAACGGCTCGTGAAACACGTTGATGCCGGCGTTGTTGACGAGGATGTCGATGCGGCCGAATGACGACAGCGTGGCCGCAACGACCCGATCGATCGAGTCGGGGTCGGTCACGTCGCAGGGCAGATAGAGAGCAGAACCGCTCGCCGACAAAGCCGCCGCCGTCGCGGCGCCGGTTGTCGCGTCGAGTTCGGCCACCACGACGGACGCGCCCTCCCGCACGAAGGCGCGTGCCGTGGCCTCGCCGATGCCGCGCCCAGCTCCGGTGATGATCGCAACTTTGCCGGCGAGCCGGCCGGGCACGGGGCTCACCAGTCCACCACGGTGCCGTCGCCCAGCACGGCATTTTGCGTGTGCAGCACCTCCTGAGCATAGGGGTGCCGGGCGCAGGCCTCTTCGTCTACCTCGATGCCGAGGCCGGGCGCCTCAGGCACCTGCCAGAAGCCGTCGACCATCCAGATTGGCCCTTGGACCACCTCGAAATACCAGGGAACGGCGCCAACCATCTCTTCCTGGATCATATGGTTGGGCGTCGAGACGGCGAAATGCAGAGCCGCGACGCCCGCGATGGGGCCGAGCGGATTATGCGGCGCAACGCCGACACCCACCGATTCCGCATGAGCCGCAATTTTCTTGGCCTCGAGCAGGCCGCCGCAATGACAGATGTCGGGCTGGATCACCGCCACGGCGTTGGCGGCCAGCAGTTCGACGAACTCCGAGCGTTCGACCAACCGCTCGCCGGTCGCCAAGGGGATGCTTGTGCGACCGACGAGTGCCTTCAGGCCGGCCGTATCGCCGGGTGGGACGGGCTCCTCTACAAACATCGGGCGGCCGGGCTCGAGCGCTTGAATATAGGGCAGTGCCGCCGCTGCGGAGGCGGGTCGGCCGTGGAAGTCGACCATGATCTCGATCTCCGGGCCGACCGCCTTGCGGAGCGCCTCCATCAGCCGACCCACTTTGTCGACCTCAGGCAGTGGCGCGTGGAAATGCGTGTAGGGAATGAACACCGCCTTGAAGGCCCGATAGCCTTTCGCCATCAACTCTTGAGCGCGCAGCACGAGGGGATCGGCATCCATGGTTTCGTAGACGGCCCGCATATCGCCCAGTCCGAGGTGGGTATAGACCGCCACCTTGTCTCGCACCTTGCCGCCAAGCAGGCGCCACACGGGCACGCCGAAATGTTTGCCCATGATATCCCACAAGGCCATTTCGATCCCCGAAATCGCGCTCATGCCGATGGCGCCGAGCCTCCAGAACGACTGCTTCTTCATGACCCTGACGGCCTGCTCGATGTCGCGCGGATCGCGCCCAAGCACCAAGGGAGCGAGATCCTCGACGGCGCCGACGACCGCTCGTGTTTTCCATTCCAACGTCGCCTCGCCCCAGCCATAGAGGCCTGGCACGTCGGTTTCGACCCGCACGAAGACCCAGTTGCGCATCTCCGCATTGACGACGCGCGTCCGAATAGCTGTGATCTTCACGCCCATCTCCCCATTCGCCCTCCATTAGATCATATCTAATGGAGGTCTCTCGTGATTCATCAAACGCTGAATTGTTGCAGCGCACAACCAGCATTGGCAGGACAATCGTGTTCGCTCTTGACCCAGCATGCAATCTGATCGTATCAAAAGCAAGTTAGGTACGATCAATAGTGTTCACGACTTGAGAGTTTTTGGCCGACCGAGCGGGTGCCGTCTGCAAAAACGTCGGACGTTTTGGTTGAGGGCATCCGGCTAGACGAGTTGATGGCAGCCTGCCGCTGAGGCCGGTGCCCAAGAACACGATGGGCGGTCAACGTCCAGTCGACACTCAAGGAGGACTGACAATGAAGCGTGCAATCAGATCATTGACATTGGCCGGCCTGATGGCCGGAAGCCTGCTCGGATCGGCTTTTGCGGCCGACACCAAAATCGGTTTCGTCGTGAAGCAGCCCGAGGAACCCTGGTTTCAGGACGAGTGGAAATTCGCGGATCAGGCCGGCAAGGAGAAGGGGTTCACGGTCGTCAAGATCGGAGCCGAGGACGGCGAAAAAGCCTTGGCGGCCATCGACAACCTTGGCGCGCAAGGCGCTCAGGGCTTCATCATCTGCACGCCCGACGTCAACCTTGGCCCGGCGCTTGCGGCCAAGGCCCAGGCCAACAAGCTCAAGATGATGACGGTCGACGACCGCTTGGTCGACGGCGCGGGCAAGCCGCTCGAAGCCGTGCCTCACATGGGCATCTCGGCCAGCAAAATCGGGGAGTTGGTCGGCCAGACCATTGCCGAGCAAACGAAGGCACGGGGCTGGGATCTCAAGGATCTCGGCGTGATTCGCGTCTCCTATGATCAGCTTCCGACCGCCAAGGATCGGGTGGATGGCGCGACCGCGATGCTGCTGAAGGCCGGCTTGCCGCAAGCCAACATCTTCAACGCGCCGCAAGATAAGACCGACACCGAGGCGGCGCTGAATGCCGCCACGACCGTGATCAACGCCCATCCCGACGTGAAGCATTGGGCCGCTATCGGTCTCAACGACGAGGCGGTGCTCGGCGCCGTTCGTGCGACCGAGTCGGTCGGGATCAAGCCCGCTGACGTGATTGGTGTGGGCATCGGCGGTGCCGATTCGGCCATCAACGAATTCAAGAAAAGCCAGCCCACCGGCTTCGTCGCGACCGTGATCATCTCGCCCAAGCGGCACGGTTACGAGACCGCGACCGATATGTTCGATTGGATCACCAAGGACCAAATGCCGCCCACGCTCACCCAGACGGCGGGTCAACTCGCGACGCGGGACGACTATGCCAAGGTGCGCCAGGGCCTCGGCATCCAGTAAGGGGGATCGCATGAACGCCGAGGTCCCCGTGCTGCGGGTCGACAACATCGCCAAGGGATTTCCAGGCGTTCAAGCCCTCAAGGGCGTCTCATTCGCGGTGCCGGCCGGGACCGTGCACGGCCTGCTCGGCGAGAACGGAGCGGGTAAGTCGACCTTCATCAAGATCCTCGGCGGCGACTACCGCGCCGACGAGGGCACGATCACGATGGGCGGGACGCCGTTCAGTCCTGCGACCGTCAAGGACGCCATGGCGGCCGGCATCGCCGTGGTGCACCAGGAACTCCAACTCGTGCCGGAGCTCACAGTCGGCGAAAACCTCACTCTCGGCCGTTTTCCGAACCGGGGCGGGCTGGTGTCGTTTCGGGCTTTGCATGAGCGAGCCGAGGCCGCGCTCGCGACGGTCGGGGGCGGCATCGCTTCACGGACCAAGGTGGTGCATCTCTCCATTGGTCAACGCCAGATGGTCGAGATCGCCAAAGCCGTCATGGACGACGCCAAGGTCATTGCGCTCGACGAGCCAACCTCTTCGCTGTCGGCCAACGAGAGCGAGGTGCTGTTCCGCCTCATCGAAAGCTTGCGCGCTCGCGGCAAAATCATCCTCTACGTCTCGCATCGGCTCGACGAGGTGTTCCGCCTGTGCGACGGCGCCACCGTTTTGCGTGACGGACGCGTCGCCGCTCATTTCGCCTCGATGGCAGGGATCACCCGCGACGAGATCGTGCAGCGCATGGTCGGCCGGGAGATCCAGGACATTTGGGGTTGGCGCGCGAGACGGCTTGGCGACGAGGTGCTGACGGTCCGCGGTATTGCGGGTGCACGGCTGCCGGTGCCGGCCAGCTTCTCGATCGCGGCGGGCGAGATTCTCGGTTTCTTTGGCCTCGTCGGGGCAGGTCGCACCGAACTGTTTCGCTTGGTTTACGGTGCCGATGCCCGCCAAGGCGGTGACGTGACGCTCGCGGGCAGAACCGTCACGGCGACGCCGAAGGGGTCTATCGGGGTCGGGCTTGTCATGTGCCCCGAGGACCGCAAGGCGGACGGCATCGTTCAAGGTCGCTCCGTCGAGGAGAATATCGTGATCTCGACGCGGCGGCACTTTTCGCCGTTCGGGCTCATCGATCGCGCCCAAGAGGCGCGCGTGGCAGACGGCTTCATCGAAAAACTGCGTGTCCGCACGCCCAGCCGAAAACAGGACATCGTGAACCTGTCGGGCGGCAATCAGCAGAAGACGATCCTGGCCCGCTGGCTCGCCGAGCCTGACGTCAAGGTCTTGCTCGTCGACGAGCCGACACGCGGCATCGATGTCGGCGCCAAAGCCGAAATCTATGCCATCCTCTACGACCTCGCCGAGAAGGGGCTCGCGGTTGGCGTCGTCTCGAGCGACTTGCCCGAGGTGATGGGCATCTGCGACCGCATCCTCGTGATGCGCGAGGGGCAGGTCGTGGCCGAATTCAAACGCGGCGCCTTCGACGAACACACCATCCTTGCCGCTGCCCTCCCAGGAGACCACGATTCATGAACCACCTGCGCCGGCTCATCCTGGGCGATCAGGGCCTCGTCGTGTTGTTCGTGGTCGCCTTTGCGGCCGTGGCCTTTCTGGTTCCGAACTTCTTCACCGAGCGCAACATGCTGGGGTTGCTGCAATCGGTCGTCACCATCGGGATCGTCTCGGGCAGCATGATGCTATGCCTCGCCTCGCGCGATTTCGATCTGTCGGTCGGCTCGACTGTCGCGTTTGCGGGCATGGCCGCCGTCATGGGATCGAATGCGACCGGGAGTGTCACGCTTGGGGTGGGGCTGGCGCTTCTCGCCGGGTTGGCGGTCGGGATCGTGAACGGCGTGGTCATCGCCCGCCTTCGCATCAATGCGCTCATCGCGACGCTGGCGACGCTGCAGATCGTGCGCGGCTTGGCGCTGATCGCCAGCAACGGCCGAGCCGTGGGCGTGAACGAACCGGCATTCTACTCCATCGCCCAAACGGCGGTCTTCGGCATTCCGACCCCGGTCTGGGTGATGGTGCTCTGCCTCGCCGCGTTCGGCTTCGTGCTCAATCGGACGGTGTTCGGGCGAAATGTGCTGGCGGTTGGCGGTAATCCCGACGCGACGCGCCTCGCCGGCGTCGACGTGGCGCGAACCCGCATCTGGATCTTCGCGATCCAGGGCGTGATGTGCGGCATTGCCGGCGTATTGCTCGCCTCGCGCATCACCAGCGGCCAACCCAATGCCGCGACCGGACTTGAATTGTCGGTGATCTCGGCCTGCGTGCTGGGCGGGGTTTCGTTGGCCGGTGGCCGGGCCGCCATCTCGGGCGTTGTGGTGGGCGTGCTGATCCTGGGAATCGCCGAGAATGCGATGAACCTTCTGAATATCCAGGCCTTCTACCAATATCTGGTGCGCGGGCTCATCCTGCTTCTCGCGGTCATGCTCGACAATCTTCGAAGCCGGGCTTTGCGGCGGTCCTGATCGAGAGGGCCGATACCGGGAGCTTACGGCGTCTCCGGCTTATTGCAACTGTTCGCCGCCGCTCTCAATGCCAACCCGCTCGCAGGTCCCCGTCTTGCCTGCGAGCCTTAGGGTTGTGTCTGCGTCATGCCGCTCATCGGCATCATGTTGTGGTTCATGTGTCCCATGATCCAGAGCGATCCGCCGATCAGCAGCCCGATGATCAAGACGCCGAAGGCGAGCGCCATCGCGTTGTTGATGTTGTCCGGCGATGTCGTCAGGTGGAAGAAGAACACGAGATGAATGCCGATCTGGGCGATCGCGAAGACGATCAAGGCCACGAACACGGCCGGTCCGTACACGAGGGTCGACGAGGAGATGTAGAAAGAACCGGCCGTGAGTAAGGCCGCAAGTCCGAGTCCGATCACGTAGGATCTGACGCCGGATTTCAGATCTCCTTCATCCGGGTGGTGCTCGCCGGGTGCGGCATCCCGGTGATGCGTTCTCCCGCGGTCGGGACTGCGCGAGCCCGCGTCCGAGGTTGCGGACGGCATCGCAATGTCGCTCCGCGCGATGTCGACCGATCCAACCGCGACCGCCGCCGTTGCATGGCGCTTGCGGGGCAGGAGGCCGAGCAGCCCAACGAGGAGCACGCCGAAGGTGATGCCCCATCGCGCTTTGCGCGTCGGGCGCGACGATGAACCGTGGTGCGGGCTCATGCGCTAACTCCCATCAGATAAACGACCGTGAAGACGCCGACCCAGACTATATCGAGCGCGTGCCAAAAGAGGGCCCAACAGGCGGTTCGGCGGATGATGTCGTCGCGAAACCCTTTCGCCAAGACCTGAGCCATCATGGTGAGAAGCCAGAGGATGCCGACCGTGACATGGAGGCCGTGGCAGCCGACGAGCGTGAAGAACGCCGACAGAAAGGCGGAGCGGCTCGGTCCCGCGCCTTGCGCGATGAGGCCGGCGAATTCATGCACCTCAAGCACCAGAAACCCGACCCCGAGCGCCGCCGTTGCCAGCATCGTCACTTGAAACCACAACAGGTTCTTGAACCTCAGCGCCAGCCCCGCCATGCCACACGTGAAGCTCGACAGCAGAAGCAACACCGTTTCGATCCCGACACTGCCGCGATCGAACAATTGAGCTCCGGACGGACCCCCTGCCGTATTATCCTTCAGGACAGCGTAAGCGGCAAAGAACGTCGAGAAGGTGATGATGTCGGAAAGAATGAAGATCCAGAACCCGTAGCCGACGACGATGCGCTTGGGCGAGGGCCCTCCGCTGCCATGACCGGTGGCCTCGTTGTCGTCGCCCGATCCGCGCCCAACCCGATAGGGATCATGTTCATGAGCCGGTTTGCGGCCCGCGTCCGGCGGCGCGAAGGCAGAGGTGGCGCTCACGAGGCAGTCTCCAGCGCTTTCAGGGCTTCGCCGCGCGTCGCCCGGTTGACGGCGTCGATGCGTGCGACGGTTTCGGCCGGAATTTCATATTCGGTCCGGTCACGCCAGGCGAAGACCACGAAGGTCGCATAGGCACCGACGAGCCCAACAATGGCGAGCCACCAGATGTGCCAGATCATCGCGAAGCCGATCAGGGTCGCGAAGAAGGCACAGACAATGCCGGTCGGGCTGTTGCGCGGCACCTCGATCGGCTCATAGTCCGGCGTGTCGGGCAGTTGATGCTGCTCCTGCGCGCTATGCTTCATCCCCCAATAGGGTTCCTCATCGTGGACATCCGGAAGGACCGCGAAGTTGAAGACTGGCGGGGGAGAGGCCATCGACCATTCGAGCGACCGCCCATCCCACGGATCGCCCGTCACATCGCGCAGCTCCTCCCGTTGCTGGATCGAGACGACGAGCTGGATGATCTGACAAATGATGCCGCACAGGATCACGGCGGCGCCCAATGCCGCCACCAGCAGCCAGGGGCGCCATTCGGGCACGTCGTAATGCTGCAGGCGGCGGGTCATGCCGTCCAGACCAAGAATGTAGAGCGGGCCGAATGCGAGCCAAAAGCCTACGAGCCAGCACCAGAACGCGCCCTTGCCCCATCCCTCATGCAACCGGAAGCCGGTCGCTTTGGGAAACCAGTAGGTGTAGCCCGCGAAAGCGCCGAATAGCACACCGCCGATGATCACGTTGTGGAAATGGGCGACGAGAAACACCGAGTTGTGAAGCACGAAATCGGCGGGCGGAACCGCGAGCAGCACGCCGGTCATGCCGCCCACCACGAAGGTCACCATGAAGCCGAGAGCCCAGAGCATGGGCGTATCGAAGCGGACTTTGCCGCCATACATCGTGAACAGCCAGTTAAAGATTTTGACGCCGGTCGGCACGGCGATCACCATCGACATGATGCCGAAGAAGCCGTTGACGTCCGCGCCCGCTCCCATCGTGAAAAAATGGTGCAGCCAAACCATGAAGGCCAGGAGGCAGATCGCCATGGTGGCCATCACCATCGAGCGATAGCCGAACAGCGGCTTGCTCGAGAAGGTCGAGACAACCTCGGAAAAGACCCCGAAGGCCGGCAGGATCAAGATGTAGACTTCCGGATGTCCCCAGGCCCAGATCAGCGCCATGAAGAGCATGGAATTTCCACCAGCCTCCACGGTGAAGAAGTGGAAATCGAGATAGCGGTCGAGCAGCAGCATGGCCGAGACCGCCGTCAGGATCGGGAACGACGCGATGATGAGCAAGTTCGTCGCGAGCGCGGTCCAGCAGAACATGGGCATGCGGAGATAGCCCATCCCGGGAGCCCGCATCTTAAGAATGGTGGTCACGAAATTGACGCCGGTCATCAGCGTCCCGATCCCGGAGATTTCCAGCGCCCAGAGCCAGTAATCGACACCGACGCCCGGCGAATAGGTCAGTTCCGACAGCGGCGGGTAGGGCAACCAGCCGGTCTTTTGAAATTCACCGACGACGAGCGAAATATTGATGAGCAGCGCGCCCGTGGCCGTGAGCCAGAACGATACCGAATTCAGCGTCGGGAAGGCCACATCGCGGACGCCGAGTTGGAGCGGCAGCACGAAATTCATGAGCCCGATCATGAACGGCATCGCGACGAAGAAGATCATCATGGTGCCATGCGCCGAAAAGATCTGGTTGTAGTGGTCGGGCGGCAGATAGCCGGGAGAATTGAAGGCGAGCGCCTGCTGCGAGCGCATCAGGAGCGCGTCGGAGAAGCCGCGCAGCAGCATGACGAGCGCGAGGATCACATACATGATGCCGACGCGCTTATGATCGACCGAGGTGATCCATTCTTTCCAAAGATACGGCAGGTGCCCGGCGAGAATGATCCATCCAAGGACGCCGAGCAGGAGGACGACGACGACGCCCCCGGCGACGAGCGGGATCGGCTGGTCGAGCGGGATGGCCGCGAGCGTAAGCTTGCCAAACATGATCAGCTTCCTCCCTTGGGGGATCCGACGCAGATCGGCGCGCCTTGTGCGACTCCGGGCGCTGGCGTCGGGCCGAGCTCAAGTGTCAGTCCAGGGTGAGGGTCGGACCCTGAGGCTGGTTGAGGCGCAGGCCCCGGCCCAGGTGGCAGCCGGAGCGAAACGATCTTCTGAAACAAGTCCGCATCAGCCACGCGATAGGTCATCGGCGGATTCTTCGTACTCTGCTTTGCAAGAGTATTGTAGGCCTCGCCATCGAGGGTCGCAGAGGCGCTCCGCGCCTGCTGCAACCAGGCGGCATAGCCATCGCCCGACAGCGCCTTGACGTCGAAATGCATGTCGGCAAATCCCTCGCCGCTGAGATGGGACGACATCCCGTAGTAGGTGCCTTCCCGATCGGCCTGCAGGTTCAGCTGCGTCGTCATTCCGCTCATCGTGTAGATCATGCTGCCGAGCTGCGGCACGAAAAACGAGTTCCACACGCCGGACGAGGTCAGCGAGAAATGCACCGGCGTTCCAGCCGGGATCACCAATTGGTTGAGGCTGGCGACCTTCTCGTCCGGGTAGATGAAGAGCCACTTCCAATCCAGCGAAACAACCTGGATCTCGATCGGCTTCTTGGACCCGGCCAGGGGGACGGCGGGATCGAGCTCATGCGAGCCGATCCATGCGATCCCGCCCAGAAACATAATCGTCAGGAGCGGCACGGACCACGTCACGATCTCGACGCGGCCCGAAAAGGCCCAGGTCGGGAGGTGCTCGGCTTTGGTGTTGCCGGCCCGAAACCACCAGGCAAAAGCGATGGTCGCCACGATGGTCGGGACGACGATACAGAGCATGACCGCAAGAGCGTTCAGGAGCAGTGTCCGCTCGCTCGCGCCGACGGGTCCGGCGGGGTCCAGCAAGCGAAGTGAACATCCGGAGAGGAGTGCGGCGCCCGCGATTGCGACAGCCGGCGGCGCGAGACGCCTGATCCGACGGAGCGCGCGTTGCCCCGCCGCGCTCGAAAGAGAATCGTCGATCTTCGCCATTCGCCTCACCTGACTTCAGAGTGGAGTTCGACCGCGCGCAGATGTTTGATGGAAGTTGGCGGATGACGCAATGTGGCGCAAAGGCGACCGACAGCGGCATAACGCCGTTGCGCCTCTTTTCGATGACATCCGGATCATTCGATCGCGGAGCGATTATCGCGTTCGGATTTTCAAATGCGTCAGCGGTGCGTTAGGCCCGTCAGTAAGCCGCTTTCTGTCGCGCGCCGCCTGGACCCTCAGGCCAAAGACCTTTGATCTTGGCGCGTTGCCGCGCGGCTTGGCGTTGCTCAGCGGGACTCAAGGCCATCACGGTTCCGGGCGAAGCGGCGAGGTCCGACATCGAAGGCAACGTTGCCCCGTCTGCCGCCTCGGGGAGCGGCTCCGACGGCATGTAACCCGGATCGACAGGCGCACTCGCCGCAACGGTGGCGTCATGCGACATGTTTCGCCACGCTTGGCAAAAGAAGCGGCACGGCTTCGCGTCGATGATCTGATCCTCGGCCCTCGCGGGACCAAGCAGAACTGCGGCAAACGTGATCGTGAGGGCCAAGCGCTGGTAGGTCATCCGTCTTTTTAAACAATCTTCCAGCGCCGGCCAATCACCCGAACGGGTAGTTGCCTGGCGCATGGTGGCATCGCGGTCCGCCGGGGTGTTTCTAACTGCATTTTATAGCGATCGACGCGGACAAAAAGGTATTTTCTGTTCCTTGACATTGCGGCTAGCCTCCTTCGATCAGCTGGAGGACGAGGCTTTGGTGAACGACGGCGTAACCGCTCAAGCGACACCGATATCCGATGCCGATCCGCTCTGCCGGCTCTCGTCGGCGTCGCTGCGGGAGAGCTATGCGACCGGTCGCCTCTCCCCGGTCGAGGTCGCTGCTGCGGCGGTCGATCGCGCCGAGGTCGTCCAGGCCCGCTTCAACGCCTTTACGCGGATCGATCGGGCGGCCGCGCTCGCCGCTGCTCGTGAGTCGGAGGCCCGCTGGCGCAAAGGGGCTCCGCTGTCGCCGATCGATGGCGTCACGGCGACCATCAAGGACATCGTCTGGGTCGACGGATGGCCGATCCGCTACGGTAGCCCGAGCACGCCCACCTCTCCCTGCGAGGCCGATGCACCCGCGGTCGCGCGCCTGCGGGCGGCGGGCGTCACCATCATTGGTCTGACGACGACTCCCGAATTTGGCTGGAAAGCGCTGACCGACGGGCCGCTGAGCGGCATCACACGCAACCCATGGGATCCGGATCTCACGCCGGGCGGATCGTCCGGTGGCGCCGCCGTGGCGGCCGCGACGGGCGCAGGCGTCCTGCATCTTGGGACGGACGGCGGCGGATCGATCCGGATCCCGTCGTCCTTCACGGGCATCGTCGGATTGAAGCCGAGCTATGGTCGGGTCCCGGCTTACCCGGCGAGTGCGTTCGGAACGGTCGCCCATATCGGGCCGATGACGCGACGGGTGGATGATGCGGCCTCCATGCTGGCCGCCATGTCGGGCGTCGATCCAAAGGATTGGCTGCAAGGGCCGGCGCGCATGCCACCACTCGATACAATACCGCGAAGCCTCGAGGGCGCGCGTATCGGCGTCTGGTCGACCCCACCCTGTGGCATCGTCGATCCCGAGGTTGCGGCGGTGTTCGGCGACGTCGTGGAGAATCTGTCCCGTGCTGGAGCGAACGTCACGCCCATCGATCTGCCTGACGGTGACGTCTTGGATATCTTCAACGTCCTCTGGTTCACCGGCGCCGCGTCTCGTGCCGCAGCGCTGACGGCGGCCCAGAAGTCTGCTTTAGACCCCGGCCTTGCCGAAATCGTTGCACAGGGCGAGGCGTTTTCTGCGGTCCGCTATGTTCAGGCCATGGCGGCTCGGGCCGCCTTCGGTCTGGCCATGGACGCCTTGCTGGCTCGGTTCGACATCGTCGTGTCGCCCGCGACTGCCATTCCGGCCTTCGAGGCGGCCCATGAGGTGCCGCCCGGCAGCGGCCTCACCCGCTGGATCGAATGGGCTGGCTTCAGCTTCCCGATCAATCTCAGCCAACAGCCCGCCGCGATCGTCCCGTGCGGGCGAACCGCAGCCGGTCTGCCGATCGGACTGCAGATCATTGGGCCTCGCGGCGAGGACGAGCGCGTGCTCGGCTACGCGCGCGATGTCGAGACACGATTTCCCGCCTTCTTTCTGTAGGGGCGGCTGAAGTGGCTGGCGGTAGAGGGAGACACGGACATGCTTGACAGACGTTCCATGTTGCGGAGTTCGGTCGGTGCGGGCGCGGCCGGAATGGCCGCCCTGGCCAGCTTTGGCTCCGAGAAGGCCTTGGCGGCGGACGGTCCGATTCCGGTCGGCGCGGCGCTGCCGATGTCCGGTCTTTCGGCCGCCGATGGCATTGAGTTCAAGAACGGCCTTGATCTTGCGGCGGCAGAAATCAACGAAGCCGGCGGTATTCTCGGCCGCAAGATCGAGATCCATGTCGAGGACACGAAGGACATGGGGGCTGACCTCGTCAGCCAGTCCATGCAGCGTCTCGTCGACCGGTTTTCCGTACCGGCCATCATCAACGGCTACAATGTCGGCACCAACATGGTCGAGATGGATGTCGCGGCCGACAACGACATCATCATGATGCATGCGAATACGCTGATTTCGCATAACGAAAAGTTCAAGACTGATCCGGCCCGCTTTTACAGCAGTTTTCAGATCGATCCGCCCGAATATTACTATGGTCCGGGCTGTCTCAACTTCCTGAACGATTTAATCAAAGCCGGCAAATGGACGCCGCCGAACAAGAAGATCGCCATCATCCCCTCTGCGGTCGAATATGCGATCGTGATCGCCAACGCGATCAAGGCGAAGGCGCAGGACTACGGCTTCGAGGTCAGCCTCTTCGAGACCGTGCAGTTCCCCACGACGCAATGGGGTCCGACCCTTGCCAAGCTGCGCGAAAATCCGCCAGCCGCGATCCTGGTCACGCATTTCCTGCCCCAGGATTTGGCGCAGTTCATGCTGCAGTTCAAACCGCAGCCGACCAAGAGCCTGATCTACATGCAATATGGTCCCTCGTTGCCGGCGTTCCGCGACATCGGCGGCGAATCGATCAACGGCGTCATCTATTCGACCGTGATCGGCTGCCTGCCGGACGACTTTTCCGCGCCGTTCCGGAAGAGCTACCGCGAGAAGTTTGGGCCGAAATCGGCCTTCATCACGGGCTCGCAAACCTATGATGCGCTGTGGAAGTGGGCTTTGGCGGCCGCCATTGCGGGTGGGGCTGGCAAACCGTCCGACAAGGAGCAGACCCAAAAGGTCGCGACCGCGATCCGTAACCTCGTCTATCGCGGGGTAAATGGGGTGCAGCGCACCGATCCCGCAGGTCAGTCGTCCTATTGCTATCCGACGCAGGTCGCCGATCCGTCGCTCGGCATGCCGCATCAATTCCTGCAGCATCAGGATTACAAGACCGACCCGAAGTTGATTGCCCCGGCGCTTTACGCCACCGATAACTTCGTCATGCCACCTTGGATGAGCTGAGGCGCCGGGACCCCCGATGGCCGCTTCAGCGCTCCTGACCTGCGACGGCGTCAGTCGTCATTTCGGCTCCTTGAAAGCTGTCGACGGCGTATCGCTGCTGGTCGAGGAGGGCGAGGTGCTGGGCATCGGTGGTCCCAATGGGGCCGGCAAGACGACGTTCTTCGACATCGTGACGGGCCTCACGCCCGCGACGGCCGGTCGGGTGTTTTTCGGCGATCGGGAAATCACCGGCCTCGGGGCCGACGTGATCTGCCAAGCCGGTATCGCTCGAACCTTCCAGCTCAACGCTGCCTTCGACGGCATGACGGTGCTGGAAAACGTGCAGGTAGCGGCCCATTTCGGCCGCGCACCGCGCCGGCTGCCGGGGTTCCGGCTCAGTGCCCAGACGCGCGCTGCCGCCTGGGCGGCGCTCGACCTCGTCGGTCTCGCCGACAAGGCCGATGTCGTCGTGGCGCAACTGCCGGTTCTCGACCGTAAGCTGCTGATGATCGCGGGTGCGGTCGCGACCGCGCCGCGGATGATCTTTCTCGACGAGCCTGTCGGCGGCCTGACGGCGGGTGAGATCGATACGATCATGGCGCTGGTGCAGATCCTGCGGGCGCAGGGAATCACGATCGTGTTGATCGAGCATGTGATGCGCTTCCTGCTGCAACTGTCGACCCGCGTCATGATCATGCACCATGGCCAGATCATCTTCGAGGGACGACCGGACGCGGTGGCGGACGATCCCGTGGTGGTCGAAACCTATCTCGGAGCGGGCGCGACCCGGCGCCTCAAGCGCTTCTTCGCGGAGCAGCGCGTCGATGGCTGATCGGCCCGCCCTGACGCTCACCGATGTGGTGGCCGGTTATGCCGGTCCTCCTGTTCTCAATGGTCTATCGCT
This sequence comes from Lichenihabitans sp. PAMC28606, assembly GCF_020616535.1. Classification (GTDB taxonomy): domain Bacteria; phylum Pseudomonadota; class Alphaproteobacteria; order Rhizobiales; family Beijerinckiaceae; genus Lichenihabitans; species Lichenihabitans psoromatis. The sequence goes on from NZ_CP085136.1 coordinate 4,062,140, forward strand.
CGTGGTCGAGGCCGGACACCTGATCACGGTCGTGGGGCCGAACGGGCACGGCAAGACGACCCTGCTCAAGACCATTTCCGGACTGGTGGGTCTCCGTCAGGGCGAGATCACGCTCGACGGCGCCTCGCTCGGCGGATTGCGGGCGGACATCATCGCTGCGCGGGGCGTCGCCCACGTCCCGCAGGGCGACATGCTGTTTCCGCAGATGAGCGTCGAAGAAAATCTGCAGATGGGGGCCTATGCCGAACGCGACCGCCAGGTCATCGCCGAGCGCCTCCATGAGGTCTTCGTCCGGCTTCCCAAGCTCGCCGAAAGACGTCGGCAACTGGCCTCGACCCTGTCGGGGGGCGAGCGGCGCATGGTCGGGATTGGCCGTGGCTTGATGATGGGCGGCCGCGTGATGTTGATCGACGAGCCTTCGCTCGGGTTGGCGCCCCTCGTCATCGAACAGATCTATGCGGTCATCGCCGATCTGAAGGCGTCGGGCCGCTCGATCCTGCTGGTGGAGGAAAACCCGGCGCGCGTGATTGGACTGGCCGACCGCATCCATCTCCTCGACAACGGCCGGTTCGTCTGGTCGGGACTGCCGGACGATCTCATGGCCCGCGACGAACTTCTCGCAACCTATTTGGGGGGCTGAGCATGGGCCTGAGTACGCTGATCGCGATCCTCACGGCGGGGCTGACCAATGGCGCCATCTATGCCCTCGCAACCATCGGCCTGGCCTTGGTCTGGGGTTCGATGGGGATGCTGAACATGGCGCATGGCGCCTTGCTGGCGCTGGGCGGTTATGCGGCCTATTCGACCGTGACGACCCTTGGTTTGCCGGCGCCCTTCGGCTTCGTCGGCGCGATCCTGGTCGGGGTCGCGGCAGGCGCCGTGCTCTACGGTACCGTGGTGCGCCAACTCCTTCGTCAGCCGGCCGCCACCTTCGAGACCAACGTCCTGATCGCCACCGTCGGCATCGGGATCGCGCTCGAAAACGCAATCCTGCATGTCTATGGCGGCCAGCCCCTCCGCCAGCCGGTCGTCATGGATGGCCTCATCCGGATCGGTGTGTCGGAGATCCCGGTTCAGAACGTCGCCATCGTCGGCGTGTCGCTGGTCATGATGGGCATCGTCGCCTGGCTCCTGGCGCGCACCCGCATGGGTCGGGCGATCCGGGCTACGGCGCAGAACCGTGAGGCGGCTCAACTGATGGGCGTGCCGACGGGTCGCGTCTACCTCCAGGTGCTGATGCTGTCGGGGCTGCTGGCTGGCGTCTGCGGCGTCCTGGTGAGTTCGATCACCCAACTCAGCCCACCGCTCGGCGGCGACCCCATGCTGAAGGCGTTCATCATGTGCGTGGTGGCCGGCCTCGGCAATCTTCCAGGCGCGGTCGTCTCGGCCTTCGTGCTGGCCCTGGTCGAAGCCTTCGTGCAATTCGGTGCGGGCGCGCGTTGGGGCTTCCCGGTCTTGCTGCTGCTCGTCATCGTGGTGTTGATCTGGCGTCCCTCGGGCTTGTTCGGCCGTGTCCAGACGAGGCGGCTATGAGCCGGAACGCCACAATCGCCCCCTCGCGGCGGGAGGGTCGGAGCGCGCTTCCGGTCGGCGACATCGTCATGGCGCTTGTCGTCATCGCGGCGCTCGTGGCGGTGCCCTTCGTGGTCGAGAGCCGCTACATTCTCGGTCAGATCATCCTGATGCTGTTCCTGTCCACGGTGGCGTCGCAATGGAATCTGCTGTTCGGCTATTCCGGCGTCTTTTCGTTGGCCCAGATGGCGATCTTCGGGTTTGGCGGTTACGTCACCGCCATGCTCTGCGTGTATTTCGGGCTCGGCATCTGGGTCGCGATCCCGCTCGGTGCTCTCGGCGCTGCCTTGTTCAGCCTCATCATCGGCCTCGCTTGCCTGCGGCTGTCGGGTGTTTATGTCGCCCTGCTGACGCTCGCGATCGCGCAGGCCCTCTACGTGCTGATCGTCACCGATACGGATTGTTTCCGCATGGTCGGCTCGGCGTGCCGCCAATTTACCGGCGGTGCCGTGGGCTTCGCCCGGTTCGGGGAGTTCGGCACCCGCGCCTGGCTGAAAAGCCGGTATCTCGTCGGCAATTACGCCATCATCGGCCTGCTCTTCGCGGTCACCATGGCTTGCACCTATGCGATCATCGCCAGCCCGATCGGCCTCGCATTTCGCGCCCTCAAGGACAATCCCGGCTATGCGGTCGCGCGCGGCGTCAACCGGTTTCAGGCGCAGCTTTTCGTGTTCGGCCTGTCGGCCTTCTTCACCGGGCTCGCGGGTGGCTTTTACGCGGTGCATTTCCAAGCCATCAGCCCCGGTATCCTGTCGCTCTCGCAGTTGCTCTTCATCATTGCGGCCACGGTGGTGGGCGGGGTCGGCAGCTTCTGGGGGCCGCTCGTCGGCACGCTGGTGCTGATGGTCGCCGACGAAGGGATGCGAGAAGCGGGCGAGTTCCGCACCTTGGGTCTCGGTCTCATCATCGCGGCCTCGATCGTGCTGATGCCCAATGGGCTGCTCGGACGCCTCGGCGATGCTCGCCGCTGGTTGCGCGATCGCCGGATGCGATCATCCACCCCCGTCACGGAGACTGGCCATGTATGACACGATCATCCTCGGGGCCGGCTCGTCCGGCTGTGTGATGGCCAATCGCCTGAGTGCGGACCCCGGCCGCAACGTGCTGGTGCTGGAAGCCGGCGGCGGCGCGCCACTCGCCTCCGACATCCCCTCCGATTGGGTGACGATGTTCAACACCTCGTCCGATTGGGGCTTTCATACCGAACCGCAGGCGGGTTGCCGCGGCCGCCGCATCTTCTGGCCGCGCGGCAAGATGATCGGCGGATCCGGCGCGCTCAACGCCATGATCTACATGCGCGGCCTGCCGTCGGATTATGATGGCTGGGCCAAACTCGGCTGCCCGAACTGGGCATGGCAGGATGTGCTGCCGGTGTTCAAAGCCTGCGAGGATAATCAGCGCCTCGGCAACGATCCGCTGCACGGCGTCGGCGGACCGCTCCATATCAGCGATGTCGCTTATGTCGATCGCGGTGAGCGCCTCTGGCTGGAAGCCGCGCAGGCGGCCGGTTACCCGCTCAACACCGATTTCAACGGCCCCGACCAGGAAGGCGTCGGCTTTTTCCAGTTCACGATCCGCAACGGCGAGCGCTGGGGGACCGGAAAGGCCTATCTGCGGCCAGTTCTCGACCGGCCCAACTTGACCGTAAAGACCGGCGTCACGGTCACGCGCATCCTTGTCGAGAAGGGCCGCGCCGTGGGGGTCGAATATCTCGACAAGGCGCGATTGAACACGGTCTACGCGAGCTCTGAGGTGGTGCTGACCTCCGGCGCGATCGGCTCCTGCCACCTTCTGCTTCTGTCCGGGATCGGGCCCGCCGACGAACTGCGACAGGTCGGGGTCGACCCCCTTCACGACCTGCCGGGCGTCGGCAAGAACCTGCAAGATCACATCAATATCCCGATCACCTTCGCGGCCAATCAGGAGATCGGGATCGGCGCTTTGACGGCCGATGATTGGGACAGCTCGCTTAAGTCCTGGCAGGAGAACCGCACCGGACTGCGGACCTCGGCTTGGGTCGCGGCCGGCGGCCACGTCAAGAGCCGGCCCGACGTCGAGCCGGATCTTCAGCTCTACGGGGCGGCGAGCAGCCATCGCGACTATGCCCGCTTTCTGCATTCCGGCTCGGGCATCACGTTCCACTCGACGCTGCAACGCCCCAACAGCCGCGGTGAGATCCGACTGCGATCGGACGACCCGATACAAGCCCCGATGATCGATCCGCGCTACTTCGTCAGCGACCCGAGCGGCACCGATCTGTCGACCATGGTGGAGGGTGTGCGGATCAGTCGGCGCATCGCTGCCCAATCACCGCTTGCCGAGATCCTGGCGGGCGAGTTGCCGCCCAGCGTCGAATGTGAGAGCGACGAAGCGATCGGACATTACATCCGAGGCCATTGCACCACGCTCTATCATCCCTCGAGCACCTGCCGGATGGGAACCGACCCGATGGCGGTCGTCGATCCCTTCAGCATGAAGGTGCGCGGGCTCGAAGGTCTGCGGATCGCCGACGCCTCCGTCATCCCCAAGATGGTGTCGAGCAACATCAATGCGCCGACCATCATGATCGCCGAGCGCGCCGCGCAGATGATCTTGAGCTGACTGTCCCGAGAGGGTCGAAACGAAGAGGGACAGGCGGATGGCGACAGGCTGGAACTTCCATGAACTCTATCTGTGGCACGACACCGGCAATGCCGCGACGTTCTTCCCGCCGGGTCTGACGATCGAACCGGGCGATCATGCCGAGAACGCGTCGACCAAACGGCGGTTTCGCAACCTCATGGAGGTGTCGGGTCTGTTGGAGCACCTGACCACCGTCGCGTCCGTGCCGATCGACGAGGACGATCTCGCCTTGTTCCATGGCCGGGATTACATCGAACGCATCAAGGCGATGAGCGCCGCGCGGGGCGGCGACGCGAGCCACCTCACGCCCTTCGGCCCGGGCAGCTTTGACATTGCCCGCCTCGCGGTGGGTGGAACGACGGCCTTGCTCGATGCCGTCGTGAGCGGGAAGGTGACCAACGGCTACGCTCTGGTTCGCCCACCCGGCCACCATGCCGAGCGCGACCGCGGCCTCGGCTTCTGTCTCTTTGGCAATGTGCCGATCGCCATCATGAAGGCGCGTGCCAATCATGGTCTCGGCCGCATCGCCGTGATCGACTGGGACGTGCATCATGGCAACGGCACGCAGCAGGCCTTCTACGACGACCCCGACACCCTGGTGATCTCACTGCACCAGGATGGCCTTTTCCCGCTCGGTTCGGGAACCCTTGGCGAACGCGGCGAAGGCCAGGGGGAGGGCTTCAACATCAACGTGCCACTCCCGGCCGGCACCGGCGTGGGCGGCTACTTTGCGGCCTTCGACCGCGTGGTGCTGCCGGCCCTGGCGCGGTTTCGGCCGGAGATGATCGTGGTCTGCTCGGGGTTCGACGCCTCGGCTCTCGATCCGCTCGGGCGCATGATGCTGCATAGCGAGGCCTACCGGGCGCTGACCGGCCGGCTGATGGAGGCTGCTCAAACGCTCTGTGACGGTCGCCTCGCGATGTCGCATGAGGGCGGCTATTCGGCGAGCTACGTGCCCTATTGCGGGCTTGCGGTCATGGAGGCCATGAGCGGCATCAAGACCCCGATCTATGACCCCTTCATGGTCAGCTTCTGTGACTATCCTGGCCAGGAGCTGCTGCCGCATCAAGAGGCCGCCATCACCCGCGCTGAGGCGCTGTTGGACCGGCTCTGAACGCGCGGTCGTCGATCACAGGACAGGGCGCTAGACATCGAAGATGAGGTGCCGCCGCTCTGGCGTCACCACGGCAAAATGGGCCGGGTCGCTGTCCCGGAACAACGAGACGAACACGTCGACCAAGGCTTTGATGTGAGCGGGTTTCATGGGGCCGTAGAGATCGGCGATTTGCAGTGTCGGGGCTGGGAGCGGATCGCTGAGCGGCACCCGGATGACGCTCGCATTATCCATATTGCTGCGGGTGATCGGCCGCATATTGAGAATCGCGAGCCCGAACCCGGCCGATACCGCGCTTCGGACCGTCTCGTAGGAGCGTGAGCGAAAGCCGACGGTCGGTTTGATCCCGTGGAGATCGTAGAGCGACAGGAGATAGCTCACCGTCAACGGCAAATCGAGCAGCACCAGCGGATAGGTCGCGAGATCGTCGATCGACAGGCTCTCGGCCTCCGCAAGCGGATGTCCCGTCGGCAGCATGACATGCGCCGGCACGCGGCAGATCGGTGTGATGTGAGCGTTGAACTTTGGCCCGATATCGTAGGAGATCACGATATCGACGATGCCGCGATCGAGCCAATCCGCAAGCTGGGTTTGATCTCCTTCGAACAAGGCGACATCCGTCCGCCCGACGATGTCCCGAAATCGAACGATCCCCTCCGTCATGAAGAGGGCGCCGAAGGGCTCGAAACAACCGATCCGGATGGATTGCGTCTGCGACTGTAGCACGCCGATTTTGCGCTGAAAGTCCGTCTCGGCGGCCAGTAGAGAACGCCCGGCCGCCACGAAACGCTCGCCGCCCGGCGTCGTCTTGATGCCGCTCGACCGGCGCCGGTCGAAAATCCGTGCGCCGAGGCTGAATTCCGCGCTTTCGATGGCGGCCAGGATCGAAGACGCCGAAATGCGGAGCCGCCGGGAGGCCGCCTGAATGGATCCGCAATCGGCGACCGCGCAGACATAGGCGATCTGCCGAAGCGAGATGCTCAAGGTTTGCCCCTGCGCGGCCGGATCACCGCTTGACCGACGTTGCGATCGGGGATGCCAAACGGTTGCAAGACCCGGAGCCCGAGCCGATGCGGACTTTCGCTGAACACGACAACCGGAAAGGACATGTCGCAATGATGTCGCATTCCAAAGCGACCGGCAATGAGGCTGGCGCATCAGCTGCCGCGCAATCGACCGAAAGCGGCTAGTCGCAGCCCGAAACATCCGACCGGCCGAGGTAGAACCGCTCGGCATTCGTCTTAAAGACTTTGTCGAGATCCTCCGGCCCAAAGTGGGGGGCCAGCAGGTCGTGGGCCGCCTCGACAACCTCGGCATAGCTTGCCGCCAACGTGCAAACCGGCCAGTCGCTGCCGAACATGAGCCGGTCCGGCCCGAAACAGGCCACTGCATGGTCGACGTAGGGACGAAGCTCATCGAGAGTCCAAGCGCCCGGGGAGGCTTCGGTCACGAGGCCCGACAGCTTGCAGGAGACGTTTGGGAAGGCTGCGACGGCTGCGAGTTGGTCGCGCCAGGGATCGAGCAGGCCAGCCGCGATCTGAGGTTTCGAGACGTGATCCACCACGGCTTTCAGCCCAGGTGTGCGGGCCAGCGCCTCGCAGATATGCGGCAGGTGCCGCGTGAAGCTCAGAATGTCGAACGCGACACCGGCCTCCGCGACACGTGCGAGATTGCGAAGGACGCGCGGACGCAGGATGAAGGCATCGTCCGGATCATCCTGGAGCATGGGTCTAAGGCCCACCCATTTCGGCTGACCGGCATAGTGAGCCAGGTGTTCGGCGAAGTCGTCGCTGTCCATGTCGAGCCACCCGACCACGCCCACAACGAAATCGGTGTCTTGGGCGAGGCCGAGCAGGAAGTCGGTTTCGGCGATGGTTGCGGCCGCCTGCACCACGATCGTCCGGGTCATGCCGGTCGCGGCCATCAACGGCGCGAGATCGGCCGGCATGAAGTCGCGCATTAGCGGCGCGACATGCGCGCCCATCCACCCATAATCGCCGCGCGACAGGCGCCAAAAATGCTGATGACTGTCGATCATGGTGTTCCATCGATGTAGGAGGCCGGACGCTTCAGCTAGACTAGCTGATTTCGCGCAGTGGTTTCCACTTGCTGAAGCGTTTCGATGTCGAACCATTGTGACGCCCATTGTGGAACTTACCGCGTGCGTTCAGGAGCCTTTCGGCTATTGGTTCGGCGATCGATCGACGGACCGCTGTCGTGTTGGTTCGCTGTCGTCGCGCCTTTGAGGAAACCATCGTGATGGGTTTGTCGGATATCTTTGCTCGGATTGTCGCTTTGATCGGCGCCGGTGCGATCCTGCTCCGGCGCATGGAGGGGAGCGTCGATGTGCCGGCCCTCGGCCATGCACCAGCGATCCCGCTCGCCAAGCCGCAGGGCATTCCAACCCTCAAGATGCCGACCGCGCGGGGGTGGGCGCTGGGCCACGTGCCGGTCGCCGCGCCTGGGCTGAAGGTCAATGCCTTTGCGCCGGGGCTGAAGCACCCGCGTTGGATTCACGTGCTGCCGAACGGCGATGTGCTTGCGTCCGAGGCTCTCGGCGACGCCGGCAAAATCAAGACCGCGTTCGATTACGCGATGTATAGCACGATGAAGCGGGCCGCCGCCGTCGGGACCAGCCCGAACCGGATCACATTGTTGCGCGATCGGGATGGTGACGGCGTGGCGGAAACCCGCGAGGTCTTCCTGGACAATCAGGCCCAGCCGTTCGGCATGGCGATGTTGGACGACACGCTCTACGTCGGCAATACCGATGGCGTCATGGCCTTCCCTTATGCGGACGGGCAGACCCGTATTGCGGGGCCAGGGCGAAGGCTGACGACGTTCAAGTCGGGCGGCCACTGGACACGAAGCATCTTGGCAAGCCCAGATGGGACGCGGCTTTATATCGGGGTCGGCTCCCTCAGCAACATCGCCGACGAGGGTCTGGTGGCCGAGGAGGGGAGAGCCGCCATCTACGAACTCGATCGTGCGACGGGACAAAGCCGGATGTTCGCCACCGGGCTCCGTAACCCTGTCGGCCTGGCTTGGCAGCCGGAAACGGGCGCGCTCTGGACGGTGGTGAACGAGCGCGACGGCCTTGGCGACGAAACGCCGCCGGATTATCTCACGTCGGTGAAGGACGGGGGCTTCTACGGCTGGCCCTATTGCTATTGGGGCAAGACGGTCGATGACCGGGTCACGCAGGACGCGGCCGCCGTCGCCACCGCAATCACGCCGGATTATGCGTTGGGCGGTCACACGGCTTCGCTCGGCCTCTGCTGGCTTCCGGCCGGCATCCTTCCCGGCTTCGGCGACGGCATGGTGATCGGCCAACACGGCTCTTGGAACCGCAGCAAGCTCAGCGGCTACAAAGTGGTGTTCGTCCCATTTGCCGACGGCAAGCCGACCGGCGAACCCCCGCGTGACATCCTCTCCGGTTTTCTCGCGCCCGATGAAAAAGTGTCTTACGGCCGCCCGGTCGGCGTCACGATCGGACCGGACAACTGCCTGTTGGTCGCGGACGACGTGGGCGATGTAATCTGGCGCGTGACGGCCGCCTGATCGCGATCAGACGGCGCCACTGCCACCTCGCCATGGCTTCACAACCGCGCCGCCTTGCGTCATCTGTCGCGCCGGACACGATGCTGAACCGTCGAGTGAGGTACCGATTGCGACAGGACGATCAATCGACGATCCGCTGGCTCGAGCGTGGCGCTTGGGCCGTCGCGGTCATCATGATGCTAGCTGGACTGTCTGATGCCGCCCGTGCCGCCGATGCGGCTGGGCTCGAAGCCGCTTACAAATCATGCGCGTTCTATGCCGCCATGCGGTTCCCGACACCGGCCACAGAGGCTCACGAGATCGCGAAGGCATCCGTGGCATCGTGTGAAAAACATGCCCAGGCGATGCGAACCGCTTGGGCGGGTTCTGGTCCGGACATTCGCGAACGGGAGATTGCCCGAGCCCGCGAAGAGGCTCTCGCGATCGCCCTGAAAGCCGCGGATGCGATGCACAGGAGCCGTCGCGGCATGTGACGGCCGCCACGGCTTGGACCGACGAGCCATGATGGCCCGGCCCGATCTGCGATCAGTAGTTGACCGGCGGGGGTGAGTCCGGAACGTAGCCGTTCGGCGCCGCGATCAGCGTTCCGAGATCCGGTACGGTGATGCCCGACGGCTTGAAGCCGTCCTGCAACTCCTTGTACCAATCGCCTTCCTGCTGGGCTTTCTTGTCATCCGCCTGAATGCTCTTCACGATGGCGTAGATCAGGCCGCCGATCGCTGCCACACCGCCGACGACCCCGCCGATCGCGCCAAACACACCGCCGAGGGCGGCTATGGATTCGGTCGCGGCGAGAGCGCCGACGCGCGGCAGGACGTAAGTGGCAACTTCACCGATGCCGGCGATCGAACTGATGCCGTTCAGCCCGGCGAAAATGCCCTGAGCGGCCGCGCCGCCGATGTCGCCCGCATCCGCCGCCTGCTTGGCCCCAATCGCGCCGAGTGCGAGCCCGAGGGCATTGCCTGCGACGCCGCCGATCGATTTTCCGATGTTTTCCGCATCTTTGCCGACGGTCGTCAGCGTTTTCAAGTTATCGGCACGCCCCTGATATTCGGCGAGTTGGGCCTGCTGCTCGGGCGTGAAGCCCGGCAGTTCACTCAGGGCTTGCAGGTTCTTCAGGTTCGGCGCGTCGTTCTTCACGACATCCTGCAGGCCCTTGAGGGTCGTGCCATAATATTTGCCGCCCCCCTCTGTCAGCAAACCGGCCACGCCGAGCGACTGGTTGGCGGTCTGCAGATCGGAGCCGCCGCCGGTCCCGAGCCGTGCCCCCATGGCCCCGGCCAGCAAAAGCGCAGACGCGCCGTGGAACACGCCCGCCTTGTAGGCGGGGGTTGTGGTCGACGAGGAGGCGACGGGTGTCCATCCCTTCTGCACCTTGGCCATCGCGTCATCGAACTTCAATCCGCTGCGCATCGCGTCGTTGATTTGCCGGATTGCTGCGATGATTTCGGCTGCTGGCGGTTGGTCTTTGCCGGCTGTCGCAAGGGTGCCGAGGTTGTTTTGAACGAGCTGCTGAAGCTTCGGATCATCCACACCGGTGACGCCGAGACCCTTCAACATGTCCTCACCGGACTTGCCGTCGGTCAATTGGGCGCGCGCCAGCGATGTCGCCTTGTCGTTGAATTTATCGGTTCCGGCCTGCACCGTGTCCGCGTCGAGGACGCTGTCGTAAACGGTCTTGTCGGTGGCCGACTGGATGATCGCCTTATCCGAAGGGGTGCCGGATGCGATCAGGTCATCGATCTGCTTGCCCGAGGTGATGTCGGCATAGCCCTGCGTGATCTTGTCCTTGATGTCCTGCGGAGCGGCCGCCAAAGCCTTTGAGAGATCCGTCGTCGTGTTCAGCGCTTGTGCGTAGAAGCTGGGTTTAGCGAGAAAGCTGCCGAGCGCGGCAGTGGTGCTCAGCGGATTACCGTGGCTGTCCTTCTGCGCGAAGGCATCCTGCAGCGCTTGTGTGCTCGAATCGGCATCCGACTGTTTCTGCATGGCGGCTTTCAGCGATGGATCGCTGGAAACGAGGCCCTGCAAGGCGGCCGGCATCTTGTCGGTCATGAAGGATTGCACGTCCGTGTCTTTGCCGAGCGTATCGATTCGGCTCTGAACGTCTTTGATGAAATCGCTGCGCGTCTCGCCCGGCGTCGGGCCATCATAGTAGTTGTGATATTGATCGGGGCTGTCGAGGACGTTGGGGCCCTTGTCGGTCTGGAACTGGTTCTCGCCCGCATTGTACCGACCGATCGTCTGGCTGAGCTGGATCAGCGCCGCAGCTTTATCGGCGCCGCTGGCGCTGCTCGATGCTCCCGTGAAATAATCCGGGTTCAGCTTGCTCGCGTCGCCGCCCGCATCTTTCACGGCCTGCTGCATCGCGTCGCTTTTCAGGCTCGAGATGCTGTCATCCTCGTTTTTGCTGCCGCCCTTGCCGATCAGGGCGTCGAGGTTGCTGTTCTGGATCGTGCCGTCGCTGAGTGTGCTTGCGTCGAGACCCGCATTGCCGAGCGCAGTGAACTCCCCGGCATTGCCAAAGAAGGTTGCCGCATGTTTCAGCGCATCGGGCAGTTTGGAATCGCTGTCGCCCGAGGCCACGGCCTTCAAGTCGTCGGCGTTGAACTTGCTGTCGACCTTGGCGGCGCCGCTCCCGGCGGCATCGAGAACCGGCATGTTAGCCTCGAGAATCGAGCCGTTCACGGCTTTCTCGGTGGCGATCGCGTCGGCTTTCGGATCGTCTTTCTTGAACGCCGCAAAGCTGCTTTTCGCCGAATCCGCCGACTTGTTGAGGTCGCTCACGAAGCCGCCGACCGCATCGCGCGTGATCGTGCCGTCGACCGTCAGCCGTTTCGCGACGGCGTCATTGGCCATGAGGCGGCTCTGGGCATCGGCCACATTCTGGGGCATGTCGTTGAGTTTGGGATCGCCGCGATCATGGGCGCCGAACCAGTTCTGCAAGGTTGCGGCGTCGTCGCCGATTTGCGCCAGGGACGCCTTGTCGCTGTCCGATACCGCGCCGCCGAGGCTGTTCAGCCAGTCGTGGACATGGCTGTTCTGAGCCGAGAAGCCAACCTGGCCGGAGAGCAGCGCTTTAAAGTTGCTGTTGCTGATCGTGCCGTCTTTGCTGGCGCCGCCCGCATTGGCCAAGCTGCTGAACTTGCCCGGATCCAAACTATATTGGATGGCCGCGTTCTTCAACACATCCGGCAGGCCCGGGGCCTTCGAGTCTTTATCGTCCGACTCGATCGCTTTGAGATCGTCGGCGTTGATCTTGCCGTCGACTTTCGCGTTGCTGCTTCCCGCGTCGTCGAGAATGGGCAAGTTGGCCTGAAGCACCGAGGTCAGCGCCGCCTGCGATGTCGCGGAGGGGTCGAGGTTCTTGCTGTGCTTCTCAAAAGACTCGAAGTCGCTCTTGGCCGATTTTGCCGCATCGTCGAGCCGGTGCAGAAAATCGCCGATCTTGTCGCGCGTCACAACGCCTTTGTCGGTGAGCTGCTTGGCGACCGCATCGTTGGCGAACAGCCGATTTTCCGCATCGGAGACGTTCTGCGGCATGGCGTTGATCGCCGGATCGCCCCGTTTATGCGAGTCAAACCAGCTCTTCAGCGTGGCCGCGTCGTCGCCGGTCTGAGCGAGACCCTTCTTGTCGTCATCGGTGACCGAATTGCCGAGAGCGTCCAGCCACGAATGCACGTCGTTGTCCCCGACCGACGGGCTCGATTGCGCCTGGCCGCGGACCGGGGCGACGCCTCCGAAGGCGAAATGGCCAAGGCCCGCAAGCGGCGCGCCCAGCTGGGGAAGAGCCGCCGCCCGCTGCGACGGTTTCATTGCCAGCAAGCGATGGATGGTAGCGGCCGGCACGGCGCAGAGCACCGTCAGGCCATGTCGTTCGGCATAATCGTCGACCGATAGCGTCTCGATCTCGTCGAAGCCCACATCCGGCTCGCGAACGCCGCCGCTGCGCAGGTCGCGAAGCACCACATGGCCAGCCGAAACCGTCTCAGCCACGGGTCCGAGAAACACGATTTCGTCGGCATCGGTCCGGGCGGTCGAGGCTGCGGCCGCAAGGCAGTTTGACGGAGGTGTCGCGTTATCGATCGTCAGCAGCGTCGCGGTTGGCTGATCGTCCGTCTCGGAGGCGATCGGTGAGTGGCTCGGGTTCGACATGGTTGATACGGACGACATGAGGAGCTCCATTTCGCTTCGACGACTGTGCAAGAGAGGGGACAGCATTGGGCCTATTGTCCGGTGCCTGGTGCGACCATGGGCAGGGGAGTCGTGTCACCGGGCTGCACCGGACCGCCGGTGATGCCCCATTGGTTTAGGTCGGCCGCCGTTTGGTCGGTGAACGCGAAGGTGTGTTTCGATTGCTCGACCAGGGCGTAGATACCGAGCCCCAGCAGGCCGAGGATCCCGACGCCGGCGCCGATGATGCCGAGCGTCGCCGAGGTCGCGGCCAGCGCAGCGGCATCGGCGCCGATCGCGATCCCGAAGGTGTCTCCGAGCGCGATCCCCCCTTCGAGCAGCCCGAGAACACCGCTCCAGGTGCCCGTGATGCCACCGGCGATCCCGATGCCGCCGCCGACTTGATCGCCGTTTTTCAAGGATTGGACACCGCTGAAGATGCCGAGCGCGCCAGCGATGATGCCACCGGCCCCGCCGATCGCCTTACCGGCGCCTTCGATGACTTTCAGCGCGTCTGAATCGAGGATGTTCGGCAGGGCTCCGGTCGATTTCGCATATTTCGATCCGGCCTCCATCAAGCCGCCCATGACCTGAAAGCTGCCCGCGATCAGCGCCGCGGGGACCGTCGGTGAACTGCCACCCTCGACACCCTTGGCGGCGAGCGCTCCGGCGGAGAAGAGAGCGCTGACACCATGCAGCAGTCCCTTGTTGTAGGCGTCGGCGAGCGGGCCGGTGGCTTTCGTATCGCTGAGTTTGGCGAGTGCATCCTGCAATTTGGCGCCCTGCCGCACCTCGTTGAAAACGGAACCGAACGCCGAGACGATCTTGTCGGGCGGGATCGCATTGCCGGCGCTATCCTTGAAGGCGTCCGGATTCTGAGCCACGACCTGGGTCATGACGTCATTCAATTTTGCCGTATCGAGATTGCCGGAGGCATCGGCGAAGGCGGTGTTGAGCTCGGTCTGCGTGGTGCTGCCGAACAGGGAGGTGGTCAGCGTATCGGAGAAGGTCTGCTGCAGCTTCGCAGCGTTGTCGGCGACATATTGCGTCGGAAGCGTGCTGCCGAAGGCCGCCGCATCCGAGGTATATTGCCGGACCGCCGTACCGATGTCGGTTCCGCTTGCGATCGAGTCGGACAATTCCTTGCCCGACAGAATGTCGGTCTCGTAGGCCTGTTGCAGCTTGTCCTGCTGACCGGACTTCTGCGCGATCTGCTGCAGGTCGAGCCCCGTGGTCGCTTTGCCGTCGGTGCCGAGGGCCTTCGAGAACACACCAGCTTCGCCGATGAAGGCCTGCAGGCCATTCTCGGTCGAGAGTGGCTTACCGTCACTCCCCTTGGCCGCCAGGGCATCCGTCAACCCTTGGCCGTTTTGCAGGTTGCCGTCGTAGAACGTCTGCATCGTGCCCTTGAGGTCAGGGTCGCTGTCGACGATGGTCTGAAGGGATGTGGTCTGGTTGTCCGAGATGAATTTTTGGACGTCGGGATCGGCCGAGAGCTGCGCGATCCGCTCGCCGAGATCGGTCTGAACCTTGTCGATATTGGGGTTGATGCCCTTGTTCTCCATCAAGGGTTCGTCCCAATAATCCTCCTTGTTCCCGAGCGTGATCTTGCTGTCGAGATCGGTCAGCTTCTGCAGCACGGCGGCTTTCTGCGCGCCGGTGTAGTGGCTCGGGTTGGCGAACACGTCCGGACCCAGGGAGGAGGTGTCGACGCCCGCCACCATGGTGCGGTTGGCGGCATCGCTTAGGATCGCGGTGAACTGCTGATCGTTCGTCGGAGCCGACTTGCTGATCCAATTCTGGATATTGCCCGCATCGAACGTGCCGTCTGCCTGGTTGATGGCCGGGTCGTCGCCAGACATGTCGAACTGGTTGAACATGCCGGGTTGCGACCACAGCTTTGCGGCGCTGCCGAGCGACGCGCTGAGGCCGGGATTGCTTGCCGAGAGGGCGGCGAGGCCCGCGGATGTCACCAACCCGTCGTTCCGCGTCTCGTCGGTCGTACCATTGGGATGCGATGGATCGGCATTCTGGATGATTTGCTGGTTCGCCGACACGATCGCGGCCGAGCGAACCATCGATTTCGAGAGGTCACCGGCGTCGGGGTTTTTCTTGACGTAATCCGCATAGGCGTTGCTGGCGTTCGTCGCACTGCCCTTGGCATCGGCGATAAACCGATCGACGTCGTCGTGCTGAATGATCCCGTCGGCCTTGCTGCCGCCCGAGTTGCCCACGTCGAGGGCTGTCTCGAGCGCCGGGTTTTGGGCGATATATTGCAGGATCTCGCGGCCTTCCGGCGGCACGGAATCGGGCGGATTGGCAAAGTCGATATGGTCGGTGTGCAGTCCCCAGCGGTTCCAATTGTCCGAGAGAAGCTGTGCTGCGGCGAGCGGCCGGTTCAGCTCCTTTTCGGTTTGGGCGGCGGTCGTCGGATCCATGCCGGTCGTGAGGCCGTCCCAAAGCTTCAGTTGATCGGCCGTGGAATATTTCGATCCGTCGAGCAGCGTGTCGATCGAGTCGGTCGGTCCGAACTCCGGAGGCGCACCGCTCGACGCGTCGGCCGAGGCTTGGGTGAGGTAGGAAGCGACATCGGCCTCCGTGATCACGCCGGTGCCGGTCCCATTGCCGAGTTGCGACATCAGCGATGGGTTGGAGGTGATGAAGCTGAGGGTGGCTTTTGCATCGGCCGGCAGGTCGGCCGGCGGATTGTTCATCTGGGTCACCGAATGAAGGCCCCAAGCGTGCCAATTGGTCAGCAGCGCATTGACGTTGGTCAACGTCTCGGTCGTCGGCGTTCCGGCGGGCATCGCCTTGAGAGCCGTCGCGGCATCACTCTTCGCATCCGAGATGAACGTGTCGAGCGCCGACTTGGTCATCACGTCGCCCGGCTTGCCGCCGGCATCCTGGACGATCGCCGAGAATAGCGTGGGGTTTGCCGCGAAGAACTTGAGCGTGTCTTGCGCGTTTTGCGGCAGCGTCGAAGGCGGATTGGCGAAATCGACCCCCTGATGCAGGCCCCACGTGTCCCAATTGGCCGAGAGTTGCTCGGCTTGATCGAGGGGCGAGCCCGCTTGAGGGGCCGCCGGGGCCGGGAGCTTCGGTCGCGGGAGCGGCATCGGCTCAACAAGACCGATCCGTATATTTGCTCGATCCGACAAGGCGGCCTCGAACAGGCGCGGCAGATCAACCTGGCTACCCGATCCGCCATTCGGCCGCCCGCGCGAGGTCGCGTCACTCGTGATCGTCGTCATGGCTCGATCCTTCTGGTCTGACGTTTGAGGCAAGCGGACGGGCGTGGCTGCATCGTCATCCGTTCACCGCGACGAGATGCGGGGTCTCACGACCACTCCGAGCCACGGAGGGCGCCATCACCTGGGCGTGCCGGATGGTGCCGACGACATCGAGACGGAAATCGGGTGCGAGTTCGCCATGCGTCAGCACGGGCAGATCGACGCCGCTGCGATGCAGCAGTGCGCGAAGGTGGCGACGGAGATCGGCTGACACCAGCATGGCGGGTCGAGCGCGCGACGCGAGCCGCTGTGCTGTCATCTGTCGCAACACGGTGAGCAAGCGCTCGCTCGCGGCTGGGTCGAGGATGAGTTGCAGGCCGACAGGGGTCGCTTGAATGCCGGCCCGGCACGCATCGTCCAATTGCGCTTCGAGCAGCACGACCGGGAGCACCTTATCCGGGCCGGCGAGCGCAAAGCAGATCTGCCGTCGTAACGCGATCCGGACGTGCTCGGCCAACACCGCTGTGTTGGTTTCGCGCGGGCCCCATTCGGCCACCGCTTCCAGCAAGCTCCGCAAATTGGCGATCGAGACCTGTTCATCGAGCAGGCGCCGGAGCACCTCGGCGAGACGCGGCAGGGGCGCGGCTTTGGTGGCTTCGCGGACGAGGTCGACATAATTCGGTTCGAGGCTCGTCAGGAGCGCTTGGCTCTCCTGGATGCCGATGAATTGTCCGGCGACGCGGCCGAGCGCCGCCCGAACCGCTGGCACCAGATCTGCGAGATGCGCGACGTTGCCGTCCCCCGACGGCAGCCCATCGACCTCCAGCCGCCACGTTGCTGCCGGCGATGTCTCGTCGAGCATGACCGTGAGACGCGGCACACGGATGCCCAACACGCGACCGAGATCGAGCCGGGCGAGATCGAGCTGTTCCGTCAGATCGTCGCGGGACGCCTGCCACGCGGGGCCGAGCCGAACCGTGAGCGCCGCCGCTTCCGGGCCGGCCCGCTCGGCCGATCCTCGCGCCACCTCGAACTCTCGCGCTTGTGTTTTCGCTCTGCCGGCCAGCGCCCACCCCGCGGCGCCGAGAAGGATGGCCAAGGTGAGAAAGACGGCCGTGGGAAATCCCGGGACCATCGCGAGGGCCGCGAGCACAAGCGCCGAAATCTGCAGCGTGCGCGGATGTCCGGTGAGTTGGGACATGATGTCCCGCCCGAGATTGCTGCCCGAATCCGACGTCACCCGGGTCACGATGACGCCCGCCGTCAAGGAGATCAGCAGGGCCGGGATCTGCGCGATCAGTCCGTCGCCCACGGCCAGCAGCGAATAGGTCTGCACAGCCTGTGGAAACGACATGCCGCGTTGCAGGCAACCGATCGCCATGCCGCCGATCAGATTGACCACGATGATGACGAGACTGGCGATGGCGTCGCCTTTGACGAATTTCATCGCGCCATCCATGGCGCCGTACAGTTGGCTTTCCTTCTCGAGCGTTCGCCGCCGCTGACGCGCATCCTTCTGATCGATATCGCCGTTTTTCAGATCGGTATCGATACTGATCTGCTTGCCGGGCAGGGCGTCGAGCGTGAAACGGGCCGCGACCTCGGCGACGCGCTCGCTGCCTTTGGTGATGACCACGAATTGCACGATCGTGATGATGAGATAGACCACCAGCCCGACCACGACATTGCCGGCGATCAGAAACTCGCCGAAGGTTCGGATGATCTCGCCCGCGTCGCCCTGGACGAGGACCATCCGGCTCGTCGTGATCGACAGCGACAGACGGAATGCGGTCGTGATGAGAATGATCGATGGAAGGGTCGAGAACTCGACTGGCGCCGTGATGTGGATCGCCACCATCATGAGCAGCAGCGAGAGCCCGATATTGGCCGCGATCAGCACATCCGCCATTGCGGTCGGCACCGGCATGATCATCATGGCCATGGTCAGCACCAGCAGGGCGACCAGTGCGAGTTCCTGACGCGCTGCGAGGCGAGACAGAAAGCCGTTGAGCCAAGCTGGCATCGCCATCAGAACCGCACTGCGGTGATCTGGTCGCCGCGCTTGATCGTGACGCGCGTCGCATCGATGGCGCTAACGACCCAACCGCTCGGCAGGATTGCGCCGATGAAGAGCTTGCCGCCACTGCCATCGATCACATAGGGGTTGCGACCCGGCCAGACGGCTTGCACCGTCAACGGCGGCGGATCGGAGGCGACCGAAACCTGATCGACCAAGACGGTCACTCCGCCTGCCGCGCCGTCGAACCAACGGCTGGCCTCATGCCATGCGCCAGCCTGTTGCGGCGTGATCTGCCCGCGCGCTTCGATCGAGCCATCGGGTTCGGCTTTGAGCGTCACGGCTTCGAGGCCGGTCGTTGCGAGCTTCTGGCGGAAGGCGTCGACCACGGCCGAGACCTCGGGCAGGATGACGGGACGAGCCGCGGGAATGCTGCCGGTCGTCTCTATCGATCGCTCGACCGGATGTAACGCTGGGGCGGCGTTGAGAGAGGCCACCAAGCTCAGCATGCCGGTGCAGAGAACGCCGATGACGAATGCCGGAAGGTGATTGGCCACAAGCGAGGCCCTTTGGCGCGCCGGTAAAGCGAGCGCGCTGCCGTCGAGACGAAACGAGACGCCGCAGCTGGTGAAGCTTGCGCCCGGCGGTAGACGCCGGGACCGACCCGCCTGAAGTACCTTCCGTCCGGAGAGATCGACGGTTGCGTCGCGTGCCTCGATGGTGGTTCGGCCATTCTCACAGGTCAGCAAAAAGGCGGTTCCACCCGGCGGCAGGTCGGAGATGACGATATCGTTGTCGGCGGACGAGCCGATCCGGTTGCATCCATGGGACAGCGCAGACCGCGCTGTCCGATGGACGCCGCTCTCGACCAGCAAGGCAGTGGACGGGGTGGCTTGGGGAGCCATGGCGTTATCCCTTTGGGTCAAGTCGGCCGCCAATGCGCGACGGGAGAGGGGCCGGCTGGCCGGCCCCTCGAATGGTGTCGATCGGTGGAGTGCCATCCCACGCCAAGCGCGAGGCGGCGCCCCAGCGAAATCAGCCGATGTTCGGGCGCTGCTGAGCGGCAGTTTCTTCCGCGCCGTCGATCGTCTTGGCGACCGTGATCTTCATGTTGGTCTCGGTCGCCAGAGCGAACGCGTCGTTCATCTGCTGGATTTCGGCATCGACCGAAGTCGAACCCGACTGAAGCGCGCCCGAGCTATCGGTTGCGCCGTTACCGCCAACGCTGCTGCTTGCCATGATGATTCTCCTGATGATGGTTCGTGATCGACCCGAACGCGTTCAGGCCAGTGTCGGAGCGCCTCGTTCGAGATCGATCCGTCTTCAACGACCGTTTGGTCGTCTCGCCTCCCGGCGGCGGGATCCGTAGGGTCTGGGCCCATCGCGGGAGTATTCATGGTGCACAGGGGTCAGGCGAGGCGGAGCTCGCGTCGCCGGTCCCCGTGCTGAAACTTGCAGAACCCTTGCGGTGTCCGAGCGGCTTACGCTTGGTTCTGGTCGGTCTGGCTGTTCGAGTAAGTCGCGGCAGCCTTGTCGTAATCCGCGAAATTCACCTCTGGGCCCTGGCCGTTGGCATGCGCCAGCATCGCGTTGATCTGCGCGCCCGAGATGCCCATGGCCGGGTTATAGGAGGTCGGCACCGCTTGGTCGGCGCCGGCGCCGCCCGTCAACCGCACTTCGGGGCCGGTGCCGTTCGAGACGGCCAGCATCTGGTCGACCTCGGTCTGGCTGATGCCCTCGCCCGGATTGGTCTTCGGGGTGACCGCATATTGCGTCTCACCACCAACACCAGCGCCTTGCGGCTGCAGCAGGGTGATCAACTGCTTGATCAGCGACGCTTCGTCGGCCGGCGCGCCGGTCGCGCTGGCGCCTGTTGCTGCGGGCGTTTGCTGAAGCAGCGTGATCAATTGCTTGATCAAGCCGGCTTCATCGGCGCTGGACGCCGCAGTTGTGCCGCCCGACGATTTTTCAAGCAGGGAGATGAGTTGCTGGATCAGCGACGTGAGATCGTCCTGGCCGCCAGCCGGCGTCGTCGTGGCCGGGGATGCCGCGGCGCCGGTCGTCGGCTTGGCCTCTCCGCTTGCGGGAGCCGAGGTCGGCACTTGCTGCTGAAGCAACGAAATGAGCTGCTTGATCAGCGACGTGAGATCGGTACCGCCGGCATTTGCGGGAGCGGCGTCGGCGGTCGGTGTCGCATCTTTCACCGAAGGAATCGTAGAGGCGGAGCCCTTCGGCTCGTCGGCCGCATTCGGGCCGTTGCCGGTTCCGGTGTGATCAGCCATCGCCTTGCTGTATTGATCGATCGCCTTCGTGCCGGCATTGGAGCCGAATTCAGCGTAGCCGCCACCCATGCCGTCGACGGAATTCTCGTAGGTCTTGCTGTTGAGCTGCGACCCCATCGCATTGACTAACGTGTCGAGGCTTCCGGCATTGCCGACATGAAGCACCGTGTCGCTGACGTCGTTGAAACCCTGCGCGGAACTCGGACCGCCCTGTTGTACGGAGCCAGTCTTCACACTCGCGCTTCCGTCGTGAAAGCCGGATTGAATGACGGTTTGGTTGTCTTTGGTGACCGCAACCTGATCGATATAAGATACGCCGTTGACTTCGGCCGTTTGCTTGAACTGGACCTCAGTACCATCGGAGAGCTTGATGGTCAGGCCGTCATGCTGGAAATTGGCTCGGTCCCCGGCGCTCGTATAGATGTGAGGGTCGCCATAGACTTCCACGAAACTGTTGTTGGTCGTGTCGAAGATCTTGACCATGCCGTCATTGGCATTGCCGCCGCTCGTGGGGCTTCGATAGCTGGTCGATCCAGTGATGATATAGCGACCGGTGTCGATTTCGTTGCCATGGACCTGCAGTCCAGCCGAGGCCGCGACGTTGAAATCTGCGGCATGCGATGTCGTATCGGCGCCCGGCATGGAAGAATTTCCTCCACCAGGTAAAGTCGATCCCACAGTATTTGCCATCTTGGTTCTCCAGAGACGTCGAAAAGGTCGATCACGCCGACAATCTGGCGTGGAAACATGGGGTCGATCGGTTTCAACAAACCGGCTCTGCATCAAGCGGCGAAGCCGCCGTTCTGCCCTGGACGCGTCGTAACGCTATCCTCAATGCAAGAATTCGTTCCAGACCAAGCAAGGAGACCGTTTTCAGTGAAATTGTCTAGCCCGGTGCGTCGGGATTGCTGGTATTGTCATTGATGGCTTCGGTGATGTCCGCTTGTGTGCTCTGTAAGACAGTGCCCATGAATTTGACGATACCTTCGGCGAATGCTTGTTGCATGTCGGCCGTTGCTTGATCGGTACCCGGATCCGTTGCGGCCGTGCTCGTCGATTGTCCGACTGGGGTAACGCCCGTCATGTAAAGCTCCCTTGTGGTGCGGGTCGCAGGGCCCGACACAGGTTCGAATGCCGCAAGCTCAAGAAACCACGCCGCTGACGAGGCCTTTCAGCTCAGCGATCAGCGGTGTGACCCGACATGCGACAACTCGGCTGTTCTCCCCGCCGGACTCGGTCCGGCGAGTGGTGATCTGCAGAAAAGAAGCGGCACCGCTCCTTTTCGATTGGAGGTCTGATGCGCAGCAAGGATGCAGCGCGCTCACTCAATGATTTTTCCGAACCTTTGTTCCGTCGATAGGTAGAACAAATCCAAAAAAAAACGACCGAGCCACAGGTCGATTGGCCGATAGATTGATACAAATTCGCAAACCGGTCGTCAATCCACAATATCGGAAAGTTCAACGCGAATCATGTTTCGTTCGGATCCCGATCTACTTGTGACAACGAAGCGTAAAACTTGTGACAGATCGACGAAGGTCTTTGGCACGACTATCACTACCTGCGTCGCGCTAGGGGAACTGGACGCGACTGGTCGATGTTCCGCGAAAGACCACAAGCGTATCGCCCGCGGCAGGGTCGTGCTTTGGTTCTTTATCGGCCGCAACCGCTGTCGCGGCTTGTTGCACCATTGCAAGATATCGCGGAGGTCCTGATACCACCACAATGTTGGTTCCGGGTCCCGGTCGAAGCCCGTAGCGCAGGTCGAGAAGTCCTGCGCCAGAAAGCGCAGAATAAAGCTTTTTATAACCCGCGCCTTCGACCGTGAGTAATTGAGTCTGAGCCTCGGATGCTGCGCTGATCGAGATGACGGCGCCATCGTAATACCAGTCGAGACCAAATTCCTGTGTGAGACGATTGAGAAACTCTCGCGGCGGGAGGCTGGGCATCCGCCCATGCACCCGCCCCTGAACCGCAGCCGACAGCACCACCCGAAGACCGGTATTGGTGCCGAATTGTTCAAGAACCGTCCTGAGATCCTGATCCACCACAACGTAAGTATAGGCTGCCGCCGGCCATGCAGGTTCGGCCGCCAAGAGGGTATCGGACATTGCCACGACGAAAGACGTGATCATGCTCGATAACGCGAGGCCGATCGTCACCGCTCGCTGCACGATTCGATGCTCCAGGGTTACGAACAGTTAACGTTCGACCACATATCGCCAATGCGTTCAAGTCTAAAACGATGTTGAGTCGAGATGCGCTCGATCTCTGATGAAAATGATAGTCACTTTGATGTCATAAAAGTGATAAAAACGCATCCGCAAGAAGATCGGTGATACAAGATGTCGCCTTTGCTATCGGACCTGAGCCAAATCACTTGCCGTCTGAGCGTCTGCACGATAGATATGCTCATGGTCACTCGCATTCAACGCGTGAACGGCGGGCCGCAGCGAGGGCCAACGGCCGTCACGCGAGCTTCCCGATCAAGCGGAGCACAATCATGATTGAGGCTATCGCGGTGGTGCAGCAGCTTGCGGCCGCCAAAGACCCCGTTCCCGCGGGTGTGCAAAGCATTGATGTTTCGTCTCAAGCGGTGCAGCGGCCCAATGCAACCGAGGCTGCAGACTTTGCCGAGGCGGCTAGTCGCACGACGCACGAGGTTCCGGCTGCCGCTCCATCCTCCACCGACAGTCTCGCGACCCGCCTTGCACATCAGGCCGATGCCATGGCAAGCCGCCTGAAGATTCCGGAGGGGTTCGGTCAGGGTGCGAAAACCGCGCAGCCTGACGCTCCTGGCGCAGCGAACGACAGCATGCATACGCCCGGCTTCGACAAAGACAACATGACGGCGGCCGTCTCGCAGATGGAGCGAGCCTATATGTTCGCGATCGAGACCACCATGGCGAGCCGTGGCTCGACCGAATCGACCAAGATCTTCAATACGCTTCTCAAGGGGCAATGATGATTTGCGCGCGGGCGACCGCGAAAGGCGGCGCGGCCCTGGTTCTCATGCTGCTTCTCTCCGCCTGCCAGACGGAGCTTTACACCGCCGTGCCCGAGCAGGAGGCGAACGAGATGTTGGCGTTGCTGCTGCGAGGCGGCGTGAGTGCCTCGAAAGTGCAGGCGAAAGATGGGTCGGACACGCTGATGGTCGAGCAGACCCAGTTCGCTGCGGCGGTCGATATGCTGCATACCGGCGGCTACCCCCGCGCGAAGTTCAGCACCATCAACGATGTGTTCCAGCCCAGCGGATTGATCGCGTCCCCGGTGCAGGAGCAGGCGCGCTTCATCTGGGCTCTGGGCCAGGAATTATCCCGCACCGTCTCGCAGATCGATGGAGTGTTGACCGCACGGGTTCAGGTGGTGCTGCCAGACAATGATTTGCTGAAGCGGGAGCCCACGCCATCCTCGGCGTCGGTTTTCATCCGCTACGATGAAGCAAGCCGCGTCGCGAGCCTCGTGTCGCAGATCAAGATGCTGGTGGCCAATAGCGTGCAGGGGCTCAACTACGACAAGGTCTCGGTCGTGCTCGTGCCCGTTCCGCACGTCGATCTGCCGGTGCGATTGGCGGCCCCCACGCCCGACTGGCAAGGGCCGGCGCTGATCGGCGGTGGTGTTGTCCCTGTATTGGTTGCGTTTCTCCTGCTCTTCCGCCGCCGCCTTCTTGCGTTGATTGCCACCACCAAGCCGCCGCTGCCGGACCCGGCCGAATGAGCGAGATCGCCTTGCTGCAGGCCGCCTCTCCCGATCGCATTGCCGCACTCATCGGCCATGGCGCATCGTCCAATCTGGTGACAAGACTTCTCCGTTCGACGCGCCTTCGCGCTCGCCTCGCGGAGGTCGTCAGCGCCAGGCTGGGGCTGGTCGGCTCGATGACGCCTGTTCAAGCCGCCATTCTCGATCTGTCGGAGGTGGGCCTTTCGACGCTCGCGCGGCGCGCGGGCGCCATCTGGCATGGCCGTGCCATTGCGCGCGTGATCGATGCGTCGGATCGACGGACGCTCGTCGCGACACTTGGCACCGATCTCTACGGTCAGGCGCTTCGCGGGATTGCGTTGTCGCCGGAGCTTCCGGGCGACCTTCAGGGTCCCGAGGCTCTCGATGCCGCGGTTGCATCGGATGGCGCCGCTTGCCTCGAAGCTTGGCGTTTGCCGCAGCCGCCAAGCGTCGCACTGCGGGTGGGGCTGCTGCGCGCGACCGTGCCGGTTGAGGCTTTACACCGGGAGCGGGGTCCGGGCATCGTTGCGTGGCTGGTGCAAGCGTGATCGCCGAGGGGCTACCGGCGTCGCGTTTCGTCATCCGGGGCGATGTCATGCGCGCGCATGGCGATGCGAAAACGATCCTTGCCGAAGCCGAGGCGGCTGCCGCCCGTCTCCGCGGCTCTGTCGAAACCGAGCGGCTGGAGGCGATCGAGGCGGCTCGCCGAGAGGGTTTGCGGCAGGGGCTCGCCGATGCGGCTCTGTTGGCCAGCCATGCCGCGACTGCGATCGACACATTCTGGCGCGAGCAACGAGCGCAGATGCACGAGGTGGCGCTCGCGGTCGCGCATCGCATTCTCTCCAGCTTACCGGAGCCGGAGATTCTCGCGCGCCTCGCCGGCGAGGCGATCGACGACTATGGGCGGGACGTGCGAATCACCTTTCGCACGGCGCCCGAGGAGGCTACCGCGCTGCGGGCCGCCTTGCAGGATCATGGCAACCGCATCGTCGTGTTGGTCGATGTGACCGCGAAGCCGGGCGAGTGCACCTTGGTGCATCCGCGCGGCCGGACCGAGATTGGCCTGCTCGCGCAATTTCGATCGATGCTGGATGGGCTCTCGACCCATCAGGACGGACGATCGCCCGATCGGGATCACGTCTCGGCCTATCGAGATGTCGGTTCCGCGAGACCCGAGATCGACGCGGGCATCGAAACATGAGCGGAGGCAGGTTGGCCGATGGGCTGGATCGCCTTGGCCTGCAGGTTCGGGAGCTTCAAGCTCGTCCGGAGCGGGGCCGCATCGTGCGGGCGGTCGGCACGGTCTTGCGTGCCGTTCTGCCGGAAGCGCGCCTCGGCGAATTGTGTCGGGTGCACGATCGAGGCCGCCCCGAACCCCTGATGGCCGAGGTGGTCGGCCTCGATGGTGACGAAGCGATCCTCGCGCCCATCGGCGATATGCTCGGCCTCGCGTCCGGCGCAGAGGTCGAGCGGACCGGCGATGTGCTGCGGGTGCCGGTCGGCGATGCCGTGCTGGGCCGCGTCGTCGATGGCCTTGGCCGTCCGCTGGACGTCGCGGCCAGGGGGCCTCTCGCTCCGGGTCCAAGTCGGCCGGTGCAAGCCGCGCCGCCTCCGGCGTTGGAGCGCCGGCTCGTCGAGACCGTCCTGCCGCTCGGCGTGCGTGCCATCGACGCCCTCTTGACCTGTGCCGAGGGGCAGAGGCTCGGCATCTATGGTGAGCCGGGGGGCGGTAAATCGACGCTTCTCGCCTCGCTGGTGCGCGGGGCCGCCGTTGATGTCGTGGTCGTGGCGCTGATTGGCGAGCGCGGCCGCGAGGTGCGCGATTTTATCGAGCGACAGCTCGACCCGGAGACCCGGGCCCGGGCGGTTCTGGTGGTCGCCACCTCAGACCGGCCGGCCGTGGAACGTCTGAAGGCGAGCTATACCGCCACCACGATCGCGGAAGACTTTCGCGATCGGGGGCGGCGTGTGCTGCTGGTCATGGACAGCGTGACACGTTTCGCCCGTGCCTTGCGCGAGATCGGCCTCGCGGCTGGCGAACCCCCCACCCGACGCGGCTTCCCGCCGTCCGTCATGGCCGAATTGCCACGGTTGATGGAGCGTGCCGGGCCGGCCGCCACCGGCTCCATCACGGCCTTTTATACGGTGCTGGTCGAAGGCGACGGTGCCGGCGATCCGGTCGCCGAGGAAACTCGAGCGATTCTCGATGGACACATCATCCTGTCGCCCAGCCTCGCGGCATCCGGTCATTACCCGGCCATCGACGTTTTGACGAGCCGCAGCCGCGTCATGGATGCGGTCATCTCGGCTGATCATCGCAAACGGGCCGCTGCCATCCGCGATGTGCTGCGACGCTACAACGACATCGAATTCCTGGTTCAGGTCGGCGAATATAAGATCGGCTCCGATCCGCGTAACGATGCGGCGCTGGCCGGGATCGAGGCCGTTCGCGAGTTTCTGCGCCAAGGATCGACGGATCAATCCTCGTGGGAGGAGACCCAGACTTGGCTGTCACGGCTGACGAGTTGAAGGCGGGTCGCGCCGCTTTGCTGCTGCGATGTCAGCGCCTTCGGGACGATCGCCGCCGCCGCGAGGTCGCCCGTGCGGAGGGACTGCGCCACGATGCAGCATCCCGGCTCCGGCAGACGCACCATGATCTCATGGCGTACGAGGACGTGCGGTCGCGGGAGATCGGTCAGCAGCATGATCGATTGGCCGGCCAAATCATCGATCTGCGAACCCTGACCAGCATTCAGGCCGGCGAGGCAGCCTCGTGGGCGCGGTCGGCCGATCTCGCGGCCCAGCGCCTCGCCGCCAGCGCAGCGTTGAGCGAGGCCGAGGCGGGGCTGAACCAGGCGAGGTTGGCCTTGCAGGTGGAAGCCCGGATCACTCAGAAGCGGGAACGGCTTGCCGAGACCATGGCTCAGGCGTGGCGTCGCGCCGCCGACATCGCCGACGAGATGGATCGCGGCGATCAAGTGGCCGACCTCTGGCGTGCATCGACTTGACGGCCCGTCCGCTCGTTCTTCCGACGATCAGCCGAGCGGAGGCGCTCGCCTCCCGCAAGCGATTCGCACCGCGCTCGGCCGTCACGCTCGCTGGCTTGCTCAAACTGTCGATCGATCGCGCGCCGACCGGCGATTGCGGTCCGGATCAGATGCGCGTCGGCGTTTCATGGGGGGCCGATCGGCTGGAGGTTCGCTGCCCGTCGGCTTTGCCGCAGCAGATCCTTCGGGCGCTGGATCCCGCGATCGAAAGCGATGCTTTGCCGTCCGATCTCGCGGGTCTTCTGCTCGAGGCGGCCCTGTTGCCGACCATGTCGGTGTGGGAGCGAGCGGCGGGTCGCGACGTCGCCATTCTCGGCGCGGAGCGGGAGGGCTCGGCCCCGCCACCTGGCGGTTTGAGGCTGAAACTCGAGGACGATACAGCCTCCTGGCGGCTGCATGTGGGGTCGGAGCGCGAAGACATCGTCGATGCCGTGCTCGAGGCTTGGCCGATCGAACCGCGCCCGATGGCCACCTTCGCGGTGCCGGCGGTGCTGCGGGTCGGTACGACGCGGCTGCCCGTTGCGGTGCTGGCATCCTTGCGGCCGGGCGATGCCGTGATCCTCGAGCGGAAGCCCGCGACGGGCGTGACGTTGGTGATTGCCGATGCCTTTGCGGCGGATGTCACGGCTCAGGATGGCCGTTGGCGGATGGTCGAGGCTATGCGGCCGGTGCGCGACGCCGCCGCCGAACAGGAGGGGACGATGCAGGAACTCAAAACCGACCCGAATGGCACGGAGGCGACGCCTGTTGTGGAGCCGGACGATATTCCGGTGCAACTCTCGTTCGAGGTCGGGCGGCTCGACATCACGCTCGGTGAATTGCGTCGTCTCGGCCCGGGCATGGTGCTCGATGTTGCTCGTGATGCGGTCGAACTCGTTCGCATCAGCGCCCATGGGCGGCCGATCGGGCAGGGCGAACTCGTCGATGTCGAAGGGGCCGTCGCGGTGCGGATCGTTCGTCTGTTCGATCATGGGTGAAGCACAACCCAATCTCCTCGGCATTCTGATCGCCATCACGGCGCTCGGGACGCTCACTTTCGTGGCCGTCACGATGACGAGCTTCATCAAGATCTCGGTGATCCTGTTCATTCTCCGCAACGCCCTCGGCGTGCAGCAGACGCCGCCCAATCTCGTCCTCTATGGCATCGCCCTACTGCTGACCGGCTATGTGATGGCTCCGGTCGGCGCCAAGGTCTATGCCGAGATCGCGGCGCCGGGGCAGCATTACGAGAGCTTCAGCGATTTCGGCGTCATCGCGAGCCGCGCGGAGGTGCCGGCCAAAGACTTCATGCTGCGCTTAGTCAGCCCCGGCGAACGTGAATTCTTCACAGCCGCGGCGGTGCGGGTCTGGGGACCCGACTCGGGACTGACGGCCCAGCCGGACGACCTGATCATCGTCGTGCCGGCCTTCGTGCTGTCCGAATTGCGTCGTGCCTTCGAGGCCGGCTTTCTGATCTACCTGCCCTTCATCGCCGTCGATCTCGTCACCACGGCGGTCCTGATGGCGATGGGCATGTCGGCCGTCTCGCCCACCACGATCTCGGTGCCGTTCAAGCTGTTTCTCTTCGTCGCGATCGAGGGGTGGACGCGGCTGATGCACGGGCTCGTGCTCGGCTACGCGACCTAGCCGCCGCATGGGCCATAACGACCTCATCGTTCAGCTGCAGGCGATGCTCGGCATCGTTCTCATCATGTCGCTGCCGCCCTTATTGGCCGCGATGGCGGTGGGGCTGATCGTCGGCATTCTGCAGGCCGTGACGCAGATCCAGGACCAATCGCTTCCGGTCGCCTTCAAGCTGCTGGTCGTGATCGTGATCCTGGCCCTGGCCGGACCCATGCTGGTGCAGCCGCTTGTCCGCCTGTCGGGCCAATTGTTCGACAGCTTTCCGGCCATGACGCGGTGAGCACCGCCTCCGGCTTCGAGGTCGTCTGGCATTGGCTGCTGGCCTATGGCATCGCTCTGGCGCGCCCCATGGCCATGCTGGCCCTCAACCCCGTCTTCACTCGCGCCCAGATCACCGGCCTCCTTCGCGGCGCCGTCGCCTCCGCGCTGGCGCTTCCGATGGTGCCGGTCTTGGTCATGGCGATGCAGTCCGAGCCCGCCAATCCGATCGGGTTGATGCTGCTCGCCGCCAAAGAGGCCATCATCGGGGCGGCCCTCGGCCTGCTGCTGGGGGCACCATTCTGGGCGCTCGACGTCGCGGGCGATATTCTCGATGCCCAGCGCGGTGCGACGCAGGGCCGGCTGAACGATCCGGCGGGCTTCGAGGACGTGTCGATCGCCGGGACGATGCTGATCATCACCGGTATCGCGTTATTCGTCATGACCGGCGGTCTCGAGTCGTTAGCCGATCTTCTCTACGGCAGTTGGGCGATCTGGCGTCCGCTCGGCGCGTTCCCGCATGTCGACGATCGTACGCCCGTGTTGCTGCTCGGGCTGCTGGACCGCATAACCCGTCAAGGCTTGCTGGTCGCGGTCCCGGTCGTACTCGCCATGTTGCTGGCCGACGCGGCACTGCTGCTGGTCGCCCGCATGGCACCGCAGCTGCGAATCGACGATCTTGCGTTGTCGGTCCGCAACATCGTCTTCTTCATCGTCATGCCGCTCTACGTCATGTTCCTTATGACTTACATGCGGCAGGATTTTGCGACCTTGCCGTCTCTTCTCGATCTGATGCGGGATGCTACCACGCCGCTCGGCGCGCCCGCCCCATGAGCGGGCAGGACAGCAGCGAGGAGAAAACCCTTCCGCCGTCGGCCAAGAAGCTTCGCGACGCGCGCAAGAAGGGGCAGATCGCCCGCAGCAAGGAATTGGTGACGGCCGCCGTCACGATCACGGCGTTCTTCTATCTCGGGGTGCGCTGCGTTCTTCTTTTCGGCCAATTGCTCGATGGACTCCGCGTTCTCCCGGCGCTTCTCGACCGGCCTTTCGACGAAGCCGTGGCAGCGCTGTCCGACAGGCTCGCCGGAAACGTCCTTTGGGCCATTGGGCCTTTTATCGGCTTGATCGTCATGGCGGCCGTCCTGACCAACGTCATCGTCAATGGCGGTGCTCTGGCGGCTTTCGATCCGATTCTGCCCAAGATGGAGCATCTCGATCCGATCGCCGGCTTCAAACGCATGTTCGGGATGAAGAACCTCGTCGAGGTCTTGAAGTCGATCGTCAAGCTGGCGGCGCTCGGCGGCGTGTCGCTTTATATCATAGCGGGCGCCTTGCAGGCTCTGGTCGAGCTCCCAACCTGCGGCTTGCGCTGCGTCGGCCCGACCATGCTGGGTCTCTTGCAACCGCTGCTGGTGGTCACCGCTGCCTTCTTTCTTTTGGTGGGGCTGTTCGATATCGGCCTGCAGCGCTGGCTGTTTCAGCGCGACATGCGAATGACGACCTCCGAGCAGAAGCGGGAGCGTAAGGAAAGCGACGGCGACCCCCTGATCCAGCGCAAGATCCGGGAGGATCGCCGCAGCAGCATGGCGCTCAAAACCGGCTTGCGGAACGCCACTTTCATTATCCGATCGGCCGATATGTGTCTGGCCATGCGGTTCGCCGCGCCCGACGCCATGGTGCCGGTGCTGGTCGCGCGTGGCACGCAGGAGGGCGCCTTGGCGTTGCTCGAAGAGGCCAAGACGTTCGACCTTCCTGTGGTGTTCGATCCTGTCGCCGTCGCGGTCGCGTCCCGGCTGCAGGTTGGCCGGATGATCACACAGGAGATGTTCCAGCCAGTGATCGGCTGTATGCGCGCCGCCGGGCTGATTTGATGCTCGTCAATGCTTTGTCACAAAAGCTTGTCGCCTCTATGCGAAACGGTCGCGGTGCTGCGGCTTCGGTCATGACGCGACACAGAACAGAATGGACCCGCTTGCCCCGTTGCATCACCCCGACCCGCTTGGCGCGAGCGACCTCTTCTCTGTCGGCGCTTCTATCTATGGGGCTTTGTCTCGCCGGCTGCGCCGCGCTGCAGGATCCCGAGGCGTCGCGACAGGAGACCGTCGCCAACGATCCCGCCGCGATGTTGAGAATCGCCGATGCGGCGCAGAAAGCCGGTGAGGTCGATGGCGCCGTCGCGTTCTATCGCCGTGCGGCGGACCTTCAGCCCGGCTCGGGGACGGCCCAGATCGGGCTGGCGCGCGCGCAGGTCGACCAGGGCGACGTCGAGCAGGCGCTCGCGACACTCGACGCTGCGCATAAGCGGATGCCAGCCGATGCTCATGTCACGGCGACGCTGGGCAAGCTCCTGGTGGCGGCCCATCGTCCTGCGGACGCGCTTGTGATTTTCCGTGATGGCTTGCAGCAGGATCCGCATGCGGTGCCGCTGCTGATCGGGCAGGGCGTCACGCTCGACAAGGCGGGTCAGCACGCCGAGGCGCAACAGTCCTACCGGCTCGCCCTTCAGGTGGAGCCCGGTAATGCTGCGGCTCAGACGGATCTGGCGCTGTCCGAAACTCTTGCGGCCGGCCGCATGGCCCCGACCGTGAAATCCCAAGTCTCTCGGGCCTCAGGCGCCACCGCCGTCGATTGAGACACCGTCAGTGTTGTCTCAGGGTGTCGTGACGGTTGCGGCCGGTGTCGCGATCGTGTTGCCGGTGGAAGCGGCGGTGCTGGTTGTCGGTGCCGCAGCGGAGGTCGATCCACCGGACGCTGACCCACCCCCCGCGTCGGGCGATGCGCCGGTCGTGTCGACCGAGGGTTCACCCGTCCGGCGATTGGCCCGCCAGGACGTGACGCCAGCCGCCAGATAGGCACCATCCGAAGGCGCGAGGCGCGGCGGTGCGACGAGGTCGGCGGGGTCGACCAGCATGGCCGCGAGATTGCTGCTTTGGGTGCAGGTCGCAAGGCTCATCAAGCTCGGCAACGGATCACCACCGAACGCCGGCGTGATCGCGTCGGCGCAATCCGGCGTGCCCGCGACAGCACGGGTCAGCAGCACCGAGGCCTCGCGCGCTGGCGGCGGCGGAGCGGTCGCCGTAATGCGGGAGGGGTCGATGCCATCGCCGACCAGCGCACGGCGGAGGGTCTCGGCTTCTCGCGCGCTGCTCGCCACGATATGAGCCCGAACGGCTTGTCGCTCGCCATCCGAGACGACGGCAATGTCATGCTTCAGGCGGGCACGCCACGCGAGGCGGCCGTTGGGTTGATGCGGCGCAAACACGAGCTCGCGATTGACGCTCGCCAACAGAACCGGCGGCGAACGACCGAGGTCAGCGGCCTCGTTGGTGCAGCCGGCCAGCAGGGCCGACAGGCTGAAAGCCGCGATCGATGCGCGCATCATTGAAACACGAATCCCATGTTTTCGGGTGGCGGCGGCGCGCGGCGCGCAAGACCGACAGCACGCCGAGTCGGAGCCGCGACGCGCCCATAGACCACTTCTTCCTCGTCGGACGGGACGCGGACGTAGCGGTTCGCATCGCCCGGCGGATTACCGGGGCCGGTCGGCCGCACGACATAAGGCGTGACGACGATCACGAGTTCGCTCTGGTTGCGCTGGAATTGGTTCGAGCGGAACAAGCCGCCGAGGATCGGGATATCGCCGAGCCAGGGCAGCTTCTGGATCGAATTGTTGTTGTTGTTCTGGATCAGCCCGGCGATGGCGAAGCTCTGGCCGCTGGCCAATTCCACCGTGGTTTCGGCGCGGCGCGTCGTCAACGCCGGCACCTGCACGTTGTTGAGCGTCACGGTGTTGGTGAGATCGAGCGCACTCACCTCGGGCCGCACCTTCACACTGATGTGGCCGCTCGACAGAACCGTCGGCGTAAAGGCGACACTGACGCCATATTGCTTATATTCGACCGACACCGCCCCCAGTGCCTGGGGGATCGGGATCGGAAATTCGCCGCCGGCCAGAAAGGTGGCCGTGGTGCCCGACACCGCCGTAAGGTTGGGTTCGGCCAACAGCGTCACCAGCCCTTCGGCCGCCATGGCGTCGAGCACGGCCGAGCCATTGGCATGTTTGGACGCGACAGTGCCGAAGACGCCGTTTACGCCGTTGGCGATCAGATTGGCTCCCGTCGCGCCGGCCAACCGACCGGTTTGCAGTCCGAAGGCAAAGTCACCGGCCGAGAACACCGTCGACCAGTTGAAGCCGAGTTGGCGCGAGACCGTGCGGCTCACTTCGGCGACGCGAACCCGCAAATTGACCTGCGGTGACCCGGCGACCTGGAGTTGGTTGGTTAAAGGGACACCCGCTCCGAGCGTGCGGGTCGCGGTCTGCTGCAGCCGTTCCGCCGTCTGCGGGTCGGGGACTGTTCCCTGCAGCATTGCGCCGTTGGGCGTATAGGTCAGCCGTGTTGCAGCATCGCCCGCATCGGCGTTCATCTGCGCCTGAAGCTCGCCTTGCGGAAAGCGCACGTCGATCATGTAGGCCAGCAGCGGCGCGCCATCCTGAGACAAGACGAACAGCGTGGTGCGTCCGGGTTTCTTGCCGAAGACAAAAATACTGGATGCTTTGGGACTCTGGATGTCGGCGATGGTGGGGTCCGCCACGAACTCGGTTCCGGCAGCCTCCGGCAAACGCAGAAGTTGGCCGCCCGAGACATCGATATGAATCGTACGGCTTGCGGTCACGGTGCTGGGAGGGGCAGCGAGTTGCGCGAGCGCCGCCGCAGGAGCAGCCGCCGCCAAAACCAGCATGGCCAGAAGGGCGAGCAGATATCTTGCGATAGTCTGTTCGCGTCTCGCGCGCTCAAGGGGCTTGATGTCGATCGTCCGAACATGTCGCATCTCGCTCAACTACAACAAGCGAACGCGGTTTGGCTCGGACTTTTTAGCGCTTGGCGGGAGTTTGTGAAAATTTTAGAGTATCGGTGGTCGGTGAGCCACAAACACCCAGTATCGTCCCGCGCAGAATTGCTCCGCTGATGCGGGACGACGACGATAAAGCGCAATTGGCTTACGAGAATGTCATACTCTTGTCATATCGATGCCAATTAGACTTGTTGTCAGGTTGTTGGGTCCCGCACTATGGTTCTTTGAACGGCTCGGCCGTGGGCCGGGCCGTAGTCCGCCATCGCTCAGGCGACTTGACGACGACGCCCGCGCTCCGCGTTCGTCACCGTGTCTGCATTGAATTTGCGGATCACCAACTCGCGGAGAAGGTTTTCGGCCACTGTCTCGGCCGCCAGCGATCCCACCGGCATGACATCCTCATCGCCGTTGTAGCGGACCCAAACGGCGGTGGTGGCTCCATTGCCAGAAACATCGAAGATCCCGAAGAATCTTTGATCTCTGTAGGTGCACGAAATCTCCCTGATCGACATCGATGACTCCCTTATTTTTTACTTATAAGTGTCAACGACGGAGTTGGTCCGGCGGTTGCATTGATCGATTGACGCATCGCTCGCGGCCGCGGAAATTTTGCCGATGCGACGAATGGTTGTGTCGGCCTGTCGCTGCGCGGATCCTGACTTCGACGATGTCGGTCCCGCCGCACCGGATTGAAATGTTTTGACCTGATCGCATCGCGCTGCGGTTCGCTTTGGTCTGCGACGGGCCTTAGGATCGGGCCGACACGGGAGATGTCGCTTTGAATTGGATGGTCGAGTCCGAAACCGGAACGCTGCGGGACGTTTTGCTCTGCCGCCCGGATCACTATCGCTGGATCGAAACCAATGCGATCGCGGTCGAAACGCTGGGCAAAGGCCGAAGCATCGACGCGCAGCGGCTGCAAAGCCAATTTCGGCAACTCGAGGATGCGCTCGATGAGGCGGGTGTCACGCGCCACTATATCGAGCCCGAGCCGCATCTCGCCTATCAGGTCTATACGCGTGATTCGAGCCAGACCACGCCGTGGGGTCCGATGCTGACGCAACTCGCCTTGCCGGCCCGGCGCGGCGAAGTCGCCTCGATCCTCCGCTTTCATCGTGCTCAAGACGGCTTCTGGCGCTATGCGAGCGGCGGCAACGTCGAGGGTGGAGACATCCACATCATTCGCCCGGGCCTGTTACTGATCGGCTGGTCGGGTATCCGCACCACGGCCGAGGGAGCGGCTCAAGTCGCGTCCTGGTTCGAGGCTGAAGGCTGGGAGGTTCGGGTCGAGCCCTTCGCCGAGCACTTCCTGCATCTTGATGTGCTGTTCTGCATGGCGGCCGATGGTTTGGCGGTAACCTGTATCGACGTGCTCGGCGATGCCTTTGCGGCTTGGCTCGCGGATCACGGCATTCGCGTGATCGAGGCGACATATCGTGACGTGATGGCGATGAGTTGCAATCTGCTGGCGCTTGGGAGCGGCCGGGTCATCTCGCCCCGGCACAGCGCCCGCATCAATGCGGCGCTGCGGGCCGAGGGCCTGACAATCTACGACCCCGACCTCGACCTGTTCGCGGCAGGCGGCGGCAGCGTCCATTGCATGACCATGCCGCTACGCCGCGACCCGATATAGCGGTCGCTCTCTCGCGAGGTCGGAGGCGTCCTGCCTAGCGCTTCATCTCGACTTCGACGAAGGCGATCGGGTGGTCGGAGGCGTTCTTCACGTCGTGTTTGATGCCCGACGGCCGTGCGTACGCGTCGCCCGCCGCGAGCGTCACCTGGCTTTCTGTCGTGCCGTCGTGCAGCGCCAGCGTTCCACCGAGCACCATGATGACGCAATAGGGCATGGCATGTTCGTGCCACCCGGTGCAGGCGCCGGGCTCGAAATCCCACCGCGTGATGCGAACGCGGTCGTCGTCGAC
Organism: Lichenihabitans sp. PAMC28606; assembly: GCF_020616535.1. Classification (GTDB taxonomy): domain Bacteria; phylum Pseudomonadota; class Alphaproteobacteria; order Rhizobiales; family Beijerinckiaceae; genus Lichenihabitans; species Lichenihabitans psoromatis. The sequence continues at coordinate 4,098,132 of NZ_CP085136.1, forward strand.
CTGAACGGTCGGACGGGCCGGGATCGTGCACGAGAAGGCCATGGGATATCTCCTGGTCGCGGTGGTTGCGCGTCAGCTTCGATCAGTGCGCTCGCGTCGCAAGGCCTGCGCCATGCAATGAATACCGCCGCCGGTCTTCGAGATCTCGCTCATGTCGACCTCGGCCACCTCGAAGCCACGCGCCCGCAATTGCTCGATCAGCGTCCGGCTCGACGCGGGCGCGATCACGCGATCGCCGCCAAGGCTCATGAAGTTGCAGCCGAGCGCCATCGTGTCGGTGAAGGGCACGTCGATGATGTCGTGGCCTTTTTGCTTGAGCCAGGCGACGATGCCGGGCTCCGTGCAGGCGAGGCAGACGGCCGTCAGCCGTGGGGCGATCGGCACCACCATCAGGTCGATATGAACGTAATATTCGTCGATGAAGGCGAGGCGCGTTTCCCACCCCTCCCGCTTGAACCATCCCTCGACCTGCCGCGCGCCTTCCTCCTGGGTGCGGGCTCCGCCACAGCCGATCAGCACGCAGCCGTCCGAGATGACGTTGAAGTCGCCCCCCTCGAAGGTACCGGCCGTCACCATGTCGTAGATCGGCACGCCGAGCCGCTCGTAGGTACGGATCGCAGCATAATTTTCACCGCGCCGCCACCAGTTGGCCATGGAAGTGATGATGGCGCCGAATGGCGTCATCACGCTCGAATCGCGGGAATAGACCTGCATGGGCAGTTCGGGTTCCGGATCGTGCCAGTGCACCGCGACGCCGAAGTGCTGATAGGCCGCGACGAGGTCCTTGTGCTGGGCCTGTGCGGTTTGGATGTTGCACGGCGCCTCGCGCAGATGCTTGCGAGACAGCGAACTTGTGGCGAGATGCCGGAGATGCGCGGGTGAGCCGAGCAGTACATCGGTCAGCCGATCGGTTTCGTTGGTGAACCCCCACCCCTGTAGCCGAGGCGTGCCGCCCTCCGGGTTGCGGCGACGGAGGCTGAACGGCTCGGCGTAACGGCTTGAGGTCGGCGTCATGGACATGGCAGGGCTCGGGCTGGTGTGACGGCGCGACCCTAAGGGGTGAAACGGGCTTGTAAAAAGCGATGGTTTTTCATCTGATCGGATCGTAATTTTCACCGCAGGAGGATAGGTGCGGGTTCCCTCGACGCAAGCCCTTCGGGCGCTGGATTGTTTTGCCCGCCATGGCAGTGTCTGGCGCGCCGCCGAAGAACTGCATCTGACGCGCAGCGCCGTCAGCCACCAGCTGCGTTTTCTCGAACAGGACCTCGGCTTCGATATCCTCAAGCGAGCCGGTAAAGGCGTGACGCTGACGCCGCAAGGCATGCGCTATGCGGCCGATGTCCGCCGCGCGTTGACGCTGTTGGGTGATGCCGCCGTCCAATATGGCGACAAGGGAATCAGGGGCTCCCTAACGGTGAGTTGCACGCCGGGGTTCGCGTCTCTTTGGCTCTGCACACATTTGGCGGAGTTCAAGCAGCTTTACCCAGATGTCGTGCTTCGGATCGTTACGCCGCCTCGGCTCGACGACGTCAGCAACCCCGAGGTGGATGCCTTCATCGCCTATGGGGATGGCGGAGCCTGGCCGAGACATGCGGTGGAATTGCTCAGCGAGGTCGAGTTCACGCCGTTGTGCAGTCCGGCTCTGCTGAACCGGATCGGTGGACTGACCGACCCGCTCGACGTGTTCCGCGCCGTGCTGCTGCATCTCGACACCTACGACGATTGGAGCCGATGGTTCCAGGCGGCGGGTGCCACGCCGCTCCCCTTCGAGCAAGGCGTCACCTTTTCGGACATGAACCTCGTTTTGGCCGCCACCACGGCCGGGCAGGGGATCGCCATGGGGGATGAACTCACCTGCCGGCAGGCGCTCGAGACGGGACAACTGGTCCGGCCGTTCGATCTCGGGATCCGGTCGAGCCGCGCCTATTATGTTGTGACCGAACACCACCGCACCGGCAATGCCGCCATGCAAGCCTTCTCGGATTGGCTCCGGTCGCGCCTCGTGCAAACCGCCTCCGTGCTCCGCCCCGCTTAAGACGCGGGCAGGACTGCCAAAAACCGCGCCAGAGGGGTGAATTATATTTGGTCTAAACCGTACGAATCTTCGTTTGTCGTGAGGATAAGAGCTCGATAGCCTGATCTTTCTCTTCTGGAGAGCGAGCGGGTGAACGCAAAGGCGGTCGGGTTACGGGCGATCGGCATCGACAAGTCGTTTGGGGCTTTTCGCGCCCTCAAGGCTGTGTCGCTGGACGTCGCGCCCGGCGAGTTCCTGACGCTGCTTGGGCCGTCTGGGTCCGGCAAGACCACCTTCCTGATGATCATGGCGGGGTTCGAGGCGCCGACCGGCGGCAAATTGTTGAGCGAGGGCATCGATATCACGACCCGCTCGGCGGAGGCGCGGGCTTTCGGCATGGTGTTCCAGGGCTACGCCTTGTTCCCGCACAAGACCGTCGAGCAGAATATCGCCTTTCCGCTTCAGGTCCGCAAAGTCCCGCGGGAGGAGATCGCGACGCGGGTGGCCCGGATCGTCGCGCGCGTCGGCCTCGCTGGACACGAGAAGAAGCTGCCCGCGAAACTGTCGGGAGGTCAGCAACAGCGGGTCGCCCTGGCCCGAGCCCTGGTGTTCGAGCCCTCGGTCCTGTTGCTGGACGAACCGTTTTCAGCGCTCGACAAGCATCTTCGCGGCCGCATGCAGGACGAGGTGCGGCGGCTGCATCAGGAGTTTGGCACCACGTTCGTGTTCGTCACTCACGACCAAAGCGAGGCTTTGTCGCTGTCGTCGCGCATCGCCATCTTCAATCATGGTGAGTTGCTACAGGTCGCCACCCCGCAAGCCATCTACGAACGTCCGTCGAACCGCTTCGTCGCTGAATTTCTCGGCGAGATCAATTTGCTCCCGGTCGAGGGGGTCGGCCATTGCAGCATCGGCACGAGTGGCTCCTTCGAGGGACGCAACCTGAAGGTGCCGCGCCAGGATCACGTCGGCCGCTCCGGCACGCTGGCGATCCGCCCGGAGCATATGTCGGTGGCGTGCGGCCCCGCGCCCGACCGCAACGGCGTTCCGGCCCTCGTGAAAGCCACGACCTATCTCGGCTCGGCGACACGGCTCGGCCTTTCGACCGCGAGCGGGACGGCCTTGACCGTCACGTTGCCGACCGACGTTGCCGCAAGCGCGCTCACGAACGGTCCCGATCTCTGGGTCACCTGGCCCGCCGACAAGGGCTTTCTTCTGCCGGAAGAAAGCCATGCTTGATCATTCTCGCCGAAGGAGCACGCTGATGAACGACGCCTTTCAAAAAGACTGTCTCGAGATTTTGGCCGGCAAGGTCGAGCGCGGCGAGATCAGCCGCCGTCGCTTTGCGCAGATCGCCGCCATGGTGCTGGCGGGCGCGCCCCTGGCGCTGCGGGCTGGCGGGGCCCGAGCGGCCGATGGGCAGCTCGTTCTCGTCAATTGGGGTGGCGACGCTCTCAAAGCGTATGACGCGGCCTATGGTCAGGCATTTCAGAAAGCCACCGGCATCACGGTCAAGGAAGACGGCACGGGACCGACCGAAGGCGCCATCACGGCGCAGTTCAAGAGCGGCAAGCCAACATGGGATCTCGTCGATGCAGACCCGTTTTCGGCGATCTCGCTCGGCCATCAGGGCATGATCGAGCCGATCGACTATACGGTCGTCGACAAGGCCAAGATGCGGCCCGGCTTCGCCTGGGACTACGCGGCCTCGACCTACTTCTTCTCGTATATCATCGCCTATGACGCGCAGAAGTTCGGCAAGAATCCGCCGACCGGCATGGCCGATTTCTTCGACGTGAAGAAGTTCCCCGGCAAGCGCTCGATGTATAAATGGGGCGTCGGCATGTGGGAGGCGGCGCTGCTGGCCGATGGCGTCGCGCCCGAGAAGCTCTATCCGCTCGACCTCAAGCGGGCTCATGACAAGATCGCGGCCTTCAAGGAGAATGTCTCCTCCTACTGGGGAGGCGGCGCCGAAAGCCAGCAGGTGATGCTGAGCGGCGATGCCTCGATGGGGCTGATCTGGTCGACCCGCGCGAGCCTGCTCGACAAGGACCCAAGTGGCCAGGTGAAATTCATCTGGGACCAGGGTCTTATCTCGCCGGGCGCGCTGGCGGTCATCAAGAACAACCCTGGTGGCAAAGCCAACGCCATGTCGTTCATCGCGAGCACCACCGATCCCAAGAAGCAACTCGTGATGTTCGACATGCTCGGGCAGGGGCCGGCGAACCCCGCTACCGATGCGCTGATTCCCGTCGATCAGCAGAAGTATAATCCGGTCGATCCCGCCAACATGACGAAGCAGATCGCGCTCGACATGCCCTGGTACGCCGAAAATTACGGCGCGGCCCTCGATACCTACACAAAGATCATTTCGGCCTGACCCATGCGAGCCGCCGGAGAGTCCGGCGGCTTGTCTTCGGAGGCCGCGACAGCCCGACAACCTAAGAGACGAACCCGAACCCGATGCGAGCGTCCGCCCCGCGCCTTGCCAGTCTGCTGCTTCTCGGCCCGTTGCTGGCATTCCTGACGCTCGTCTACCTGCTGCCGTTCCTCGGCATTGCGGAATGGAGCGTCACGCTGCCGACGCCCGGCCTCGGTCAATATGAACGGCTGACCGGGGATAGCCTCGTCCTATCGGTGTTCCTGCGGACGTTCCGGATCTGCGCGATCGTGACCGTCGTGTCGGTCGTTTCGGCTTACGCGATCACCTACGTCTGGGTCCGCGGAAGCCGGCTGCAACGCAGCATCGCCGAACTCTGCATTCTGATCCCGTTCTGGATCTCGGTCCTGACCCGCGCGTTCGGCTGGCTGGCGCTGCTCTCGAACCGAGGCCTCATCAATGCGTGGTTGATGGGCGCGGGGTTGATCGACAGTCCGCTCCAACTCTCCCGCAACGAAGCCAGCGTCATTCTCGGCATGACGCATGTGCTGATTCCCTTCGCGGTCTTCCCGCTCGCCTCGGCCATGCGCGCGGTGGACGAGCGGGTGCTGCTGGCGGCGCGCGGCTTGGGGGCATCGCGGCTGCGGATCTTCTGGTCGGTGTTTCTACCGATGACGGCGTCGGGCGTCATTGGGGCGGGGCTGATCGTCTTCGTCTTCACGCTCGGCTTCTTCGTGACCCCCGCAATCCTGGGCGGTGGGCGCAGCATCATGGTGGCCGAACTCGTCTACCTCCGCATGTTCCAAAGCCCCGATTGGGGTCTCGGCGCCGCCGTCAGCGTCGTGCTGGTGTTGATCGTCGGCATCCTGATGGCGCTGCTGTTCAGGTTGGCGCGCCCGGCCTTGATGGGGAGCGCGCGATGATTCAGCGCCCGGGACCCATCGCGCTCATTCTGGCGGCCCTTGTGGCGGCGTTTCTGTTGCTGCCTCTGCTCGCGGTGGTGCCGATTTCGTTCACGCCGGCGCGCTTCCTCACTATGCCGAAGGGCGAACTATCGCTGATCCATTACCGCGACCTGATCGACAATCCGGACTGGGGCCGCAGCATGCTGCTGAGCCTTCGCATTGGTATCGTCAGCAGCGTGGTGGCCACCAGCTTGGCGCTGGCCTTCGGGCTCGGCATCTGGATGTTTCAACCGCGGTTCGCGGCGCTGCTGGTCGGCATCGTGCTGCTGCCCATGATCGTGCCACCCGTCGTGTCGGCCATGGTGCTGTATTTTTTTCTCACCTCGCTGTCGCAGATCAACGATCTCGTCGGCTACGACACGTGGCTCGGCGTCACGCTCGCGCATGTCGTCATGATCGTGCCGTTCGCACTGGTGCTGATCCTGGTCGCTTTGGCGCAGGTCGACCGGCGCATCGATCTGGCGGCGCGCGGGCTCGGCGCGTCGATCAGCCAGCGCGTGTTCGGCATCATCCTGCCCAACATCCGTTTCGGCGTGCTGACCGCGGCCCTGATGGCCTTCGTGCTGTCCTGGGAGGAGATCGGCGTCACGCTTTTCGTCACCAGCGTCAATGCCATCACGCTCCCCCGCATGATGTGGATGGGCGTGCACGACAACATCGATCCCGCGATCGCTGCCATTTCGGTGGTGCTGATCGTCATCACGACCCTGGCGCTGACCGGCCGCATGCTGCTGCAGCGTCAACACCCCGCATGAACACACGAAAAGACGAGGCCCCCCATGGATGAAGTCTTCGGCCGCCGCGACATGATCGCCCCGGCCCGATTGAAAGCTCTCAGCGTCAAATCCGACGCGCGAGGCTTTCGGCAACTCGGAACCCATCTCGGAGCGCTCGCGGTCACCGGGACGGCGCTGGCCTCGACGTGGGGGACGTGGTGGGCCGTGCTGCCGTTTCTGCTACACGGCACCCTGATCAACTTTCTTTACGCGGGGCAACACGAACTCAGCCATTGGACCGTGTTCCGAACCAAAAAGCTCAACGAGATCTTCGGCCGGCTCTTCGGTTTCATCCTGATCTACCCGCGCGATTTCGATCAGATCCAGCATTTCGCCCATCACCGATACACGCAGGATTGGGAGGGCGATGGGGAACTCACGCGCGATCGTTACACACTGACCTCCTATCTGCTCTGGGTGCTTGGCCCGACCTATTGGTACACGCGCGTGCGACGCGTCATCCGCTTCGCGCTCGGCATCGTGACCGAGCCGTATATTCCGGAGGGTCGCAAGCCCGAGGTCATCCGCGAGGCGCGATGGCATGTGGCCGGCTATGCCGCTCTCGCGGCGCTGTCGATCGCGACTGGGAGCTGGCTGGCCATCGAGCTTTGGCTGTTGCCGATGCTGGCCTTGAAGCCGGTGCATCAATTGCAGAACACGATCGAGCATCTCGGCCTGCCGCATGTCGACACCATCGTTCAGAATACCCGGTCGACCCGCACCAATGCGGTGATGCGCTGGATGGCGTGGAACATGCAGTACCACACCGCCCATCATGCCTTTCCGGGCGTGCCCTGCTATCAATTGCCGACGCTGCACCAGGAGATCTTCGTCGAGAAAGGCCGTAAGCCGCCGACGATGTCGTATCTCTCGTTTCAATGGGCGGTGGTCCGCGCCTTCTGGAACGGTCGCACCGAAGCCGATTACCCCGATGACGCGATCTGGATCAGCGACGACACCGATCTCGAGCCGGTCGCCCCGCGCGTGCGACACGCCAGCGGCAATCCCGCAAAGCAAGGCTGACGATGCCCCTGCGGATCTATCAGTCTTTGTGGGCGACCGAGCAGCGACGACCCGGCGTGCCGGAGCGTCCCGTGGCCGAACGGTTCGATCGTGTCCGCGACGCCGGCTTCGACGGCATGGCGATCGACCTCGGCGCCATGGATCTCGAGGCGGCGCGCGCCGTCGTGCCCGAATTTAACCGAACGGGGCTGAAAGGGCTGCTGACCGCCTTTCCGACCTCCATCGAGGATCTGCGGCCGGCGTTGCGGCTCGCGCGTGACATCGGCTCGCCGTTCTGCATCGTGATTGGGCAGGTGATGCCGCTTGCGGTCGCCGACATGATCCCCGTGATCCGGGGCTGGCTGGCGATTGCGGCGGAGGAGGGTGTGCCGTTGCAGTTTGAAACGCACCGCAACTGCATCACCAACGACCTCTTTTCGACCCTGCTGCTGATGGACGCCATTCCCGAGATGCGCCTCAGTGCGGACCTGTCGCATTACGTGGTCGACCGCGAGATGATGCAGCCGATCACGTCGGACTATCAGGATTATGTGGGCCGCATCCTCGATCGATCGGACTCCTTTCAAGGCCGGGTCGCGAATCGCTGCCAGGTGCAACTGCCGCTGCATTTCCCGCAGCATCGCGTCTGGATCGAGACGTTTCGCGCCTGGTGGCGGCAGGGGTTCCAAAGCTGGCAGACCCGCTTTGCGCCGGACGCGGATTGCATTTTTCTCTGCGAACTCGGCCCGCGCGATTATGCGATCACGGACCAGAACGGGGACGAACTCTCCGACCGCTGGGCCGAGGCGCATTTGCTGAAACAATGGGCGCGGGACGATTGGACGGCCGCGCTCGCCACCGACATGATGCGGCAATGAGGTTGATCCGATGACGGTCACGACACTGAATATCGAGACTCGGTCCGCTGAGTGGGAGCAACGGGTGGAACTCGCGGCCTGCTACCGGCTGCTCGCGCATTATAAGATGACCGATCTGATCTACACCCATTCGACCGTGCGCGTACCGGGCGAGCCGGGCCACTTTCTGATCAATCCCTACGGCTACCGCTGGGAGGAGATCACCGCCTCGTCGCTGGTCAAGATCGACGTGGACGGCAACAAGGTCGGTGACAGCCCGCATCGCGTCAATCCCGCCGGCTTCACGATCCATAGCGCCGTCCATATGGCGCGCCACGACGCGGCCTGCGTGATCCACACCCATACGCGCGCCGGCATGGCTGTCTCTGTCACCAAGGATGGGTTGATGCCGCTCAGCCAGATCGCGCTGCAATTCTATGGTCGGCTGGGGACCCACGACTATGAGGGGATCGCGCTCGATCTCGACGAGCGCCAGCGCATCATCAAGGATCTCGGCTCGTTTTGCGGCGTCATTCTTCGGAACCACGGCCTGCTGACGGTCGGCCGGACCGTCGCCGAAGCCTTCAGCCTCATGTTCTATCTGAACATGGCCTGCGAGGTGCAGGTCGCGACACTGTCGATGGGCACACCCCTCGTGATCCCGCCCAAGGAGGTCTGCGAGCGCGTCGGCGCTCAATATGACCAGATGGCTTTCGACGATGGCGATCTGAAACTCGAATGGGCCGCGCATCTCCGCCTGCTCGACACGCTCGATCCGTCCTACCGATCGTAAGCCCGCCGCCCAACCTCCAGCCTTGGAACTCCCATGAGCCAGATTGTCCAGACCGACTTCGATTGGACGCTTCCGTCGCGCGACTACCGCGACCCGGCTGTCTACGAGCGCGAGCGGCAAGAGATCTTCGCCCGCAACTGGATGTTGTTCTCCTGGTCGGAGCGTTTGAAGCAGCCGGGCGATTACGTGACCGGCACGGTCGCGGGCTATCCGGTCTTCGTCATCCGCGACGACGCGGGCGGCATCCGGGCGTTCCACAACGTCTGCCGGCATCGCGGGGCGCAGCTGTTGACCGAGGAGAGCGGTCATTGCGGCAAGCTCGTCGTGTGCCCCTACCATAGCTGGAGCTACACGCGCGCGGGGCGGCTTAACAAAGCGAGCGACTTCGGCTCCGACGCGACGTTCGATCCGGAGGCCTGGAGCCTCTACGCGATCGACGCCGAAGAATGGCGCGGTCTGATCTTCGTGCGGCTGAAGGCCGACGGTCCGACCCTCGTCGAATGGCTCGGACCCATCCATGCCATGGCCGAAAGCTACCCGCTCGAGCAGCAGCATTATTTCATGTCAAAGAACCGCGATTGTGCGGTGGATTGGAAGACCTACGGCGAGAATTATCTCGAATGCTACCATTGCCGGACGATGCATCCGGGGCTCTGTGCCGCCATGGATATCGAGAATTACCGGATCGACACCTATCAGAAGGAGCGGTTCTTTCACCTGCACGCGCCCAAACGCGAAGGCGGCCTGACGCGCGGCCTATATTTCTACCGCTTCCCGTTCCTGATGCTGAACCTCTACGACTGGGGAAGTTCCATCGCAACGATCGAGCCGCTCGGACCCGGACGGATCAAGCATATCAACTGGTATTTCTTCAACGACGTGTCGCCCGAGAAGGCCGAGGAGAACCGCAAGTCCGTCGCATGGTCGGCCGAGATCGTGTCGGAGGACCTCGATATCATCACCGGCGTGCAGCGGAATCTCGATGCCGGTATTTACGAGCGCGGCCCCCTGTCGCCGAAATACGAGATGGCCGTGAAGGGCTTCCAGGACATGGTCCGCGAGGACCTTGGCGGCTCGCGCCCCCTGCACAGCATCGCGGCCGAGTGATGCGGGCGTCGCAACGGCTGCACCGGGTTGCCCGATGACGGCGTCGCTCGCCCATCTCTACAGCCCGCTGACCATCCGCCGGACCACGATCAAGAACCGGATCATGTCGACCGGGCATGACACGACGCTGCCCACCGCCTTCGTCCCGAACGATGCGCTGGTGGCCTACCAGACCGCCAGGGCCGAAGGCGGCGCCGGTCTCATCGTGATCCAGGTCGCGGGCGTGCACGAGACAGCGCGCTACACCTCTCATCTGCTGATGGCGACGAGCGACGCCTGCATTCCGGGCTATCGACGGCTCGCCGAAGCCTGCCATGCTCAGGGCGCGACCGTATTCGGCCAGCTGTTTCATCCCGGTCGCGAGATCATGGAAACCGCCGAAGGGACGGCCCCCGTCGCCTATGCGCCATCGGCGGTGCCAAATCAGCGCTTCCACGTGATGCCGCGCGCCATGAGCCGCGTGATGATCGACGAGATCGTCGAGGGGTTCGGCGCCGCCGCCGCGCGGCTGGAAGCCGCCGGGCTCGATGGGGTCGAGGTCGTCGGCAGCCATGGCTACCTGCCGGCCCAATTCGTCAATCCCCGCGTCAACATCCGCGACGACCTCTACGGCGGCAGTTTCGACAACCGGCTCCGCTTCATCCGGGACGTCGTGGCGGCGATCCGACGCGCCACCGGGCCTGATTTCATCCTCGGTTTGCGGTTCAGCACCGAGGATTCCGACCTGCACGGTTTGACGGCCGAAGAGGTCCTCGCCGCTCTGAAGTCCCTCGACGGCAGCTTCGATTATTTCAACCTGACGGTCGGCTCATCCGCGAGTTTCGGCGGGGCGCTGCATATTGCGCCCGCCATGGCGTTCGCCAGCGGCTATGGAGCCCCGGCCGCTGCCGCGATCAAGCGACAGGTGTCGACACCTGTGTTCTACACCGGCCGCGTGAACCAGCCGCAGGATGCCGACCGGCTGATCGCTAGGGGCGAGGCCGACATGGTCGGCATGACGCGCGCGCTGATTTGCGATCCGGAGATGCCCAACAAGGCCGAGCAAAATTGCTTCGACGATATCCGGGCCTGCATTGCTTGCAACCAGGCCTGCATCGGGCATTTCCAGCTCGGCGTTCCGATCTCCTGCATCCAACATCCGGAAACAGGTCGCGAATTGCGCTACGGCCGGATCACACCCGCCGCCATTCGGAAGCGCGTGCTGGTTGCTGGGGGTGGCCCGGGCGGCCTCAAAGCCGCTGCGGTGGCGGCGTCACGTGGCCATGACGTTACGCTCTACGAGGCGTCCGATCGGCTCGGCGGCCAAGCCCTGTTGGCACAATTGCTGCCACGCCGAAGCGAGTTCGGTGGCATTGTCACCAACCTGACGCACGAAGCCGAGCAGGCCGGGGTCCGCATCGTCAAGCGCACCCGCGTCGACGCCGACCTCGTTGGGCGCGAGAAGCCCGATGCGATCATCCTTGCGACCGGCGCCTTGCCGCGCCGACCCGAGGTGCCGGGTGCCGAAACCGCCCATGTGGTCGATGCGTGGCAGGTGCTGCGCGACCAGGTCAACGTCGGCGCCTCCGTGCTGGTGGCGGATTGGCGCTGCGATTGGATCGGCATGGGCGTGGCGGAAAAACTCGCCCGCGCCGGCTGCAAGGTGAGGCTCGCGGTCACCGGCTATATGCCCGGCCAGCGCATCCAATCCTATGTGCGGGACCACTGGGCCGGCGTGCTGCATGATCTCGGCATCGAGGTCATCCCCTATGCCGAACTCTACGGCGTCGATGCCGACACGGTCTATCTCTCTCATGTGTCGGGCAAAACGCCGATCATCGTGGACGGGATCGACACGCTGGTGCTGTCGCTCGGCCACGACGCCGAGACGACGCTCGAGGCTCAACTCGTCGGCTTTGCGGGCAACCTGCATATCATCGGCGATTGCATGACGCCGCGCACCGCTGAAGAAGCGGTGCTGGAGGGCTTAAGGGCCGCCTGGGAGCTCTGAGGCAAGCGCCCGGACGGCAGTTTCGGTCGCGTGTCGGATCGCGCGCCAGCGCTCGTACTCCTGCCGTGCATCGGCGAGCGCCCGATGGGCCGGTGGACCATCCGCTTGTCCGTCCCGCGCCGCTGCCGACAGAACCTCATTCAGGACGCTGTTCTGCTGGCCGGGCGACAAGCCCGCCGCTCGGCATGTCTCGATCACAACGCGTCGTTGGGCCTCGTCCGTATCCTGCAACCGCAGAGCATGGCGAGGCAGATCGGCGGCACGCAGCAGCCGGCTGAGCCACTGCCCGTCCCAGGACGGTGCGCTCGCATAGAGCGTGTGGCCCGTCAGACACGCGATCATCCTCCTTCCGACCACATCATGCGGTTGACCCTCGCTGAGGAGGAGATCGCGCGGGATGCCATGAATGGCTTCCGCGTCGCTTGCCCAATCGGTCCAGCCCGGAGCCGGACGGATCAGGGTGGCTTCGGAGCTCCCGTCATCGAATACCCAGGCGACTTCGATCGGGTAGCTTTTCTTGCCCAGCGACGAAGCCTCGAAGTCCAGGAACGCGATCCTGCTCATCCCGGCTTACCGCTTGACCAGCTAAGCCTTGCAGACTGCGGAAACAGCGCGAGGCCCCGCCGCACCATGCTGCGCGCCAGAAGCAGCGTCACGCTCGTGCCGAGCGCCGCGCCGGCCAGCACGTCGCTGGGGTAATGGGCATTCACCACCACCCGTGAGATGCCGATCGCGACGGCGCAGACCAACAAGCCCCAACGCGCGCGCGGCATCATCAACGCAAGTGCGGTCGCGGCCGCGAAAGCGGACGTCGTATGGCCGGACGGGAAGCTGGCGAAATCGTTCGGCCAACTGAACGGATGCAGGGAGAAGGCTCCCAACTGCTCGATGAGCCTTGGTCTCGCCCGGCCGATGATGTGTTTGAGACCTTGGACAGCGAGGCCCGAGACCGCGATCGCAAGGACGAAGAACACGGCTCGCCGTGCCAGCAGAGTCAGGCGCTCCCGTGTGATGCGGCTGGATTCATTCCGGCGAAGCACAAATGCCGCGAGCGCCACGAGAGCCGATGCCAAAAACATGTAGCCGGATGTTCCGAACCAGGTGACGAAGAACCCCGCTCGCACGACCCGTGGCGATAAATGCGCGGCCCAGATGGCAACCGGTTGATCGATCAGGACGAGAGCGAGCAGGCAGATGAGAAACAAAACTGACGCGATGAGAGTGGATCGCCTGTCGAGCACAGAGCCGCCTTCCTGCAGTGCACCTCGTGATTTGAGAGGTGTTGATGAAACGTCGCCTTCTCATCGGCAACATTGAGGCGGCACTGAGGACGGATCTGGGGAGACGCGTGCAACTCTTCGTGTCGATCGCGACAGCGACGCTGTTTATGGATGCGCGCCGTGTTGGCACATTGCCTAATGTTAATCCATCCCCCCGCTCAGATACCTTGCGCCGATGCCCCAATCGTCACCACTTGCTACATAAGTCGGAGAGGTGGCTTCGACGGCAACGGGATCACGATGATGTTTTCGCGCAAGCGTTCGAATGCGGTGGTGAGGGGCGGCCTTCTGGCGCTTGCACTGCTGGCTGCGGCGCCGATTGGCATTCATTCGGCTGAGGCGCGCGCCGGCGGCGGGTTCAGCTTCGGCTCGCGCGGCGCACGGACCTACAGCATGCCGCCGTCCACCGCGACAGCGCCGCGTGCGGCACAGCCATTCCAGCGGACCGAAACCCCAGCTTCCAGCGGCTTCGCCGGCAATGCGGCTCAACCGCGTCGCTTCGGCGGTTTCGGCACCGGGCTCGCGGCGGGCCTTCTCGGCGCCGGCCTGTTCGGCATGTTGGGCGGTGGCGGGTTTTTTGGCGGCCTCAACGGCATCGGCTCGCTCTTTGGGCTGCTGTTCCAGTTCGCTTTGATTGCCGGCGTCGTCATGCTGGCGATGCGCTGGTTCCGCTCGCGCTCCGCAACGCCCTCTATGGCAAGCGGCCCGTCGATGCAGGCCCGCAGCGGGTTCGGCGGCTTCGGAGGCGGCTCGCAGCCGGCTCGACCCGCCACGGTGCCGTTGGCTGTTCAGCCGCAGGATTTCGCTGCGTTTGAACAAGCACTGATCTCGATCCAGACCGCCTTCAGCCGTGAGGACACCAATGCGCTGTCACGGCTGACGACGCCGGAAATCCTGCGCTACTTCGGCGCCGATCTCGACGCGAACCGCGCCCGCGGCGTGCGGAACGACATCGCAGACGTCAAGCTGTTGCAGGGCGACTTGTCCGAAGCTTGGCGCGAGGGCGGAGCCGATTTCGCGACCGTCGCAATGCGCTTCGACGCGCGTGACACGATGGTGGATCGAACCTCCGGTCGCGTCGTCGATGGCAACCCCAACCAGCGAAGCGAGGTTGCCGAGTTGTGGACGTTCCGTCGAGACAATGGCGGCCCCTGGTTGCTCTCGGCCGTCCAACAGACGGCCTGATCGCCACAGTGCGCTGCTTGGTTACGCTGGCCGCATGGCTATGACGGGATCGACCGCAGGAGAAAGCTCGTCAGAGCTTGAACCTCGCGGTCGACCGGCTTTCCGGGCGCGAAGGTCGATACGGGCTTGCCGGCCGCGAACGATCGCACATAGTCGACGTCGTAGCTGAGATACGGGCTCACAGTCTCGCCGAGATCGGTGAGCGCATCGCTGATCTGCTGTCCTTCGTCCGTCTCGAGATCGACGCGGGTCGGCGCGAGAACCACCTTCAATCGCATATCGGGATCGACGCGGGTCGATTCTCTCGCTTTCAAGATCGTCTTCTTGGCCGAGTTCAGATCGAGGCTCGACGGGCCGCATGGGATCACCACGAGGTCCGAGATCAGCACGGCTGTCTCAAACGTGATGCCGAAGCCGGACGGCATGTCGACGATCACGATGTCGCCCGACGTCTTGAGCACGTTGCGGATCCACAGCGAGACGTTGCGGAGGCCAACGAGCTCCTGACGGACACTGAAGCCGAGCTTGCGCGGCTCGGCCCATTGCACGGCACAACCTTGCGGGTCGGCATCGACGAGCGTGACTGAACGCCCGAGTTTGACCAATTCTCCGGCGACGTTGATCGCAAGAGTGGTTTTGCCAACCCCGCCTTTGCTCTGTCCGACCGCGATGACTTGCATGGATGACCCTTCGTCAACTGCAGCTTTGCTCTGGCTTAGTCTGGGACAAAGCTTTGCCGCAAGTCTGAACCGCGATCGTCCTCACGAGAGTGTTGTGGACCTCCCGCTGCGCGAGGCCTGATGTTAACCGCGCCCGTGCGGGGCGCTGAAATCGAGCAGTGGTCCAAGGGGGACGATGCCGGTCGGATTGATGGTTGGATGGCTCTCGTAATAATGATGCTTGATGTGATCGAGGTTCACGGTCGATCCGAACCCCGGCGTCTGGTAGAGATCGCGCGTGTAGGCGATGAGGTTCGGATAGTCGACGATGCGACGTAGGTTGCATTTGAAGTGGCCGACATAGACCGCATCGAAACGAATGAGTGTTGTGAAGAGGCGGATGTCGGCCTCGGTGAGATGCGGCCCACAGAGGTAGCGATTGTCCGCCAGCCGTTTATCCAGCCAAGTCAGGGTCTCGAAAAGGGGGGCGACCGCCTCCTCATAGGCGCCCTGTGTGGTTGCAAACCCGGCCTTGTAGACGCCATTGTTCAGCGTGTCGTAGATCCGGGCATTCAAACCGTCGATTTCCTCACGCAGGTTTGCGGGGTAGAGATCACCTGACCTTGCCCCAGCCTCGTCAAAGGCCGTGCCGAGCATGCGAATGATATCGGCTGATTCGTTATTGACGATCGTGCCGGTCTGGCGATCCCACAAGACCGGGACGGTGACGCGTCCGCTGTAATGCGGGTCGGCCGCCGTATAGACTTCATGCAGAACCTGCGCGCCGTGGATCGGATCGGGAATGACGCCCGGTCCTGCGTGGAAGGTCCACCCATCCTGCCGCATCAGCCAGTGCGTGACGGCGATGTCGATGCTGCCCTCGAGCCCTTTGAGGGCGCGGGCGATCAAAGTGCGGTGTGCCCAGGGACAGGCCAGGCTGACATAGAGCAGATAGCGGCCCGGTTCGGCCGCGTAGCCTCCTTTGCCGGTAGGGCCGGGGCTGCCGGACGGCGTGATCCAATGCCGATAAGCGCTGTCTTTGCGGATGAAGCGGCCGCCCGTCGCGCCCGTGTCGTACCATTGATCGTGCCAGACGCCGTCGACCAGAAGTCCCATGGGATGATCCTTTTTCGTGCACCGGGACTGCACCATGACGACGTTCGTCGAGTCGATCGTTTTCTCGTCGGACCAGGGTCAGAGATCGAGATCGAGTTGTGCGGCGGCCGGTGCCTCATGGCGGAAATTGGAGAGCGACACGCCGAGCAGACGCACGCCCTTTTCGAAAGGAACAAGCGCGTCGAGCAGGGCAAAGCTGATTGCCTCGATTGTGGCTCGGCTCGCAACGGGCGTCGCGACCGAGCGGCTGCGCGTGATGAGCTGAAAGTCGGCATATTTGACCTTCAGGGTCACGGTCGAGCCGCGCGCGCCGCTTCCCTCGCAATGGCGCCAGACCTTGTCGAAGATCGGCTGCAGATTGTCGCGCATGGCGTCGATCGCAGTGAGATCGCTCGAAAAAGTATTTTCGGCTCCGACCGATTTGCGAATGCGATCGGCCCGCACCGGCCGATGGTCGATGCCGCGCGCCACCGCGTAATAGTACGGGCCGGATTTGCCAAAATGCGCCTGCAGGAACGCCAGCGTCTGCTGGCGGAGATCCAGCCCCGTCGCGATGCCAAGTCGGTTCATCTTAGCGGCTGTGACAGGGCCGACGCCGTGAAATTTACCGACCGCCAAGGTCTCGACGAAGCTCGCCCCCATACGCGGCGTGATGACGAAGAGGCCGTCTGGCTTGCGATAGTCGGAGGCGAGCTTGGCTAGAAATTTGTTGTAGGAGACGCCGGCCGAAGCCGTCAGGCCGGTCGTGGCGCGAATCTTTGACCGGATGTCTTCCGCGATTGCGGTTGCCGAGGCGAGACCCCGCAGATTCTCGGTAACATCGAGATAGGCCTCGTCGAGCGACAGAGGCTCGATGAGCAGGGTATGTTCGGCAAAGATCTCACGGATCTGCTGCGAGACCTCCTTATAAATCTCGAAACGCGGCTTGACGAAGATCAGGTCGGGGCATTTCCGCCGCGCCGTAACGGATGCCATGGCCGAATGGACCCCGAAGGAACGCGCCTCGTAGCTCGCGGCCGCCACGACGCCGCGTTCTCGCGATCCGCCGACCGCGACGGGTTTGCCCCGAAGGTCCGGATTATCTCGCTGCTCGACCGACGCGAAAAAGGCATCCATGTCGACATGAATGATCTTCCGGTGTGGCTCGGCGTCGGTCTCCGCGGCCGCGTCGCGGGTCGAGGCGGGCTCTCCGACGGCCATCATGAGGGGCAGGCCGCGCCGAACGCTTCCAGCCTTGGGCGGGAATCGCGCATGGCCCGCTAGGTCCACATGCCGCGCAGGCGCGCGCCGAGGTCGATCCGAACGCTCTGCCGTCCGCTCGTCTCGCGTTCAGGCTGTTGGCTCGCGCGGGGCCATGTGCCGAGCGCGAACAGCGGCAGAAGCGATGAGGGGAGAAAGCGCGTCCGTGCCGCATAGACGTGCCGATCGCCCATCGCTGATTGCCCGTGGGTGAAGAACCGCTGCGGAACCAGCAGATGCAGGTCGTCCTTCGCCCGTGTCATCGCGACATACAGCAGGCGGCGCTCTTCCTCGATCTCATCCTGGGTGCCGGTGCCGAGATCCGACGGGATGCAGCCATCGACCACGTTCAACACGAAGACCGACCGCCATTCCTGACCCTTGGCCGAATGAATGGTCGACAGAATGAGATAATCCTCGTCACGCAAGGGAACCCCAGCCTGATCGCTCGTGGCGTCCGGTGGATCGAGCGTCAGTTCGGTCAGAAACCGCTCGCGAGACGGATAACCGGCAGCGATCTGCTCCAGTTGCAACAGGTCCGCCTGCCGCGTCGCCGCATCGTCGTGCATGCGCTCGAGATGCGGCGCATACCAAAGCCGTGCGAGCTCGATCTCGGCCGGCCAGCCGGGCTGGCCAGAGCGTATCAGGCCGACGACATGCAGAAAATCCGTCCAGTCCGGCCCGGCACGCGGTGGGGCGGGAGCTTC
The DNA here is from genome assembly GCF_020616535.1 of Lichenihabitans sp. PAMC28606. GTDB lineage: Bacteria > Pseudomonadota > Alphaproteobacteria > Rhizobiales > Beijerinckiaceae > Lichenihabitans > Lichenihabitans psoromatis. Next base: position 4,116,202 of record NZ_CP085136.1, read on the forward strand.
GCGGAACGCTGTGTCGATGTCGGCCGCATCGGCGAGCCGATCGAGCACGCGTTGAGCCGCGCCGGGCCCGACACCTGGCATCAACTGCAGGACACGGAAGCCGGCCACCCGGTCACGCGGGTTTTCGATCCAGCGGAGCAAGGCCAGCATGTCCTTGACGTGTGCCGCATCGAGGAACTTGAGGCCGCCGAATTTCACAAAGGGAATGTTGCGGCGGACGAGCTCGACCTCGAGGGGGCCGCTGTGATGGGAGGTCCGGAACAGCACGGCCTGCTGTTTCAGCGCGATACCGCCTTCGCGATTTTCGAGCACGCGCTCGACCACATATTGCGCCTGCCCGGATTCGTCGCGGACCGTGACGAGATGCGGCTTTTCGGTCGAGGCGCGCTCCGTCCAGAGATTTTTTGTGAAACGCTCCGCCGCAAGGCTGATGGTCGCGTTGGCGGCCGTGAGGATGGGCTGTGTGGATCGATAATTCCGATCGAGCGTGATGACACGAGCCGGGGGCGAAAACCGAGCCGGAAAGTCGAGGATATTCCGCACCGTCGCGGCGCGGAACGAATAGATCGATTGGGCGTCGTCGCCCACGACAGTCAACCCTTGGCCATCCGGCTTCATGCCGAGCAGGATCGAGGATTGCAGGCGGTTGGTGTCCTGATATTCGTCGATCAGCACATGATCGAACCGCTCGCCCATGTCGGCCGCCAATGTCGCGTCGGCGACAGCCTGGGCCCAGCACAGCAGCAGATCGTCGTAGTCCAGGACGTTCTGGTGTTGTTTCGCGTCCACGAAGGCGCCGAACAGGTCCCGTAATTCACGGCTCCAGCCGGAACACCAGGGGAACGTCCGCCGCAGCACCTCGTCGAGGGGCATCTCGGCATTCACGACCCGCGAGTAGATGGCGAGGCAGGTGCCTTTGGTTGGAAAACGCTTTGCGGTTTTCGAAAATCCGAGCTCGTGGCGAACGAGGTTCATCAGATCGGCCGAATCCTCCCGATCATGGATCGTGAATGCCGGATCGAGTCCAAGTTGATCGGCGTAGAGGCGAAGCAGGCGGGCGCCGATGCCGTGGAAGGTACCGGCCCAGGTCAGGGCATCGGTCATGACGCTGGCATCTCGGCCCATCACCTCGGCCGAGAGTCGCTCGACCCGCTTCCGCATCTCGGAGGCGGCGCGGCGCGAGAAGGTGAGCAGCAGGATGCGACGCGGGTCTGCGCCATTGACGATGAGATGGGCGACCCGATGCGCGAGCGTGTTGGTTTTGCCCGACCCCGCCCCGGCGATGACCAGCAAAGGCGCTGTCTCGGCCGCGCGACCGACGCCATATTCGACGGCGAGCCGCTGTTCGGCGTTGAGCTTGGTCAAATAGGCGGCAGACACGGGCGATTCGGCCTCCTCGACACTGGAGTGAGGAGACAGGTTTCCTGTTTTGTTCGCAAGTCCTCAAGCGGCGTCGAGAAACGTCGGTTCAGCCAAAGTGGATTTTGTCGCGTGACGCAAAGGAGAATCGCCAAGCCGAGCGGGTGGATGCGCCTCACCCGTCCCGACCAAAATGCCCGCTTGTGGGATGGGCGACGCGGGGCTCTCTAAGGAGCTGTTAAGGTCAACAATTCATGGTGAGTCATCGCCGGTCGCCGGTTTTCGATGTCTCCCATGCAGCCTTTCTCATGCATCCTCCGAAAGATATGATCATGCCTCCCGTGGATCAGGGGACCGGTCGCTCGACCGCCAATTCGACGGCGTCGGCGCGAGATATGGCCGATTGGCAGGCGCTCTACACCGCCATGCTCGGCCACATCACCGGCAATGTCGAAACCTGGTTGCAGAACTACCTGGCGCAAATGATGGCGGCGGGGCAATCACCCGCCGACCAGCTTCGCGCCGCGCCCGCCGTCCCCTCCGGCGCTACCATCTCTGAGAACCCCGATCTGCGATTCGTCATCCCGCCGTGGCTGGAGCCTTTCAAAGACCCGACGAATGTGCGGTTTACCCGAACGCCCGACCATATCCTCATGCAAGAGAGAGGGATGTGGGCACAGGTCGGCCCTCTCAAAGACGATGAGGTCGTCAACCTGCAGCAAGCGCGTGAGGATCGCGACAGGCGAGATGAGGCGTCTGCGCCGATTGCGGCCGTCACCTCCTCGTTCGACCGAAGCCCTTACGTGCTGCCGCCCAACGTTCGCAATACGCGGACACCGGATCGCATTCTGTCACGCATTGAGCCGGAAGTTGCCGCAGATGCGCCTTCGACAATTTCCCCGAACGCGACGACACAAGACGCGATCGACGGGGTCATGGCTGAGGCTTTTGAGGTCGGCCGACTGGCCGTCGCTGTGGACGACGACATCGCCGGCGTAATGCCTGCGGTGGAAACGGATGCGACCATTTTGCTCGGCGACGACGACCTCGACGTGGAGACGCATCTGGTTCAGCCGTGGGGCCGCGTCGTCCTGCTCGGCGCCATCGCGCTGCCGGTCATTCCTGCAGAGCAGGACAATGTCCGCGAGGCTCTCGCGGGATTCCTGAGCGCCACTCAGGTGGTCGACGCGCCTCTGCCGCAGGAGGATGTCGATGTGGAACCGGACGCGATCGAAAGCGATGAACAGAACGGCGATGACGACGATCTGATCGATGAGAGCTTGGCGGAAGCGCCTGCTCCCCTGGCGGCCGTCGCGTCCAGCGTCGTCGAGATGATCCGCCCATCGATGCCGCCCATCAACGCTTTGCATCTGTCGATGATGGGCAATTTGCACCAGACCGCCAAACCGATCCGCGTCCGGGGCCCGCGCGGCGAATGGGTCTATGAGCATCCGCCGCTCGATCTTCTGATCGAGCCGGTGAAGTCGACCGGCGTCGTGATGACGCGCGATGCGTTGGAGCAGCACGCGCGCTTGCTCGAAGGGGTCCTCGAGGATTTCGGCATTCGCGGCGAGATCATCAACGTGCGGCCCGGTCCGGTCGTGACGCTGTATGAGCTCGAACCCGCGCCGGGCATCAAATCCTCCCGCGTGGTCGGCCTCGCGGATGATATCGCCCGGTCGATGTCGGCCATTTCGGCCCGTGTCGCCGTCGTCCAGGGCCGCAACGTCATCGGCATCGAATTGCCGAACCAGCGTCGCGACACGGTCTACCTGCGTGAACTCGTAGCATCGGAGGATTTCTCGCAATCCAAGCATAAGCTGGCGATCGCGCTCGGCAAGACGATCGGCGGTGAACCCGTCATCGTGGATCTGGCCCGGATGCCGCATCTGCTCGTCGCCGGTACCACAGGCTCGGGCAAGTCCGTCGCGATCAACACCATGATCCTGTCGCTGCTCTATCGGCTCAAGCCGGAAGAGTGCCGCCTCATCATGGTCGATCCCAAAATGCTGGAGCTGTCGGTCTATGACGGCATCCCGCATCTCCTGACCCCGGTCGTGACCGATCCAAAAAAGGCCGTCGTGGCGCTGAAATGGGCCGTGCGCGAGATGGAGGATCGCTACAAGAAGATGTCCAAGGTCGGTGTCCGCAACATCGACGGGTTCAACGTCCGGGTCGCCGAGGCGAAGGCCAAGGGCGAAGTCATCACCCGCACGGTCCAGACGGGGTTCGATCGCCAAAGCGGCGAACCGATCTTCGAGCTTGAAGAAATGGATCTCACGGTCCTGCCCTATATCGTCGTCATCGTCGACGAGATGGCCGACCTGATGATGGTGGCCGGCAAGGAGATCGAAGGCGCGATCCAGCGACTCGCCCAGATGGCGCGCGCGGCCGGCATCCATCTCATCATGGCGACGCAACGCCCCTCGGTCGACGTCATTACCGGCACCATCAAGGCCAATTTCCCGACCCGCATCTCGTTCCAGGTCACGTCCAAGATCGACTCGCGCACGATCTTGGGCGAGCAGGGCGCCGAGCAACTGCTCGGGCAGGGCGACATGCTGCATATGATGGGCGGCGGGCGCATCAGCCGCGTGCATGGCCCCTTCGTGTCCGACCATGAGGTGGAGCTCGTCGTCGCACATCTGAAGACGCAGGGTCAGCCCGAATATCTCGACGTCACGGTCGACGATACCGAGCAGACCGCCGACGCCGCCGCGGGCGAGGAAGGCACCGAAGACAGCGCCGTGTTCGACAAAAGCGCCATGAGCGAGGATGGCAACGATCTTTACGAGCAAGCCGTCAAAGTGGTGTTGCGCGACAAGAAGTGCTCGACCTCCTACATCCAACGCCGCCTCTCGGTGGGGTACAACAAGGCCGCGTCGCTCGTCGAACGGATGGAAAAGGAAGGCATCGTGGCGCCTGCCAACCATGCGGGGAAGCGCGAAATCCTGATCTACAGCCGCGACATGCGGACCATCAACATCGACCTTCCGGACGAGGCCGAGGACGCCTGACGCATCCGCGTAATCAGCGCCGACGGCAGCCTCATGGGCGACCCGTCGGTGCCTGCCAATGTGTCGGCACGTTCGAAAAGGCCGCGCCGGATCTCCAGTAGAGGCACACGCGGGCCGAAGCCCTAAGCGACGTCGGAAATTCGCTGCGCCAGCGGCTGCGGGCTGGCGCTTCGCGCCAGGATGACATTGTTGAGGAATTGCCGGGCGCTTTCGGTCCAGGTGAACCTCAGTGCGAAAGCTCGTGCCTTGTCGCGCGCCACCGTCAGGGCCTTGCGACAGGCGAGTTCCAGATTCTCGTCCAGGACCCCAACGTCACTCTCTCCGATCACGTCGTTCGGGCCGGGCACCGGATAGGCCGCGACCGGAAGACCGCTCGCCAGCGCTTCGAGCAGCACGATTCCGAACGTGTCGGTTCGGCTGGGAAAGACGAAGACGTCGGCGCTCGCGTAGATCGCCGCAAGGGCCTCGCCGGTCTGCATGCCGAGAAATGTGACATCGGGGAAACGCGCCTGCAAATCCTCCCGCGCCGGACCATCGCCGACGACAACCTTCGAGCCGGGCAGGTCGAGCGACAGGAATGCCTCGACATTTTTTTCAACTGCAACACGGCCAACCGAGAGAAAGATGGGGCGGGGCAGGTCGAGAACGGATATCGCGCGTGGCTTGAACATGTCGTGGTCGACGCCGCGCGACCAGCGCATCAGGTTGCGGAAGCCATTGGCGGTCAATTCGCGCTCGATACTGCCGGTCGATACCATGGTTCCGGCGCTGCCGTTATGAAACCAGCGCAAAGCCGCAAATGTCAGACGCTTCGGAATCGGAGCGCGCGCCGCGATATAATCGGGAAATTGCGTGTGGTAGCTGGTGGTGAAGACCAGCCCGGCCCGGCGGCAATAGTGACGGGTCGCAAGGCCGATAGGGCCTTCGGTCGCAATATGAATATGGTCCGGTTTCAGATCCGCCATCCGCCGTGCCACGGCAGGTGATGTCGCGAAGGCCAGCTGGATGTCGGGATAGGTCGGCATGCTGACCGAGGCAAACCCCTCCGGCGTCAGGAACTCGACCTCGGCACCGAGTGGACGCGCCGCTTTTGCCATCGCTTCGATCGACCGTACCACGCCATTGACCTGCGGATGCCAAGCATCGGTCGCAATAACGATCCGCATCAGGCTGCGACTTTCGCCTGTCCCAGATCATCAACGTCGGCAGGCTCGGCTTCCATGCTCGGACCCAGCATCAACCAGCGGATGATCTCGAAACTGCCGTCGTAATGTTCGACCACCACCGAGCAGGATTCAACGAAGTCGCCGGTGTTGATGTAGGTGATGCCGTTGATCTCCCGGATGACGGCATGGTGGATGTGGCCGCAGATCACGCCATCGACATTGTGTTTCAGCGCCTGCTCGGCGAGTGCCGTCTCGAACGATCCGATGAAGTTGACGGCGTTTTTCACCTTGAGCTTGGCCCAGGCCGAGAAAGACCAATATGGAAAGCCGAGACGTCGCCGCACGATGTTGAAATAGGTGTTGGTCTTCAGCGCCGCCTCATAGGCCCAGTCGCCGAGAAGCGCGAGCCAGCGGGCATGTCTGACCACGATATCGAAGTCGTCGCCATGGGTGACGAGGAAGCGCCGACCGTCCGCCGTCACATGGGTGGTGTCGCGCATGATCTCGACGCCGCCGAAATTATAGCCGACATATTCGCGGGCGAATTCATCGTGGTTGCCAGGGATGTAGACCATGCGGGCGCCCTTGCGGACCTTCCGCAGCAGCTTCTGCAGAATGTCATTGTGAAGCTGGGGCCAATACCACCCACTCCGTAGCCGCCAGCCGTCAATGATGTCACCGACGAGATAGATCGTATCGGCGTCGTGCCGCTTGAGAAAGTCGAGCAAGAGCCCGGCCTGACATCCCTTGGTTCCAAGGTGCAGGTCCGAAATGAAAAGCGATCGAAAATGTCGAATGTCTTGGGTCATCGCCGTCATCCAGCCAAAATCCCTGATTGGTATCTCATGTCCCCAGCGGCATGGCACTGATGTGACATTGCCCCGAAATTGAAGCTTCGGCACCGCTGCGGTGCGGGATAAGCCCAAAATCCTGCTCAGAGCGCCAATTTGGCAACGAGGCGACGGGTGGGCCAGCCTCGAGCTCGACATTGTCAAACCGGAATGATTCAAAGTTTCGTTCGATAATCCAAACAAAATCGTTTAGAATGGCAAACGGCTGCGAAGGCTGGACGGCTCAAAGCTTGCGCTTGTTCGACGATCAACTTGCAGGTGCGTTTCCGATGGGCGTCGAAGGACGGGACAAAGCGAAAGCTCTCGAGGCGGGGGCCATCGCGGTTTCAGGCCAACTCGGGAAGACGGTTCAGCGTCTCCGCAAAGCCTACAACTTATCGTTGTCCGAACTGTCCGAACAATCCGGCGTCGCCAAATCCATCATCAGTCAGATCGAGCGTAACGAGACCAACCCGACGCTCGCGACCATCTGGCGACTCGCACAGGCTCTCGACATCTCGATCGACCGGGTGCTGCAGGCGGCCGAGGATGAGCCTTTCGTTGAGAAATCGAGCCGAGGCGATACGCCGATGCTTGTTTCGGACGATGGCCGGTGTCGGTTGGCCATCATCGGTTGGATCAAGACGGTCGAATGGCTGCAATGGTATGATTTTTCGGCCGATCCGGGCGGCATGCTGGATTCGGAGGCGCATCAGCGCGGCTCGATCGAATGTCTGTCCGTCATCGAGGGCGAGTTGGAGGTTGAAGTCGCGGGCGCGACCGATCGCGTTCGCGCTGGCGAGACGCTTCGCTACCGGTGCGACCGTCCGCACACGATTCGCAATCGATCGGGCGAGTTCGCGCGCGCCACCATGGTTTGTATTCTGAAGGCGGCCGTCATGGAATAGGGCGGCTCGACGCCGCTGGCCTAGCCCCAAAGCTCCGCGCTCGGCGGATAAACCATCGACCCGTCATAGACCAATCCATGCGGCCGATCCTCAGCCAGGAGCAATGGCCCGTCGAGATCGACGAAGCGTGCGCGTGGCGCGAGCAGCATCGCGGGCGCCATGGCGAGCGATGTCCCGACCATACAACCGACGAACAGTCCGAAGCCAAGCCGCTCACCCTCGTCGGCCAGAGCCAAAGCCTCGGTCAAGCCGCCCGTCTTGTCCAGTTTGATGTTGATCACATCATACCGGTCGACGAGGGCCGCCAAGCCGTTTCGGTCGTGAACACTTTCATCGGCGCAAACCGGAACCGGGCGCGTCATGCGGGCGAGCGCGCTATCCTGACCTGCTGGCAAAGGCTGTTCGACGAGCGCGACATGGGCCGCAACACAGGCCGCGAAGTTGCGATCGAGGTCGTCGTCGCGCCACGCCTCGTTGGCATCGACGATCAACTCCGCATCCGGTGCCGCCGCCCGCACCGCCGCAATGCGGTCCGGGTCTCCAGCGCCCCCGAGTTTGAGCTTCAGCAGCGGGCGTTCTGCGGCCGCGCGCGCCGCGTCGGCCATGCTGTCCGGCGTCCCGAGCGATAGCGTGTAGGCCGTGGTGGCAGGGCCGATCCGATGCAGACCGGCCAGTGTTTCGGCCCGGAGACCCAGGCGCTTGGCCTCGAGATCCCACAGCGCGCAATCCACCGCGTTGCGCGCCGCGCCGGCAGGGAGCATGCTCTGCAACGCCTCTCGATCGGCGCCGTTTTCGATCGCGTTCCGGAGGCTCGCGATCTGCGTCAAGACGCTATCGGCCGTCTCGCCATAGCGTCCGTAGGGCACACATTCGCCCCGGCCGCGATGCTCCCCCTGCTGAATGGTGGCTACCACGACCGTGCTGACGGTTTTGGCGCCCCGCGCGATCACGAACGGCGCCACGAGCCGAAAGGTCTCGATCGCGGCGGTCAGTGTTCGCGTCATGGCTGGAAGCTCCTCGACGTCAGCCGAGACGCCCAGCCGCATGGGCCAGCATCGTATAGACCTTGCCAGTCTCGGAGGAGAGATAGCGGCGTGTCACGCTGCCGTCGTTGTCGTCTCGGCTGACCTCACTGAGCAACCGCTCGAACTCCTGCGTGTAGCGGTTCACGGTCTCGGTGAAGTCCGCGTCGCTGCGATAGCGGCGACGGACCTCCTCGAAGGTCTGTTGACCCTGAGCCGTGTAGATCGAGCGTCCGAACACGTGGGTCTCGCCCCGACGGAAGCGCTCCCATGCTTGGGTCGCTGCCGCCTCGTCGATCAACCGGCCAATATCGAACGAGAGGCTCGCGAGCGACCCCGCCGTCGTGGAGGCAGCCTGTTGTGGGGCAGGCGCCTTGGCCGCTTCCGGCGCCGGAGACCCCTCTGCCGCCTCGACATTATCGTCGAACGAGGCGCGAGCGAGAAGATCCGACAACCATCCCGGGCCACGTTCGCCGGTCAACGGAGCAGGACGCGCCGCAGCGGGAAGCCGCGGACCCCCGTCCGGATTGCGGGTGGGGTCTGTGGTCCGGGCCGGAGCACGTGCCGGCACAAGTTGCTGGCTGCGGGGCTCAACCGCCCGCGACGGCGCGCGCGCTGTCGAGACTGCAGTCTCCGCGCTGCTTGCCCGTCGCGCCGAGGCGGGCTCGATGACATCGTTGCCGTTGCTGGTTCGGGCGATGACCGCCGTCAGATCCTGCAGCGCTTTGACCTGCTCGTTCACGACGCGACGAACCTCGGCGGCCTGCTCGGCCGTTTCGCGCGGCAATTCGATGGTCGACCGATGCAAATCCTGGCGGGCGGTTTCGAGCTCGCGATGGATCTCACTCGCCATCTGCCGGATTTCGCCGGCCGACGCGCGGAACTTCTCGACCGCGCTCCCGAAAATCGCCGTCATGTCGGCTGTCGACTGATCGTGGATCGTCCGCAACGCGGCAGCAGTCCGGTCGCGCTCGTCCACCGTGACGGTCCGCACGGCGTCGAAATGCTCGCTGATGGCGCCCGTCGTGGCTTGAGCCGAGTCGGCCAGGAAGGTGCCGAGGTCGCGCGCCCGCGTTTCGGCGTGATCGAGCGAATCGTCCACAAGGCTCGCAAAAGAGCGCATCACACCGTCAAAATCCTCGACGCGAGCGTTCACATTGGCCAATAGGCCATCGAGCGTCGCGCGGCGGCCATCGATCTCCGCATCGACCTCGGCCTGCGTCTGTGCCAGCGCCTGTGCCGCATCGATCAAAGCCTGATGATGCGTCTCGATCGACCCGGCCACGGCGCGCGCGTCACCAATGCTGGTTTCGGCCGATTGGCTGATCGCGTCGACCTGCGCGGTGACGAGGCCGATGTTGTCGTTGAAGTCGGCCAGACGGTTCTGCAAGCCCGTGTCGACGCCCGAGAGGGTCGCTGAGGCTTCGTCGATCAGATGCGAGAGTGCCGCATTGGTTGCGCCGAGCCGCTCGAGCAGCGCCCCGACTTCATTCTTCAGCGTGTCGCTGGTCCCGACCAGAGCCGCGACCGAGGTGCGTGCGCCTGCATCGAGCGAGCGACGGAGCGTCTGCGCGGACTGATCGATGGACGTGGTCAGTTCCGCCTGCTTGGCGCCGAGATGCTGAACGATCGCATGCCCGCGATCTTCGATCGTCTGCGCCACCATCTCGCCGATGCCGGCGAGTTCCTGCGCGACCTCGCCGCCCCGCGCCGACAGGAGGTCGACCAGGATCGGCCCCTTGTTGTCGAAGAGATCGTGGAGATCGCCCGACCGGCTCGCGAGCGTCTGGTGCAGCACGCGGCCGCGTTCGTCGAGCGCGTTGCTGATGTCCCCGAGGCGCGTTTCGAGGGTCGTATGGAGCTCTTCCAGCCGATCGCCGATCGCCTGATTGATCTCCTGGGTCCGCGACCCGAGGGAACCGTCGAGGTCGTGAACGGCCGTCGTCAACGTATCGCGGACGAGGCCGAGATGCGTCTCGAGGCTATCGCCGAGGCCGGTCGTGCTGGCCTGCAGCGTCGTGGCGAGCCGTTCGGCGCCGCCATCGAGCAAGTTGTCGAGGGCACGGATGGCGTCGTCCAATGTGGCGCGCAGCTGGGCGGCATTGCCGTCGAGCGCGGTTCCGATCTCGCTCGAGCGGCTTTCGAGGGTGCGCGCCATGCTCGCGGCATATTGGGCGAGCGAGCGGTCGAGCACCGAAATCCCCGTGCCGAGGACGTTGCCCATCGTGGTGACGTTGCCGGTCAGCGACGTGTGAAGCGCCTCGATGTTGCCGGTCAGGACCCCTTCGATCTCGGTCGTTCGACGTCCCAGTGTCTCGGAAATATCCTCGGCGCGAAGCGCAAGCGCATGGTCGAGGCGTTCGGCTGAACCGTCGAGCGCGTTCTGCATCGTCCCGACATGGGTCGCGAGCGAGGCGTTGATCTCGCTCGCCCGCTGTCCGAGCGTTCGCTCGATCTCGTTGGCGCGCGCACCGAGCATGTTGGCCATCATGGATTGGGTGACGCCAAGCGCGTGATCGACGGCGTTCGAATGCGTCAACAAGCTGTTCTGGAGCGTATCGGCTCGGACCGTCAGCATCGCGTCGATTGCTTCGACGTGTTGTCCGACATCGGCCGCATGGGTCGCGATGACACCCTGGAGATCGGCAACCGAGCCACCCAGCACGGTCTTCATCGTGTCAACATGGCCGTCGATCGCCCGACCGACGTCGTTTTCACGAGCCGCAAGCACCGCGCGAATCTCGTTCGCCTGGAGCTGGATCGCATCGGCCTGCGTGCCGAGCGCGTCATGCAACACCGTCACACTGTCGCCGACGACCGTCTTGATGCCGTCGACATGCTGCGTGACGGCATCGTTGATGGCGGTCGTCCGGGCCTCGAGTGTGCGCTCGATATCGTCGACGCCGGTTCCGATCGTGGTGCGGATGTCGTCGAGCCGCGAGGTCAGCGTCTCGTGCATCCAAGCGGTGCGTTCTTCGAGCGCCCCGGCGGCCTGTTCGGCGCTGGTCCCGAAGGTGGTGGTAAGGGATTGGACGTGGGTGTCGAGCGCGGCGTAAAGCGCCTGGCTCCGCTGCGCCGCCGCGGTGTCCATCGCTTTCGTGCGTTCGGCGAAGATGCGATCGATCTCGCTCGCTTGGCTGCCGAGGGCGTTGGTGACCGCGGTCCCACGCCCATCGAGCGTCGTGCTGACCTGATCGAGCCGTTCGACGACATCCTGCTCCAACCGCGCGATGCGGGTATCCAGGCTTTCGGCGATCGCATCGGCACGCGAGCCGAGCACGCCATCGATCTCGGCGACCTTGGCCGCAAGCGTCTCGGCGATCTGACCGGAGCGGTCGATCAACAGAACATTGATCTCCTTCGCCTTTTCGTCCAACGCGCGCGTCACGTCCCGGCTACCGTCACCAAGCGCCTTGGCGACCTCAAGGGTGCGCTGCGCCAGTGTCTCGTTCAAGGTCTTGGCGCGAGCATCGAGCCCCGCATGGACACGCGACATGACTCCATCGAGCGACTCGCCGATGGTTCCGGCACGCGAACCGAGACGCTCCTCGAAGGCGTGCATCTGCGCCTCGATGGCCTCGGATGTTTCGCGTGAGCGATCGGCGAGGCGTTCCACCATTCCTTCGCCATGGCCGGCAAACACCACCTCGATCTTGCCGAGACGATCGGCAAACTGGGTGGCGAATCGATCCGTATGGGCGTCGATCGAGGCGTTCAACGAACCGGTCTGCTGGCCGAGCGCGGCATCCAAGCCGGCCAATTTGTCGTTGATGTGCTGGTTGACCCGATCGCCATGCGTGCCGAGAGCGGCGATGACCTCGGCGACCGTGTCGCCGAAGCGGGCATGGAAGCCCGTGCCGGTCTCCGACACTCCGGCGATCGCGTGATCGGTCGCCTGGGCGAAGTCACGCTCCAAGGCTTGAAGATGCTCGCTGAGGATCGCGCGCAAGCGGGTCTCGCGATCCGACAGCAAGGCCGCGAGCTCCTCGGCCGATTGACCGATCCCATCGCGCGCTGCGGCAGCCCGTTGATCGAGCAACCCGGCGATGCGATCCCCCGCCTCGACGATCTCGGCGCTCCGACCATCGATCTGTTGGCTGAAGTCGGCACCAGACCGATCGAGCGCCTCGCGAGCCGCGACAGCCCGCGACGCGATCGTGGCCGCGATGGCTTCTCCGGCGGCCACGAGATCTGCCTGCCGCTCGGCCACCGTGCGAGCGATGGTCTCACCCGAAACGGCGAGCGCATCGGTAGCCGACAAGGCCTGCTCGCGGACGGTTGCGGCCATCTGTTCACCCATGGCCCCGAGGCCGACATGATGGTCGGTCAACATCTGCGCCAGCGCATCGCTCGATGCCGCGAGCGCCTGTGCGGCATCGTTGGCCCGTTCGTCGAGCATGGCGGCGAAGCGCTCGCCCAATCCTGTCAGCGCGGCGGTCTGATCGGTGAGATCGGTTGCGATCCGGTTGTTGGCCTCGTCGAGCACGGACTGCACCGCGTCAGCTCGCTCAGCCGCGGCTTGCGCCAGGAGGTCGCCAAAGTTGGCAAGCTCCTCCTGATGTTTGTCGAACAACTGGCCGAGGGTGCCGCCTGCATCCGTCAACGCCGCGAGCGATTGGCTGGCGTAACCTTCGACCGCCGCTCTGAAATCCTCGCTGGTAGCCGCGAGCGCAGCATGGCGCTCGTCGAAGAGATGGCCGAAGCGGTCTGCATGGTCATCGAGAGCGTCGCGTGCCGCGAGGGTGCGATGCTCGAGAAGATCCGCGACGCGATCGCCCGCCGCCTTCAGGGCGGATTCGCGCTCGTCGAACAGTTGGCCGATCTGCTGGGTGGCAGCCTGCACCCTGTCGCTTGCGGTTGCGCTGCTCTCCTCGAATGCGGCCGTCATCCGCTCGCTGAGATCGGCCAAGGCCGAGCCGTGATGCTCGACCAACCGGCCGATCGTTTCGGTCGATCCGTTCAGGAGATCGGAGGCCTGCGCGGTGCGATCCGTCACGAGGCCAGTGAATCGGTCGGCCAGATCCGCTAAAGCGGCGTGACGTTCGTTGAAGACCTCGCCGATGCGATCGTGGCTGGCCTGAACATCATGACGCGCCGCTTCCGCACGCTCGTCCAGCGATGCCGCGACGCGATCGCTCAGATTCGCCAATTCGGTGCCGTGATGCTCGATCAGACGCGCAATTGTTTCGGCGGATCCGCTCAGCACATCAGCCGCCGCATGGGTGCGTTCATCAACCACGGTCGCCAGATGGTCGCCGACGGCGGCGAGCGCCGCATAACGTTCGTCGAGGCGCGTCACGACGGAGTCGCCCAGGTTCGCCAGTTCGGATCTCCCGCGCTCGAAAGCGAGCGAGAGCGCTTCGGTCGAGCCGGTAACGGCTGCGTGGCTGGCTTCGTCATGTGCCGCAACGGTCTTGAGCAACGTCTCGCTCAAGCTCGCCAATTCGGCCTGTCGCTCGTTGAACAACTGGCCAATTGTTTCGGTCGTTGTGGCCAGGATTTCGCGCGCACCGATTTGGCCCTGCTCGAGCGTTGCCGCGAGTTCGGCCTGAACGGCGAGGAGATCCGCGTGGCGCTGGCCGAGAAGCTGATCGAGTGTTTCGCCAGCGCCATCAAGGCTCTCGCGGGTTGCGTTAGCATGATGGTCGAGCAGGGAAGCGAAACGGTCGCTCGCCCCGTCGAGATCCGCGTGGCGAGCGGTCAGCACCCGCTCGAGATCTTCCGCATTGAGGCGCGCAGCCTCGTCATGACGGGTGACATGCTGGTCCAGCAGTGCCGCGACGCGGTCGCCGGTGCCGGTGAGTTCTGCGCCATGCTGATCGAACAGCCGATGCAGCCGCTCGCCTGACAGATCAAGCGCTTCTTTGCTGGCGGTGACGCGCGTCTCGACGTCAGCGGCGATCTGCTCGATCGCATCGACGACGTGGCTGTGCCGATTTGCCAAAAGCCGATCGACCGCCTCGCCTGATGTCTCGATCGCGACGCGGACGTGGTCGGCGCGCTCGTCGAAGCGCTGCACGAGGGTGTCGCTCGCTGCCGCGATGTCGTGCAGGCGCGCGTCGAAAAGCTGCTGAAGAGTCGCATTCGCATGGTCAAGCGCATCGCGCGTCTGATCGGTCCGGGCGGCCAGCAAGGCGGTGAGCCGGTCCTCCGAGCCGACGAGTTCGGCATGCCGTGCGTCGAACAAGCCCGTCAGGGTCTCGGCCGAATGTTCGAGAGCCTCCCGCGCCGCGAAGGTGCGGTCCGCGAAAAGGTTGGCGACGCGCTCGCCCGTGACCGCGATCGATTCGTCGAGGGCCTTGCCATGAACCGTGACGGTTTCGTGCAGGCGGTTGTTCGTTTCGGCCAGACGCCCGACCAGGCTGTCGCCACGCTCCGAAATGGTCTGGGCGATGACGGCCCCGGTCTGCTCGATCCGCTGAGCCACGTTCTCCCCACGCAAGCTAAGATCGTTGAGGAGCGCGTCGCCGGCGATGCGAAGACGACCGTCGACGGCGCTGATCCGTTCGGCCAGGGCCTCGGCAACACCAGAGGTCGCGTCGGTGAGCTGCAGCGAAACCGTCGACGTCGTATCGGTCAGATGACCGACCATTTCGGCCCCATGGGCGGTGATCCGCTCCGCCAACGAATCGCCTGTGCGGCCCAGCGCCGCGGTGATCTCTTCACCTTTGATGCCAATCGCCGTCGTGACCCGCGCGCCGGCCTCGCTCACGCTATCGGCAATGCGGTTGCTGGTGGCTTCGAGATCATGGGCGAGGCTCTCGTTCGCATTCGTGATCGCCGTCCGAACGCGATCGGCGTTGAACACGATCGCTTCCCGCTCGCTCGACAATTCGCCGATAAGCTGGCGCATACGCCGCTCGTTATCCGAATAGGACCGCTCGAGATTGGCCACTTCCGACCGGACCATGGTCTCGAGTTCGCTGGCGCGGGCGAGGGCCCGCTCGATCCCGTCACCCATGGAGGCGACTTCGCGTCGGATCGCGTGGGACAGGTTGACCACCTGTTCGGTCGCGATCGTCTCGGGTTCCGCGAGGCGGATGGCGATTTCGGTCATCGACCGGGCCGTGAATCGCATCTCTTGCGCCCGACGCAACAGAACCGCCGAAACGACCATAAAGACGATCGGCCCGAGCAGGGTGGCGAGGCTGATGGCAAGGTCAGGCCCCGTGAGACCCTGGAGACCGGTTCCCCGCCCATAGAGCGTGTAGAAGAACAGCCCGGCCCATAGAACCGATGCGGCAGCGGCGACGATATAGGGTGTGGGGCTCGGGCGCGCCCGCAAGGTCTGCAGCATCTGCCCGACCGAGCGTCGATCGTCGTTGGCCGGCGGTCCGGCCGGCGCAAAAGGCGGCGCATCGCGGCGAGTCGCTTCGGCCTTCGGCGCCTGAGCGCCAATTTCGGGCGCCGTGGTTCGACCATCCGTCTCGTCCGATCGGGACGCGCTCGGCAGCGCCGGAGCGGTATCGGGGCCATTCATCGCCCGCGTCGATTGGATGTCGGGTGCGGTGGCGTCCTGGTCAGGCGCAGGGCCGCTCAAATTGACGAGATTGAGGGCTTCCTCGATGGCCAGGAGCGCTGCCGCAGCAGGATCCTTGGCTTGATTTTGCACGCCCATGTCCACACCTCAACGCATACACTCTTCGACCATCAAGACGTCGCCGGATCGGACCCGCGAAACTCTTGATCGAAGCAAAGAAGAACAATCAAACTCAAGAAAGAACGCGGCCGATCAATCGTTTGTCGCATGATTGAACCGACGTGATCTTCCCTCTTAGCCAACATTCCGCCGCTTAACGATCATCATTCGGATCAATGATGTGGAAAGCAAAGGATCATTAACCAAACCGCAGTCTACTCGCGTGAGGCTCCGTTGCAAACGCACGCACGATCGAAAGAGGCAAACGTCGTTAACGCGCGGCGTCTCGAACACTTTTCATCGACGCTCAGCGCCTCAGTCGGTCGCCGGTCTCGAACTTCGCCATCCCAAGGGTCCCATGATGAATGCGATGCCGTCCGCCACCCGTCCCGCGGATCTTATGCCGAATCCCTACCGATCCTCGCCTGTTAAGCATGACGACGATCTGCCCAGCATCGACCTAGTCCATTTGTCCCGTCAGACGCTCGGCGATCGAGATCTCGAGGTTGAATTGCTCAATCTTTTCGCGGAACAGGCGCGACGCATCGTCCAAACCCTGACGTCCTCGTCGGCTCAAGGCGTCATGATGCCCAAGCAATCGGGCGATCTTTTGCATACGCTTTGTGGGTCGGCGCGCGCTGTCGGATCGTGGCGCGTTGCCGATCAGGCGCAGTCGCTCGAACGGGAGATTCGGTCGGCTGATCCGCACCATTCGGTCAAGCTGAGCCGCGACAAACTGGAGCAGCTCGTGGGCAGCGTCGATCTTGCTTGTTCGGTCATCGACGATCTGCTTGGCCGTCCCGAGTGAGTCCGGCTTTATAGCGTCAGTTGAGGACGTTTGGAGTGAAGCGCGACGGAACGGCACTCTCGCCATCGGCGCTGAAACTGGCTAAGAGCAGCGGAGCGTTCGATGCGCCGCCCGCCGGTCCAGGGCTCAATTTGAGGCGCACCGGCTGTCGCTATCTCGTCTTTATCAGTACCGGGGGCTCACCGAAGCGTCATGGCTAAAATTACGTTCATCGACTCATCGGGCCACTCGCGCGACGTAGAGGCTGAGCAGGGCTCGACCGTGATGGAATCCGCAGTCCGTAACGGCATTCCCGAAATCGAAGCGGAATGTGGCGGCGCCTGCGCCTGTGCGACCTGCCATGTTTATATCGAGCCCGAGTGGGTCGAGGCGACCGGCAAAGCCGAGCCAATGGAAGAAGATATGCTCGATTTTGCATTCGAGGTGAAACCGAACTCGCGGCTGTCCTGCCAAATCAAAGTGAAGCCGTCGCTCGATGGACTGACGGTTCGGACGCCCTCCCGCCAGGGTTGATTCGGCTCCAGTCGCCGCGATGTCATGTCCGTGTCGCGGGACTTTCACATCGTACCCTGTTTGCGCTATTGAGCCTGTCCGGCTCGACCTTTTTTGAGAAACGACCCGGTCGCGTCTCGAGTGATGCGGACCCGAGGATGAATTGATGACTGAAACCATCGTTACCGATGTGGTGATCGTCGGCGCCGGCCCGGTTGGGCTTTTCACGGTGTTCGAACTCGGCCTGCTGGACGTGAAGGTCCACATGATCGACATTCTGAGCAAAGCGGGCGGTCAATGCTCCGAGCTTTACCCTGAGAAGCCGATCTACGATATTCCCGGCTTCCCGCTCGTGACCGGACAGGCGCTGGTCGACAATCTGCTCGAGCAATGCAAGCCCTTCAGCCCGACGATGCATTACGGCGAGATGGTCGAATCGGTCGAGGTCCTCGGCGACGCGGCGGCGCCGAAGTTCCGTTTGCGGAGCGATGCAGGTCAGATCTTCGAGTGCAAGTCGATTTTGATCGCGGCGGGTGGCGGATCGTTCCAGCCCAAGAAGCCGCCGATCACCGGCATCGAACTCTATGAGGGCACGTCGGTGTTCTACGCAGTTCGCAAAATGGAAGCGTTTGCGGGCAAGAAGGTGCTGATCGTCGGCGGCGGCGATTCGGCGCTGGATTGGACCCTGAACCTGCATCCCCTGGCCGAGCGCGTGACCCTGCTGCACCGACGGGATGCATTTCGTGCCGCACCGCATTCGGTCAACGCGATGCGAGAATTGGTCGGTAATGGCGCGATGGATCTGCTGCTTGGGCAGGTCACCAGCCTCAAGGGGCAGGATGGGCAGTTGCAGGGCGCCGCCATCAAGCATGACGACGGAACCACGACCGAGATCGAATGCAACGTCTTGCTGCCCTTCTTCGGGCTCACCATGAAGCTCGGACCCATCGCTGATTGGGGATTGAACCTGCACGAGAATCTCGTGCCTGTGGATACCGAGAAATTCGAAACCAGCGTGCCGGGCATCTTCGCGGTTGGCGATATCAACACCTATCCGGGCAAGCTCAAGCTGATCTTGTCGGGGTTTCACGAGGGAGCGCTCGCGGCCCAGCGAGTTCATCGCTACGTCTATCCGGAGAAGCGCCTGACATTTCAATATACGACGTCGTCGACGAGCTTGCAGAAGAAGCTCGGGGTCGCCTGAGCCTGTCCCGCATTAGGCCCGCGCCGGGGGGCGCGGCGCGGGCCATCCCCGGAATTCTCGGACGGGGAAAGCGTGCCGAAAACGACGGTCAGAGGGGACGCCGACCGTCATCCACACGCTCGGTAGAAGCTACGACCCGTCGCCGGCACGAGTTTCGGCACAAGCGATAAATATCTCGCCGTCACGTAACGCGTTAGACGGCTGTATCGTATCTGTGTCGGGGCTCGTATCCGAGGATACGGCGAGAGTGACAGGCGAGACGGATGACAATCAAGACCCTTCCATGGCTTGACCGCACGGGCCGGCTGTCCTGGCTCAAGCTCGTCACATTCGTCCTGCTTTTCGTTCCTGGCCTGTGGATCGCGCTGCAACTCGACTTGGGCTGGCTACAGCCGAAGCCGGTCACCGAGGCGATCCATCAATCCGGGACCTGGGCCGTTCGCTTCCTGCTGATCTCCCTCGCGATCACGCCACTCCGCCGATTGGCGCAATGGAATAAACTGATTGCCATTCGCCGCATGCTTGGCCTCGCGGTCTTGGCTTATGCGGCTCTGCATTTCACGCTCTACATCGTCGACCAAAACTATGATCTCGTGCATGTCGCGACCGAGATCGTCTTGCGCTTCTATCTGACGATCGGATTCGTGGCCTTGGTGGGCTTTATGATCCTGGGAGCCACATCGACCGATGGCATGATCCGCAGGATCGGGGCCAAACGTTGGAACCGTTTGCATCAGATCGTCTATCTGCTCGGCGTTCTGGGGCTTCTCCATTTCTTCCTGCAGGCGAAGCTGAACATCACGCAGCCGGTGCTGATGGCCGGCTTGTTTCTGCTGCTGATGGGCTACCGCCTGCTGCAAAAACGGGGCTGGGCCGATCATGTCGTTGCTTTGCTGGCGCTAGCTGTGGGCGCAGCCTTCGGGACGGCAGTGCTCGAAGCCGCCTGGTATCAGATCGTCAACAATCGGCCGTTCAACCTCGTTCTGTCTGCCAACCTCGATTTCGACTCGCCGCTGCGATCGTCGTGGTGGATCTTGGCGGTCGGATTGGTCGTGGTTCTGGTGCGTGTCACCCGTCCGCTCTGGGTAAAATATACGTCCGGGGCGAAGCAGCCGAGCCGGCGCGAGCCCCGTGCCACCGTGGCGCGGTCGATCTGACCTCCGTTAAAGACTTTTGTCGCCGCCGAACAGAAACGGCGCGACATCCCTTAAAGCCGGCTGTTTGAGAGCCGCGAATGGCATGGGGCGACACACCGCCATGGCCGATAGCCCCACCCGGGTGGTGAGCAGCCCGTTCAGCACGCCCTCGCCCAGCCGAGCCGAAAGTTTGGCCGCGATCCCATGGCCGACGACCTGCTGCAGGATGCTGTCGCCGACCGCCATGCCGCCCGTGATCGCGAGATGCGCACCGACGGATTTCGCCAGCCGCACGAAGCCGAGAAGCCCCGGTCGGCCGCTGTAAATTTCCGCAATGCGGCGGATCAGCCGCACCGTCTGGCCAATCACGAAGACCACATCGAGGATCGCGCGCGGGCTGATGGCCGTCACGATCGACACTCGCTTGGCCGCAAGCGCGATCTCGCGTTGGGCCAGGGCGTCAAGCGGACCCATCAGGTGACGCTCGGCCAGATCGATGAGGTCGCGTCCGTCGATGATCTCGGTCAACAGCGCCGCGAGATCCTGGCGGGCCCGTGCGGTTTCGGGTCGCGCCGCATAAACGGAGGCGAGATCCTTGATGCCGCTTCGCGCCGCGTCGCGATCGTCGGCGGCGTGAGCGTCGGCGAGCCGCTTATGCAACACGGCCACGTGGCGCTGACGCGCCACCCCGAGCGCCTCGCGAACCGCTAGTCCCACAAGCGCCAGCGCCGCGAGCGCCGCCAGCGCGACGCCCACCCATCCAAGGCCAGGGACACGCGCGAAAAGATCGTCGATCAGGCGCGTGATCCAAAGGCCCACCGCCAGCGACACGAGGCCACCGAGGGCCGACCAGAACAGGCCGCCCCAGCTCAGCAGCCCACGCGCCACCATCCCGCGCCGCTGCGCCACTTCGATCGCGACTTCCTCGCTCGGCATACCGTCAACGACGGCGGCGGCCTCGCGGGCATAGGGGTCAGGCTGCTCCTCAAATTCGACGCGAGCGCTGGGGCGAAGAACGCGCGGCCGCTCCCGCCACGCAGGCCGTTCCGCGGCGTCGTCCGATGCGACGCCGTCAAGCGGAGCCTCGGCTGTCTCAGCGACCTCCGGCGTCGTCGCGCCGATTGGTCGATCAGGTGTGATCTTGAAGGCGCGCGGGCGGCGAAGCTCCGCGCGAGGCGGAAGGTCGGTCATGCCAGCCGGTCTCCGAACAGGAACTGCAGGGCGCGGTCGAGCCGGATGTGCGGCAGCGGCAGGGCGGCGCCATCCGGCCCCCGCACCGACTGCGGCGGACGGAACTTGACGAATCGATAATCGGCCTCGCCATCCGCCACCGCCAAGGCATCGCCTCGAAACGCGAGCTTGGGATCGGCCGGTAGCTCGCCGGGAAATACCGCGGCTTCACTCAAACCATCGAACGTTTCGCCGTCGATCCGCTCGCCGGCCAAGGGTGTTCCGACGATCGCGTCCAGCGTGTCGCGACCTTCCTTGACGGCCACCTCCCGCGTGGCGCGAACGGCCGCCAGAGCGATCACATCGACGCTGGCGCCGACACCCTCGGCCCGCGCAATGGCTCGAGCCGTCAAAACCCGCAGGATCGATTCCAGCCGGTCATGGCTGGTGTGATGCAGATGGTCGGCTTTGGTGGCCGCGAACAGGATTTTGTCGATGCGCGGCCGGAACAGCGTCGACAGGAAAGAACTGCGGCCGGCCCGGAACGCCAGCAACAGATCGGATAGCGCGACCTCGAGATCGCGCACCGCACCGGGGCCGGAGTTCAGCGCCGACAGGGCGTCGACCAGAACGATCTGACGGTCGAGGCGGGCGAAGTGATTGCGGAAGAACGGCCCGACAACGTGGCTCTTATAGGCCTCGTAGCGCCGCTCCATCATGGCCGCGAGCGAGTTGGAGGGGACACTGGCGCCCTCGTCGACCGGTAAAGGCGCGAAGGTCAGGGCTGGCGAGCCTTCGAGGTCGCCGGGCATCAGAAAGCGTCCGGGCGGCAAGGTCGAGAGGCTGTAGAGTTCCGTGCGGCTGGCGCGGAGGTAGGCCGTGAACAGCTCGGCGCTTCGTCGCGCCACCTCCTCCGAGCCGGGCGCCATCGGATCGAGCCCTTGCAGCGACCCGCGCCAAGCGGCCGCCAGTGGCGCACGCGCCGCCAAAGCGCTGGCCTCGAGCGTCTCGCGCGACCAGCGGGCATAGGACTTATTCAGCAGCGGAAGATCGAGCAGCCATTCGCCGGGATAATCCACGATGTCGATCGTGAAGGTCGAAGGCCCGGACCGCCATGCGCCCTTGCGCTCGAACTCCAGCGTGAGGCGAAGCTCGGAAATTTGGCGCGTCGAGTCGGGCCATTGCCGATCCACCGTCAAGGCCGCCAGATGGTCCTCATAGGCAAAACGCGGCACAGCATCATCGGGTTGAGGCCGGAGATAGGCACGGGAGAGGCGCCCCTCAGCCGACACCCGGAACACCGGGAGCTTGCCGCCTTGCGTCAGATTATGCACGAGCGCCGTGATAAATACCGTCTTGCCGGCTCGCGACAGCCCGGTGACGCCGAGGCGAAGCCCGGTTCCACTGACATAATCCGCGAGACTTTGAGCCGCGATGCGCGCGTCGTGGATGATGTCGGTCACAAGCGGCAAGGCATTATCCCAAATGGCAGTCGGCAGCATCTAACCATCATGGTGCTGTTTTAACAGCGCGGGCCTGTTCTGTTTTAACAGCGATGGCCCGATCCACGGCGGCGCGGACCAGCGCGTCGTTTGCTCCCAGCGGGCCGATCTCGACCGCCGACATGTTGTGCATGACGCGCGCCAAGCTCGCCGTTGGGGTGCCGTCGGGGAGGAAGAGATTGAGGTCGGCGTCGATGCCGGACGCAACGCCCTCGGCTGTCTTGAACGCATAGGCCTTGATTCGGGCCTGGTCGCCCCCGCATGTCGGCAAGCTGCCGCCGGGTCCCGCACCGAACGCTTGCAGCGACAGGCTCGACAACGGCAGCGTCGGAAGCTCGACGGCGCGTTCGCCCAATCCCACTGCGATCGATGGCGCGCGCGCAAGGACGATCTGGCGTTCGGGCACCACGGAGCGGTGCAGGCGGCCGGCCCGACCAGCAACGCGATGTCGGCCGCGCGAGGCGAGGAACCGCCCTCGTAAGGTGCGCCCGAGTCCGCGGGTGGAGAGGCCGTCGGCGCGTTTCGCTCCGCCTCGCATATCGACGCCGCATTCGGCCGGCGCCCAGTGCGAGATGATCGCCATGGCCGAATGCCGCCCATAATCGAGATAGTAGCGGCGAAGCAGCAGAGCCGCGACATCAGCGCCTTCGCGAGCCGACGAGAACGCCACGTGACCATCGCGGTCGGCCGCGATTTCGCCGGCCCAACCGGCGCGTTTGATGCACCAGTAGTTGTTCAGGCGAACGCAGCGGGTGACTTGCGGCGCATCGCGCCCTGTCGCCAGTCGCACATCGGCTGTCGGGGGGAGGGTGAGATGAAGCAACGCCTCGCTTCGCCAGTTGGTGACCTCGCGCTCCTTGGGGTTGAACGCGACCGGGCGAGACCAGGCCGAGGGAAGCGGCGCGGGCGGACCGGCGATCAGAAGCGCCGCCATCACGATCAGGATCAGGTCGAACATGATCGATCCGGTCCTACAGCCACGGATCCGACATCAATCGGCCTTGCCGGATGGGTCGCTCCACACGAGCGCCTCGAGACGGTGACCTTCGCTTGCCGTAGCCTGTGGCGCGCCAACGTCCGCCCAATGCTCGGCGTACAGGGCGATGACCGCAAGGGCCGAGGTCGGAAACCGGGTCGCAAGGCGATGCAGGTCAGGGAGCGGGCCAGCAGCGGCCAGTTGTCGCGCAAGCTCGCCAATACCGGGGTTATGGCCGATCACGAGGAGCGATGTCGCTGTGTCCGGTATCGTGCGGATTAGCGCCAGAATGTCGGGGGCGGTCGCGTCATAAAGCGCGGGCGTGATCTCGATCATGCGGCTCGCGGTCAACTGCGGCAGGGCCTGTTCGAGTGTTTCGCGCGTCCGGGCCGCATCGGACACAAGCATGAAATCGGGGCTCCAACCCTGTCTTTCGATGACGGCTCCAACCTCTCGCGCGTCTCGGAGCCCGCGGGAACTCAATCTGCGGTCGTGATCGGCCTGGCCATTGGTCGCCATCTCGGCTTTGGCGTGGCGGAGGAGAAGAAGTCGCTTCATGCGTCGATGGACCTTGGGGCAGCGCCGCGACATCGCCGCCGGTTGGGAAAAAGAATGCAGGTATCGGCCGGTTTCGTGCTTATACCATGCCGTTCAGGCTGAGGCTCCGACACACAGAAAAAGCCACGTGCTGACGTTGTAGCGGCGAACAAGCGCCGCTATAAGGCCGCCAACTAAACGGGGGAGCCCGCCACCCATGATGCGCTCTGCGACGATCGATGAGGGCTATCGCCCTTCGGACGATGAGACGTTCATGAATGAACGTCAACGTGAGTATTTCCGCCGCAAGCTTTTGGTGTGGCGTGAAGACCTGCTGCGGGAAAGCCGTGAGACATTGACGGCTTTGCAAAACGAGAACGAGAATCACCCCGATTTTGCTGATCGCGCGTCGTCTGAAACCGATCGCGCGATCGAGCTTCGCGCCCGCGATCGTCAGCGCAAGCTGATCGCCAAGATCGATTCGGCTCTGTCCCGCATCGACGATGCAACCTACGGATATTGCGAGGAAACCGGCGAGCCGATTTCCTTGAAGCGTTTGGATGCGCGGCCAATCGCCACTTTGTCGGTCGAGGCGCAGGAGCGGCATGAGCGGCGCGAGCGGATCTACCGCGACGATTGAGGTTAAAACGACGCTCGGCCTTACCGGCCGAGCAGAAATGCCGTGATGCCCAGCCCCACGGCCGCCGCCACAGCGCCCAGCAGGAAGGGCGACGCGGTTCCAAAACGGTCGATCAGGAGCCCCGCGAGCGGCCCCTGAACTCCGAGCGACACGTCGAGAAACACCGAATAGAGACCGAGCGCCGCACCGCGGCTCTGGGCCGGCACACGGGCGACCGCCACGACGCCGAGCGCTGGGAAGATCGGCGCGAAGCCAAAGCCCGTCAGGGCCGCGCCCACCATGGCGAGCGCCGGGATCGGTGCGCTCCACAAGACCAGCAGACCGGCGACTTCCACCGTCGCGGCCACCAGCGTCACGCGCAGGCCGCCATGGCGGAGGATGATGTTGCCGAGCATCAGCCGGGCCACGATGAAGGCGATACCGAACGAGCTCAGGGCGAATGACGCGCCCTGCCAGTGGCGGCTTTCGAAGAAGAAGGTCACGAAGGCCGCGATGACGCCAAAACCGGCGGAGGCGCAGGCCAAGATGCAGCCGAACGGCATGATGCGGACCAGCACGCTTTTCGAACTCAGCCGCTTTTCGGTCAGCACCGCGACGGGCGGCTTGCCGATCGCCATGGCAAGGCCGATCACCGCGAGAAGGCAGGAGACCAGCCCGATGCTGGCGAAGCCGAAGCGTTGCACCAGAAGCACGCCGATCGGCGCGCCGACCGCAAGAGCCCCATAGGTCGCGATGCCATTCCAACTGATGATGCGGACGGTGTGCTGCGGCCCGACCTGACCGATCGCCCAGGTGATGGCGCCGGTGCTGACCCAGCTTTCGGCGATGCCGAGCGCCAGCCGTCCGAGCAGCAGGAGCGTCAGGCTGACGACCGGAAAGCCTTGCGCCAGGCTAGCCGCCAGCGTCATGAGGCCGCTGAACAGGCACCCCGCGAAGCCGAGCAGCACGGCACGCTTCGGGCCGTAGGTATCGGTCATGCGGCCGACCTGAGCGCGGCTGATGACCGTCGCGACATATTGGGTGCTGATCGTGAGCCCGGCCAGCACCACCCCGAAGCCGAGTGTCGCATGAACGTAGCCGGGCAAAACTGCCAGCGGCAATGCGATCGCCGCGTAACCCACGAAGGTGACCAGCACGGTCGTGAAGATCCGCAAGTTGGTCGATTGCGCGGGAGCGCTTGCGCCTGTCGAATGCTGCATAACGTAGACGGCTCTCCCCCCGCATCACGCGGCGCATGACCGCAGGCTGTGGTCGGCCGATTTCTCGTCGTTGACCAGATTTGAATCGACATGCCAGCTATTTTGGTCGGCAAGGGCCGACGGTTGGCGGCCGACGGTGGGCGGCCGCCGATGGTCGCAAGTGCCGACCTTTGGGATGCGCCTTGCTAAAGACCGATCGCCGCGAGGCCGCCCTCTGCCAGATCGATCGGGCCGAGATCGCCAATGGCGCTGAGGTCCGGCAACAACCCCCGCCGGCTCGCGGCGATCTCCAATCCGTTCGCCCCTAAGCCGATGCGGAAGAGATGATAGGCGGCGCGATGATTCGGGCTGCCCGGCACCGCCGACGCTGCGGGCACGCCGACGACCGGCACGAGGCCGTTCGGCCCGGGCAGGTGGGCCAGCATGGCGCGGTGGTTATGTCCGTGCAGGATCAGTTCGGCGCCATGCTCGGCAATGATCCGTGCAAAGGCCGACGCGTCCCGAAGCCCGCGTCCAGCACTGGCGCCGGCCCGATAGGGCGGGTGGTGGATCATCACGATCCGGGTGAGCTTGCGTCGACCCGCATCCGCGAGAAGCGTGCCGAGGGCCTGCCGCTGCGTGGAACCGAGCGCGCCGGAAGCGAGGAAGGGCGCCGTCGGCAGCGCCGACGACACGCCGATCAGGGCGACATCGCCGCGCTGCCGCAGGTAGGGAAAGAGGTCGGTGACGAGCGGCGCTCCGATGGCGCTGAGATCAGCCAGCCACGGCACGAAAGTGGCGGCGAGCGGACCCATCGACGAGCGGACGTAGGCATCGTGATTGCCCGGCACGAAGCTCACGTCGCGCGAGGGCCCGAGGTCACGCAGCCACTGGGCCGCGAAGGGAAATTCAGCTGCAAGTCCGAGGTTCAGAATATCGCCCGTCATCGCGATATGGTCGGGCGCCTGTGCCTTGATGTCGGCGACGAGGTCGGCCAGCACCTCCATATCGTGCAGGCGGCCGCGCCGGTTCCAATTGACATAGCCGGTCAGCCGTTTGCCCAGCAACTCGCGCAGGTGCGGCCGCGGCAAGGGTCCGATATGCGCGTCGGAGAGATGAGCGAGCAGGAATGTCACGCGCGATGCTGTCGCCCGGCCGACGGCGCGCCGTCAAGCCCGATCCAGGCGCAAGCATCCGGCTTCCCTCATGCTAAGAGGCGTAGATTGCTGCAATTGCAGCTTTGACCGGAAGGATCACACGTGAAAAGGCCGACGCTTCCCGCATGGACCCGTCGCTCCGTGGAGCGGGCCATTCACGTCGGTGCGCTGCTGACCCGGCCGCTCACCATGGGCGTCAGGGCCATGGTGATCGACCCGGAGGGCCGCATTCTGCTGCTCCGCCATAGCTATGTGCCGGGCTGGCATTTTCCCGGCGGCGGCGTCGAGCGTGGCGAGACCATCGCGGCCGCGATGCAGCGCGAGTGCCGGGAGGAAGCCGGCGTGCATGTCAAAGGGGCCGCGCCGCTGCACGGGCTGTTTCTTAACCGCAACATCGACCACATCGCGGTCTTCGTGGTTCGCGATTTCATGCGAGACGCCGCGCCGCAACCCGATTGGGAGATCGTCGAGATCGGCTTCTTCAACCCTTCGGATTTGCCGCCCGGAACCACCGATGCAACGCGACGACGCATCGCCGAGGTTCTGGACCGTGTCCCAATCGCCGAAACGTGGTAGGCGACCACCGACGATCAGTGAGTTTCCCGATGTCCGATGCCGTTCTCAGCCTGTCCATCGTGGTCGCCCCGGAAGGCGCGTCCGACGCTCAAGCGGTCGAGCGATTGAACGAGCGTGCGTTCGGTCCTGGTCGCTTCGCGCGGACGGCCTATCGGCTTCGCGAGATGGCGGAGGCGCCGCGCGATCTCTCCTTCGTGGCGCGGGTCAGCACATTATTGGTCGGGGCCAACCGCTTGACACCGATCCGGTGTGGCACGGCGCCGGCCTTGCTGCTCGGCCCGCTGACGGTCGATCCCGCGTTCCGCTCGCGCGGGGTCGCGCGGTCGTTGGTCGACATGTCCTTGGCGGCTGCCAAGCAGCAGGGCCACAAGCTCGTGATCCTGATCGGCGATGAAGCTTATTACAAACGCTATGGCTTCACACGCGTGCCAAACGGTCGCCTGACCCTGCCGGGGCCGGTCGATCCCGCCCGGCTCCTCGTGCTGGAACTCGAAGCAGGCGCCTTCGAGGGGGTCAGCGGCAGCGTCGGGGCCTGAGCGTCGGCGACTCAGCCGTCAGGCCGGGCCACCATCGCGCCGCTTGAAACTGAACCGCCGACCTTCGTAGAGCCACGCCAGAATGGTACTGCCAAGTAAGAACAGTAGCCCGGAAAGACCGATCGCGAGCGGAACGATACCGACGCTCTTGACCACGCTGGCTTGAGTGCGGCGGATGCCGATATAGTCCGAGCCGGCATAGCGGGGACTATCGCCCATGGCCACGAACCGGGGTAGGGCGATGTCGCTCCCCGGGCTTGTGCCGATCCGGCGGACGGACCCGCCCGTCGCCTCGGCGAGTGGCTTCAACCGATCGGGCGTCGAGACGACCTCCTGAAATTCGCGCGGGTTCTCGGGGCCGACATTGGCCAGCACCGTCAGGGTTCCGTCCGTCAAACGATAGAGGCCGAGCTCGTCGACCGAGATCGTGGCGCGCGACAGGCCCGGTTCGGCTGCCGCTAAGGTGACGGTGCGGGTCGCTCCGGAGGGGGCCGTGACGATGACGGGCGCGACCGAGCCTTTGACGCTCTGCCGCTCGATCGACAGCTCCTTGCCGTGCAGGCTGGCCCGCAGCGCTTCTTCCTCGAGATCGGGTTCCTTCATGAGCCAATGGGCGAGGCGACGGGTCAGGTCGAGGTAGGGGCCACCGCCCTCGTAGCCGCGCGCCCAGAGCCAAATCTGGTCGCTGAGCATCAGGGCCACACGCCCTTTGTCCTCACGCGAGAGAACCAGCAACGGCTTGTCGTTCTGGCCCGCCATGACGGAGGTGCCCTTGACGACATCGGCGTCGACCTGGCGGAACCATTGTCCCCAAGCCGGCGGGGTGGCGTCTCCACCCGGTAGGCCCCGCGTCACCGGATGCTTCTCGCCATCGGGCGTGATGGCCGCGCGGAACGGCGCCTCCGTGACCGACCCAGTGGGCCGCGCGGGCGCGATCGCACCGAGCGGCGAGTAGAACAAGCCATCCTGCGTCGCGTAATCCGGGCCGACCGCGATCAGCAACGCTCCGCCATTGCGGACATATTTGGCGATATTGTCGAAGTAGACATAGGGCAGGATCGATTGGTTCGAATAACGATCGAAGATGATGAGATCGAAGTCGGTGATCTTGTTGCCGAAGAGTTCATTGGTCGGGAAAGCAATCAAAGCGAGTTCGTTGATCGGCGTTCCGTCCTGCTTTTCGGGCGGCCGCAAAATGGTGAAGTGGACCAAATCGACGTTGGCGTCCGATTTGAGAATATTGCGCCACATGCGTTCGCCCGAATGCGGCTCACCCGAGACGAGCAGCACCTTCAGCTTGTCGCGTACACCCTCGATCGTCACCACGGCCTTGTTGTTGATCCCGGTCAACTCGTCTGGCAACGTCGGCACTTCGATCTCGACGACGTTCGGGCCGGCATGGTCGACCGGCACCGCAATCTGGATCCTGGCGCCGACCTGCGCTTGCAACGTCGCGATCGCGACGCCATCGCGCCGGACATTCAACGTCACGGGTTCGCCCTTGTCGCCGGTATCGAGCACACGGGCCGTGATGGTCTGCGTTTTGCCGACGATCCCGAACCGGGGGGCGTCGACAAGCTCGATGCGTCGATCGCGCTCACCCTCATGGCCGGTGATCAGCACGTGCAGCGGGGCTTTGAAGCCGAGTGCATCCACCTTGGCCGGGATGTCGTCGACGAGGCCGTCCGTCACCATGATGACACCGCCGACATGATCCGGCGGCACGTCGGCCAGCCCGGCATTCAGGGCCGCAAACAGGCGCGTGCCGTCGTTTTCGGCATCAGTACGGCTACTTTCGATGAAGCGCGGCTCCACATTGCCGAGCGCCGCAAGGTTCTTCTCGATCGCATCGCGCGCCTTGGCGGTCTGGGCGGCGCGTTGGCCGATGGTCTGGCTGCCGCTTTCATCGAGCACCACCGCGACCACGTCCTTGAGGCCCTGCCGATCCTCCCGCACGAAGGAGGGACCAGCGAGCGACAGGAGGATGAGCGCCAGGGCCACCAGCCGCAACAGCGTGCCACGCCGCCGCGACCAGAAGCCAAGCACCACGATCGCGAGCGACAGTACCGCAAGCCCGACCAGCACGGAGAGGGGAAGCAGAGGCGTGAAATCGAGCGAAAAACTATTCACGGGCAGAGCGTCGCCTTGCTGATGTGTGGAGCCGGCCGGCGAGGCGCGCCATCAATGCGCCAGACGTTCCAAGAGGTCGCGCACATGAACCTGATCGGCCTTGTAGTTTCCGGTCAGGGTATAGATCACGAGATTGATGCCGCCGCGCAGCGCCATCTCGCGTTGTCGCGAGCCGCCCGGCACTAGCGGATAGACCGGCTCACCCTGACCGTCGGCGGCCCATCCACTGGCGAGATCATTGCCCGTAATAATGATGGGCGACACGCTGTCGCCAGCCCGGACAGGGCGGTTCGCGGTCTCCTTCGCGGCAGGGGGCAGAGCCTCGATCCAGGTTTGCCCGGTTGTGTAGCGCCCGACGAAGCCCGGCAGCAGATAAAACGTCTTGGTGACGACGTGATCGCTCGGAACGGGTTCAAGTTCCGGCACGTCGACCCCCGCGAGCAGATGTTGCAGCCAATCGGCCTCGGGTGTCGGCGGACCGTCGGTCCGATGCGTCAAGGCATCGCGCGTATCGAACACGATGGTGCCGCCCTGTTTCATGTAAGCCGCGATGCGATCAACCGTGGTGGCGTCCGGCTGCGGCATGCTGGCCACCACCGGCCAATAGACCATCGGATAGAAGGCGAGTTCGTCCTTGGCCGGATCGACCCCGACCGGCTCCCCCGGCGTGAGCGACGTCCGGTCCGCCAGCGCGGTCGACAAAGTCGTCAGGCCGAGGCTGCTAGCTTGATCGACGGCGGTGTCGCCGGTGATCACATAGGCGATCCGCGTCGTCAGGGCCGAGGCCATATCGCGTTTCGACACTGGCGGCTGCCCCGCCGCATGCGCGGCGGCGCCGCGCAGACCGGGTAGGCCCGGGACCATCAGCGCAACAGCCAACAACGCTGCCGCTGCTGGTCCCGCGCCCCGCCGGACCAAACCGCCCCCGAGCCAGACGGACGCCAAGGCGTCGAGCAGGAAGCCGATCAGCGCCAAGGTGATGACGGCTGGCCGGAGATCGATGGCCGGATCGGCGCGCAAGGGTTGCCGGTCGAGCGGAAGGCCGGAGAGGTCGGCCGGTGTCAGCATGTCCTTGGGTCCGAGCGTATTGACCCCGATCGAGGCGTCGGGAGGGCCATAGAAGCCGGGCGGATGATCGGCGGTCGCGACACCATCGTAAGTGTCGGGGATCGGCCGGGCGGTCGCGGGCGGAACGCCCAACACGCCGAACCCGTCGAGACTGCGGGTCGGGGCAATCACCATAGATTGTTGCACGCCTGCGGCAGACGCCGACCCGGTCGTGGACGCGGACCCTTGGGCGGCACCCGGCACGCCCGACAGATCGACAACCCGCCGCAGCATGTCGACGAACAGCACCGAGAGCGGCAAGTTCGACCAAGTGGTGTCGGCCGTGACGTGGAACAGCACGATGCGACCTTTGCCGCGCTTTTCCGCCGTGACCAGAGGCGTTCCATCGACGAGTTGCGCCCACGTCTTGCCAGGCAGACCCGCGCTGGGCTCCGCCAGCACTTGCCGGGTGACGTTGACCTCCTGCGGCACGGTCAGGCCGTAAAAGGGGCTGCCGCGCTCGAACGGGGCGAGCGCCTTCGGCTTGTCCCATGACAGAGCGCCACCGAAGGTGCGGCCACCCCGCCGCAGGGCCACCGGCACGAGATCGTCGCTGCTGCCGGCAAGCCGCGAGCCGGCAAAGCGGATCAGAGTGCCGCCGTCGTCGATGAATTTAGCGAGCCTGTCATGCGCCGGACCTGACAGCGCGCCGACATCGGCCAGAACCATGACGGAGGGATTGTCGTCCAGCATCGAGGCGACCGGATCGAGCATGCCGGGTCGGGGCTCACGCACATCGGCGAACGGGCCGAGGGCTTTCACGATATAATAGGCCGGGGACAATAGCGGCTGTTCGACATCGATCGTCGCGCCGGTTACGACACCCACCCGCCGACGCGTCGATCGCCCATCGAGCAGCGTCGTGGCGGCGGCCGAGGCCTCGTTGGCGATGACGACACGAACGATGTCGTTGCGAAGCTCGACCGGGAGATCGAAGCCCGCATGGGTCTCCTGGCCGGACGTGAACGCAAACGTGCTTTCGCCAATTGGCAGGCCTTTAGCGTCAAGGGCCTGAACCGTGCCGCGCTGCGGGCCGACTGTATTGGCGCGAATGACGCGGACGTCGAGCCGGTCGGCTTTGTTGTCGGCCCCGGCCAACGCCAGCGGTATCGTGTCGGCCGCGACACTCGTCACGGAGCTGATGCCGGGCAGCTTGGTCAGGCCTTCGCCAAAGCTGCGCGCGCCGCCGCGTTCCAGCCCGTCGGTCATCCAAACGAGGTCGAGGGCGGGATTGGCGGTCGCGAAGCTGGTGAGCGCGGCAAGCACCGGGGCGCGGTCGGGCGCGATCGGTACGGGCTTCAGAGCCTGCAACCGTTCGATTGCCCGTGTCGCATCCTGCGCCTCGACAGCCCGCGGGCCATCCGAGGTCGCCACGATGGCGGTCACCCGGCCGGCACTTTGTGCGCTGAGCAGCCGCTGCCGCGCGAGGGTGACGCGGGCGTCCCAATCGGGAGCCGCCGCGAAACTATCGTCCAGCACCACCACCAAGGGCCCCTTGCCGCCGCCGAGCGATGGAGTGGGGTTCCAGACCGGGCCGGCCATCGCCAGGATGAGGAGGGCCGCGACCAGCAATCGGAGCAGCAGCAGCCAGAGCGGTGTGCGGGCGGGCGTCTCGTCCTTCGGGCGCAGATCGAGGATGAGCCGCAACGGCGGAAAAGCTACCGCTTGTGGCCGCGGCGGGGTGAGGCGCAGCAGGAAATACAGCGCTGGCAAAACCGCCAGAGCGGCCAGAACGGCCGGAATCGTAAAGGCGAGCGGCAGGCCCATCATACCTGCCCGCCATTGCGGCGGTCGGCCTCGAACGCGCCCGCGATGGTCAGCATCGCTTCGGAGGCGGGACGATCGGTGCGGTGGATCGCAACGGTCCAACCGTGCAGCCGGCACGTCTGACGGATCGCCTCCCGATGAGCCGCGAGGCGCTTCACATAGTCGGCTCGCATTTGCTGGGCCTCGCCGAGCCGCATCCTTGTCGGGCCGTCGCTGTCGGTCAGCTCCACATGCCCCGTGAACGGGAACGTCTCTTCGATCGGGTCACTGATCATGACGAGATGGCCGCCGGCCCCGGCCGAGGCGGCGGTGGCGATCGCGCACGTCACGTCATCGAGGTCGGAGAGCCAGTCGCTGATAAAGAGGGCGCGCGAGCGCGGTGGCAAAGGCACGGCGGGCGGCATTTCCGCCGGCACATAGCCGCTGCGGCGCATTTCGACCAGCATCGACTCGGCGAGATGATCGACGATCGTGCGGCGTGCCATGGGTCGCACGAGGCCGGGGATGCCGACGCGTTCGCCCCCGCGAACCAGGAGGTCGGCGGCCGCAAGCCCGAGCACAAGGGCGCGGTCCAGCTTCGGTTGCGACGCCAAGTCCGACATATAGGCCATGGACGGGGACCGATCGACCCAGATCCAAACCGTATGGGCTGCTTCCCACTCCCGTTCGCGAATATAAGTGCGGTCATCGCGGGCCGAACGCCGCCAATCGATCCCGACGGCCGCCTCGCCGGAGACGAAGGAGCGGAATTGCCAAAACGACTCCCCCGTTCCGGCCCGGCGCCGGCCATGCACGCCCTGCATCATGCTGCCTGCGATCTCGCGTGCCGACACGACGAGATTCGGCAGCCGACCTGCAAGGTCGAGCGCCCCGCGTCCGTGCCGGGGGCCGATCCAGCGCTGGGCGTCGGCGAGAAGCCGGGCCTGGGCCATGGCTAGCCGAGCCGCTCGACGAGGCGCCGGATCAGACCCTGAATGGTCTCGCCATCGGCGCGAGCCGAAAACGTCAGGGCCATGCGGTGTTTCAGCACCGGAAGGGCCAGCGCCGCGACATCGTCGATCGAGGGCGCGAGCCGCCCGTCGACGAGCGCTCGTGCCCGCGAGGCCAGCATCAGAGCTTGCGCGGCGCGCGGACCGGGGCCCCAGGCGATATGCTGGGCGACATCGGTCGCCCCGTCGCCGGGACGGGCCGAGCGGACGAGATCGAGGATCGCCTCGACGATTTTGTCGCCGACCGGCAGACGACGCACGAGGCGCTGGATGGTGGCGAGATCCTGCGCCGTCATAGCCGGCTTGGCAGTCGCCTGCTCGTCGCCGGTTGTCTCGATCAGGATGCGCTTTTCGGCCTCCCGGTCGGGATAGAGCACGTCGATCTGCATGAGAAAACGATCGAGCTGCGCCTCTGGCAGGGGATAGGTCCCCTCCTGCTCGATCGGATTTTGGGTCGCCAGCACATGGAAGGGACGCGGCAGGTCATAGGGTGCCCCGGCCACGGTGACATGACCCTCCTGCATGGCCTGCAGCAAGGCCGATTGCGTGCGCGGGCTGGCGCGGTTGATCTCATCGGCCATCAGCAACTGGGTGAAGACCGGTCCTTTGACGAAGCGGAAGCTGCGCTTGCCGCTGTCGCCTTCCTCGAGAACCTCTGAACCGATAATATCGGCCGGCATCAGGTCGGGCGTGAACTGGACACGGCGGGTGCCGAGACCCAGAACGGTTCCGAGCGTTTCCACAAGCTTCGTCTTCGCGAGGCCGGGAACGCCGACCAAAAGTCCATGGCCGCCTGCCAGCAGGGTCACGAGCGTGTCCTCGACCACCTCCCGCTGCCCGAAGATCACGGTGCCGATCGCGGCCCGGGCCAACGCGATCTGTTCGAGCGCCGCATCGGCGGCTCGGGTCGCTGCGGCCTCGATCGAACTGGCGCTGCCGTCTTGCACGAGACTCATAACTTGACCTTGCTGTTGAGCGGACGATCGCGGCGCGACATCGAGGCGTCCGGCTGGCCGGAAGACGGAACCTCGACGGAGCGCTCCGGCGTTTGGTATGTGCGGTCGGCGATCGACAGTTCACCGAACCGATGCAAGGGACGAGCCGCGCTTAAATCGATCACGATCGATAGCCTAGACCCTGCCGGTTGTTTGTCGATGCGCGCCCACGTCGCATGGTCCATGATCATCCTGCAACGCATGAAATGAGATGATGGCGAAAGAAAGTACTCCCTCTCTGGTGCAGGCTGGAAGCCTGGAGGCGCTGAGAGCCGCTGTGCTGGCGCCCGCGCGCCAGGGCAGCCTGCCACCCGTGCATCTTTGGAACCCGCCTTTCTGCGGCGACATCGATATGCGAATCGCTCGCGACGGGACGTGGTTCTATGCCGGAACACCGATCGGCCGACCGGCGCTGGTCAAGCTGTTCGCGTCGATCCTTCGCCTTGACGACGACGGCATGATGCTCGTCACGCCGGTCGAAAAGGTGCGGCTCGTGGTCGAGGACGCGCCCTTCCTCGCGGTCGAGATGGCGGTTCAGGAGGGGGAGCATCCGGTCCTCAGCTTTCGCACGAACGTCGACGACTGGGTCACGGTTGATGCCGGCCATCCGCTTCGCTTCCAGCAAGGAGCATCGGGTGGCCTGAAGCCCTACGTGCATATTCGCGACGGCCTCGAAGCCTTGGTCAAGCGCGCGGTCTTCATCGAACTCGCGGACCGAGGGGAGACGCGCAACGTCGATGGTCTCGCGATGTTCGGGGTCGAGTCGTCGCGTGTGTTCTTTCCCATGGCGGAGGCCTCGAGCCTCGAAGGGCTGTCGTGACGGCGATGTTGAACGTTGGTCACGACAGCACGATGGCGTTCGAGCGGCGCGCCCGGGAACGTCTAAGCTTTGATCTGCCGCCTCGCTGGGCCGATCCGTCTGCGACGCGGCTTCTCGGGGGCGACCACAAGCTCGACGATCTGCCGCCCCGCCTCGATGCCGTGCCGCGCGCCGCCGCCGTCCTGATCCCGATCCTGGCGCGTGCGGCAGAGCCGACCATCCTCCTGACGCTTCGCG
The DNA here is from genome assembly GCF_020616535.1 of Lichenihabitans sp. PAMC28606. Classification (GTDB taxonomy): domain Bacteria; phylum Pseudomonadota; class Alphaproteobacteria; order Rhizobiales; family Beijerinckiaceae; genus Lichenihabitans; species Lichenihabitans psoromatis. Next base: position 4,152,100 of record NZ_CP085136.1, read on the forward strand.
CCGCCACCCTGCGGGTTCATTCGGGTCAGATCGCCTTTCCGGGCGGCAGCATCGATGCGTCGGATGCCGACCCGATGGCTGCGGCGCTGCGCGAGGCACAAGAGGAAGTCGGCCTCGATCCGGCCTGCGTCACGCCGCTCGGTTACCTTGACCCCTATCTGACCGGCACCGGCTTTTTGATCGTTCCGACCGTCGCGATGGTGCATGAGCCGTTCGATCTCGAGCTGAATGCCGCCGAGGTGGTCGAAACCTTCGAGGTGCCGCTCGCTTTTCTCATGGAGGAGGCCAACCATCAGCGCGGCAGCCGTGAATGGAACGGGCGAACCAGAAGCTTTTATGCGATGCCGTATGGCGAACGCTACATTTGGGGCATCACGGCCGGCATGATCCGAAGTTTATACGAGAAGCTCTACCGCTGATGGGACGCGCGCTCCTCGACGCCGTGGCTCTGTTCATCGCGCCATTCGTGGCCTATGGCCTCGTTCTGCTGCTCCGTCAGCGCTATCCATGGCTGGCTGACAGCTGGTCGCGGGGCTCGTTGGCGACCCTCACGGTGGCGGGTTTGGCGCTCGTTCTCATCGGCCTGCTGCTGCTGGGCACATTGGCGGATCGACACAAGGGCGCCTATGTCCCGGCAAGGCTCGAGAACGGGCGATTGATTCCGGGCCATCTGGAGTGACGGAGGGGAAGGGGTTTTCGCGGCCGCTGCGGCTCGATGCCTCGGGGCGATTGGCCGACGTCGCCTTTTTGGCGGGACCGGCGCTTGCTCGCGTGCTCGCCATGCTGAACCAGGATGGCGAAGAGGCGCGTGTCGTCGGCGGGGCTGTCCGCAACGCGCTCCTCGGACTGCCGGCCGGCGATATCGATATTGCGACGACGGCACTGCCCGACATCGTCGTGGCGCGCGCCAAAACAGCCGGCTTACGCCCCCTGCCGACCGGTATCGCGCATGGCACCATCACGGTGATGGTCGGCCGCGCCGGTTTCGAGGTGACGACCCTGCGGGAAGACGTCGAAACCGACGGACGGCACGCCATCGTCCGCTTCGGGCGAGACTTCACGGCGGACGCGCAGCGGCGGGATTTCACCGTCAATGCCTTGTCGCTATCGGCCGACGGGACGGTGCACGATACGACGGGCGGCCTCGCGGATCTCGCGGCCGGGCGCGTGCGTTTCATCGGCGAGGCGGACCGCCGGATCCGCGAGGACTATCTGCGCGTGCTGCGGTTCTTCCGCTTTTCGGCCACCTATGCCGAAGGCCCGTTCGATCCCGAGGGGCTGCGCGCCGCGACGCTGCATCGCGACGCCCTGACCCGCTTGTCGCGTGAGCGCATTCGCGTCGAGGTTCTGAAGCTTCTGGTCGCCCCCCGCGCCGCAGAGGTGACGACCAGCATGGCGACGGCCGGGATCGCGCGCGTGATTTTTGGAGGGGCGTGCGATCCGCTGCGCCTCGTCCGGCTGATCGCGATCGAGACGGCGCGGCGGGAGAGCCCCGACGCGATCCTCCGGCTTGCCGCTCTGGCGGTCCGAACCGAAGGTGATGCGGCGCGGCTGCGTGAACAGCTGCGTTTGTCGAACGAGGAAGCCACTCGGCTCGCGGCTGCGGCTCATGTTCGCGGTGGTCTCGATCCCGAAGCCGTGCCGACACATGCCGGCTTGCTGGCGTTACTGTTCGATCATGGACGCCGTGCAGCGCTGGACGGCGTGTCGCTGGCCGAAGTCGATGCCAAGGGCAACGGATCGGGCTGGACCGAGGCTTATGGCGTCGTGGCCACGGCGGCCGAGCCCAAGCTCCCCCTAGGAGGAGCCGATGTCATGGCGCGCGGCGTCCACAGCGGACGCGATGTCGGTATCGTCCTCAAGCAGTTCCGGCAGGAGTGGATCGCGGCGGGCTTCCCATCCGACCCCATCGTCGTCGCAGGCTTGCTCGATGCGATCGTCGCTATCCATCTCGCCGACGACAGACGCTGAGGCGGCTCTTGTGGGCCGTCGACGCATGCGGCTCGGCGATGGCTGATCAGACGACCGCCGTCTGATCGCGTTTCGGGTGCGTCGATCCGCTTGCTCTTGCCCCTGCGTCCAATTGACTCGACCTCGGCGGCGTTTGCGCTAAAATGATGTCGACTTCACTGAAGCTTGTCGCGTGAGCGGCCGTCAGCAGGGGTGGGCCATGGGATTTCAGCGGAAAAGCCCGGCGGACGTCGCAAGACGGTTGGGCGAGCGGCGCGATCGATCTCAATCCGGCGCTGGTGTCCGAGCCTCCGATGCGTGGCGACGCGAGACGTTCACGCTGCCTCGCGACGAGGCGCGTGCCATGGCGCAGGAATGTTTCGTCCGTTTTCCGAAAGCCGCCTACATGACCGAAATCGAGTCGTGGCGCGAACTATCGGACGGTCGCATCGAGTTTACGATCAGGCGGCTTCCGACAGCCGATTGATTGTCACGACTCGGGCTTTAGAGTTGGCGGAAGCGGGTTTTCTCGAAAGCCGGGATCTTGGCCGCGAAGGCGTCGAGCCAAGCGACGAGCGCCGGATGCGTGTCGCGCCATGTTCCCCCGAGCCGCAGGTCGAAATAACCCAGCGCACAGGCGGCCGCGATATACCCGATGTCGATCGTGCCGACGGGCGGCGAAGCCTCTAAGGCCGCCAAGCCTCGGGCAATCTTACCCTCCTGATGCGCGACCCAACGCGCGCTTCGCTCCGATTCGTCCCGGAACCGGCTTTCGTACACGATCAGCAGAGCCGCATCGGTCATGCCGTCGCAGAGGGCCTGCCTCGTGAGCGCGAGGAAGCGGGCCGGGGCGTCTTTCGGGATCAGCATTCCGCCCGAGAGATGATCGAGATAGTCGACGATCACACGGCTGTCGTAGAGGGTCGTTCCATCGTCGATGATGAGCGCCGGGATCTTACCGAGGGGATTTTCGCGCCGGATCGAATCGGCATCGTCCATCGTGTCGGCATCGACGACGGAGAGGCTCGACATCGCGCCGGTCACGCTCGCCGCGATCTTCACCTTGCGGCCGAATGGCGAGGCTGGAGCCGAGCGCAGGATCATGGTCATTCAAGTCACCGAGCGGAGTGAAACAAGACAGAAGGCGCGAGGAACGTGATCGCGGCATTGGGATCAAAGCCCCGCGCCGCGCGCCTTGTCAAAGAATGGTGAGACCGACCGCTTTCGAACCCTTGCCCTTCTTGTCTGGTTCGATCTCGTAGGCAACCCGCTGGCCCTCGCTCAGCGATTGCAGGCCCGCTTCCTCCACAGCCGTGACGTGAACGAAGATAACGGTGCCCTGGCTTGGCATGGCATTTCCTCGCAAACACGTCACCAGACTGTAAGGGGAAACCGTGGTTTGCCGCACCTATTCTCCGGCCAGCCAACGCCACTGCCATGACCCCGGTTCCGATTGGGTCAGCGTCTTGGCAAGATAGGGCAGCAGCAGCCGAGCCTCGTCCTCGAGGCCGAAAGGCGGGTTCACGAGGATCATGCCGCATCCGGCGAGTTTGCCGACATCGAGAGCCGTCCAGTCGATCACGAGTTCGACCTGCGCGATCCTGGGGATCCCGGATGCGATCAATTGGTTGGCGAACCGCGACACGGCGGTGCGGTCCTTCAGCGGGTACCAGAGCGCATAGATTCCGGTTGGCCATTTGCGATGCGCCGCCACGAGCCCGTCGAGCATCGCCTCAAATTCACCGCGGTCCTCGAACGGCGGATCGATCAGCACCAAGCCGCGCCGTTCCTGGGGGGGCACATAGGCGTTGAGCGCCACATAGCCGTCGATTTCAACCACCTTGGCCCGGTTCGCGCGCCCGAGACCCTTGCGGAGCAAGGCGGCGTCGGTCGGATGCAATTCGCAAAAGACGAGACGGTCCTGGGGACGTGCGATCCCCAGCGCGATGGAGGGAGAGCCGGGGTACAGGGTCGGGCACCCCGTGCCGTCGCGTGGACCCACGAGGTCAAGATAAGGTTCGATCAGGGGCAACACGTCCGCAGGCACGTTGCCGGGCGTGATGCGTCCAATGCCGCGGGGCCACTCGCCGCTCCGGCGGGCCTCGTCGCCTTGCAGGTTATAAAGCCCGACACCCGCGTGAGTATCGATGTAGCGGAAGGGCGTCGCCTTGCGTCCGAGGTGCAGCAAGATCCTGGTCAGCAGGATGTGTTTGAAGACATCGGCAAAATTGCCCGCATGAAAAGCGTGCCGATAGTTCATCGCGGGCGGGCCATGGCTCAGCGGACCGGCAAGATGGTGATCTGCTGCGTCCGGCAGGCGGCTCGACTGACCTCGGGGCAAGTCACGAAGCCGCGGAGATCCTTGCCGAAGCAAATCCGCACCTCCTGCAACTCGTCCTGTCGGCACGTCACCGCCATCGTGTCGGTGCGAAGTCCGGGGTTGCTGGCCGTGAAGGCGCGGGCGATCTCGAGGGGCGCGACCGTCTGCGGCTCGCTGGGAGACTGCAACGTCGTCGGGATCGTCACCGCATCTCTGGCCCGGCGGACGAGCGCGAAATAATCGGTGGGGCTAAGGCCCGTACAGGTGCCGTGTTTCCGCCATTCGTAGCGGGCGAGGCCCGCGTCGGGATAGACGCCGTTGACGCTGTCGAGAGCGGCGCGCGTCGGGCTTGTGTTGCCCGAATCACAATCGGAAGGGAAGCCACGCGTAAATTGCGGCCACAGGCCATGGACCACAAAGCCAAGGTTAGAGCCTGTGGCACATTGCCGGGGCGCCTTATTGTCGCCGCCCGTGTCGCAAAACCCAGGCGACCACGACAAAGCCAACACGTAAAAATCGAAAACTCCGGGCTGCCTCGACCCGCCGCTGCCGCCAAAGCTCGATCCGGTCTGCACCGGTCGGCTTGTCGAAGCGGGAGCCGCCGCAGACTGATCGGCGGACCCGTTCAGGCATTTGTCGAGCACGCACGGGGCGTCCGACGCTGGACGCAACGGATTTCGAAAGCCCTGAGCACCGCCCGCGGTCGCCGAGAGCGCGACCAAAAGGCAGGCAACGGCGAAAGCCGGAAAGGTCGCACGCATCCGCAATGGTGCTAAACTTACGGCCGTTCCATCTTGCAATTTGGTGCGTAGGCATATTCGCGGTCGAGCCCGGTCAGGCAGAATTCGACGCCGAAATCCATACCGATCAATCCGAGATCCTCGGCAACCGAGAAATACACCTCATGAACGGTCTTGTCGTTCAGGATCGCGCGGCCTTCGCAGAAGTTGCGGGGAATGTGATCGAGACCCCAGGGGCGCAGCGCCGACACCTTCACCTGATCGTAGCTGACGATCTGGAGCGACGAGTTCCAATATTCCGACTCGCTGTCGTGAAAACGATCCGACAGACGCGACAGCACATCGGGATTGTCGCATGCCGGGATCTTGCCGTCATAGGACCAGAACCGCTTTTCGGCCGGGACGACCGGCCGCGCGATAGCGGTGCCCATCGAAGCCGCGACCATGAGTGCGAGCATAAAGCCTTGGAACGCGCGTTGCATGCCGTGGAATCCCATTCTTCAATTCAGCGCGGACGATGCGACGGCGCGCACGCCAGGGTCAAGCCTTGCCTTGGCCCGAATGCCATGCGAGGGGGCGATTGGCGAGCGTTGTGTTGTTCCGATAACAGCCCAGAGCCCTCAAGCCCGGTGAAGCCCTGCATCGGAGGCCGACGGCATGCGCGAGCTTGCGCTGCTGCGGGACAGGTCTGAAGGTGGAACGCGTGAACGATTACGTGCGGAAGATCCTCGATGCGCGGGTCTACGATGTCGCTGTGCAGACCCCGCTCGACCCCATGGCGCGGCTGAGCAAGCGGCTGGACGCCTCGGTGCTGCTGAAGCGAGAGGATCTTCAGCCCGTCTTCTCCTTCAAGATCCGGGGCGCCTATAACAAGATCGCTCGTTTATCCGCTGAGGCCCGCGCCGCCGGTGTGATTTGCGCCTCCGCCGGAAACCATGCCCAGGGCGTCGCATTGTCGGCGCAGCGGCTGGGCGTCAAGGCCATCATCGTGATGCCGGTTACGACCCCGCAGATCAAAGTCGATGCCGTGCGCTATTGGGGCGGGACGGTCGTGCTGTTCGGCGACACGTTCGACGAAGCCTTCGAACACGCGCGCGGGCTCGAGGCGGAGCAGGGTTTGACCTTCGTGCATCCCTACGACGATCCGGACGTGATCGCGGGGCAAGGCACCGTCGGCATGGAAATCCTGCACCAGCATGCCGATCCGGTCGAAGCGATCTTCGTGCCGATCGGAGGGGGCGGCCTCGCCTCCGGGATCGCCGCTTACGTCAAGTTCCTGCGGCCGGACATCAAGGTGATCGGCGTCGAGCCGGTCGATGCGGCCTCGATGAAGGCCGCGATCGCGGCAGGGTCGCGCGTCATTCTCGATCGAGTCGGCCTCTTTGCCGACGGCGTCGCGGTGCGGCAGGCGGGAGCCGAGACGTTCCGGGTGTGCCAGGCGCTGCTCGACGACGTGCTGGTGGCCGATACCGACGAAATGTGCGCCGCCGTCAAAGACATCTTCGAAGATACGCGCGTCATCGCAGAGCCGGCCGGTGCGCTCGCCTTGGCTGGACTGAAAAGCTATGTGGCCGCCAACCCCGTGCGAACAGGGGCGCTGATCGCAATCAACACCGGGGCCAACATGAATTTCGACCGGCTGCGCCATGTTGCCGAACGTGCCGAGATCGGCGAGGCGCGCGAGGTGCTGCTCGGCGTGACGATCCCGGAACAGCAGGGCAGCTATCGCCGGTTCGTGCAGGCGCTCGGCAACCGCACCATCACCGAATTCAACTATCGCTATGCCGCAGGGGCCGAGGCCCATGTGTTCGTCGGCCTCAAGCTGTCCGACAGCGTTGGCGAGAAGGCGCTCGTTCTCACGCAACTTGCGGCGCTTGGCTATCCCGTGCTCGACATCAGCGCCAACGAGACCGCCAAACTGCATGTTCGTTACATGGTGGGGGGCCGGGCCCCGGCGCTGCGGGACGAGGTGATCCTCCGGTTCGAGTTTCCGGAACGGCCGGGCGCTTTGCTGAAGTTCCTGGACGGGGTCGGATCCGAGTGGAACATCACCTTGTTTCACTACCGCAACCACGGCGCGGATTATGGCCGCGTGCTCGTCGGATTGCAGGTTCCGGCTGCCGAAAGCGATCGGTTCGGCGAGCGGCTGCGCGAACTCGGCTATGCCTTCGAGGATGAAACCGACAATCCCGCCTATCGGATGTTTCTCGACCGATGACGGAAGCGTTCAAACCGTCGACGCCCGCTCAAGGCGGATCTCGCCCGAAAGCGGTGATGCCCATCAAGAGCGTCAAGCGCATGGGTGCGGTTTCGACGCTCGTGCCGGTTCCGCATTTCGAGCGGGAGCGTCTGCTGATGTCTCGCGGCCTGCTTTACATCGCCGGGATCGACGAGGCTGGACGCGGGCCGTTGGCCGGCCCTGTCGCGGCTGCGGCCGTGATTCTCGATCCAAATGATCTCCCGGAGGCCGTCGACGATTCCAAGGTCCTGACCGAGGCGCAGCGTGAGCATTTGTTTCTGCTCATCATGTCGAAAGCGCTGGCAATCGGTATCGGCTTTGCGTCGCCGCGCGAGATCGACCGGATCAACATCCGTCAGGCGACGTTCGCGGCGATGCGACGCGCCGCCAGCGCCTTGTCGCTGAGCCCGCATCATCTTCTGATCGACGGGAACGACTTTCCGCATGGTATCACGATCGCGGGTGAGACGATCATCAAGGGTGATGCCACTTGCTTGTCGATTGCGGCAGCCTCGATCGTCGCCAAAGTGGCGCGAGACCGATTGATGGTGCGGCTCGACGCGCATCATCCGGTTTATGGTTTCGCCCGCCACAAAGGCTATGCGACCGAGCAGCATCGGGCCGCCTTGTTGCGCCATGGCCCGTCGGCCGCGCATCGGATGAGCTTCGCACCATGCCGGGGCGAGACGTCGGACGATTGCCAATCTTAAGAGCTTGGTAAAGAAGGCGTATCCAAGCGGGACAGCTTTTTTACCAAGCCATAAACCTGCGTTTTACCAAACCGACTCATAGTCACACCTGTTCAGTTGAGTATCCGGTGTGTCAGTCATGAGTAATGCACGTGCCGGAGCGGCCGTTTCGAAGCTCCAGTCAAAGGTCTCGCGTCCTGGAGCTTCGGCGGCGGCACTGAATGCCATCACGCCGCAGCCTATCGATCAAATTCTCGTCGGCGATTGCATGCGCAGCCTGGCGGGTTTGGCTCCCGAAAGCATCGACCTCGTCTTTGCCGATCCGCCTTACAATCTGCAGCTCGAAAACACCCTGTCGCGGCCCGACCAGAGCGTCGTCGATGCGGTCGATGACGAGTGGGACAAGTTCGCCAGCTTCGCCGATTATGACGCGTTTACGCGGGAGTGGCTGACCGGCGTCCGCCGGGTGATGCGGCCCAATGCGACGATCTTCGTGATTGGATCTTACCACAATATCTTTCGGGTCGGCGCCCTCATGCAGGACCTCGGCTTCTGGATTTTGAACGATATCGTCTGGCGCAAGAATAACCCGATGCCGAACTTTCGCGGTCGGCGCTTTACCAACGCCCATGAGACGATGATCTGGGCCAGCAAGACCCCGCAATCCAAGTCCTATACGTTCAACTACGAGGCCTTGAAGGCCGGCAACGAGGATTGCCAGGTCCGGTCCGATTGGCTGCTGCCGATCTGCACGGGCGGCGAACGGCTGAAGGATGCGGAGGGCCACAAGGTTCATCCGACCCAGAAACCCGAGGCGCTGCTGGCGCGCGTCATCATGGCGGCGTCCGAGCCCGGTGACGTGGTGCTCGACCCGTTCTTCGGCACCGGCACGACCGGCGCGGTCGCCAAGCGGCTTGGCCGGTCATTCATCGGGCTGGAGCGCGATCCGGCCTATGCTGCGGCCGCCACGGCGAGGATAGCGTCCGTCGAGCCGCTCTCGCCGGAGGCGCTGCAAGTCGTGCCGTCCAAACGCGCCGAGCCGCGCGTGGCATTTGCGTCCGTCGTCGAGGCGGGCCTGATCGCGCCCGGGTCGAAGCTCGTCGATGCCCAGCGCCGCCACAGCGTCGTGGTTCGCCCCGACGGCACGGTCGGGCTCGGGATGATCGTCGGTTCGATCCATAAAATCGGGGCTCTGGCCCAAGGTCTGCCGGCCTGCAACGGTTGGACCTATTGGCATTACGAGACCGACGGACGGCTGCGACCCATCGATGACGTGAGAAGCGGGATCCGCGCCTCGATGCGCGAGGCTGCGGACTAAGCAATCGCTGGATCACGACAACTTTCTATCGCCACAATCACCAAAGTTTAACAAATCTATAATATGCTCCTGGTCGTGGGAACGGACGTGCGTTCCCAGCGTTGCGGAATGAGATTAATCATTTCGAGCGTAGCGGGGAGTACGGGCCGTGTTGCGTTTCATAGGCCTTTCAGCACTGTTGTGCGTGGTGTGCATCACCCTCGGAATGGGCAAGGTTGTCCAGTTGACGAGCGGCGTCGAGAGCTTCTTCCTCGCGCTGGCCGCTTTGTCGGCAACCGTTTTGATCAGCTCCTACGATGCTTACGAGACACAATCGGCCAACACCGAGAGCGACGATCAGCGATAAGCCTTAACGGCCGGACTGTGCCAACGCGATCGCGTGGCGCATCAGCGTCGGAAGTGCTTCCTCCATTAAGTGAGTGACCGCGACCCATCGCCGGGTCTCGTTGGCCACCACGGTGTCGGGCAATGCACCATTCGGAGAGACACGCGTCACGACGTCCAGAATCAGAGTGAAATGCGTGAACACGTGTTTGACCCGCATTCCCTCGCGTTCGGCTCCGCGATCAGCGGTTGCGATTGGAATGGGCTCGTCGCCCCACGCCGTCCCTGGTAGCTCCGTCATCCCGCCGAGCAAACCCACCGGCGGACGCGTCTGGACCAGAACGTCGCCTCGACCGTTGGTGACATAATAAGCTGTCCCATAGCGGACCGGATTAGCCCGCTTTGCGACCTTCACCGGGAACAGGGTCTGGGTTCCGTTCGCCCGGGCGACGCAATCGCTTGTGAGGGGACATAAGACGCAGGCCGGACTTTTCGGCGTGCAGATCGTCGCGCCGAGATCCATCACGGCTTGAGCGAAGTCTCCCGGCCGATCCTCTGGCGTCGCAGCCCCCATCGCGATCGCGACAGCCGTCTTACCCTTCGGCATCGGCTCGGCAATCGCATAGAGTCGCGACATGACCCGTTCGACGTTGCCGTCGACGACGGTCGCTTTGCGGCCGAAGGCGATCGATGCGATGGCGGCAGCCGTATAGGCGCCGATGCCCGGCAAGGAGCGAAGCTCTACCTCCTCGCGCGGGAAGCGGCCGCCAAAGTCCCGAACGACGGTTTGGGCGCAGGCATGGAGATTGCGCGCACGTGAGTAGTAGCCAAGGCCCGCCCAAGCCCGCATTACCTCGTCCTGCGAGGCCGCCGCGAGCTGATCCACGTCGGGCCACAGGGAAAGAAATTTGGCGAAATAGGGTTTGACGGCCGCCACAGTCGTTTGCTGCAGCATGATCTCCGACAGCCACACCGCGTAAGCGGGCGTTCGGGCGCCGGGCAGGGCCCGCCAGGGCAGCGCGCGACGGTGCCGATCGTACCACACGAGCAGATCGGCCGTGACGTCGGCAGGCGCGGGGCCTGCCTGTCGCGTGTTCGAGGCGCTGGGGACGGCGGGGTCGAGCGGCAAGGAGTTGGCTTGTTTTCGGGTGCCCAAATCGCGCTCGTCTCGGTATGGTGGGACGTATGAATAACCGCAACCCGCCTGGCCGGAAAGCGTGGTCGAGCCCCTTGGCCGATCTCGTCGCGCCCTGCTTGACGCCGGCTTTGGCGAAATTCGGCTTCAGCGAGGCCGATCTGCTGATGTTTTGGCCCGAGATCGTCGGGGAGCGTCTCGCCTCCCGTTGCGAGCCGATCCGCATGCAATGGCCGTCGCGCGGCACGGCGCGTGGCACGCCGGAGCCGGCCACGCTGATGGTTCGCGTCGAGGGCGCGTTCGCGCTCGAATTGCAGCACCAGCAGGCGTTGGTGATCGAGCGGGTCAATACGCATTTCGGTTGGCGCTGCGTCGGGCGTCTGGCGTTGCGGCAAGGGCCGGTCGCGCCACCGAAAAAACCTCGGACGCCGATCGCGCCACCGGATGGCTCGCGCGTCCGGCTGGCCCACGACGCGACTGCGGGCATCGAAGAGGATGCGCTACGCCGGGCGCTCATCAAGCTCGGGAGCCGGGTTCTCACGACGCGTTGAGGCGAATGCAGCACCGCCGTCGCGGTTTCGCGTGTTTCTGCCCCGGCGGGTCTGGCGAAGCCACCCGTCCGTGCTTTATACTCGCCGCAATTGTTCCATCATCTGCCCTGGCGTGACGGGCCGATGGTTGCCCTGTCCATCCGATCGAGCGAGTGACTTGATGGTATTCTCCAAACTTAACCGCCGCACGGTGTTGCGCGGCGCGGCTCTTGCGGGCGTCGCGGCATCGGCCGGCTCCGTCATGCTGCTCGATCCCGGTTCCGCCCGCGCCGCCACCGAGGGCGCGAGCTATCCGATCGACCAGTTGATGGCCGAAGGGCAGCTACCGGATATTTGGCTCGGCGCGCGTGACGCACCCGTCACCATCATCGAATATGCCTCGATGACGTGCACGCATTGCGCGGCCTTCGCGGCCGAAACCTATCCGACGCTGAAATCCAAATATATCGATACCGGCAAGGTGCGGTTCACGTTGCGAGAGTTCCCGCTCGATCCGCTCGCGACCGCGGGCTTCATGCTGGCGCGCTGCGCCGGTCCAGACAAGCGGATGGCCATGGTCGACCTGTTGTTCGCGCAGCAGAAGAACTGGGCCTTCGTGGATAAGCCTGTCGAGGCACTGGCCAACACGGTGAAGCAGGCTGGGATATCCCAGACCGACTTCGAGACCTGCCTGAAGGATCAGAAGCTTTACGATCAGGTCAATGCGGTTCGGGACAATGCGGCGCAAAAATTTGCCGTCGATGCGACGCCGACCTTCTACATCAACGGCAAAAAGCAGGCGGGTGAGATGACGGTCGCCGATCTCGACAAAATCCTCGAGCCGTTGCTGCCGAAGGGCTGAGGCGAAACGTCGGTTCGGCCCTTTCATCGGGCTACAAGTGAGGGCGCATCATGGCCAAAGCCATTCACGGCATGATCAGGGTGCTGAACGAACAGCGTTCCCTCGATTTCTATAAGCAGGCGTTCGGCCTCGATGTGGCCGACCGCTTCGACTTTGGCGACTTCGTGCTTCTCTATCTCCGAAACGACGAAACGGCCTTCGAGGTCGAATTGACCGTCAATGCCGCTCGGACCGAGCCTTACGCGCTCGGTGATGGCTTCGGCCATTTTGCCGTTTCGGTCGCCGATATTGCGGCAGAGCACGCGCGCCTGACGGAGGCGGGGCTCAACCCCGAGCCCGTCAAGGAGCTTCTGCACGAGGGTAAGATGCTGGCCCGCTTCTTCTTCGTGGCAGATCCGGACGGCTATCGGATCGAGGTTCTGCAAAGGACCGGGCGTTTTGTATGACGACCGAGGACGGCATCGCGGTTCAAGCGTCCGTCGATCGTGTCGGATCCACCACGAGCCCGACGGTGGAGCAGCCTTTCTCGATTGAAGTGTCGCCGTCGCATACCGCAAAGACGATATCTGAAGATTGGTCGAAAGCGCGGGCCGCTTTCGTGTTTTGGATTCCGGTGATGCTGTTCTGCGCGGGCGCGGGCGCCCTCTATGGCGCGATTGCGCCCGGTGGGCGGCCGCTTGTCGGCGCGCTGTATGGCCTCGTTGGCGGTGGTTCGGTCACGGCATTCGAGCGCGGGCTGCTTTTCCCACGCTTGAGCCGGGCGTTGACGCGTCTGCCGTTGGCCGGATACCTGCTGCTCGGCATCGTCACCTACATCGGCCTGATCCTGGTCGCGAGCGCATTGATGGGATCGATCCTGCTCGCCTTCGGTATTTTGAATGGTACGCTGGTCGGGGCCATGATCCTCGATCCTTCGACGCTGCTCTATGCCGTCATCATGTCGGCCACGGTCGTGACGTTGATCCGGATGCGCGATCTCATCGGCTCAGATGTGTTCAGGAACATGCTGCTCGGGCGATATTACTGCCCGGTCGAGGAGGAGCGCATCTTCCTGTTCCTCGATCTCATCGGCTCGACCGCCTATGCCCAGCAGCATGGCGACCTTCGCGCGCAGGAGTTTCTCGGAGCCATTTTCGCGGCCCTCGCCGAACCAGTCCGCCGCCACCGTGGTTCGATTGACGATTACGTCGGCGACATGGCGATGGTGACCTGGACGATGGAGCGTGGCGTCATCGACGCGCGCTGCATCGCTTGCGTCTTCACCTTCCTCGATTGCATCGCGCGGGACGAAGCCATGTGGCGAGAGCGGTTTGGTCAAGTGCCGCTGTTTCGCGCTGCCCTGCATGGCGGATCGGTCGTGACGGCGGATGTCGGGGTCGATCGGCACAAAATCTCGTATTTCGGCGATGTGGTGAATACGACGGGCCGCATCGAAGCCCTGTCGCGCTCTGTCGGCGCGCCCCTGTTGATTTCGTCCGATCTCCTCAGCCGTCTTCCGTCTTTGCCGAGCGGTGTCTCGACGCGGCATATGGGCGATCATGCCCTCAAGGGGCGCGGCCAACCTCTCACGATCCATGCGCTGGAGCGCGGTGGCTGTAACGGGATGATCGCTGCATGACGATGATGGACCGTCTGGCCGCGCGGATCGAGCAGGGTCGGGGTGCGGCGCCAGCCGACCTCGTGCTGAAAGGGGGGCAGGTTTTCGATCTCGTTACGGGCCGGATCAGCCGGTCCGATGTCGCGATCTGCGGCGACACGATCGTCGGCACTTTGGACACTTACAGCGGCGTCAACGAGATCGACGTGACCGGCAAGGTGATCGTGCCCGGCTTCATCGACACGCATTGCCATGTCGAATCCTCGCTCATCAGCCCGGCGGAATTCGACCGGAGCCTGCTGCCTCGCGGGATCACGACGGCGATCTGCGATCCGCACGAGATCGCCAACGTGCTCGGGCTCGCTGGAATCACCTATGTGCTCGATGCCGCCGGCGAGACCGCGATGGATTTGCGTATCAATCTGTCATCCTGCGTGCCAGCGACCGATCTCGAAACATCGGGGGCTCGGATCGAGGCTGAGGACCTGATCGGCTTGGCGGACCATCCCAAGGTCATCGGCCTTGCTGAATTCATGAACTTTCCGGGCGTGCTCGGTCGTGACCCTGGCTGCCTTGCCAAGCTCGCGGCTTTTGCCGGCCGCCACATCGACGGGCATGCGCCCTTGCTGCGCGGGCGCGATCTCAACGGCTATCTGGCGGCCGGTATTCGCACCGATCACGAGGCGACGACCGCCGAAGAGGCGATGGAAAAGCTCGCCAAAGGCATGACGGTGCTGATCCGCGAGGGGTCCGTTTCAAAAGACCTGCATGCGCTGCACAGCCTCGTGACCGAGGCGCTGTCGCCCTACATCGCCTTTTGTACGGATGATCGAAACCCGCTCGATATCGCCGAAGAGGGCCATATCGACCACATGATCCGCGAATCGATCCGGCTCGGCGCGACACCACTCGCCGCCTATCGCACCGCCAGCCATTCCGGCGCACGCGCCTTTGGCTTGCGGGATCGCGGCCTCGTTGCACCGGGCTACCGTGCCGATCTCGTGGTGTTGGACGATCTCGACACGTGCGCCGTGTCACGCGTCCTCTCGGCGGGGCGGCACGTCGGCGACGATCTCTTCGCCACGCGTCGGACGGTGCAACCGATCGGCCGCCACAGCGTCAAGGCCCAGCGCGTCGAAGAGTGCGATTTCGCGGCGCGCGGCGCTGGTCCGTCGACCCGCGTGATCGGCGTCGTTCCGGGCAAGATCATCACGCTCGATCTGCCGATGACGCTGCCCTATCGGGACGGCGAACGGCGGATCGATCTCGACCAGGATGCCGTCAAGGTCGCGGTCGTGGCGCGGCACGGGCACAATCGCAACATTGGCGTCGCTTTCGTCCATGGGTTCGGGATGACGCGTGGCGCCATCGCATCCTCGGTCGGTCACGATAGCCACAATATCTGCGTGGTCGGCGCGAGCGAAACCGACATGGCGGTCGCGGTCAATCGTCTGATCGAGATCGAGGGTGGCTTCGCTGTCGCCAGCGATGGCGAGGTCCGGGCCGAACTGGCGTTGCCGATGGCCGGGCTCATGAGCCTCGGGACGTTCGAGGATGTTTACGCGGCCTTGATCCCGTTGCGGGCTGCCGCCAAGGCGCTCGGCGTCGTGCTGGACGAGCCGTTTCTACAGGTCGCGTTTCTGCCGCTGCCCGTCATCCCGCATCTCAAGATCACGGATCGCGGATTGGTCGACGTCGACCGCTTCGAACTCGTGCGGGATTAAGCACGATCTGACGATCCGCTGAGGCGCTTGCGCCGTCAGGGTTGGATGATCGCCACGCAAAGCAGCGTGGCCCGATCCGAAAAGGACCGGGCCAAACGACTTATTCGGCGGTTGCGGGCTCGGCAGCCTTGGCGGCAGCAGCAGCCGCGACCTTCTCGGCTTCGGCCAGACGCTCCTGCGCCTTCTTCTTCGGCTTGGCCTTCTCCGGGTTGTTACGGACCGGCGCCTCGAGAACGCCGATCATGGCCAGCAGCTTCATGACGCGCTCGGTAGGCTGCGCGCCCTTGGCCATCCAATCCTTGGCCTTGTCGCCGTTCAGGGTCAGGCGGGTCGCATCGTCCTTGGCCTTCAACGGATCAAACGTGCCGATGTTCTCGATGAAGCGACCATCGCGCGGGGCGCGAGCATCGGCGATGACGATACGATAGACGGGACGCTTCTTGGCACCCCAGCGGGACAGGCGAATCTTCAACGACATGATAGTTCCTTTGTGGTTGGTGGTTTGAGACAGAGAGGCCGAATGGCCGGGGATCGGTGGGGTCGAAACAGGCGCTCGCCTATTTCTTCTTGCCCCCGAATGGGTTGAGGCCGCCGAGACCCGGCAGGCGGGGTGCACCGAGGCCGGGAAGGCCGCTCGGCAGGCCGGATGGTTTGGACCCGAGACCGGGCGGTGCAGCGGGGATGTTGGGCATGCCCCCCATCGAGCCGCCCATCTGCTTTTGCAGAGCTTCGAGCTGCTCGGGGCTTGGCGGGGCCATGCCGGCCATCGGATTGCCGCTGCCCATACCGAACATCGACGCCATCTTGCCCATCGCGCCGCGCTTGCCGCCAGAAGCACCGAGCGACTTCATCATGTCGGCCATTTGCCGGTGCTGCTTAAGCAGGCGGTTCACCTCTTCGACCTTGGCGCCGGCGCCGGTCGCGATGCGCTTCTTGCGCGAGGCCTTCAGAAGATCGGGATTTCGGCGCTCGCCCGGCGTCATCGACGAAATGATGGCGCGCTGCCGTTTGATCATGCCCTCGCCGATATTGGCCTGGGCGATCTGGTCCTTCATCTTGGCCATGCCGGGCAGCATTCCCATGATGCCGCCCATGCCGCCGAGCTTTTCGACTTGGGCGAGCTGATCGCTCAAATCCTGCAGATCGAACTTGCCCTTCCGCATCTTCTCAGCGACGCGCATCGCTTTTTCGGCGTCGATCGACTCGGCCGCCTTTTCGACTAGCGAGACGATATCGCCCATGCCGAGGATGCGGTTGGCGATGCGGGAAGGGTGAAAATCCTCCAGCGCATCCATCTTTTCGCCGGTGCCGAGAAGCTTGATCGGCTTGCCGGTCACGGCCCGCATCGACAGCGCCGCACCGCCGCGCCCATCGCCATCGACGCGGGTCAGCACGATGCCGGTGATCTCGACCCGCTCGTTGAAGGAGCGTGCGAGATTGACGGCGTCCTGGCCGGTCAGGCTGTCGGCCACCAGCAAGATTTCATGCGGCGTCGCGATCGCTTTGATCTCGGCCATTTCGGCCATCAGTTCTTCGTCGATATGGGTGCGGCCGGCGGTGTCGAGAATGACGACGTCATAGCCTTGCAGCCGCGCAACCTGTTCGGCGCGGCGGGCGATCTGCACGGGCGTCTGGCCTGGAACGATCGGCAAGGTGTCGACCCCGACCTGACGACCTAGCACCGCGAGCTGCTCCTGCGCGGCTGGGCGCTTCACGTCGAGCGACGCCATCAGCACCTTGCGCTTCTGGCGGTCGGTCAACCGCTTGGCGATTTTCGCAGCCGTCGTCGTCTTGCCGGCGCCCTGCAGGCCGACCATCATGATGCCGACCGGGGAGGCAGCATCGAGGTTGATCGGATCGGCTTCGGCGCCGAGCGTCTCGATCAGCACGTCGTTGACGATCTTGATGACCATCTGGCCGGGCGTGACCGACTTGATCACGTTGGCGCCGACGGCCTGGGCCCGCACCTTGTCGATGAAGGAGCGGACGACATCGAGCGCCACGTCGGCTTCGAGCAGCGCGCGCCGCACTTCGCGCATCGCTGCATTGACGTCGTTCTCGCTCAGCGCACCGCGGCGGGTGAGCTGGTCGAAAATGCCAGATAGCTTTTCCGAGAGGCCGTCGAACATGCCTGATCCTGGGTTTCCGACTTCAGCCAAGCCAGAGGCTCAACGGAAAACGCGCCCGGGGGCGCTCAGCGCTGCCGGACGGGCGTCTCACCCGGACTGGATGAAGACGGAGGTGGTTGCCCCGAAGGGCAGAGATTTTGATAGGCGAGGGTGGCTCCCCGGTCAACCCCTGCCAAGAGGGGGCGGAACTGCGGGACACGCACGCCTTTTCGGCTCATGCCGCGCGCAAACGCAAGCGAACCACGCTACAGTCGTGGCCGCGGCGGCGCTCGATCGCCTCTCGTTCTACGGGCGGGCTTCATCCATGCATTACGTGTTCATCGCCGGCGTCGCGGCGCTTGGTGGCCTGTTGTTCGGCTACGACACCGGCGTCATCTCCGGTGCGCTCCTTTACATTCGCGACCTGTTCGCACTCAGCCCTGCCATGCAAGGCCTCGTGGCCGCCATTGCGCTGGCTGGGGCTGCGGCCGGTGCCGGTTTTGCCGGCAGCCTGTCGGATCGCTTCGGTCGCCGCACCGTGATCCTCTTCACGGCTCTGATCTTCATCGCGGGCTCGTTGATTTCCGCCGCCGCCACGACCCTGACGGTTTTGTTGATCGGCCGTGTCGTGGTCGGTGTCGCGATCGGCGTGTCGTCCATGCTGACGCCCCTGTATCTCTCGGAAATGGCACCCGCAAAGAACCGGGGCGTGATCGTTTCACTCAATCAGTTGTTTCTGACGGTCGGTATCTTCGTGTCCTACCTTGTCGGCTATGGGCTGTCCGGTGTTCACGAAGGCTGGCGATGGATGCTTGGGCTTGGGGCCGTCCCCGGTGCCATCCTGTTCGTCGGCATGCTGCTGCTGCCGGAAAGTCCGCGCTGGCTCGCCGGCCATGGCCGTATGAAGGATGCCGAAGGGGCGCTGCGCCGCGTGCGCGGCAACGGCGTCGACCTCACCGGCGAACTCACCAGCTTGCGGAAGGATCTTCGTCGGGATGACGGAAAGTCCCACGCCTGGGGCGAGTTGCTCAAGCCGGCTTTGCGCAATTCGATGATCGTGGGCATCGGCCTTGCGATCTTCCAGCAGATTACGGGCGTCAACACCGTCATCTACTTCGCGCCGACCATCTTTCAGACCGCCGGTCTCTCGTCGGCATCGGCCGCCATTCTGGCGACTGCCGGCGTCGGGCTCGTCAATGTGCTGTTCACCCTGGTGTCGATGCGGCTCGTCGATGGGCTCGGCCGTCGGCCGCTCTTGATCTGGAGCCTCTGCGGCATGGCGGCCAGCCTTTGCCTGTTGGCCTTCGCGTTCGCGTTCGGTGCCAACGCATCGGTGGGCTGGCTCACCATTACGGCTCTGTGCCTTTATGTCGGCTTCTTCGCGGTTGGGCTGGGGCCCGTGTTCTGGCTGCTGATCTCCGAAATCTTCCCGCTGCGTCTGCGCGGGCGGGCCATGGGGATCGCCACCGTGGCGCAATGGATCTTGAACTTGATCGTCACGGCGACCTTCCTCAATCTGGTGCAGGCGCTGGGCTCCTCCGGCGTGTTCCTGATCTATGCGGCCCTGACCGTCTTGGCGGTGTTGTTCACGCTTCGCTTCGTGCCCGAAACCAAGGGCCGCAGCCTTGAACAGATCGAGGCCGATATGAGTGGCGATGCCTCGGTCCCGCACGGGGCGATTGTGGGCCGGTGAGGCTCTCCGCCTGATGGAGGGAGTTGACGAGACCCGGTCGCTTATGTGCTGTGCGGGTCATCTTGCCGGTTTGGCCGGCTTGCTTCGAGGATCACCATGGCTCTGACCGTCGCCGTCCAGATGGACCCGATCGACCGCATCAACATCGCGGGCGATTCCACCTTCGCCCTGTTGCTCGAAGCGCAGCAGCGTGGTCATACGCTGCGCTATTACACGCCCGATGCCCTGTCGCAGCGGGGCAGCGATGTCGTCGCCGTCATGCATCCCTTGTCGGTTCGCGACCAGAAGGGCGATCACTTCACGCTCGACGATGGTGTCGTGACGCCGCTCGACGCGGTCGATGTGGTCTTGCTGCGGCAGGATCCGCCCTTCGATCTCGCCTACATCACGTCGACGCATCTGCTCGAGCGGGTGCATCCGAAGACGCTGGTGGTCAACGATCCGGCAGGCGTCCGCAACGCGCCCGAAAAGCTGTTCGTGCTCGATTATCCCGCGTTGATGCCGCCAACGCTCATCACCCGCAACCGCGATGCAATCGAGGCCTTCCGGGCCGAGCACGGCGATGTCGTGATGAAGCCGCTTTACGGCAATGGCGGCGCTGCCGTGTTCAAGGTCTCGCGCCGGGATCCGAATTTCGGCTCGCTGTTCGATCTCTTCTCGGTGACGTTCCGGGAACCCTGGGTGGTGCAGCGGTTCCTGCCCGAGATCGTGCATGGCGACAAGCGCATCATCCTCGTCGACGGTGTCGCGGCCGGCGCGGTCAATCGCGTGCCGGCGCAGGACGATATCCGTTCCAACATGGTGCGGGGCGGGGCCGCGACCGCGACCGACCTGTCGCCGCGCGAACAGGAGATTTGCGCCACCATCGGGCCGGAACTGAAGCGGCGCGGCCTGCTGTTCACCGGCATCGACGTGATCGACGGCCACCTCACCGAGATCAACGTGACGTCGCCGACGGGGCTGCGCGCCATCAAGCGCTTGGGCGGCCCGGATATCGCCGCGATGATCTGGGACGCGATCGAGCAGAAGCGCGCGAGCTTTTCGCCGGCGGTCTAGCGCGAGCGCAGCGGCGCGCCGCTAGAACCAGACCTTCCAGTCGCGGCTCGCGTCGTTGTTTGGGTCGAAATACTTGTTCTGCCACGTGTCGTTGGGGCTGAGCCCCGAGAAGGCCTGCTTGCCGGCCTGCTGGATTACGTAGCGGAACCGGTAATGGTCGTAGATGTCCATGACGTGGACCATATAGGCTTGCGCTAAAGCCTTGTGGCCCTTCACGATCAGCAGGTTTTCGTCATTATTGTAGGACGCCCGATAGCCGAGATTGTGGCTGCCGGTGATGACGACGCAATCGTCCGAAAGGGGATCGATCACGATGATCTTGTCGTGGATGATCGCGTGGGCGTTGGGGCCGGCCTTCAGCAATTCCTGCTGCCAGAAGGCGAACTGATCTTTGATGGCGCTCGCGGCCACCACGTCGACCGGCTTTTCGCCGGGGCGATGGATCAACATTGTGTCGGCGGCCTCGACGGCTTTGGCATCCGTGGCGGCGCCCCGCACGAACACACCGTCATTCGCCTTGGCGATCTCGACCGCGACATCGAGGACGCTCGGCTTGCCGGGCTGAAACAGCAGAAACAGAACGGCGTGTTTGGCGGCCCTCATCAGGCCGAAGACCTCGTCGAGATCGGGCGGAACGGCCTCTGTGGCGCCCCGTCGGGTCGCGCGCGCCTTCGGCGTATTGGGCGAGAACCACAGGGTCGCGCGGCCCTCGTCGATCGGGCTGTCGGTCAGCGACGGCTTGGCATCGGCGTCGCGCAAGGCAGCGGATTGCTTGGCTTTACCGTTGGCGGGCGTGTCGGCCTTCAATCTCTGCCAATAGGCGCGATAGGCCTCCGCGATCGTCGCATCCTGCACCACGAGCGCGTTGTTGGATTGCGCGCAAACGGCCGTGTCGGTCCAATTCGTGCTGCCGAGTAGGACCGCCTGAGCCTTCCCCTTCGGATCGACATAGACCATGAATTTGTTGTGTCCGATGTGGCCGGACGGCACGAAGCGGTCGATCAGGTCAATGCCGGCATGGTCGTGCAGAGCCTGCCGGGCCGGGGCGTTTTCCGCGTCGTCCGTCCCTGTGTTGGACAGGATGAGATGCAACCGCTCGGCCTTGAGTAGAGCCTGTTCGAGCTCCGGGTCGGTCAACTCATAGAGGGCCGCGTAACAGTCACCGCCGTCCTGCTTGGCGCGATTGAGCAAGAGCAACAAACCTTCGATCATCTGGCCTGCGAGGGCGTTTCGCAATGGATCGCCCGGCTGGTCGATACGATCGAGCAGGATCTTGAAATCCGGGGCGCCCGACGGACCGGGCTTGACCGCATGCGAGACGAATTGGGTCGATAGGATGCCCCGGTTGAAATAGGCGCGGAAGCTGCCGCGCTCGGGCGTCAACGTCACCGGGTCGGTTTCGAGGCTCGTGACATGGGCCAGAGCGTCTAGCGCCTTATCGATCGACGGCGTGCCGCCGACCGGAACGATCCGGTAGGCATAGGTGCCGCCTCGCTTGGCCGTCACGTCCTTCCACTCGTATTTCTGAATGGGCCAGACCGCGGTCGTGTTCGGTTTCCATTCCGGGTTGGATTGACCCTGAAACCCGACCCAGGCCGGAAGCGCCGTCCAGGCGGATTTCGGATGCGCCATATCCTTCCGGTCGATCCGAAAGCCGAGACAATCTGGCAGCTTGTTCGGATAATGCCAGACGATCATGACGACATCATTGTTCGACGAGGCGCGCGCCTGCGGCTTGTCCAAGCAATCACCCTCCGGCTGATACACGCCAGAGGCTAGCGCCATCGCTTTGCGGTTGCATGACAGGGTTCTGGCTCCGATCGCGCGAGCCAACTGGCGTCATCGGGGCCGGACGTCTATTGAGGCCCGGCATGTCTCATTCATCCGAAACGCCCGCCCCCTCCCATCGCCTCGCCCTCTCCGTGGTCCTCGCCTCCGTCCTGCTCGACATGGTCGGCATCGGCATTGTGGTCCCGGTTCTCCCGGAGATGATTCGCGCGATCTCCGGGAGTGATATCTCGCAAGCGTCGGTGGTGGGCGGTTGGCTGTTCGTGGCCTATTCGGCCATGCAGTTTCTCTGCGGGCCAGCCATCGGCAATCTGTCGGATGCGTTCGGGCGACGGCCGGTGCTGCTCGCCTCGATCCTCGGCCTCGGGCTCGACTATATCGTCACGGCTTTTGCGCCATCGGTCGGGTGGCTGTTCGTCGGTCGTATCATTGCCGGGATCTGCGGCGCGTCCTACACGACCGCCAATGCCTATATCGCCGATATTACCCCACCCGAGGGACGCGCCAAAGCATTCGGGCTGATCGGCGCCGCCTTTGGGATCGGCTTTATCCTTGGCCCAGCTATCGGGGGCCTTCTCGGCCAGTTCGGCCACAAGGTGCCGTTTCTGGCGGCCGCCGCCTGCTCTCTGCTGAATTTCGCCTTCGGCTATTTTGTTCTGCCGGAATCGCTGCAGCCCGATATGCGACGGCGGTTCCGGTGGTCGCGCGCCAGTCCGTTCGGGGCCGTCGCGGCCCTGCGTCGCCAGCCGGCCCTGACCCGGTGGGCGATTGTGCTGCTACTCTTCTTTCTCGCGCAGGCCGTCTATGTGTCGGTCTGGGCCTATTCGGCGATCGCCCGCTACGGCTGGAGCGAGGCACAGATCGGCATCTCTCTGGCCTTGGTCGGCATCACTTCGGCCCTGGTGCAAGGCCTGTTGGTGGCTCCCATCATTCGCCGCATCGGGGAGCGGAACGCGGCGCTGATCGGCGTCGTGGCGGCTTGCCTATCGGCGATCGGTTACATGCTCGCGAGCGAGGGCTGGATGGTCTATGCGCTCATCATCCTCGGGGCCATTCAGGGTCTCGCGATGCCGGCCATCAACGCGTTGATGTCGCATGAGGTGCCGGCCGAGGCGCAGGGCGAATTGCAGGGCGCTGTCGCCAGCGTGCAAAGCCTTGCCTCGATCCTCGGTCCGTTGCTGATGACGCAGATCTTCGCGGCCTTTACGGCGCCCGGCGCGCCGGTTCTGTTCCCCGGCGCACCCTTCGCGGCGGCGGCGGTTCTGTTCGGCGCCTCGACCCTGCTGTTGTTACGAACCTCCCCACGACGCAGCGCGTCGGCGTGAAAAAGCCCGACGGATCGCTCCGCCGGGCTTTGACGTTGAAGTCGCGTCTTGCGGCCGCTTATTCGGCTGCGGTCCGCATCGGCTCCTCGATCGTGCCATCCGTATAGGTCGGGTGCTCGAGGCGCTGGCCCGGAGCCGCGCGGCCCGGCAGCGGCGGAAGAGCTTTCGCCTTTTCCAGATCGATGCCGGCGCCCGTCGCGACGCGGGTGCCGTAATCGGGATCGCAATGCCAGAAGTGCCACACCATGCGAAGCTGGATCGCCTCCGGGCAGGCCTTCATGTCGTTGACGAGGTTGTTGATGAGGTCGTCGCGCTCCCAATCCTGGAACGTGCGATAACGCTCGCCGGCCTGGGTGTAATCGTCCGTGGTGCGGCTCGTCTGGTAACGACCGAGACGCCCCTCGACCGGCTGGTGGTAGTCCTTGGCCGGCTTCGGGGCTTCCCTGAGGCTCTGGCCCAGCACGCTCGGCTCATAGTTGACGTTGGGGTTGGGGCCGCCATCGACCGCATAGGTCATCTGGCCGTCGCGCTGGTTGGTCATGGCGCGAAGGCCTTCGCGCGGCGCATTGATCGGCAGTTGCAGATAGTTCGCGCCGATGCGGTAACGCTGGGTATCCGAGTAGGACAACGTCCGCCCCTGGAGCATCTTGTCATCCGAGAAGTCGATGCCATCGACCAGCACCCCCGTGCCAAACGCGACCTGCTCGACTTCCGCGAAGAAGTTCGACGGGGCGCGATCCAGCACCATGCGGCCGCAGGGCAGCAGCGGGAACTGATCGACCGGCCACAGCTTGGTGTCGTCGAGCGGGTCGAAGGAGAGATGGTCGTTCGGGCCATCGGGCATGATCTGGACGCAGAATTCCCATTCCGGGAAATTGCCCTTAGCGATGTTGTCATACAGGTCACGCGTGGCATGGCCGACATCCTTGCCCTGGATCTCGGCGGCCTGCGCGGAGGTCAGGTTGCGGATGCCCTGTTTCGGCTCCCAATGGAACTTGCAGAGAACGGCTTCACCCTCATCGTTGACGAGCTTGTAGGTGTTGACGCCTGAGCCTTCCATCTCACGGAAATTGGCCGGGATACCCCATGGGGATTTGAGGTGCGTCACCATATGCAGCGACTCGGGGTGCATTCCCACAAAGTCGAAGAAGCGCCAGGCTTCCTGGCGATTGGTCACCGGATCCGGCTTGAACGCATGGATCATGTCGGGAAACTTGATGGCGTCCCGGATGAAGAACACCTTGAGGTTGTTGCCGACCAGATCCCAATTGCCGGCGACAGTCTTGAACTTGACCGCGAAGCCACGCGGGTCGCGCTCGGTCTCGGGGCTCTCTTTCGCACCAGCCACGGTGGAGAATCGCACCACCATCGGCGTTCTCACGCCAGTCTCGGTCAGCACGCGGGCGCGGGTATATTTGGAGGCCGGCTCGTCGCCGATTTTGCCATAGGCTTCAAAATAGCCGTGTGCGCCAGCGCCGCGCGCATGAACGACGCGTTCCGGAATGCGTTCGCGATCGAAATGCGTGATCTTCTCGATGAACTGATAGTTCTCGAGCGTGGCGGGGCCGCGTTCGCCGACCGTCCGGGTAGACTGATTGTCGCGGACCGGGTGACCCTGACGGGTCGTCAGAATAGTGTTATCCTCAGTCATGAGGCGTTCCTCTTCATCGTGGAGCAGGAGCGGCAACGCCGTGAACGGCCGTTCCGCTTGATCTTCGAACCCGTCTGGGTGAAAGTGGGAACCATATTCACTTTTGATCATCAAGGCAAGGATGAGATTTGCCGATGAGTCGAACCAAGAGTTTGAGATGCATCCGGATACGCCGCCCAAGCTCCCGAAAAACTATCGGCTCGTCTATGACGTGGTTCTGGCGCAGCCTCCGGGTCAACATGCTGCGGCCGGGGACATCTATGCCGAAGCGCGGCGGCGGCAGGCTGGACTCGGCCATTCCACGGTCTATCGCGCGCTGGAACGATTGCGCGACTTGGGCCTCGTGCATGAAGTGAAGGTGCCCGGCACCGCCTCGGCTCTCTACGAACCCTCGCGACACGGTCACGCGCATTTTCTCTGCACCGCATGTGGCCGCGTCGAGGATGTCGACTACGACATTCCGACGGCCGACATCGTCGCTCTCAACAAAGCCAATAACATCACGATCTCGGATGTGGCGCTGACGTTCAACGGCTTGTGCCAAGCCTGCGCGAAGCCGTAAGGGCTAGCCCTCGACGATGCTCCCGTCCAAGGCGGCTGCCATCCCGTCGATGATCCGCGATACAGCGTCGACAGGCGACAACATCGAGGTATCGAGCACGAGGCGGTGATCTAGCCTCGCCTCGTAATCATGCATCAAGACACCCGCCCAGGTCGGGGGGATCAGGCCCGTATCGTCTCTGACGCGCCCTTCCACGCGCCGCCGGTGCTCGACCGGATCGGAACAGATGATCTCGACGTTCAGCAGTGCCGCGCCGTTCCGCTGGGCGACCGCTTGCCAGGCGACGCGCGTTTTCGGCAACGGATTGACGCTATCGGCAACCACATCGAACCCGAGCGCGAGATGATCCCCCGCCATGCCATATCCGACGAGATAGCCGGCGATGCCGACGGCCTCGCCCGCATTGCGGATCCCCTGTTCGATCGTGTCGATCCGGATATGGGGGGCACGAAGGCGGCGCGCCAGCAGTCGGGCGATCGTGGTCTTTCCGGTACCCGGCAACCCGCTTAGCACGATCAGCAGCGGTTTTCTGTTCACCAGCGTCAAATCGAGACCTGCCGGCCGAGCTCCACGGTATTCTCGTGCGGCAGGCGCATTACGTCGCCGACATGGCTCGAGTTCCGTTCCATCGCGGCGTAGATGGCCTCGATCCACCGCGGCAAGCCTCGACCGTCCTCGCGTCGCACGATCGAGGCGTGGCCGACGTAATAGGTCACGTCCTCGAGATCGAGCCGACAACCATGATACTCGGCTGTCGCCAGCAGGGCAGGGATGTCGATATTTTCCATAAAGCCGAACACCGCTTCGGCGCGCCAGAAGTTCGGCGCGAGTTCGTCGACCGTGAGATGCTTGTCGGCAGCGATCCACGGCACCGAGGCGGTGCTGACCGTCAGAACGAAGAGATACGTGTGAAGCGCGCGATTATGCTGCATATGCCAGAGCAGCACGGGCGGCACATCGCGCGTGGTCCGCGTGAGGAATACCGCCGTGCCGGGAACACGCGGGGTCTGTTTGGCAAGTGCCTGGGCGCTGAAATCTTCGACCCGGATGATGCTTTCCTCGAACCGCTTTGCCACCGCTTCAGAACCGCGATGCCAGATCCACATCAGTCCGTAGATGAGGGCTGCGATCAGCAGAGGCACATAGCCGCCATCAGCGATCTTCACCGCATTGGCGCCGACGAAGGCCAGATCGATGATGAGAAAGAAGGCCGCGACCAGGCCCGCGACGGCCGCGCTCCACTTGAGAATTTCGCGCATGGCGATGAACAGCAGCACGGTCGTGATCAGCATCGTGAGCGAGACCGCGATGCCATAGGCGCTCGCGAGATGATCCGATTTCTGGAAGCCGAGCGTCAGCCCGATCGTCACGATCATCAGGATCCAGTTGACGCTCCCAACGTAGATTTGTCCGTAGCCTTCGGCTGATGTCTGCTTGACCGCGACGCGCGGCAGCCAGCCGAGTTGGATCGCTTGGCGGGTCATCGAAAACGCGCCCGTGATGATGGCTTGGCTGGCAATGATGGTTGCGAGCGTCGCCAGCACGACCAGCGGGATCAGAAGCGGACCCGGGCAGAGCCGATAGAAGATGTTGCCGTCCGTCGGGGCGCCGTCGAGCACGATCGCGGCTTGTCCGGCATAATTCAGCACGAGGCTGGGAAACACGACGCCGATCCAGGCGAGGCGGATCGGTTTCGGCCCGAAATGACCCATATCGGCATAGAGGGCTTCGGCGCCCGTGACACAGAGAAAGACGCCGCCGAGCACGAGAAAGCCTTTCACGCCATTGGAGGCCAGAAAGGCTATTCCATAAACCGGATTGAGGGCGGCGAAGACGCCGGGGTGATGGAGGATGCCGCTGATCCCCATGGCCGCAAGCGCCAGGAACCATGCCACCATGATGGGACCGAAGGCCTTGCCGATCCGCTCGGTGCCGAGCGGTTGCGCGATGAACAGCGCCAGTAGGATCGCGACCGCGCCCGGCACGATATAGGGATGAAACGCCGGGGTCGCCATATCGAGGCCCTCGATCGCCGAAAGCACCGAAATGGCGGGCGTGATCGCTCCGTCGCCATAAATCAGCGCTGCGCCGAACAGCCCGATCGCCACGATGGCGGCCCGATGTTTCTTCATGCCGATCAGCGACATCAGCGCGAGAATACCGCCTTCGCCGTCGTTGCCGACGCTCATCGCGATGGTGACGTATTTCAGCGTCGTGACGATCACCAAGGTCCAGATCAAGAGGCTCAGCAGACCGAGGATCGTCGCGGGCTGCGTGGCATCGCCGATGCCGTCCAGCACCGTCTTCAAGGTGTAAAGTGGGCTGGTGCCGATATCGCCGAACACGATGCCGAGCGCCGCGAGACCAAGGGCCGGCAGGCTCGTCGTCGGATGTCCATGCACGGCGTCGGGCTTATGCGGGCCGGAGGACGGCGTCGTCCGTGCGGCGCTGTTTTCGTCTGCGGCACGTGTTGACATAAACAGCTCCAGCATCGCTCGGCGAACCCATGCGCGATTGGAGGCAGGCACGCAATGGCATGAGTTGAACCGTCGCATCGCTCGACCCATCTGCGGCTGACGACCGCAGCGACAAGGAGTTCCCGCGCGATGATGACCAACAGAAGCCTCGTTCTTGACAGCCGACCCGAAGGCAAGGTCGAGAGCCGGCATTTTCGCATGGTCGAGGCCCCTGTTGCGGCGTTGCGTGAGGAGCAGGTTTTGATCCGCAACCTGTTTCTCTCGCTCGATCCCTACATGCGGGGCCGCATGAGCGCGGCGAAATCCTATGCGGTGCCGCAGGAGATCGGCGTCACCATGGGGGGCGGGACGGTTGGCGAGGTGGTCGAGTCACGCCACTCGTCATTCAAACCTGGCGACAAGGTGGTCGGCATGGGCGGCTGGCAGCTTTATGCCATCAATGACGGCGCCGGGCTTCGCAAGGTCGATGACAGTCGCGTGCCGCTCAGCGCCTTTCTGGGCGTCGCCGGCATGCCGGGCGTGACCGCATGGTACGGCTTGAACAAAATCATCGCTCCGAAGCCGGGTGAAACAATCCTGGTGTCTGCGGCGACGGGAGCCGTCGGCTCAGTCGTCGGCCAGTTGGCGAAGGCGGCCGGCGCTCGCGCTGTCGGTATCGCAGGCGGCCCCGACAAGTGCCGTTACGCGGTCGAGACCCTCGGCTACGATGCTTGCGTCGATCACAAATCGAGCAGCTTTGCGGCCGATCTCGCGGCGGCTCTGCCCCATGGCATCGACGGCCTGTTCGAGAATGTCGGCGGCGTGCCCTTCACGACCGCGATCGAGCACCTCAATCATTTGTCTCGCGTCGCCATCTGCGGCCTCATCGCGTCCTACCAGGGCGCGCCGACGACCCTGCCGAACATGCACATCTTTCTTCGTGTGCGGTTCAAGATGGAGGGGTTCATCGTGTCGGATCATCTCGATCTGTGGCCCGACGCCATCGCGGCGCTGACCGACCTCGTCGCGAACGGAAAGCTGACCTATCGTGAGACGATCGCCGAGGGGCTCGATGCGGCGCCGGCAGCCTTCATCGGCCTGCTCGACGGACAAAATCTCGGCAAGCAACTCGTCAAGCTTGTGTAGGCGACGGGACGGGGCGCAACGCCCCGTCCATTGATGAGCCGGCGTCGTGACGGCCCGATCAGGCCGGCCCGAAGACCCGGTCGAAGATCGTATCGACATGTTTGGTATGATAGCCGAGGTCGAAGAGGCTCTCGATCACCTCGGACGTCAGGGCCTTGGCGACATCGGGATCGTTCTTCAGCAGGGTCAGAAAGTCGCCTTCGCCGCGCCACACCGGCATGGCGTTGCGCTGGACCAGCCGATAGGCGTCTTCGCGTGACACCCCCGCCTGCGTCAGCGCCAGCAGCACGCGCTGCGAATGGACGAGACCACCCAGGCGGTCCAGGTTTTTCTGCATGTTTTCCGGATAGATCACGAGATTGTCGATCACGTTGGTCAGCCGTGCCAAAGCGAAATCGAGCGTGATGGTCGCGTCCGGTCCGATCGCGCGCTCAACCGATGAATGCGAAATGTCGCGTTCATGCCAGAGCGCCACATTTTCGAGCGCTGGCGTGACCATGCCGCGCACCAGCCGCGCGAGACCCGTGAGATTCTCGGTCAGTACCGGATTGCGTTTGTGCGGCATTGCCGACGAACCCTTCTGGCCGGGCGAAAAATACTCCTCCGCCTCCAGCACCTCGGTCCGCTGCAAGTGCCGGATCTCGGTCGCGAGCCGCTCGATGCAGGAGGCCACGACCCCGAGCGTCGCGAAGAACATGGCATGCCGATCGCGCGGGATGACCTGCGTCGACACGGGCTCCGGCGTCAGACCCATGGCTTTGGCGACATGGACTTCGACGGCGGGGTCGATGTTGGCGAAGGTGCCGACCGCGCCCGACATCGCGCAGGTGGCGATTTCGGCGCGCGCCGCAACCAGCCGAGCGCGGCAGCGGGCAAATTCAGCATAGGCGAGGGCGAGCTTCAGCCCGAAGGTGACCGGCTCGGCATGGATGCCGTGCGAGCGGCCGATCGTCGGTGTCATCTTATGCTCGAACGCGCGCTTGCGGAGTGCGGTCAGCAGCGCGTCGACATCGGCGATCAAAAGGTCGCTGGCGCGGGCGAGTTGGACCGCGAGGCACGTGTCGAGCACGTCCGACGAGGTCATGCCCTGATGCACGAAGCGGCTTTCCGGGCCTAGAAATTCGGCAAGATGGGTCAGGAACGCGATCACGTCATGCTTGGTCTCGCGCTCGATCTCGTCGATGCGGGCGACGTCGAACGTCACATGGCCGGCCTTCTCCCAGATCGCCTTGGCGGCGTCTTTCGGAATGACCCCAAGATCCGCCAGTGCGTCACAGGCATGCGCCTCGATCTCGAACCAGATGCGGAAGCGGGTCTGCGGCTCCCAGATGGTCACCATGGCGGGACGGGAATAGCGCGGGATCATGGGAACTCACCGGAAAGAAGACGATCCTGGCGCGTACCATACGGGAACGCCGGCTCGCAAATCGGCGAAGATGGGACGAACCGACACGGTCGTTGAAATTAGACAATTTTAAGACGAATCTGGATTGCGAGGCGGCATGTGCCTTGCTAGCCTTTATCAACGACTGTGATCGATCACAGTCGGATTGGTGATGAATTGACCGGAGCCGGTCAGGGTAAGGGTAGGGTCGCGTATGGAGATTTTCCTCCAGCAATTGATCAACGGCATCACGCTTGGCTCGATCTACGGGCTCATCGCCATCGGCTACACGATGGTGTTCGGCATCATCGGCATGGTCAATTTTGCCCATGGCGATGTCTTCATGCTGTCGGCCTTCGTCGCGTTGATCATCTTTCTGATCCTGACCCAATTGCTGGGGATCACCAATCTCGCCTTGGCCTTCATCGTCGTCCTGGTCGGCTCGATGGTCATCACGGCCCTCTGGAGCTGGACGATCGAACGGGTGGCCTATCGCCCGCTGCGCGGCTCGTTCCGCCTCGCGCCGCTGATTTCGGCCATCGGCATGTCGATCTTCCTGTCGAATTTCGTGCAGGTCGTGCAGGGTCCGCGCAACAAGACGATCCCGTCGCTCTTCGACACCGTGATCCATGTCACCAGCGGTGGCGATTACAACGTGACGCTGTCGTATAAGCAGATCATGATCGTCGGCGTAACGGTCGTGCTCTTGGCCGGGTTCTGGTACCTCGTGCAACACACATCGCTCGGCCGCGCACAGCGGGCCTGCGAGCAGGATCGGAGGATGGCGGCCCTTCTCGGCATCGACGTCGACCGCACCATTTCGTTGACCTTCGTGATCGGCGCTGCCCTCGCGGCCGTCGCAGGCGTGCTGTTCCTGAGCTATTACGGCGTGGTCAATTTTGCTGATGGGTTCATTCCAGGCGTCAAGGCTTTCACGGCCGCGGTTCTGGGCGGCATCGGATCCTTGCCGGGGGCCGTGCTGGGCGGACTGCTGATCGGCTTGATCGAAGTGTTCTGGTCGGCCTATTTCTCGTCCGACTACAAGGATGTCGCGGCCTTCTCGATCCTTGCCATCACCTTGATCTTCATGCCCTCCGGCCTGCTCGGCCGGCCTGAGATCGAGAAGGTCTGATCCGATGACGATGGATATGACCAAATCGGGCGGCGCCGCTTTGGCGCAGGCACCCGTAGCCCCTGCGTTCGACGTCCTCGCCGCGATCAAGGATGCGGGTTTCGCCGCTCTCGTCACCCTCGGCCTATCGATCCCGATCCTGATGTTCAGCACGCATGAGGACATGTCCAACGCGCTGGTGGTCGAGCCGCGCTGGTCATGGGCCATCGGCGCTTGCATCGCCGTCTTCGCGGCCCGGATGATCGGGATCGTCTACCGGCATTCTTCAAGCCGCGTCGCCACCGCGGCACGGCCGCAGGAATTGCGAAAGCCGTCGCGCGCCGAGGTGTTTGCCAAGACCTATCTGAGCCTCTTCGTCGTCGCGGCACTCTTCGCCTTCCCGCTCGTGATGCTCGGCTCGCTCGGCTCCAGCGGGTCGTTGAAGTGGATCAACAATTACGGCATTCAAATCCTGATCTACGTGATGCTCGGATGGGGGCTGAACATTGTCGTCGGCCTCGCCGGCCTGCTCGATCTCGGCTATGTCGCGTTCTACGCGGTCGGTGCCTATTCCTATGCGCTCCTCTCCACCACGTTCGGCCTGTCGTTCTGGCTCTGCCTGCCGCTGGCCGGCATCCTGGCGGCTTTCTGGGGGATCATTCTTGGCTTCCCGGTGCTTCGTCTGCGCGGCGACTACCTGGCCATCGTGACGCTCGCGTTCGGAGAGATCATCCGCATCGTGCTGATCAACTGGACCGATCTGACGAATGGCTATGCCGGGATTTCATCGATCCCGAAGGTCACGTTCTTCGGCATTCCGTTCACGGCCGGGGACGACGGATTTGCGCATCTCTTCGGCCTGACCTTCACGCCGATTCATCGCACCATCTTTCTGTTCTATCTCATCCTCTGCCTCGCGCTGTTGACCAACTTCGTCACCCTGCGGCTCCGACGCCTGCCGGTCGGTCGTGCATGGGAAGCCTTGCGCGAGGACGAGATCGCGTGTCGGTCCCTCGGCATCAACACGGTCAATACCAAGCTGACGGCTTTCGCGCTCGGAGCCTTCTTCGGCGGCTTCGCGGGGTCGTTCTTCGCGGTGCGTCAGGGCTTCGTGAGTCCGGAAAGCTTCACGTTCATCGAATCCGCCACCATCCTGGCTATCGTGGTGCTGGGCGGCATGGGCTCGCAGATCGGGGTCGCGATTGCGGCCGTCGTCATGATCGGCGGCACCGAAATCCTGCGTGAACTCGACTTTCTGAAAGCGATTTTCGGCCCCAACTTCGATCCGACTCAATATCGCATGCTGATCTTCGGCTTCGGCATGGTCGTCATGATGATCTGGAAACCGCGCGGCATCATCGCGACGCGTGAGCCATCCATCTTCCTCAAGGAGCGCAGAGCTATTTCGGGATCACTGGTGAAGGAGGGACACGGTTGATGCGCTGGCAGACCGACCCCCTCCTGGTCGTCGAACATCTGACGATGCGTTTCGGCGGTCTCGTCGCCGTCAACAACCTGTCGTTCACGGTTGGGCGTGGCGACATCACGGCGCTGATCGGCCCGAATGGCGCCGGCAAGACGACGGTGTTCAATTGCGTGACGGGTTTCTACAAGCCGACGGAAGGGCGCCTCGCGCTGGCCCGGCAGGGTATCGCGGCGTCGGCCGATGTCGCCGCCCTCACGGCGTCGGGCGCCAAGAACCGCGGATCGTCGACGGGTGACATCTATCTGCTCGAGCGCATGCCCGATCACGAAATTTCCTGGCGGGCGCGGGTCGCGCGCACCTTCCAGAACATCCGCCTTTTCACCGGCATGACGGTGCTCGAGAATTTGATGGTCGCGCAGCACAACCGCTTGATGATCGCATCCGGCTTCACGTTCGGCGGCGTGCTCGGCATCGGCGGCTACAAAGCGCAGGAGACGGCTGCGGTCGAGAAAGCCAAGGATTGGCTCGACCGCATCGGCTTGATCGGTCGTGCCGACGATCCGGCCGGCGATCTGCCTTATGGCGATCAGCGTCGGCTCGAAATCGTGCGGGCCATGTGCACCGATCCGGTGCTGCTATGCCTCGACGAACCGGCCGCCGGCCTCAACCCGCGCGAGTCGGGTGAACTCAACGCATTGCTGCGCCTCATCCGCAAGGACCACGCGACCTCGGTGCTTCTCATCGAACACGACATGTCGGTCGTGATGGAAATCTCCGACCACGTGATCGTGCTCGATTACGGCACCAAGATCGCCGACGGCACGCCGACAGAAGTACAGCAGGACCCGCGCGTGATCGCGGCCTATCTCGGCGTCGAGGATGAAGAGGTGGCGCAGGTGGAAGCCGAGATCGAGGCGGAGGTCGGCGCATGACGAGCCTGAACGACATGCCGCTCGACGGGGCTCTGGCGACGACGCCGCGTCCCGTGCCGGCGCCTCTGGCTGAGCCGGCCCCCGCGCCGATGCTGACGATCCGTGGCGTGAAGACCTATTACGGGAAGATCATCGCCCTGAAGGGCGTCGATCTCGACGTCAATCAGGGTGAGATCGTGACGCTGATCGGCGCCAACGGGGCCGGAAAATCGACCCTCATGATGACGATTTTCGGCAATCCGCGGGCGCGCGAAGGCACCATCACGTTCGATGGGCGGGATATCACCCGCATGCCGACGCATGAGATCGCCCGTCTGTCGATCGCGCAATCGCCCGAGGGACGGCGCATCTTCGCCCGGATGAGCGTCTATGAAAACCTCCAGATGGGCGCCTCGATCAACAAGTTCGCCTATTTCGATCAGGATCTCGAACGCGTCTTCACCATGTTTCCCCGGTTGAAGGAACGTTCGAGCCAGCGCGGCGGGACGTTGTCGGGCGGCGAGCAGCAGATGCTGGCGATCGCCCGCGCCCTGATGAGCCGACCCCGTCTGCTCCTGCTCGACGAACCCTCGCTCGGGCTGGCCCCCTTGATCGTGAAGCTGATTTTCGACGCGATCCAGCATCTGAACAAGACCGAGGGCCTGACGGTGTTTCTGGTCGAGCAGAATGCCTTTCACGCGCTCAAATTGGCCGATCGTGGATATGTGATGGTCAACGGCGTCATCACGATGTCGGGGACTGGACGCGAACTTCTGTCCCGGCCCGAAGTGCGGGCCGCATATCTCGAGGGTGGACATCATTGATGGCAGGCTTGCTCTACGACGACACGCCGAACGGCCTGTTGCAGTTTCTGTTCGTCACGATCCTGCTGGGCGGAGCTGGAGCGATCGCCAGTGGACGGGCCATCGCGGCCGGCTGGAAAGCGTTTACGATCGTGCCGTTCTACATGGTCGTGCTCGCGGCTGTGGTGCGGTTTCTGCATTACGCTTTGTTCGGTGCCGACCTCCTGTCGGTGCCGGCTTATGTGTTGGCTCTCGTGATCCTGTTGCTCGCGGCCGGCTATGGCTATCGATCCAAGCGGGTGTCGCAGATGACGACGCAATATTCATGGATTTACGCCAAATCCGGCCCTCTCGGCTGGACGCAGAAGGGCGCCTGACCTCCTTGCGGGACGCGATCGACGGTTGTGCCGTTTTAACGTGACAACGTCCATTGTGTTCAGCACTCTGCCGCGGGAGCGGATTTCTGCAGCAGCGGACCGGTCCACGGTTCGCCGATTTTTCTTACGATTGGGAGTGGTCATGAAGAAGTTTTGGTTGTCGAGCTGCGTGCTCGCAGCGGGTCTTGCCTTCACGGGCGCCGCGCATGCCGACATCAAGGTCGGCGTTGCCGGCCCGCTCACTGGCCCGAACGCAGCATTCGGCGCACAGCTGCAGAAGGGTGCCGAGCAGGCGGTGGCGGATATCAATGCCAAGGGCGGCGTTCTCGGCCAAAAGCTGGTTCTCGAAACCGGTGACGACGTTTCCGATCCCAAGCAGGGCGTTTCGGTCGCCAACAAGTTCGTCGGCGACGGCGTGACCTGGGTGGTCGGCCACTTCAACTCGGGCGTCACCATTCCGGCGTCGGACGTCTATGTCGACAACAACATCCTGATGGTCACCCCGGCCGCCACCAATCCGCAGCTGACCGAAAAGGGCAAGTGGGACGTGTTCCGGACCTGCGGTCGTGACGACCAGCAGGGCGCGGTCGCGGCGAAATACATCGAAGAACACTTCAAGGGCAAGAAGATCGCGATCCTTCACGACAAGACCACCTACGGCAAAGGTCTTGCGGATGCCACGAAGGACGATCTTGCCAAGGATGGCGTGAAGCCGGTCCTCTACGAAGGCGTCAACACGGGCGAGAAGGACTATTCGGCCGTCGTGTCGAAGCTCAAGGCATCCGGCGCGGCACTCGTCTATTGGGGCGGTCTG
Organism: Lichenihabitans sp. PAMC28606; assembly: GCF_020616535.1. Lineage (GTDB taxonomy): Bacteria > Pseudomonadota > Alphaproteobacteria > Rhizobiales > Beijerinckiaceae > Lichenihabitans > Lichenihabitans psoromatis. The sequence goes on from NZ_CP085136.1 coordinate 4,188,139, forward strand.
CATCCGGAAGGCGGCTTGATCCGCCGTCAGATGACCGATCAGGGCGTCAATGCCGTGATGATGTCGGGCGACGGCATCACCGATAACGAATTCGCGTCGATCGGCGGCCCGGGTGTCGTTGGCACGCTGATGACCTTCGGTCCCGACCCGCGCCACAACCCGGCGGCTGCCGAAGTCGTGAAGGAATTCACAGCCAAGAACTTCGATCCGCAGGCCTACACGCTTTACAGCTACGCCGCCATGCAGGTGATGGCCGAAGCTGCCGAAAAGGCCAAGTCGGTCGATCCGAAGAAGGTTGCGGACGAGATGCATTCGGGAGCGTCGTTCCCGACCGTCATCGGGCCGCTCGCTTTCGACAAGAAGGGCGATCTGACCAAGGCCGGCTACGTGATGTACACGTGGAAGAAGGGCCCGGACGGCAAGGTCACGTATTTCGAAAACGATTGATAACAACGGCTTAGTCGCCGTTTTTCCGATGATCTATCGAACCCGCCTTTGTCATGCAAAGGCGGGTTTTGTTTTGTCAGCCAAGCTGCGCGAGGCCGGGGAACGTCTCGATCAGCCGGAACGAGAACGTCTGCATGCCGCCAGTCAGGAAGGTCAATCCGGTCAGCACCAGAAGGCCGCCCGCAACCTTCTCCACGGTCGCAAAATAAGCGCGGAACCGCTTGAGAAAGCTTAGGAACGTCCCGATCGCGAAGGCCGTAGCAATGAACGGAATGCCGAGCCCGGCCGAGTACAGCAGCAGCAGCCCCGCACCGCGCAAGACCGTCGCCTCGGACCCTGCGAGCGTGAGGATCGCGGCCAGGATCGGCCCGATGCATGGTGTCCAGCCGAACGCGAAGGCAAAGCCCATCAGATAGGCGCTCCATAAGCCGGCCGGGCGTTGCCGCATCTCGAGACGCGCCTCCCGATAGAGGAAGCCGATCCGGAACAGGCCGATGAAATGCAGGCCCATGACGATGATGACGAGGCCGGATGCGACCGACAGCACGGTCGAGAATTGTCGAAACACCGTGCCGAGCGCCGAGGCCGTGGCCCCGAGCGCGACGAAGACCGTGGTGAAGCCGGCGACGAATAAGAGGCTGGCCAGCACGGCGTCTCGCCGCGTCTGCCGTGTCGTCGCCACGCTCAATTCGTCCAATGTGGCGCCCGCCAGATAACAGAGATAGGGCGGCACCAGCGGCAACACGCAGGGGCTGAGAAACGAGACGAGGCCGGCCACTACGGCAGCCGGGAGCGTGACATCGGTCGACATGCAGCCGTTGCTAAACCAAGCTCCGACGCAAGGAAAGCAGAACGACGCGACAACGGCTGGTCGCCCTTTCGGCGAAGATGCTGCAACTGACGTCGCTCGTGGCAAGCAACCTCATGTTTGGAGATGGGCCGCATGACGCATAATCTCTTGACCGATATCCCTGGCGTTCGGGTGGGACACGCCCAGGACGCCGCTCTCGCATCCGGCGTGACGGCGGTTCTGTTCGACGACCCCGCTGTGGCCTCTCTCGCGATCCATGGCGGCGCGCCGGGCACCCGGGATACGGCGCTGCTCGACCCCGAAATGACGGTGCCGGGCGTGAATGGTCTCGTCCTATCGGGCGGGTCGGCCTTCGGGCTCGATGCGGCAGGCGGCGTGATGGCGTGGCTGCGGCAGCAGGGGTGCGGATTTCTCGTCGGTCGCACGCGCGTTCCGATCGTGCCCGGCGCCATCCTCTTCGATCTCCACAACAGCGGCGACAAAAACTGGGACCGCATGCCTCCCTATTGGGATCTCGGCTATCGCGCTGCCGCGGCGGCAGCCGGCGGAGCATTCACGCTCGGCAGCGTCGGCGCGGGGCTCGGGGCCACGACGGCCAATCTCAAGGGTGGGCTCGGCTCGGCCAGCGCCCTTACTCAAGCCGGTTTCACGGTTGCGGCTCTCGTGGTGGTCAACGCTCTCGGGCAGGCGACCGTCGGCTCCGGCCCGCATTGGTGGGCAGCCCCTTTCGAGCGCGGCGATGAATTCGGCGCTCTTGGTTGGCCGCTTGCGTTTCCGGACGACGCTCTCGCGGTTCGTACCAAAGGCGACGCGCCGGAGAACACCACGCTGGCGATCATCGTCACCAATGCCGCACTGACCAAAGCGCAGGCCAAACGGCTCGCCGTCATGGCCCATGACGGCTTTGCTCACGCGCTGCGCCCGACCCATGCGGCGCTCGATGGCGATATCGTCTTCGCTGCCGCGACGGGCCGCATCGCCAAGGACGCGACTGAACGCAACCTGACCGAACTCGGCACGCTCGCGGCCGATTGCGTCGCCCGCGCGATTGCGCGTGGATTATTCGAGGCGACAGTACTGCCCTTCGCGGGCGCACTGCCAAGTTGGCGCGACCGCTTCGGTTCCGTCGTTCCGCCACGCCCGCTGGATGAGGGTTAGACGAAGCGCTCCAGCTGGTAGGGCCGGGGATCGGTGAAGGGGGTCTCGCCCGTGATGAGTTCGGCCAAAAGGCGGCCGGTCACAGGGCCGAGCGTCAGTCCGTGATGCTGATGCCCGAAGTCGAACCAGAGACCGGGATGGCGGGGCGCTTCGCCGATGACCGGGAGCATATCGGGCAGGCAGGGGCGTGCGCCCATCCAGGGCTTTGCCTCGATGGCTTCGGCCAGGGGGAACAGAGCGCGCGCCTTGGGCTCCGCGCGGGCGATCTGCACCGGCGTTTGCGGCGTGTCGCGGCGAGCGAATTCGGCTCCCGTCGTCAACCGAATCCCATGCGACATCGGGGCGAGCAGAAAGCCGCCATCGACATCGAGCATCGGGCGGTTCAACACCGCATTGCCCTTGGGGCGGAAATGGAGGTGATACCCGCGCTTGATGCCGAGCGGGATGTCATAGCCGAGCGGGCGGAAGATATCGTCGGCCCAGGGACCCAGCGCCACGACGACCTCACGGGCCATCACGAGTCCATCCTCGGTCGCGATCTGCCAACCAGATCCGTTCTGCGACAGCGTCTTGGCGTCGCCCTGCAAAAACCGCCCACCTTGGGTCATGAAAAGGGTCGCATAGGCGCGAACCAGAGCGCCCGGGTCAGAGACGGCACCCGGGTCCTTGAAGTGAAGGCCGCCGATCAAACCGGAGCCGATATGGGGTTCGCGCTCGGCGATGCCCGCACCATCGAGCGTGTCGATCGCCAGATCGTAACGGCGCAGCTTCTCGGCCTCGGCCAGGCCTTTCGCCAGGCTTGTCTCGGTGCGGAACGCCTTGATCCAGCCCACCTTCCGAAGAAGATGCGTCGCGCCCGCCTCCTCCATCAGGGCTTCATGTTCGATCAGCGAGCGCTCGATCAGCGGCTTCGAGGCCGTGAAGGTCTGAGCAATGCCTTCTGGCGATGAATGGGCATAATAGCGCGCCAGCCACGGCGCGACGACCGTCAGCGCGCTGGCATGATAATGTGCATCCGTCGAGCGGTTTTGGGCATAGCGCACCAGCGTTCCCCATTCGCGCGGGAAACTATAAGGAAAGAGCGAGGAGCGTTCGATCAAGCCGGCGTTGCCGTAGCTCGTTTCCTCGCCGGCCCCGCCGCGTCGATCGATCATGACGACGTCGCGACCGCGCTTCTGCAGGTGGAGGGCGGCCGACACGCCGACGATGCCCGCACCTAAAACCGCAACATCCGCCTTCAAACTCATGAGCCTGCCTCTTCGAATTCAGTCGTGTGTGCAATGCGCCGATCGTCGTGGCAATGTAAAATCCCGCATCGCGTCCGGGAAGCGGCTTGCACGGCGGCGGTGCTCGCTGCAACGTTCAAGCCAAGGAACGCGAGATCTGCGGCGCTTGTATCGATTGCCGATGGAGGACCAGCAGAATGACCATGGCGATGACGGGCGAGGTCCACCTTCCAGCCGACCCCGCGACCGTTTGGAAAAAGCTGAACGATCCGTCGGTCATGCAGGCTTGTATTCCGGGGTGCCACGCCCTGGTGAGGACCGGCGAAACGTCGTTCGAGGCGATCGCGAAATTCAAGATCGGCCCGCTGACTGCCACGTTCAAGGGCAGGATCGACCTCTCCAACATCGACGCGCCACATGGATATCGCATTGCGGGCGAGGGGCAGGGCGGCATCGCCGGCTTTGCCAAGGGAGCCGCTGACGTTACCCTCAGCGAAGCCGTGGGGGGTGGCACGATCCTGCGCTATGCCGTTCAGGCGAATGTCGGAGGGAAGCTCGCCAAATATGGCGGCGGCCTCGTGAACGGAACCGCGAAGAAAACCGCGGATCGCTTTTTCGCGAATTTCTCAGCCGCCATATCCTGACAGGCGAAGCCAACGCCTCGTTCGGCTGGTCGCGACATCGGCTTGACCCTGGTTTATGGCCGCTCCAGACTGTCTTGCACGGGGGGGCGTCTCGCGTGTTTGCGAGATCAACAGGGGCTGCGGCATATGCGTGAGATTTCGGCGAGGGCGCCGGCTGGGTCGCCTCGATGCCGATCTGCTCTGCGCGCGCCATGACCGAAAGGCCGATCGACGCAGCGAGCCTTTTGGTGCAGGGCCGCGAATGCGGGACCTGCACGATGTGTTGCAAGGTTTTTCGCATCCCCGAGGTCGACAAGGTCGCGGGCCAATGGTGCAAATTCGTGGTGCAGGGGCGTGGCTGCGGCATTCACGCGACCCGTCCTGATGTCTGCCGCACGTTTTATTGCCATTACCTCAGAAACCCGACGCTCGGCCCAGAATGGAAGCCGGAACGGGCCAAATTCGTCCTCTATACCGAGATGGGCGGCAAGCGCCTGGTCGTGGCGGCTGACCCGGCCGCTCCCTCGGCTTGGCGCAATGCTCCCTATTATGCGCTGTTCAAGCGGATGGCTCTTGCCGGGGTGGCTCGCAATCATCAAATTCTTGTTTTCAACGGCCTGCGCGCAACGGCCGTTTTGCCCGACCGCGATGTCGATCTCGGCTCGGTCGAGGTCGGTGACGAGGTAATCTATCATGCGGCGCGAGGCACGATCGATGTCGAACTCCGCCGCAAGGTCGGCTGAGACCCACGAGTGAACGCCGTCGTCTCCACCCTGTCGCCAAACCGAGGACCATCCCATGCTGTCGACCGACGATGATCTTCTGGCCACCGCCGAGACGTGGCGACGCGCCGGCCGGGGTGTCGCGCTGGCAACCGTGATCGAAACCTGGGGATCGGCGCCACGGCCGGTCGGCAGCCACCTTGTGGTCGACCAGGATGGCAATTTCCTGGGCTCGGTCTCGGGTGGATGCGTCGAAGGCGATGTCGTGACCGAAGCTGTCGACGTGATCGAGGCCGGAACCGCCAAGGTGCTCGAGTTCGGTGTCGCCGACGAAACAGCGTGGCGGGTCGGGCTTTCTTGCGGTGGCCGCATCAAAGTTTATGTCGAAAAGGTCGCCTGATGCAGCTCGATCTTCTGAGTGCCCTCAACGTCGAACGCGCCGCGCGCCGCGCCGCCGTGTTGGTGACCAACCTCAAGGGCGGTGAGCAGCGCCTCGTCCGCGAGGCAGACGTGGCGGCGGATCCGCTCGGCGAAGCGCTCCAGAGCCGCTTGCGCGCGGGCAAGAGCGGCGTGGTCGAGCAGGCCGGACAATCGTTCTTCCTCACGGTTCAAGAGCCGCCGGTCAGGCTCGTCGCGATTGGCGCCGTCCACATCAGCCAAGCCCTCGCGCCGCTGGCGAAGATCGCCGGTCTCGACGTCACCATCATCGATCCGCGAACCGCCTTTGCGACGCCTGAGCGGTTCGAGGGCGTTCGGCTCGTGCCGGACTGGCCCGACGCTGCCTTTGCGGCCCAGCCGCTCGATCGTTTCACCGCCATCGCGGCCCTCACGCATGATCCCAAAATCGACGATCTCGCGCTTGCGGGCGCGCTGCGAGCCGATTGCTTCTACATCGGTGCGCTCGGCTCGCGAAAAAGCCATGCGGCGCGCCTCGGGCGGCTAGCCGAGCAAGGGTTCGATGACGCGGCGCTCGGCCGGATCCATGCCCCGATCGGGCTCGATATCGGGGCCGTGAGCCCCGCCGAGATCGCCGTGTCGATCCTCGGCGAGATCATTGCCAGCCTCCGCAAGAAGCCGCTCCGCAGCGACGCGCCGATGCAGGCTGTTGGATCGCTTGCGTGAAGTTTGGCCCCGTCCCCGTCGCTGAGAGCGTCGGTGCCATCGCGGTGCATGGGATTCAGCACGGTGGAGTCGTGTTGAAGAAGGGCGAGACCATCGGGGCTTCGGCAGCGCTGGCGCTTCGGCATGCTGGCGTCGAGCAGGTGACCGTCGTCCGGTTCGAACCGGGCGATGTTGCCGAGAACGAGGCGGCGCGGATGCTCGCCGAAGCCGTGGCCGGCCCGAATGTGCGGATCGACCGCGCCTTCACGGGGCGCGCCAATCTCTTTGCCGAGGTGGCCGGCATTCTCCGGGTCGATGCGGCTTCGGTCGACTGCATTAACGGGGGCGATGAGGCGATCACGCTTGCGACACTTCCGGCCTATCGGTCCGTCGTGCCGGGCGAGATGATCGCGACCGTCAAGATTATCCCGTTCGCGGTCCCTCGGTTGGCGCTCGAGGCTGCGCTGGCAAATTGTGCCGCGCTCCCGATCGACGTCGTTCCTTTTCGGCCGATGCGTGTCAACGTGATCTCGACCCTGCTGCCGGGCCTCAAAGACAGTGTGGTGGCCAAAACGTTGCGGGTGCTGGAGCGGCGGCTCGCACCGGCGGGCGCCAGCATCGCCAGCGATATCCGTGTCGCTCACGAGTCCCACACTCTGGCCGAGGCTTTGCGTCGTCAGGGCAACGCCGACATGACGATCGTGTTTGGCGCGTCCGCCATCACGGATCGTCGCGACGTCGTCCCGGCGGGCCTCATCGGGGCGGGTGGGCGGATCGATCATTTCGGCATGCCGGTCGATCCCGGCAATCTGCTTCTGCTGGGCTCTCTCGCCGGCAAGCCGGTCCTCGGCGCTCCGGGATGCGCGCGGAGCCCGAAAGAGAATGGATTCGATTGGATTCTGAACCGTCTGTTGGCGGGTCTGCCGGTCGCGTCGTCCGATATCCTTAAGTTAGGTGCGGGAGGCTTGCTGATGGAGATCGTGTCGCGTCCGCAGCCTCGCTCGGGCGACGTGGCGACGCCCGATCAAGACGATGAGGATCGCGGATGACGAGCCGCGTCGCGGCCATCATCCTCGCGGCGGGCGGCTCGACCCGATATCGCGCCGCGGGCGGCGCGTTCCCCACGAAGCTGGTGGCGCCCCTCGATGGCGCGCCCCTCGTGGCACGGGTGGCGGATGCGGCGCTGGCATCGCAAGCCGGCCTGGTGATCGTGGTGACGGGCTATGCTCGAGCATCGGTCGACGCCGCCCTCGAGGGGCGGCCGCTCATGTCGGTCCACAACGAGGACTATGCTGGCGGGCTGTCGACGTCGCTTCGCTGCGGGCTGGCGGCGCTGCCCGCCGATGTGAAGGCTGCGGTCGTTCTGCTGGCCGACATGCCGCGTGTCTCGCCGCCGCTGATCGACGCGCTGATCGCTTGCGCGGCGCAGCACCCCGACGCAGACGCCATTGTTCCGATCATCGACGGTGAGCGCGGCAATCCGGTCGTCCTGAACCGCAGTCTCTTCGCCGCCGCCGCCACGCTGACCGGGGACGAAGGCGCGAGACGCCTGCTTCGCCATCCTGCCGTCGCGGTCGTCGAATTGAGCGTCACCGACGGGGCCGTGCGGCTCGACATCGACGACCCGGTCGCTCTCGCGGCGGCAGGTCGATCAGCCTCACGCAGTTCCGATCGTCGGCGCCCCAGCGAGGAATAGACCGAGGTCGGTGGCCGACATCGGCATCGCGAATAGAAAGCCCTGTAACTCATCACAGCCTGCTTCGACGAGGCGATCCTGTTGATCGCGCGCCTCCACGCCTTCAGCCGTCACCGTGAGGCCGAGGGCCGTTCCAAGCCGGATGATGAAGTCGAGGATGATCGTGGCGTCTCCGCCTTCCCCGTCGGACATATCCATGAAGGCGCGATCGATCTTGATCTTGTCGAAGGGGAAGCGGCGCAGCGTCATCAAGCCCGAGTAGCCCATGCCGAAATCGTCGAGCGCGAACCGGATGCCGATCCGTCGGAGTGACGCGATCGCATCATGGGAGGTCGCGTCATTGTCGAGCGCCGTCGCTTCGGTAATCTCGAGTTCGAGACGATGGGCGTCAAAACCCGTTTCGGCTAAGATCGCCGCAACCGTCGCCGAAAAATCACCCTGCCTGATCTGCAAAGGCGACACGTTCACTGCAACGCGGAGGTCCGGCCATTGCCGTGCGTCGATACAGGCTTGCCGAAGCACCCAGTTGCCAAGCGGGACGATGAGATCCAACGCCTCGGCCACGCCGATGAAGTGATCCGGCGCCACAAGGCCTTCGCTCGGATGCTGCCAGCGGACCAGCGCCTCGACCCCAAGAACGCGCGAACTGCGCGGACAGACGATCGGCTGATAGTGAAGCCGCAGATCCTGATTCTCGATCGCGAGCGCGAGATCCTTGCGGGCGATCGTCATCCAACGCGCGGCGGGGCCGCGGCTGACGGGCCGGGTCGCTGGGCGAGACCGTGATCGAGACACCGGGTTAATCATCGAGAGCTCAGAGGTCGCTATGCCTGATAGCTCGCGACGGTGTCCCATAGAGGGTAACGAGGACGCCGTGGTCAATGGCGCAAACGGATGGCAACTCAAATGAATTTGAGGGCGCGCAGGCTGGCATGTCCCGCTCGACCGACGATGAGATGATCGTGGATGGCGATCCCCATCGGCTTGGCGATCGCGACGATCTCCTGGGTGAGCTTGATGTCGGCGGTCGAGGGCGTGGGGTCACCGGAGGGGTGGTTGTGGACGAGCACCAGCGCGGTCGCCCCGACCTCGAGCGCGCGCCGGATCACCTCGCGCGGGTAGACGGGGGTATGATCGACCGTGCCGACGCCCTGGACTTCGTCGGCGATGAGGGCGTTGCGCTTGTCGAGGAACAGAATGCGGAATTCCTCGCGCTCGGCAAAGGCCATGGCGGTGCGGCAATAGGCCAGCACATCGGTCCAGGACCCTAGTGCCTGCCGTTGCTTGATGGCGCCTTTGGCAAGCCGTCGCGCGGCGGCCTCGACCACCTTGAAGTCGTGGATCACCGCCTCGCCGACCCCACCCACTTCGGCCAATCGCTCGGGCCGCGCCGCGATGACTTCGGCAAACGAGCCGAAGCGCGCCATCAGCGCTTTGGCGATCGGCTTGACGTCGCGACGCGGCAAGGCGCGAAACAGCATCAATTCCAGCAGTTCGTAATCCGCCATGGCGTCGGCGCCGCCGGTATCAAACCGCTCCCGTAGTCGGGCACGATGGCCGAGATAGTGGGGTTTGGCGTCCTCGGCCGCAGCGTCCATGGGGGCGGGCGGTCAGCGGTAGGGCGGGCAGTGGAGGCCCTTCGGCGACAGGGTGAAGACCTCGACGCCGGTGTCGGTCACGCCTACCGTATGTTCGAATTGGGCCGACAGCGACCGGTCCCGCGTCACTGCCGTCCAACCATCCGCCAAAACCTTGACGCCGGCCTTGCCGAGATTGACCATCGGCTCGATCGTGAAGAACATGCCGGGCTTGAGCTCGACGCCTTCGCCCCGGCGCCCGTAATGCAGGATGTTCGGCTCGTCGTGGAACAACTGGCCGAGGCCGTGGCCGCAAAATTCGCGGACGATGGAGCAGCGCTCCCCTTCGGCATAATCCTGGATCGCCGCGCCGATGTCGCCGGTCGTGGCACCGGGCCGGACCTCCGCGATCCCGCGCAGCAGCGACTCATAGGTGACCTCGAGCAGGCGCTCGGCTTTGCGTGGAATTTCGCCAACCGCATACATGCGGCTCGAGTCGCCGTGCCACCCATCGACGATCAGCGTCACGTCGATATTGACGATCTCGCCCTCGCGCAGCGGCTTTTCGTCGGGAATGCCGTGGCAGACCACATGATTGATGGAGGTGCAGATTCCCTTGGTGAAGCCGCGGTAATCGAGCGAGGCCGGATAGGCGCCGTGGTCCATCGCGAATTCGAACATCGACGCTTCGAGCTCGTTGGTCGTGACCCCGGGCTTGACGAGATCGACCAAGAGGTCGAGTGCCTCGGCGGTCAGCCGTCCGGCCTTCCGCATGGCCTCGAAGGCTGCCGGGCCGTGCAGCTTGATTTGACCGTTTTTGCGGCTGGGAGCCGTCGTCGCGTCAACAAAAGTCATGAAGTTTCCGTGCAGGCACGCTAGAGCGATGGGTGGGAGGTGGCGCTGTCGGCATGAAGGTCGGTCAACGCGTCTCGTCTTGCACAGATTTAGTCACGTAGGCCGCAATCTCAAAGCGGATTAGAAGGACCGGGCGCGGTAAAGACACCGACACCCGCAAACCGGAGCGGAACCTCAAGACCCGATGAAATCCGTGCATAACGAGCTCTCGACATTCGGCCAATTTCGTCCGCGCGGCCTGATGCGCCGTCTTGTCGCCCTGACACGCGCGTCGTCGACGCGGTGGATCGGCAAGCGGCGCGCGTTTTTTCTGCGTGCCGTCGGCCTCAAGGTGCTGCGTGGCAAGCCCATCGACGTCGAGACCCTGGGATCCAAGATGCGGCTCTACCCGGCGCATAACAATGCCGAGAAGAAGCTGCTGTTCACGCCGCAATATTTCGATGCGGCCGAACGCGCGTTTCTGCTGGCCAACATGCGTGACGATTTCACCTTCGTGGACATCGGCGCCGATATCGGGGGCTATTCGCTGTTCGTTGCGGCTCATGCCGGCCCGCGCGCCCGCATCCTCGCGATCGAGCCGCAGCCCGACATCTTCGAGCGCCTGATCTATAATATCCGGCTCAACGCGTTCTCGACCATCAAGGCGATCGCCTGCGCGGTGGCGGATCGGGACGGGGTCATCACGCTGTTCGTCAACCCGACCAACAGCGGAGAAACCTCGATGCGGATCGTCAACGCGCACGCCAAGGGCGGGCATCTCGAAGTGCAGGCACGATCGCTCGCGGGCCTTCTGATCGAGGAAGGATTCGGTCGTGTCGACGCCATGAAGCTCGATGTGGAGGGAGCCGAGGACCTGATCCTCGAGCCCTTTTTCGCCGACGTCCCGCCCGCCATGTGGCCCGTTATCCTGATCATCGAGGACGCGCCGACCCGCTGGGGCATCGACCTCCCGGCGCTGGTGCGGGACCATGGCTACGATCTCGTGGCGCGGACCGACACCAACATCATCTATCGGCGGGCATGACCGCCCATCGGCCAAACGTGTTTTGCTTGTGTTCGATGGGTCACAGGGTTTAATCCGCCACCATGAGGATCGAGACCAGCCCGGACCGGCTGGCGCGGTTCGCCCACCACCACCGAGACGGAATGGTCGTCGAAGTCCTGACCGGATGGGGTCGGGGCGTCCACGGTCCGACCGAGCCAAGAGGCCGTTCATGAGTGATCCCGCACAGGCCCGACCCTCCGATGCCGTCACGGCCGCCATTCTGGTGATCGGCGACGAAATTCTGTCGGGGCGCACGAAGGACAAGAACATCGGCTATATCGCCGATTATCTCACCAACCTCGGCATCGACCTCGAGGAAGTCCGTATCGTCCCCGATGTCGAAGCCGAGATCGTCGCTGCGCTGAATGCGCTGCGGACCCGCTACACCTACGTGTTCACGACCGGCGGCATCGGCCCGACCCACGACGACATCACGGCCGACAGCGTCGCCAAAGCCTTCGGGGTGCCGATCGGCGAGGACCCGCGCGCCATCGAACTGCTGCTGCAGCGCATCAAGCCCGAGGATCTCAACGAAGCGCGCCGTCGCATGGCCCGCATCCCCGAAGGCGCGAGCCTCGTGCAGAATGCCGTCTCGAAAGCGCCCGGCTTCATGCTCGGCAACGTCATCGTGATGGCGGGCGTGCCCTCGATCATGCAGACGATGCTCGACGACGTCGCACCGCGCCTGCGGAGCGGCGCCAAGATGATCATCGAAAGCATCGAAGCTGCCGGCATTCCGGAAGGCGCCTATGCGGCGCCGCTCGGCGAAATCGCGGCGCAGAACGCCAGCGTGTCGATCGGCTCCTATCCCTCGTTCCGCGAGGGAACGTTCCACAATCAGATCGTGGTGCGGGGCAAGGATGCGGCCGCGGTCGCGACCGCCAAGGCGGCCGTGCTCGAGATCGTCGAGCGCCTCCAGGCCGAGCGTCGCGTCACCAAACCCTGACCCGCGCGGGTCGCATCATCATTCGAGCAGCCGGAGCAGGCCATGAAAGACCCCCATTTGGACAAGGCCTTCCCGGTCTCCTGGGATCAATTCCACCGGGATGCCCGCGCCCTGGCGTGGCGGCTCAACGACGCGACGCATTTCAAGGCCATCGTCTGCATCACGCGCGGCGGCCTCGTGCCGGCCGCCATCGTGGCGCGTGAACTGGGGCTTCGGTTGATCGAGACGGTGTGTATCGCGAGCTACCACGATTATCAGAACCAGAGCGGCCTCGAGGTCATCAAGGGCGTGTCGCAAAGCGTGCTCGATCTCGGCAACGAGGGCGCCGATGTGCTGGTGATCGACGATCTCGTCGACACGGGCAAAACCGCCCAGATGGTCCGATCGATGCTGCCGAAGGCCCATATCGCGACCCTCTATGCCAAGCCGCTCGGCCGCCCGATGGTCGACACGTTCGTGACCGAGGTATCGCAGGATACCTGGATTTATTTTCCCTGGGACATGGGCCTGACGTTCCAGCCGCCGATCGGCAAGAACGCGGTGGGCTGAGCCGGCCTGTTTGGTTTGCGGATCGCGAGGCCAGCAATCCGGCCTCGGGAGGCTTGGGCCCGGCCGCGAACCTGTGTATGAGGATGACCGGCCCGATGCGGACGTGGCGAAACCGGTAGACGCAAAAGACTTAAAATCTTTCGGAGCTTAGCTCTGTGCGGGTTCGAGCCCCGCCGTCCGCACCATGCCGTCCTGCCGTCGGTATCGCCAACAGCGTCAAGGCTCGTATCGTGAAGGCTGAGGCTGGGGCAGGGAATGTGGCTCTGATGAGCGAGGAGCTTCAGGCCATTGGGGCTTCGCTTTGGAAAGTCGCAGCGAGGCTGACCGAGCGCGGAATACCCACACCACCTGGCGCTGGAGCTTGGACAGCCATTACGGTGAAACGGGTGTTGTACCGAGTAGCGGCTTAACGGACTCAGGAGAGCCGTCGAGGGCTGTTACTCTTAAGCGCCACTTGCTTGGGATGTAGAAGCTTGGACTTTGCCGTCAGAGGACGCCGCAGGATTTAGGAAAGGGCTGTTGAGGTGCGTTGACGACGTGCGCGAGGTATCCCGGTCTGTACGATTTTATGTTTACGCAACTCTTCAAAAAGATCGTGAGCACTGGCGTTCCGAGCCGCAAGTCTAAAAGTCCGCTGAGTATTTCACACACGCCGCGCCTGTTCAGTGCAGCTTTACAACCACCCGTAACCCTGCGCTATGATGATGCTCATTCCTGTTAAGCGGCTATGTCCGATGCGTACTTTTTGCGTTTGGGTTCATCTTCTCGGCATGGCCCTAGCACCTCTCCTGTTTATTCCAGCGCGCCCCGCAGCAGCCCAGGAAATTGTCTCGCAAGGCAAGAGGCCTTTCCTCCAAGATGCGACACGAGCCTTCAACGGTCTTTCAGCAAACGATCAAGTGCTGACTCATATCTACTTAACAGCCACCGGCGACTTCAACGCAATGTTCTCTCCGAGATTTGGCGGTCGCCTCTACGACTCGGTCGTCAAGTTTCAGTCAAACCGTGGACTGCCGCAGAATGGGGTTATGACATCGGAGCTGTTTTCCACTCTTCAAACCGTTGCATTCCCGATCCTCTCTGGCTGGGGCATCCGCTTTGTCAACCACCCAACCTACGCAGGGAACCTGCTTGTACCCTCAGGGTTTGGCCTAATACAGACCTCTACGCCTCACGGACTCGCTTTTGAGAACAACAACTCAACCTTGAGCGTAGACTTCTCTTTCTACTCGCGAGACCAGGTGTCTTTGGCGGACCTTTTCACTCGGCTTGGTCAGGATAGCCCGGAGAGGCACTACACTTACCGCGTCATAAAATCAGATTTCTTCGTTGTGACTGGGTGGACGGGCGGGTCAGGGATTTACTCTCGCTACATCGCGGCTCCTGGCGGCTCGCTGGGTTTTACGCTACGATGGGACAAAGCTGTTGTTCCGCTTGGGAACCGTATCGCCACTCTAATGGCGAACATGATGTTCCTTGGGTATGATAACTCACAGCCGAATGTTGCAGCCGTGAGTCAAGCCCCTGCAAGCTTGCCCCAAGCGGCTCCTTCGCCTCCTCAGGTCTATCCTTCACCGGGACAGTCAACGCTCCCTCAGACCGCTGCGCTTGAGCCGCCGAAAGATGCCGCACCTACATCAAACACAATCGTCACCGGCTCTGCTTTCTTTGTCTCGTCAGACGGAGCGTTGATAACCAACAATCACGTCATTAAAGGGTGTTCTTCCGCAGTCGTCATAGGCAGGGGTGCCGCTACTATCTCGGCTACGGACGCCAGGAATGACCTTGCGCTGCTCCGGTTGATGACGAAGCCGAGCGATCCGATGGGGGTGAAGCCCGTCGCATTCAGGTCCACTCCGACCGAGCTTGGAGAGACTGTGTTCGCCCTTGGGTTCCCATACGCTGGCACTCTGGACAATGGGGTAAACTTCACGAACGGCATGGTGAGCTCGCTGTCAGGAATGAACAACGACTCGACAGAGTTCCAGATGAACGCCGCCGTGCAGCCGGGTAACTCTGGTGGTCCCGTTCTGGATCAAGGAGGGAACCTACTGGGTATCACAGTAGCGCGCATGAGCGACCTTGCGTCCCTAAAAGCGACTGGTTCCATTCCGCAGAATGTGAACTTCGGCATCAAAGCCGAAGTTGCGGCGTCGTTCTTGCGAGCTAATGGCGTAATTCCCGTCATGGTAACGACCAGCGCGCCAGTACTCACAACTCAGGTTGCTTCAGCCGGTAAGGCTATAACTGCCCAAGTGGTTTGTTCCAGCGCATCGGCAGGGCAGGAATAGCAAGCTGACCGCTACAAAGCCACCACGAAAGCAGTCGAAATAGCTCGGCAAAATCAACGATTCTTCGGTGCAATCGCGGCTCTCTGCCGCAAACCATGCCTCTCATCGATCCTCCTTTAACCCACGGATCCACCCCACCCATGTTGAAGATCACGCTTGCCGTCCTGACCCTCGCGGCCTGTACGCCGGCTTATGCGGATGCGGCGGGGCGGGCGGATTTCGTGCCGCGGCTCATCAAGGCGATCGACGAATATATGGGGGCCTATGAGGTCTGCCTCGTGCGGGGTATCGCGGTCTATCCGGTCGCGGGCGAGACGCCCGAGCAGATCGCCACGACCTCCATCGCGGCGTGCCGGACCGCGAATGCCGATGTGAAAGCCGCCACGAAGCGGGTGCACGCCTTCCCGAGCGTGTCGAACTTCATGGACGGCACGAGCGAGCGGATTTATGCCTTCAGCGTGCGGCTGGCGAAAGCCCGGATCGCATCCCGCTGATCGCTAGCTCGACCGGCCGTTCAGCTTGAACCGCAATCCGCACAGAGGGACGCCCGATGAGCACCGAGACGATGTCCAGCCCGACACACGCGCCGCGTTTTCTGCATGTGGAAGCGTCGCCGCGCAAGCAGCGCTCCGCCTCGCTCGAGGTTGCGGCCGCCTTCATCGCGGCGTGGAAAACGCGCCATCCCGAGGCCGTGGTGGACGTGCTCGATGTGTGGACGACTGATCTGCCGCCCTTCGATGGCGAGGCGCTCGACGCGAAATATGCCGGGCTCGAGGGGCGTGCGCTCAGCCCCGCGCAGACCACGGTCTGGGCCGAGATCGACGCGTTGGCGGAGCGGTTCCGACAGGCCAGCCTCATCGTGTTGAGCGTGCCGATGTGGAATTTCGGCATTCCGTATCGTCTGAAACACCTGGTCGACGCCGTCTCGCAGAAGGACATCTTGTTCACCTTCGACGAGCGCGGCCTCAAGGGCATGCTGGGCGGGCGCAAGGCCGTCGTGGTCGATGCGCGCGGCGTCGGGCTCGGCCCGGATTTTCCGCGCGATCTCGATCACCAGCAGAGCTATATGACGGCGTGGCTGCAGATGATCGGCATCACGGACATCACGCATATCGAGGTCGAGAAGACGCTGATGGGGGCCGAGGTGGACCATGCGGCGCGGGCCAAGGCGCGGGAGCAGGCCGCACGTCTCGGAGCGACGCTCTAACGTCAGCCGGCTCAGCCTGCCTAGTTCCTGGCGAAAGCCGCGATGACAGCTTCGCTCATGCGGACGAATTTCGCGCTCGGGCCTTCAAGACCGACGCTCTGCCGGCTCACCCGCGCGCCTTCGAGCAACAGCGACAGTGTATCGGCCAGCAGTTCTGGCTGCGTCACGTTGGCGGACCGGCACAGGCTCGCGAGCTTGTCGCGAAATTCGGTCTTGCATTCTTCGATGATGCGACGGGCCGGATGTCCCTCTTCGGTGAGTTCAATCGCCGCATTGGCGAGGTCGCAGCCCCGGCCATCCTCCAACACGCATTCGGCTCCTCGAAGGACCCAGCCGTGCAGTTGGGCCATGGGATCGTTCGGATGATCGAGCGCGAGTTGCACCCACATGGCCTGGATATCGTCGGCAACCTCTTGCAGACACTCGACGATCAGCTCATCCTTCGAGCCGAAGTGACGATAAAGCGTCATCTTGTTGGTGCCGGCCGCGTCCGCGATCGTTTCCACGCCGACGCTTCGGATGCCGTGCCGATGAAACAAATCCCGCGCACTGGCGACGATTCTGTCGCGAGGCCGTGATCGCAGCGCGGTACAATCCGATGCCATGGTCGAACCTCCCAAAGCTTTCTCGCCCAAAAGCCTTGACGTGGATGTTACCGAACGGTAACTCTTCGTTTGTTACTGCCCAGTAACATAGTGGCGGGTCATGGTCAATGAAAGGCCATGGCCCGTTCCGGAACCGGCGAGACCGGGGCGGGCGCAACGGCGTTCGCAAGGAAGGCACCATGACCTGCAAGAGCCTCGATTTGACGATCGAAGACGCATTGGCCGACCCTGTGATCGGGGCCGCGATGCGCGCCGATCATGTCGACCCCATCCGTTTCGAGTCGCTTCTCCGCGCCACCGCTCAATCGGTCGAACGCTCGTGGCGGAATCGCCAGTTGAATGAGATCGGCCCGCGTGCGCCGGAGCATCGTCGGCCCGTGCCATGCTCGGCGCCGGCCGATCGCATGTCAGCCGCGTCCTGGGGGATGATCCGCGCATGGTAGGGTTCTTTACGCAACGGCCGATCTTCGCTTCGGCCGTCGCGGTCATCATGGTGATGGCGGGGGCGATCTGCTACCTGCTGCTCCCCGTCTCCCAATTTCCCGACATCACGCCGCCACAGGTCGTGATCAGTGCCGTTTATCCTGGCGCCAGCGCGCAGGTCGTGGCCGATACGGTCACGACGCCTCTGGAACAGCAGATCAACGGTGTGCAGGGCATGACCTATATGTCCTCGTCGAGCTCCAACGATGGGTCGTCGACCATCACGGTAACGTTCGACGTGGGCTATCCGCTCAGCATCGCGGCCGTCGACGTGCAGAACCGCGTGTCGCAGGCCGCCTCGTCATTGCCCGCCATCGTCAATCAGGCCGGCGTGACGATCAAGAAGCAGAACCCCAACTTCGTCCTCATCGTCAATCTGACCTCGCCTGACGGGTCGATCGACCCGGTCGCGTTGAGTAATTACGCCTATCTCCAGATCGTCGATCCGTTGAAGCGGTTGCCGGGCGTCGGTGACGTGCAGATCTTTGGCGAGCGGCGCTATTCAATGCGGGTCTGGCTCGATCCCGACCGGCTCGCCAATCTCGGCATCACCGCCGTCGATGTTCAAAGCGCCATCGCGGAACAGAACGTGCAGGTCGCGGCCGGCAAGATCGGGCAATCCCCCGCGCCGGCCGGCACCCCGTTCGAAATGCAGGTCAATGCGGTCGGTCGCCTGAGCGATCCGGCGCAGTTCGGCGAGATTGTCGTGCATGCGGATCCGGCGACAGGCTCCGTGGTGCGGCTGCGGGATGTCGCCCGGATCGAACTTGGCGCGCTGCAATATGCGTCGACGGCCTTCTTCGGCAAGGACCCGACCGTGGTCCTGGCGGTCTATCAAATGCCGGGCTCGAATGCGCTCGACCTGCAGAAGAACATCCTGAACAAGATGGAGGAGCTGAAGAAGCGGTTCCCGAAGGGCATCGATTACGCGATGCATTATGACACGACGCGCTTCGTGTCGGCCTCGATGCACGACGTCGTCATCACGCTCGGCGAGGCGCTGATCCTCGTCGTCATGGTGGTCTACATCTTCCTGCAGAGCTGGCGCACGACCATCATCCCGACGATCGCGATCCCGGTTTCGTTGATCGCGACGCTGGCGGTCATGCATGTCTGCGGCTTCTCGCTCAACATGCTCAGCCTGCTCGGTATGGTGTTGGCGATCGGTCTCGTGGTCGACGATGCCATCGTGGTGGTCGAGAATGTGGAGCGACAGCTCGAAGCGGGCCTCCCGCCCATGGAGGCGACCCGCAAGGCCATGTCCGAGGTGACGGGGCCGATCATCGCGACGACAGCGGTGCTGATGGCGGTGTTCATCCCGGTCGCGTTCATTCCGGGCGTCGCGGGCCGCCTCTATAATCAGTTTGCGCTGACGGTCGCGATTTCGGTCGGCATCTCGGCCTTCAACTCGCTGACGCTCAGCCCGGCTCTCGCGGCCGTGTTCCTGCGCCACCGTCCGCAGCAGCCGTTCATCCTGTTCCGCTGGTTCAACAGCGGGTTCGAGTGGCTCTCCCACTTCTACGCCAGCATGGTGCGCGGCCTGATCGCGTTCCGCTGGGCCTTGATGCTCGTCTTCGCGGTCGGTCTTGTGGGCACCTACATGCTGTGGACGCGGCTCCCGAGCACCTTCCTGCCGGTCGAAGATCAGGGTTATTTCTTCGTGGTGATCCAGGGGCCGGATGGCTCGTCACTGGAGCGCACGGACGTCATCGCCAAGCAGGTGCGGGACGTGCTGCAGAACGAGCCGGGTGTCGAGATCGTCGGCTCGATCAGCGGATTGAACTTCCTGACCAACGCGGCGCAATCGAATTCGGCTGTCGAGTTCGCTATTCTCAAGCCGTGGGACGAGCGGCCGCCTGAACAGAATGCATCGAAGATCGTGGCGGCTGTCCGGCCGAAGCTTCTCGGCATTCCCGGCGCCTTCGCGCTCAGCTTCGATCCGCCGTCGATCCCCGGCATCGGGACCACGGGCGGCTTCGAATTCGAAATCGAGGATCTGACGGGGCGCGGCAGCGTCGCGCTCAACGATGCGACGCAGGCGGTGCTGGCCGAAGCGCGTAAACAGCCCGAACTGAACCCACAGCAGTTGTTCAGCTCGTTCAGCACCTCGACGCCGCAATTTAACTACGATCTCGATCGGAACAAGGCCAAGCTGCTCGGGTTGAGCCTGCCGGATGTGTTCAACACGCTGCAGATCTATCTCGGCTCGCTCTACGTGAACGACTTCAACCTGTTTGGACGGACGTTCCGGGTCACGATCCAGGCCGACAAGAATGCGCGGTCGGGCGCTGCCGATATCTCGCGCCTCTACGTCCGCAACTCGACCGGCGGCATGGTGCCGCTCTCGACGCTCGGGACCTTGAAGCCGATCGTCGGGCCCGAAACCGTGCCGCATTACAACAACTATGCGTCTGCGCTCATCAACGGCGGCGCCGCGCCGGGCTTCAGTTCGGGGCAGGCCGTTGCGGCGATGGAGCGGGCCGCCAATGCGGTGCTGCCGCGTGACTTCGCGTTCGAATGGACCGGCATCACGTTTCAGGAACTCAAGGCCGGGTCGGCCGCCAGCCTCATCTTCGGGCTTGCGATCGTGTTCGTGTTCCTGATCCTCGCTGCTCAATACGAAAGCTGGTCCATGCCGTTCATGGTCCTGCTGGCGGTTCCGCTCGCCCTGTTCGGGGCGCTTGCGGCGCTGTTCGTGCGCGGCATGCAGATCGACGTCTACTCGCAGATCGGCTTCGTGATGCTGATCGGCCTCGCGGCCAAGAATGCGATTTTGATCGTCGAATTCGCCAAGCGCCGTCGCGAGGAAGGCCTGAGCATCGTCGAGGCCGCCATGGAGGCGGGTCGGCTGCGCCTACGCCCGATCCTGATGACGGCCTTTGCGTTCATCCTCGGCGTGCTGCCGCTCACGATCGCGACCGGGGCGGGCGCCGCGAGCCGGCAGTCCCTCGGCACCACGGTATTTGGCGGCATGTTGGCCGCCACCATACTGACGCTGATCTTCGTGCCGGTGTTCTATGCCATCATCGAGCGGATGCGCGAGCGTGACCCCGTGGTCGCGGCCGACGCTGTCCACGCCCCGAAGGAGCCAGTCCGTTATGGGCCGGAGCCTCACCCCCATGCGGCCGAATGACGGAGCACCACCCCATGCGAAAGCGTTCTCTCCTCATCGGCACGGCCCTCGCGCTCGTGGCTGCCGCAGCCGTCTATGGCTACGGCGAAGTCGAACGCGGCCATTGGTGGCCGCGCCCGGCGGTCGCGTCGGCGCAAGGTGCTCCGCCCCAGGCCATGCCGGTCCCGGTCACCAAGGTCGTGAAGAAGACCATTCCGATCGTGCTGGATTATTCAGCCCGGACGGAGTCGATCCGCGCCATCACGCTTCAGGCAAAAGTCTCGGCCTATGTGCTGGAACAGGCCGTGCCGGATGGATCGGACGTGAAGACCGGCGACCTTCTCTATCGGCTCGATCCGCGTGACTTCCAGGTCGCGCTGGATCAGGCCAATGCACAGATCGCGCGTGACTCGGCATCGCTCGACTATCAGAAGTCGAATTTCCATCGCGGTGACGAATTGTCGAAGAGCGGTTGGTTGGCGAAGGATAGCTATGATCAGCGTGCCAGCACCATGCGGCAGGCAGAAGCGTCGCTGCTCGCCGATAATGCGAGCGTGAGGGCGGCGCAGCTCAATCTCGACTACACGTCGATCCGCGCGCCGTTCCCCGGGCGGCTCGGCCGTAATCAGGCGCCGGTCGGCACCCTGGTCAGCACCGGCGGGACCGTGCTCAACACGCTCGTGCAACTCGATCCGATCTATGTGGCGTTCAACCCGGGTGAGACGGATCTCGCCGCCATCCAGAAAGCCAAGCAGACGGGGCCGGTCACGGTCGATATTTCAGTTCCGGGCGAGACGACCGCGAGCCACAAGGGCGAACTCTCCTTCGTGGATAATACGGTCGATCGGTCGACCGGCACCGTGACGGCGCGAGCCACCATCGACAACAAGGACCTGAGCCTGCTACCGGGCCAATATGTGCGCGTGCGCGTTCACGTTCGCGATCAGCCCGACGCGCTGATGGTGCCGCAGATCGCCATCGGGTCGAGCCAACTCGGCAAATATGTGATGGTGGTCGGTGCCGGCGAAACGGTCGAACAGCATCTTGTGACGCTTGGCCCAACCTCCGGCGATCTCGTCGCGCTGCTCACCGGCGTTTCCGAGAATGACCGGGTCATCGTCGGCAACCTGCAGAAAATCGGCCCCGGCATGCCGGTGAAAGCCTTGCCGGAGCAGCCCGCGGCTGCTCCGCCCTCCTGATCGAGGCGCCCCTTTAGCCGGTGTTGCGGAGACCTGCCGCAACACCGTTGATCGAGATCAGGATGCCGCGCTGCACTTTCTCGTCGGTCTGGCCCGCCCGCCAGCGGCGGATCAGATCGATCTGCAGATGATTGAGCGGCGTGATGTAGGGGAAGCGATGATTGATCGAGCGCGCAAGGGTCGGGTTCTCGGCCAGCCGCTCCGAATGCCCCGTGATGGCGTGCAGCGTCTCGATCGTGCGGGTCCATTCCGCTTCGATGGCCGTGAAGATGCGTCCCGCAAGCGCCTGGTCGGTCACTAATTCGGCATAGCGCCTCGCCACGGACGCATCGGCCTTGGCCAGCACCATGTCCATGTTGGACAGGATGGTGCGGAAAAAGGGCCATTCGGCATTCATCCGGCGCAGGAGATCGAGCCGGTTCTCCCGATCCTCCGCCACGAAGCTTTCGACCGCCGAGCCGAAGCCGAACCAGCCCGGCAGCGTGACGCGGCTCTGCCCCCAGGAGAAGCTCCAGGGGATGGCGCGCAGATCTTCGATCTTGCGGGTCGAGCGGCGCGAGGCCGGCCGCGAGCCGATGTTGAGATCGGCGATTTCGGCAATTGGCGTCGCGGCGAAGAAGTAGTCCGTGAACCCGGGCGTGTCGTAGACGAGCGTCCGATAGGCCGCCATGCTGGCGGTCGATAGGCTTGCGGCTGCATCGAGAAAGGCCGGGTCGGGTTGCTGTTTGCTCGACAGCAAAGTCGCCTCGAGGCTGGCCGACATCAGCAATTCGAGATTGCGGCGCCCAATTTCGGGGTTCGCATATTTGCTGGAGATGATCTCGCCCTGTTCGGTCAGGCGGATCTGTCCGTTCACCGTGCCGGGCGGTTGCGCCAGAATGGCCTGGTAGCTCGGGCCGCCACCGCGACCGACCGTGCCGCCTCGTCCGTGGAACAGCCGCAGTGTGATGCCGGGGCGTTCGGCGAACATCTTGGCCAGTGCGGTCGATGATCGATAGAGCTCCCAGGTGCTCGTGAAGAAGCCGCCGTCCTTGTTGCTGTCCGAATAGCCCAGCATGATGTCTTGCTGGCCGCCGGATCGTAGGACCAGCGCTTCGATGCCGGGCAGGGCGTAGAAGGCCCGCATGATCGGCTCGGCGTTGCGAAGGTCCGCGATCGTTTCGAACAACGGGCTGACGATCAGGTCTGCGACAGCCGCGCTGCCCGGGCCGACGGTGCCGTGCAGAAGTCCGAGTTCCTTCTGTAACAGCAGCACTTCCAAAAGATCGCTGACGGTTTCGGTGTGACTGATGATGTAGTGGCGGATCGCCTCGGGGCCGAACAGGGCACGCATGCGACGCGCGCCGTCGAACACGGCAAGTTCGCTCGTGGTGCGCTCCGAATAGGCAAGATAGGGAAGGCGAAGCGGCCGCCCCTCGCCAAGCAGGCGCAGCAACAGCGCCTGTTTGGCGTCCTCGTCGAGCGCGGGATAGTCGGCTTCGACGCCCGACTGCGCCAGAAGTTCAGCCAGCGTCTCCTCGTGGCGGTCGGAGCTTTGGCGAAGATCGACCGTAGCGAGGTGGAAGCCGAAGACCTCGACGGCGCGGATTAGCGGCTCGAGACGGAAATCCACCATGTCGCCGCCATGTCGGTCACGCAGCGAGGTCGCGATGATCCGGAGGTCGTGCAGGAGGGCTGCGCTATCGGGGTAAGGTTGGCCCTGAAGAAGGGCCTGCACCGGGGCTTGCGTGCCGGTCAGCAACCGCAACGTTGCGGCAAGCCGGGCATAGATTCCGATCGAGGCCTGCCGGTAGGGCTCATCCTCCCGCTGAGGGCTGACGTCGCCCGATTGCCGCGCCAACTCTTCCAACTCGGGGCTGCATCCGACCAGGATGCGCGACATGGAGAGTTCCGCGCCGAGGTGCTGTACCTCGTCGAGATAGAAGGTGAGAGCCGTCTCGCTCTGCCGCTTCAGCGCGAATTCGAGTGTCGTCACGTCGACGTTTGGATTGCCGTCGCGATCGCCACCGATCCAATTGCCCATGCGGAAGAAGGGGGCCGAGCGCCGGCCGAGCATGTGGTCGAGGTCGCCATAGAGCCGCGGGATCGCTCGGAGGAACGTCGTGCGATAGTAGCTGAGCGCATTCTCGATCTCGTCCCGCACCGTCAGGGTGCGAAAGCGCAACAATCGGGTCTGCCACATCTGCGTGATGCGGGTCCGGAGCAGCGCCGTGTTGAGAGCGATGTCGCGTGACCCCCGCAAGGTGTCGCGCGCTGCCAGCAGCTCGGCGATCGCAAGTTCGGCATCGAGCAGGCTTTTCCGCTGTACCTGCGTCGGGTGGGCGGTGAGAACCGGCGACACCCAGGCATGGCTCAGGCTTTCGGCGATCCGATCGGGGTCGATTCCAGCCTCGGCCAAACGCTCGAAGGCCCGTGCCAGCGTGCCGTCCTGCGGCTTCGATTCATGCTGCAGGTCGTAGATGGCCCGCCGCCGAACGTGGTGGCGATCCTCCGCGATATTGGTCAAGTGGGAGAAATAACTGAATGCTCGGGCGACCGAAACGGCCTGCGAGGGGGTCAGCCCCCTCAAGAGCAGTTCGAGGTCATGCCCGGCCGCCGTATCGGCGTTGCGGCGGTAGGCGACGCTGAGACGGCGGATACGTTCGACCAGGTCAAAATCCGCAACGCCTTCCTGCTCGCGGATGATGTCTCCCAGCAAGGCACCGAGCAGACGGATATCTTCGATCAGCGGCTGATCCTTGGCGAGCGCCGCATCGTCGGCCAGAGCGGGTGTAGAGGTTGATGCTTGCATGGCTCACCGGCTGTCGTTGCGGCTGGCGCCGGCGCTCGGCACCAGGAGCGCGAACGCTCGTCATCCGTCAGCTTTTGCAAAATCCGGGCCTTGGAACAAGCAGCGTTTGTGCGCTGCCGCAAAGGCCGGTGCAAAACGAGGCGAGCTCAGCTTGCATTGTCGGCGGGAGGACGTCGGTCCTGCAGCATCGGCTCTTGCGTGGGCGCCTCGTAGCCGATGCGGCCGTGCACCAGATCGTGGATGAAACCAAGCTTGTCCACGACCGTCGGTGACAGCACGAAGGGGTAGAAGTCGGCTTGGCCCATGCTCCGATTGAGGCTGTTGACCGCGAAGGTGAGCGGGAGCCACGCATCGATCAAAGCATTCACGGTCTTGGCGAATTGTGGTTCGAAGTCGATGTCGGTCGACAATTGATCGGCATGGGTGAGGTGGCGCGGATGCACCACGATGCCGAACTCGCTGGCGGTTTCCAGCGTGTCGACGATATGCAGGTAATGCGCGAAGGTCTCGGCAAAGTCCTCCCAAGGATGGCTCGTCGCATAGGCGCTGACGTAGCGCTGCCGCCAATCGGTCGGTGCTCCGTCCTTGTAGTGACGTTTTAGCGCCTTGCCGTAGTCGGGGCTTTCGTCGCCGAAGACGATGCTGAACGCATGATGCGCGGGGGCGTCGCGCACCAGCCGATCCCAATACCAGTGCCCGATCTCATGGCGGAAATGGCCAAGCAGGGTGCGATAGGGCTCATGCATCGTGTTGCGGCGACGCTCGCGCTCGGCATCGTCGGCTTCGGCGATGTTGATCGTGATCATGCCGTCGTTATGGCCGGTGAAGATCTTCTTATTGGCATCCGTGTCTTCGAGGAAGTTGAAGCCGAGTCCCTCCTTCGGATCCTCGACCCGCGTGACGAGCGGAAGATTGAGCTCCATCAGCGTGTAGAAGAGACGGTGCTTGGCAAGCTCCATCAGCCGCCAATGTTTGAGGTTCTGGCCGAGCGCGAGATCGGGAATGAGGTGATTGTGCCGGCAGGCGGCGCAAAAACGCTCCGTCGCGTCAGCGTGGATGAGCCAGTTACAGGCTTTTTGCTCGGCGTTTTCACAAAAACGGAATTGTCGGTTCGGTTGCCCGCCGATATGCCAGAGGGGCGCTTCATCGGCCGATTGCTCGAGCGCAGCCAGCCATTGCTCGCTCGCGATGTAGCCAAGCCGGTGATGACAGCGTTCGCAGCGCGTATTCTCGAAGTAGAGCGCCTGGCCGCACATCTGACATTCGAAAAGTTTCAAGCGCGCGCTCGTTGCTGAACCGCTTCGTTGGTCTCGCAACAGACGAGACCATCGGCATATCGGACTGTTGCACGACATGAAGCGAACGCATCGATCAACGGATTGATCCGTCCGCAACTCACCCCTGCATGTCGCGTCCGGCCGCAAGATCGGCATAATAGGCTGAAAGGCGCTCGAACCAGAGATGCCGCGCTTCGAGATGCGCCATGCCTGGTACCCGCTCCGGCAGTCGCAGCGTCTCGATGAGCGACATGATCTCTTGCCGCGCCGCCAACTGCGAGCCGGTGAGGACGCCGGTCTTCGTCGCGGCCTCGATCGGATCGAGCGCCGTCAGGCCGATCGGAAACAATTCCCGGAAAATGACGCGATCGTGCAGACCCTCGGCGGTGCGGAACAGAAGTTCGGGCGCGAGCTTGCCGAGGCTGATGGCGATCTGGCGGGCATTGTTCGATTGCAACGAGGCGATGCGATTCCGAACCAGGACCCAATCGATCAGGCCTGCATCGGCTTGTCGGCGCTTCCGCCGCGCGTCGAGCACGAGGTCGGCGTAATGGGCGATCATACCGCGTCGCGCCCGATCGTGATGCACGCGGGAGAAGACGTCGATGTCGATGTAACTGTCGTTCATCGGCGACACGAGCGTGTCGGCAAGCGAATGGGCAAGCCGCATCAGGTAGCTGTCGCTTGCTGGCGTATCGACCACGACGAATTCGTAATCATGCTCGATCTGAGTGATGGCGTCCGCGAAGCCGGCAAATTCGCGCGTTTCGTTCTCGATCACGTCGGCCGTCGTGGCGCGGTCGAGCGCATGATGAAACGGCATCTCGATGTCGCGGCCCCCGGCGCTGGCCCACGATTGCCGGTTCTCCAAAAATCGGGTCAGCGTGCGCTGACGTGTGTCGAGATCGATCGAGGCCACGCGATAGCCGGCCTTCAGCAATGCGATCGTCAGATGGATCGACAGAGTCGATTTACCCGTGCCGCCTTTTTCATTGGCCACGACGATAACATGGGCGCTGCGTAAATCGGGGTGGTCGTCATCGATCGCCATACTGGTCCGAATCTTCTTACTCACCCCGTCCGCATTGTGGCGAGATCATCCTCCCGTGCCTAGCAGGCGAAAAGGCGCGGCCGTCATGTCCAAAAGTTGTGAGCCGGCCATTGTGCCGTCACGATCATGCGCCAGCCGCTGGTTTTCCATAAAGCCAGTCGTATCGATTCAGCATGCGTCGCTGTCCCATGGACCGCATCGCGAGATCACGCGCCATCGCTGCGACGGCCCCGAAATGGTAGACGGCCCCTTGCCGCCGCGACTCGCGCTGCACGCGATCGGCCTTGGCGTGGCGCAGCCGCTCATAGGCCGTAAAGGTCGCTGACGTGTCCGATGGATGTCGGGCGGCAGCCAGCCCGAGGGCCCATCCGTCCTCGATCGCGCCCGCAGCACCCTGCGCCAAAAACGGAAGTGCCGGATGCGCCGCATCGCCCACCAAGGTGATCGGTCCGGTCGACCAGCGCTGTAGGGGAGGTCGGTCGAACAATGGCCAGATCCGCCAGTCCGGAGCCGCATCGATCAGGTCGCGAGCCTCGCGGCTCCAAGCCGCGAAAGGTTTCTTCAGCCGAGCGGGGTCGCCGCGCACCGTCCAGAGATTCGGCGCGGCCTCCGATCCCTCCCACCTGTCGGCGACGATCGCCACCACATTGATGAGCGTGCCGCCGCGCACGGGATAGTGAACGAGATGGGCGTCGGAGCCGAGCCACAGGTTGGTGGCGGACGCACGAGCGAAGACGGGCGCCTCTGCGGCGGGAACCAACGTCCGCCAGGCGATCCGTCCAGAATAGGTCCGATCGTCGCCCCGGTCTGCTGCGAGCCTCGATCGGATCGAGGATCGTAGGCCGTCGGCGCCGATCAAGCCATCCGACGTTATGGATCGATTTTGCTCCTTGCTCGATAGTTTTGCGACGACGGTCGCACCATCGACCGCGAATGATGTCACGGACTGACCCGTTTCGAGTGTGATCGACGGATGCGCCCGGACCGCTTCCAGCAGAGCAGCCTGGAGATCGGCCCGATGAATGACCAGGAGCGGGGCGCCATACCGCGCTTCCGCTGCGGCGCCGAATGGAAGATCGACGATGGTCGCGCCATCCCGTCCGCGCCTGATTTGCAGCCGGTCGGGCCGGACCGCGGTCTCTCGCAAGCGCTCCAACAGGCCGAGCTCGGCCATCACGCGCGTCGCGTTGGGGGGGAGTTGCAAACCCGCACCCGCTTCATGCAACACGGGCGCCCGGTCGAAGACGGAAATCCTTGTGCCGTGCCGGGCCAGCGACAAAGCCGCGGTCAGCCCCGCGATTCCGGCCCCGGCCATAACGACATGACGCATGGTTGGGGCTCGGGCTGGCGTGTCAGGGGGCGGTGTCGGGGTTGAACTCGCATTCGGCTGGTGAGCAGCCGTGACCGAGCGACGCGACGAAGACGAAGCGGGTCGAGCAATATGGGCAGACCGCATCGTCGCTATCGCCCATGTCGATATAGACATGCGGATGGTCGAAGGGCGGCAAGGCGCCGGTGCACATGAATTCGTGTACGCCGATCCGGATGACCGGAACACCCGGCTGATTGTGGAAATGCGGGGTCGTGAAATGGGCGGCCATTGCGTATCCGGCGGTTATGGTTCGGGCGTCGAAGCCAAGATCCCGGTCCGCAACATTCGTCGCGGAACACTGGACGGGCGAGCGGCCGCACCATATGCGGACGCGGCAGCCTTGTGTAGGGCAAAACTACATGGCTCCTCAGCGTGGGATAGAGCATGGATCATTTTGACTCGGCGGGCCTTCGCATTGCGTACCTCGATGCGGCTCCTTCCCCGGAGATCGCCGGCCCGGTGGCGGCCGACACGGTGGTGCTGGTGCATGGCTTTGCCTCGAATCATCGGGTCAACTGGGTCAATCCGGGTTGGGTCAAGGCGCTGACGGACGCCGGCTATCGCGTTCTCGCGCTCGACAATCGCGGCCACGGGCAGAGCGATAAGCCGCATGATCCGGCCGCCTACGCGACCCCCCTGATGGCCGATGATGTCGCGCGCCTGCTCGATCATTGCGGCATCGAGCAGGCCGACGTGATGGGTTATTCGATGGGCGCGCGGGTCACCGCGTTTCTGGCGCTCGGCCATTCGCACCGGGTTCGATCGATCATCCTGGGTGGTCTCGGGCACCATCTCGTCGATGGCGCCAGCCTGCCGCCGCATATCGCCGATGCCATGGAGGTTGCGAGCCTCGATGACCTGACCGATCCGATACAACGGATGTTTCGGCGCTTTGCCGACCAGAACGGCAATGACCGGATCGCGCTTGCGGCTTGTATTCGGGGCACACGCCAGGTGCTGTCCGCGGCCGAACTCGGCACGATCGGCTGCCCCGCTCTCGTAGCGGTCGGCAGCACCGATCACATCGCCGGCGACCCGCATGCGCTGGCGGCTTTGCTGCCGGCTGGCGAAGCTTTGGTGATTCCCGATCGGGACCATAATTTCGCGGTGGGCGATAAGGTGTATAAGCGCGGGGCGCTGGCG
Source organism: Lichenihabitans sp. PAMC28606 (assembly GCF_020616535.1). Taxonomy (GTDB): domain Bacteria; phylum Pseudomonadota; class Alphaproteobacteria; order Rhizobiales; family Beijerinckiaceae; genus Lichenihabitans; species Lichenihabitans psoromatis. The sequence goes on from NZ_CP085136.1 coordinate 4,217,426, forward strand.
TTTCTCGCCGCGCGGTCCTAAGCGGTGAGGCGCATCCTGGAGGGGGCTTGCGCCCAACGGTCAGAACCGTATTTGTAAGGGCAACAGGCGGTCCGATGATCGCGAGGAGTTGTCATGGATCAGCGCGCGAGCGCCAAGGTGATCGGCCTTCCCGGGACCGATCCTCTCTTCGACCGCGTCAGAAACGAGGCGGAAGCCGTGCTCCGCAACGAGCCGGAACTCTCAGGGTTGATGCTGTCGACCGTGCTCAATCACGACGACCTTGCGGGGGCGGTGGTGCATCGCATCGCGGCGCGGCTCGATCATCCTGACGTGCCGGGAACGCTGTTGCGGCAGGTCTTTACCGACCTCGTCGCCAGCGCCGGATTACAGGAGGCCTTCGCGGCCGATCTTCTTGCGGTCGCCGAGCGTGATCCGGCCTGCACCAAGCTCATCCAGCCTCTGCTCTATTTTAAAGGGTTCCACGCCATCCAGACGCACCGCATGGCGCATGCGTTGTGGAAGGCAGGCCGCCAGGATCTCGCTCTTTACATTCAGAGTCGGTCGTCGAGCGTCTTTCAAACCGACATCCATCCCGCCGCCGTGATCGGCAAGGGCCTGTTCCTGGATCATGCGACCGGTCTGGTCGTCGGCTCGACGGCCGTGATCGAGGACGATGTCTCGATGCTGCAGGACGTGACGCTCGGGGGCACCGGCAAGCAGAGCGGCGATCGGCATCCGAAAATTCGTCATGGCGTGTTGATCGGCGCGGGCGCCAAGGTGCTCGGCAATATCGAAGTCGGCCATTGCTCGCGGGTCGCGGCCGGTTCGGTCGTGCTCCAACCCGTTCCGCCGAAGACCACGGTCGCGGGTGTGCCGGCTCGGGTCGTCGGTGAAGCCGGATGTGCGGAGCCGGCGCGTTCCATGGATCAGCGGCTGCAGAAACTCGATCGCGGAGGCGACGCTTGATCTGCCGAGAACGGCAGGCTGGCGGCCTCGCGTCGATCGGCCTATAGGCACCACGACGGCATGTCGGCGCGTCGATCGATCAGGACTCGCGAGTCCTCCACCGCCGATATCGGCCCAACGCGATCCGGGGGATCATCTTGAACAAGACCGAACTGCATCAGTTGCAGGACTATCTGCGTGGCATCCTGGGCAATACGGGCCTGAAGGTCACGCAACACGCCAAAGAGGACGGCGCCGCCGACGTCGCACTGGGTGAGCGCAAGATCGGCAAGCTCGTGGTCGACGACGAGGACGGCGACCGCTCGTTTTCGTTTGAAATGAAGATCCCGGTGCAGCGGCCGGCGATCGAAGAATATTTGCGGCTGCTCTTCGAAAATCCGAAGCTGAAGGTGATGGCGCGCGCCAAGAAGACCGACTCGGTCGAACTTAATTCGGGCAGCGACTTTCTCGGCATCGTCTCGGCCGACGATCCGAAGGGCAATTCCTACACGTTCCAGATGGCGATTCTCGACTACGATCTCGAAGAGCGCTGAGGCCTGCCTGCTCGGGCCTGCCGCATCTTTGCGGCCGGGTGTGTTTTGGCGGCCTGCTGCATCTTTGCGGCCTAGAGAACGATGTGTTCGTCGAACGTGTCGATCGGGAGCAGCGAGTCGAATTCGACTCCGAGACATCCCGCCGACGCGCGCACGACCCGCCCACGCGTGTTGCCGATCGATAGCGTTGCGCCAATCGCCAGCCGGATGTCGCATTGAAGCGCGGCTCCGGAGAGCGACACGTCCTGGAGTCGCGCCGGCATCGTCTTGCCATCCTGGGTCGTAACAGTCGTACGACCGAGCCGTGGAACGATGCGGATGTGACGTCGCCCGTCCAGCAAGCCGAGTGCTTGCCGGTTAGCCAGCCATGTCAATTGTTCGGCGAGCTTCTCCCGCCGAACCAGCGGCACACTGATCTGGATGGCGAAACCGGTTTCGGTCAGGCGTGCGATGACGCCCTCGATGCGGCCGATCTGATCGAGGTGGCAGACCACCCGGTCCCCGGTGATGCCCTTGACGGCAGCCACCAGCGACGCCCCGCCCGGTGACATGTCGATGGCTTGGCACGGATATTCCTGCCGGTCCCCGAGCATGTAACGCCCGAGCAGTTGCACCCGCACGCGTTGATGGCGGCGACGCTCCGCGCCGGGTGGCGTCACACCACGGAACGCGGACTGAAACAGGGCAGGGGCATGCGCGATCGTCATGCGACGACCATCACGGATTTTTGGTTAACGATCGGTAAGCGCGACCCGTATCACCCGGCACGGCGGTCTCCGCCCGCTGCCCTGCCGCCCTGGTGGAGCACGAGATAGCCGTAGCGTTTCGGCGGTTCGTTGCGGACGACAGGCTTCGGGGGGGCCGGCTCGAGTTGGTCAAGCGTGAAAGCCGCTCGCTCGATTTCGAGAAGACGCAGAGAGCGCAACGACAGGTAGTTGACCGGCGACAGCCCGAGCCAGGACGGGATCGTGAGCGGTGCGATGCAACCGAGCAGCCGGGCATGCGCGCGGCCGTTATGACGAAGCGGCAGGAGCAGCATCTCAAGCTCGATCTGCGATTGATCCTCCGGCCCGGCCGCCAAGCCGGCGACCGCAGGCGATCCGTCATCGAGCACGCCGAACAGCACGCTCAGCATCGTGCTCCGATCGAACCTGTCCCACAAGCTCAGCCAGGACCGGCCCTTCAACTCGTCGAGAAACAGGGCATTCATCCGCGTGCCGGACAGCCGGATTGGAAAAATCGGAGTTCCGGTTGGCGTGTCGACTTCGAGGATAAACGTGTCCGACAAGATTCCACGGATGGCCGCGGGGTCGATCTCGCCGCGTTCGGGAGCCGTGCGGCCGCCGCGCAAAGTGTTCCAGTAAGCGTAGAGCTCCTGTGAAACGGCATGTATCATTTAGAACCCCGAGTATCGATTTGGTGCGGGTGCGTATCGGACGTGTCCAATACGCGCCACATCGACCCTGTCTTGGGGTGCAAGCAGCATCAGCGATGCCACGCCGATGGAAGCGGCGCCGGTTATGGTTTTGCTTCTGGTTCGACCATCGATCGCTTAAGTGTCGGGGGCGTCGACGCGACGACGCATGGGCCTCCGCCAACCCGACACAGCCGCTCGCTGCACCTCAAGGACCCGCATTGAGTATCGACCCGCCCAAGCAACCCATTTTCCGTATTCCGATCTCGCTCGTGATCGTTTTCGGTGTCCTCGCCGTCATCCACCTCATCCGAACCAGCCTGCCAGAGATGGTCGATGCCGATGTGCTGGCGCGGCTTGCTTTCGTACCGGGTCGGCTGACGCTCGCATGGGATCCGGCCTGGGTGCTCGGCGGGGTCGCCGGTCTCGATCCCGACAGCGCTGCTGGGCAGACCCGTATCGAGGTCGCCCGCTTCTTTCTGGGGGATGGCTCGCTTCAGCCCTGGACGCTCCTGACCTATTCTTTGCTGCACGGAAACTGGACGCATCTCGGGCTGAACGGCATCTGGCTGCTGGCCTTCGGAACGCCGGTCGCGCGCCGCTTCGGGTCATGGCGGTTCGTATTATTCCTGTTGGGTGGCGCGCTCGCCGGCGCCATCGCGCATTATCTGGTGTTCCCGCGCGATCTGCAGCCACTCATCGGCGCCTCTGCGGCCGTATCGGGCTGCATGGCCGCCGCGCTTCGCTTCATGTTCCAGCCGGACCGACAACTCGGGGTCGGCGATCTCGGGCGGGACAGTATGGCCCTGGCGCGCCGCCCGATGGTTCCGTTGGGCCGCATGGTGCGCGACCGACGCGCCATGACGTTTCTGGTCGTCTGGTTCGTGACCAATCTTGCGAGCGGTCTTGGCGCCGTCGCGATGGGGATCTCCGACGCACCGATCGCGTGGCAGGCCCATATCGGCGGGTTTCTGTTCGGGCTCCTGGCGTTTCCCCTCTTCGATCCCGTCCGCACGACGATGGCGATCGGAGATGTGATCTCCGCGCCTGATGCAGGTGGCGCTGTCGACTCGCACGCCGAAGACCCGCAGCGCCCCTGATCAAGCCGCCCCTTGTGCCTGGCCACGAGCAGGATCATGCTGACGATCTTGCAGCAAGAGCTCTCAAGAGCCGCGACGCATCGCCAAGGGAGGTGACCATGAACTTATCGCATATTCTGGCCAACAAAGGGCAGGCGGTGATTACGACCGCGCCCCACCGCACGCTCGGTGAAGCCTGCACGGTGTTGAGTGAAAAAGGCATCGGCGCGCTGGTGGTGACGAGCGCCGATCGGGAGGTGCTTGGCATCTTGTCCGAGCGAGACATCATCCGAGCCTTGGCCAAGCACGGCAGTGCCGTTCTCGATCAGGCCGTCTCGGCCTTCATGACCGCCAAGGTCGTGACCGCGACGGAGCATACGAGCGTGACGGCCGCGATGGAACAGATGACCGATGGGCGGTTCCGGCATATGCCGATCGTCAACGAGGGCCGCCTGTCCGGGCTGATCTCGATCGGTGACGTCGTGAAACATCGGCTCGAACTGATCGAGCATGAAAAGCAATCCATGATCGACTATATCGGCACGGCCTGACGACGGGGCCTGCCACTCGCGCCTCGACGGTCTTGCGTCAGGGAACGCGGTGTACGGCTTGGATGAACGCGCGACGGCATTTCTTTCTTCAGACTTGTCGGGTAGGGCTTGGATCAGGGTCGGCACGTCGCTGATCCGATCCGGCGCGCGGACGCAAGCGGTGTGAGCGAGGCTCATCGCTTTTCGAGAACGCAGCCGGGGCAGGCGTGGAGTTGAGCATGTTGGTTCCGTTGGGGACGGCGACGGCCCTGATGTGCGTCATGGCGGCGAAGCATTTTTGCGCCGATTTCCTCTTCCAGACCGCTTGGATCGCGCGCGGCAAGGCCGGCACCGACAATTGGGTGCTGCCTTTGATGCTTCATGCGGGGGGCCATGCCGCCCTGACGCTTTTAATCGCGCTTTTGCTCTATCCGAAGCTCTGGTGGTTCGCGCCCCTCGAACTCGTGGTCCATGCCGTCATCGACCGAGCCAAAGCCGTGGTCGGGCGTCGTGCGGCGCTGGATGCCGGCCAGGCTGAATTCTGGTGGCTGCTCGGCTTCGACCAGTTCCTGCATCATCTGACCAACATTCTCATCGTATCCGGCTTTTTGGCGCTCGGAACGCCTCACCCCTGACCGGCTGACGGCCCGACGGACGTCGCACGAAACACCCGCGTTCTGTACCGCACTGCACCTATCTTCTCGTTTGGTTAATGCCTGTTGCATTAGTCTTTGGTAACGCAGTGGGGGTGGCATATCGCCATGTATGGTTCGTCGGGACTTCTTTTCGCGCCGTCGGGATCTGTGCTGTTCATCGAGGGCGACTGCGCCTCGACCGCCTATCTGATTGTGCGAGGGCGCGTCGAGCTCTTCATCGTTCGGGCGGGCCGAAAGCAGGTCGTTGCAGAGCGCCAAGCGGGCGACATCTTCGGGGAAGTCGCTCTCGTCGACGACGGGCCCCGCGCCATCTCGGCGATCTCGGCCGACGATTGCGAACTCCTGGTCGTCTCGCGCGAGCAGATTTCGACCCGCATCGCAGAGGCCGATCCCGTGCTCCGGCTCTGCCTCGGCATTCTTCTCGAGCGTCTTCGCGGCACGGTGTCGAGCGCATCCGACGCGTTTGCGGTCCCTTCGGCCTGGGCGGATCATTTCGTTGCTGCGCGGGAGATCCTCTCGCTCGACGTGCAGCTCCATCGGGCGATCGAGCGCAACGAACTCGAATTATTCTTCCAACCCATTGTGCGATTGGCGACCCGGCAACTCGCCGGTCTCGAGGTGTTGCTCCGTTGGCATCATCCGCAGCGCGGATTGCTGCAACCCTGCGATTTTATTCCGCTTGCCGAGGCGAGCGGCGTCATCACTGCGGTGACGACCTATTGCCTCCAGAAGGTCGCCCGGCAATTCCCCTCCCTCATGGCGGCAGGGTTGTCGAATGCCGGCGCCGTCGAGCCGCTCTTCGTCAGCGTGAACGTCTCTGCGGCAGACCTCCATCAGGACAGATTCGCATCGCAGGCGGTCTCGATCCTCTGCAACGCCGGGGTGGATCCGAGGCACGTCAAGCTCGAGGTCACCGAGAGTGTGCTGATCAAGGATGCCGAGCACTGCGTTCGCACTCTCGATCACTGTCGCGATCACGGCCTGCAAATCGCGATCGACGATTTCGGGACAGGCTATTCCTCGCTCAACTACCTCAACACGCTGCCGATGGACATTCTCAAGATCGACCGCACATTTGTCGGGTCCTTGATGTCAGATACGGCCGGCCGCAAGATCATCGGCGCGGTCGTCTCACTCGGCGCGGAACTCGATCTGACGGTGGTGGCCGAAGGCGTCGAAGAAGAAGCGCAGGCCGACATGCTGACCGCCATGGGATGCGAACTCGGGCAGGGTTTCCTGTTCGGTCGGCCCCGCAATCTGCTCGAGACCTTGCGTCTCATCCGGCGCTGGCGTGCCAACGTCCCGGATCTTGTCGAGGAATGGCCGGAGGCCCGCCGCGCCTGAGCCGACGGCGCCCGTCGTCCCTCAGATCTGCGAGCGCGCCGCCTCGTCGATCAGCCATTGCCGCAGCGCCACGAATTTCGGGCTGCGGAGATAGTCCGCACGGCAGACGAAATAATAGCCGAACGGGGTTTCGATGCTGGTGGCGAACGGCGCGATGAGATGCCCCTGCCGGATCTCGTCGGCCGCGAGCGCTCGCGTGCTCAGCGCCACACCCTGACCCTGGATCGCAGCTTCGAGCGCGATCGACATCTGGTTGAACCAAAGTCCACGGCCGACATCGACATCGCTCACCCCAGCCGTCTTGAGCCACGTCTCCCAATCGGGCCACGCGCCGAAGTGCCAATCCCATTCGAGATGCAGCAGCGTGTGTCGCCTGAGATCGGCCGGGTCACGCAGTGGGTTGCCAGCATCGAGCAGACGAGGGGAGCAGACCGGAAAGACATGTTCCTCGAACAACCTGACCGAGATGAAGCCGGGGAAATCACCCGTCCCCCACACGATATAAGCGTCGATCCCTTCGCGATCCATTTCAGTGGCCGAGCGGGCGGCATCGAGCAGGACATCGATCTCGGGATGTTCCTGTTTGAAATCTCCGATACGGCGCACCAGCCACGTCGCCGCGAAGGAGGCGCCCGCGCTGATCACCACGAGATCGCGGCCGCGAGCCTCCCTCATGCGCCGCGCGCCGGAGGCGAGCTTGGCGAAACCGTCCTTCAGATCGCGCAGGCCGGCCTGGCCCGCATCGGTCAGCGACAGCCCGCGACCGGACCGTCGGACGAGAGCTGTGCCGATTTCCGCCTCGAGCAGCCGCACCTGCTGGGCGACCGCGGCTTTGGTGACGTGAAGATCGTCGGCGGCTTTCGCAAAACTCAGGTGCTGCGCCACGGTCTCGAAGGCGCGTAGCGCGTTGAGGGACGGGAGACGGTGCGGCGTTGCCATCGGGAGAGTTCCAGAGAATCGGGTGTTGCGATCATGGACGAAGTCACATGCCGGAGCATCGCCGAAGGAGTTGAAGGCTCAGCTTTTTGTAGGAAGCGCTGACCATATTGCCGCAGCCGACGCCGCAGAGGTCAGAGTTTTGGACCACCCGCGCGGCCGACAGCGCGACATGCTTGAGACAACAGGCGATTTTGCTCGCATCTTGACCAAACACTCCTTTGCCCTGCACCGCAGCATGGCAGGCATGCCTTTGATTTCAGCAAACTGCCTTTATATTGCAATGCAACAACAAAGAAATCATCAAGGTCCACTCGAATGCTCCAAGCCTCTCTCTACTCCGACCGTCCATCGACGGATTACGGCTTCAAGAACGAAACCCGCTATGACGTGCCGCGTGTCGGTTTCCTCAAGGGATTGTCGAACGCGGTGCGCGTTGGGCAAACCTGGCTCCAGGGAACGCCCTGCGACAGGCTCGACGATCACCTGCTTCAGGACATCGGCATGAGCCGCGCCGATTACGAGGCGCTCCGCTTTTAATTCGGCAGCATAGACCGGTTTGAAGCTCACGCTCGTATCTCCGGTCGAGGAGGCCTGTCGCCTCCTCGACATTCCGGAAAAATCTTTGACACAGATCACTCATCCCGCGATCGCTGCTTCCTCCATGACGCCCGTGCGCTGGGTTATGCTGGCCGTGATGGTCGTGTTCTACGCGGCTGCGGGCGTCGTCCACCTTGCCTCGCCGGACGCTTTCCTCCCGATCGTTCCGGATTGGGTCCCGTCTCCGCGTTTCGTCGTCATGCTGACCGGCGTTTGTGAACTCGCCGGGGCCGCAGGGTTATTGACCGGGCGTTTTCGGTGGTGGGCCGGTGTGATGCTGGCGCTCTACGCATTCTGCGTGTTCCCGGCCAACATTAAACATGCGCTCGAGGGGATCGTCGTTCCGCAACTGCCGCAGAGTTGGTGGTACCATGGGCCTCGACTTTTGGCTCAGCCCGTCATCATTTGGTGGGCGTTGTTTTGCTCGGGGGTTATCACCTGGCCTTTCAGCAGACGATCCGGCGAGACAAAAGCTTAACGTTCTTCAATCATATTTTAATGATCGGTTTCCGTAAGGTGCAACCGTCCATAGAAGCTTTGGTAGACTTAACCCCGACCGCCATGCATCTGGGTCAACGACTATCCATGCTATAAGGTTTTGAAATGTCCGATTCAGCTATCGGTTTGGGCGTTCTTCTTGTTCTTGCCCCGCTCGGCCTCGTGTCGCTTGTCATCATGATCTGGAGCGGCGTCTCGAAATCAGCGATCTGATCAGGTCGCCCCGATCATCAGGACTGCTGCGGGAAGCCCGTCCATCATCATTGCGACGTCGATGTCGGCGCCAAAGCCGACATCCCGCCCATTCAGAAGATTGCGAGCCGTCGTGCCCTGAAGGTCCGCGGTCAGCACCAGCCGGCGCGACACATCCACCTGGGCCGACGGAAATCGATTGGCCAACACGATCAGCCGGACGTCGCCGAAGCGGCGCTCGAAAGCGCAGAGATCCTCGGTGCCGGTTGCAATCGCCGTGTAGCTTCCTCGCATGAAGACATCTGGATGGGCGCGTCTCTGATCGAGAAGAAGCGCCGTCAGCGCAAGCTTGAAGCGGCCATCGTGCCAGTCGCGCCACAAAGCTCCAAGAGCGGCTGAGGCCCCACCTGCCTGTTCGAGAATGGTGTCGAGCGCAGTCGCTCGCGCCGTGAAGTCGATCGGGCGACGATTGTCCGGGTCCACCATGGACAGATCCCAAAGCTCTGCGCCCTGATAGACGTCAGGCATGCCCGGCACGGCAAACTTCAGCACGGTCTGAGCGAAGGTCACCTCGGCGCCAGAGCGGGCGACCTGATCGACGAAAGGGCGAAGGGAGGCGAGGAATTTTTCCGACCGCGGCCCCACGAGCGCGGCGTCGACGAATGCCAAAGCCTCCGTCTCATAGGCCTCGTCCGGCGCAACCCAGGTCGAATGCGTCTTGGCCTCGCGAAACGACTTCCTCATCACGGCTTTGAGGCGATCCACATAGGTGGTCAGCCCCTCATGGGGCAGCTTGTCCTGGCCGATGAAGTCGGCCGGCCACGTGCCGACCAGCAATTGATAGAAGAGATATTCGTCGTTGCGATCGGGCCGTAAGCACGGGGCGCTATCCCGGCCGAGAATCGACTGCCACTCTTGGAGTTTTTGGCTCCATTCGTCAGGCAGGTTTGATAAGGCCGCGAGCCGCGCACGCGTGTCCTCGCCGCGCTTCGTGTCGTGGGTCGAGGTGGCCAGCATGGTCGTCGGCCAGCGCTGGATGCGCTGCCGGTTAGCCTCGTGGAACGCGCCGAGCGAAATGCCGAACCGATCCGGCGAGCCGCCCACTTCGTTCAACGCGACAAACCGATAGTAGCGGTAGAAGGCGGTATCTTCGACGCCCTTTGCCATGACGGGCCCGCAATATTGTTGCAGCGTCATGGCGCAGCGGTAGACGTCGGATCGGCGATAGCCATGCCAGGGTCCATCGGCGAGATTGCCGGACAGGAGGCGCTGTAGAAACGCGAACACACTTGGATCGATCGACGGCTCGTCTTTTGTCGCGGCCGCGATCGCAATATCGACATAGCGGAGGTCTTCAGCCGTCGGTTCGTCTGTACCGTCGATGTAGGTGCGATAGACCGGGAAAGCCGCCACGATCGCCCGAATGGCGCGCTGCAGAACCGTAAAGGTGAAATCCGTCGTCTTGTTGTTTTCGCGCGCGACACGGGTTGCGGCACGCGCCATGCGATGCAACTCGCTCGACATTTCGTCGTCGATGATCTTCAGCTTGCTCTTGTGGGTGATCGCGTCGAAAGACTGGGGCTTCTCGAGAAACTCATCGTAGAACCGGGTGAACTTGCCCTCGTGCCTCGCCTGAACGAACAAACCGGTCAGCAGATTGGTGAAGTCATAGCCCGTGGTGCCATCGATCGGCCAATCGTCACGCAAGGGCTCGTCATGACCGAGGATCTTCTCGACGACGAGATAAGGCAGGCTTCCGTCTCGTGACAACGGCGCGTCATTGCGGAGTTTTTGCAGGTAGCCTTTCGGATCGTAGAGACCGTCGATGTGATCGATCCGCAGCCCGTCGAGCTTATCCTCCCGCATGAGGCGAAGCACGAGCCGGTGCGTGTGGTCGAACACGTCCGGCAGTTCCATCCGTAGCCCGGCCAATGTCGCGATGTTGAAGAACCGCCGATAATTGATGTCGTCGCCAGCCACGAGGAAATGCGTGACCTTCCACCTCTGCTTTTTGATCAAGGCATCGAGCATCGCCCAGCTCGCCTCGTTGCCGGCCACGCCGTTCAGACGATGAAGAGCGGCTTTGATGGCATCGTTCACCGCGGCGCTGTTCATCGCGAGGCGGGCTAAGTCCGACTTGAGATCTCGGGCCCGGCGCATGATTTGCGGGCGCCACTGCAGAAGGTCTGAGAAGGCATCGCCAAGCACTTCAAGAGCCGGCACCGAATGGCCCAAAATGTCCTCGTAGTCGATCGGGCAGATCGGAAGCTTATGCGTGTCATGCGCCCAGACCGCGAAGCTGCCGTCCTGGCTGTCGTATTTGAGAACGAGATCTCCGGCTTCGAGCGTTACACCATATTGCTTACCGAGGAGAGGCACCAACACCTTGCCGCGCAGGTCGACGCGATCCGGCGTCCAATCGACGTCGAACCAGCCGGCATGGTCGGCCTCTTCGCCCCATTCGAGAAGATCCAGCCAGATGGAATTGTCGGCTCCGCCCACGCCCATATGGTTCGGGACGAAATCGAGAATGTGACGAAGCCCATTATCCGAGAGCGCCGCAACAAGCCGCTCGAACCCGGCCTCGCCCCCGAGTTCCGGATTGAACTGATCGTGGTCGACGATGTCGTAACCGTGGGTGCTACCCGGATGAGCCTTCAAATAAGGCGACGCGTAAAGATGGCTGACGCCGAGTTTGGCGAGATAGGGCGCAAGACGCGCTGCCTCGTCGAATCCGAAATCCTTGTGGAATTGCATCCGATAGGTCGCGCGCGGTGTCATTCTCATCCCCTCTCGTGCGGACGAACAAACGGAGCGCCCGTAGTCCCGAGCCGGATCTCATCGACTTTGCCCTGCTGGAACCGGTTTCGTCCAGCGTACCGGCCCCTCCATGTCTCCGATCATGACAGATCGCAGGGTCGTGCTTCGCGACCAGAAGTTGCATGTCGGATCGCGAGAAGGCGGAGCTTTTAATCAGGGTGGCATTATAAAACGGCAGGGTCGGGTTTGACCGATCGGGATTAAGCGACCGATCGGGCTCCAGCCGAATGCCCCTCGTGCCGACGAACCACCGATCCGATCGGCGGTAACAAGGACGAGATCGCTACTGCGATCTCGTCCAGACGTTTGGATTAAGCCTCGGGTGTCAGTTGCAGCGCGAGCAGGCTGAGCGACCGCGAAACCAGCTTCAACGGCTTGCCATTCTCGATCGTCGATCCGTCGGTCATATCCGGCTGGTTCGTGTCGAGAAGCAGCTTCCATGTCGATCCACCGATATGGTCAGGCAGGAGGAAATCGACATCTTCGTGGTGGGAGTTGAAGAGGATCAGCAGCGGACAAACTTCCTGGGCCTTGCTGGTATCGCTGGCATAGCCACGCACATCCAGCAACATGCCGACGCGCTTGCGCTCACCATCGTCCCAATCCTCCGCCAAAAATTCTGTGCCGTCTTCCTTGATCCACGTCACATCCTTGGTGTCGATGTCTTCTTTCAGTTCACCGTTCAGGAAGCGCGTGTAGTGAAGCATCGGATAGGTCTGGCGCAGGGTAGTCAGCTTCTGGACGAAGCGGATCAGGGACTGCCCTTTGTGCTCGATCTCCCAGTTGATCCAGCTGATGTCGCTGTCCTGGCAATAGGCGTTGTTATTGCCGCCCTGGCTGCGGCCAAACTCGTCGCCGGCCAGCAGCATCGGCGTGCCTTGCGAGAACATCAGCGTCGCGATCAGATTGCGCATCTGCTTCTCGCGCAACAGGTTGATGGTTTCGTCGCCGGTCGGCCCTTCGACGCCGCAATTCCAGGATTCGTTATTGGAACTGCCGTCTTTGTTGTCCTCGCCGTTCGCGTCGTTGTGCTTCTCGTTGTAGGTCACGAGATCGTTGATCGTGAACCCATCATGCGCCGCGATAAAGTTGACCGAGGCCCAGGGGCGGCGGCCATCATGGTTGAACGCGTCCGCTGATCCGCAGAGACGAGGGACCAGCTCCTTGACGCCGGCCGAACCCTTCCAGAAGCTCCGCACCACATCCCGAAACTTGTCGTTCCATTCGGCCCAGCCGGGCGGGAAATTGCCGACTTGATAGCCGCCGGGACCAATATCCCAGGGTTCCGCAATAAGCTTGACCGAGCTGATGACGGGATCGAGCCCGCAATGCTGAAGAAACGCGCTGTTCTTGTCGAAGCCGGTCGGGGTCCGTCCCAGCACCGTGCCAAGATCGAAGCGATAGCCGTCGATATGCATCTCCTGCACCCAATAGCGCAGGGAGTCGCTGACCAAGCGGGTGACTTGGGGGTGGCTGAGGTTGAACGTATTTCCGGTGCCGCTGTCGTTATTGTAGAAACGCGGGTTGTCGGGCTGCAGCGAATAATAAGAGGCGTTGTCGATGCCCTTGAACGAGAGCGTCGCGCCCTTCTCATTGCCTTCCGCCGTGTGATTGAACACCACGTCGAGGATGACCTCGAGACCCGCGTCGTGGAAGCGAGCCACCATGTCCTTAAATTCTTGAACTGAACCTTTCGGCGACACCGCATAGCGCGGATCCGGTGCGAAGAAGCCGATCGAATTATAGCCCCAGAAGTTCGTCATTCCTTTTTCGATAAGGAATTGGTCGGCCACGAACGTATGGACCGGCAGGAGTTCGACCGTCGTGACCCCAAGCGACTTGATGTAGTCCGTGACTGCGGGATTGGCCAAACCCTTATAGGTGCCGCGCTCGCCCTCCGGCACTTTCGGATGCTGCTTCGTGAACCCTTTGACGTGGGTCTCGTAGACGATTGTCCGTTCCCAAGGCACGGGCTGCCAATCTGGATCTTCCTTCCAGTCGAAATCGCGATCGACGACGACGCATTTCGGAATGAAAGCTGCGCTGTCCCGCTCGTCGAAGGTGGTGTCGTCGCCGGTCTCGAGCTGGTACCCAAACACCGCCGGATCCCAAATGATGTCGCCGACATGGCCGCGAGCATAGGGGTCGAGCAGAAGCTTGTTCGGATTGAAGCGGTGTCCGTTGTGGGGCTCGTAGGGGCCATGCACCCGATAGCCATAGAGCGTGCCGGGTTTCAGGTCGGGCAGAAAGCCATGATAAATCTGGTTGGTGAACTCGGGCAGGGTGATCCGCGCGATCTCCTCCTTGCCGTCATCGTCGAAGATGCAGAGTTCGACCTTTGTCGCAT